>NZ_JADCKL010000001.1 GCF_014982975.1 Claveliimonas monacensis
AAGACCGATGAAGCTGAAGTATCTTGGCTTCGGGTTCTACAAGGACAGCAGGACGAAGGAATGGAAATGCAGACCCCATCAGGAATCTGTGAAGAAGTTCAAGGACAGATTGAAAGGATTGACCTGTAGAAAAATGCCGGGAACAGTCACGGGCAAGATTGAGAAAATCAATCAGGTAACAAGAGGATGGATTAACTACTATGCCCTTGGTTCCATGAAAACAGTAATGACAGAAATAGACGCACATTTAAGAACAAGACTCAGAGTTATCATCTGGAAACAGTGGAAGGTACCAGGAAAGCGACAATGGGGATTGCAGAAACTGGGAGTTGGAAAAGACCTTGCAAGACTGACAGCGTATTGTGGAGACCGCTATTATTGGGTAGCAACGAAGACATGCGTTGTCAGGGCAATCTCTAAAGATGTATTAACTAAAGCAGGGCTTGTAAGCTGTCTTGACTATTACAATGAGCGCCATGCTTTGAAGTTATGTTGAACCGCCGTATGCCGAACGGCATGTACGGTGGTGTGAGAGGGGAGAGAAAATCTCCCCTACTCGATCGATACGCCCGGAGGAGTTCCGGACATGCTTTTCCCCGTATATTGCATTCTGCGTCTTCATCCAGTACAATGGAGGAGTATTTTGACTGTTGCGGAAAATGGCAAGAGTGATGACAAAGGAGAACAGACTATGGAAGAGCTTTTGAGGGAGGTTTTATCCGGCAGCCGGATGCTCCACTTTGAGGGGACCAAAAAGGACGAGGCACCTCTGGTGGAGGCGGCGGGCCGGGACGCAGGATATGTGGAAGATGAGGGAGCCCTGTATGAAAAGATGACAGTGAGGAAATATCTGAAGTTTTTCGCGGGGCTGTCGGGCACGGAGAAGAGGGTGCGCTCCGCGGTGGAGCAGATGCATCTTTCGGAGCTGCTTGGGAAAAGGCTTTGCGCTGTCCAAGGCAGGGGCCTGTCTTGTGGTGGGAGAGCTCATGGCTGTGGTGGTGTTTCTGATCGCGGGGGCAGATATGTCGCTCCTGCCGGAGTACCTGCTGGTCCATCTGGCCGGGGTGACGGCCCTTCTGCCCTGGGGCTTCCTGACCGGTGTGTACGCGAAGGACCAGAACAGCGTAAATGTGTATGCGGCCGTCAGTGTGGTGGCTGTCTATGTGGCTCCGGTCTTTTCCTACTGGAACGTGGCATTTGGAAGGCTAGCAGAGTTCCTGCCCACCGGCATCCTGGGCGTGGTCCTGAAGAAGCTGCAGCCCATGGAGGGCTTTATGGATGTGTCCCTGGTCTGGGGAGGGGCCGTGTGCGCGGTCTGGTTCCTGGCAGGAATCGCTTCCCTCTTTGTGATCCGGAAAAAGAGACCTTTTTTCCCCACCCTGGAGGCCGGGACGCGTCAGAGATAAGAAATAAAAAAGTGACTTTTGGAGGTGAGGCATTGCAGGTCTCACCCCTTTTTTTGCTCCGTTCATCCTCTGACAGGCTCCATTTACCGGGAAAATAAGGTGAAAATCCAGAGAAACGGTAAGATAGGAGCTGTAAGGAGGACGAAAGCCATGACAAACATCGTAAAAGCAGATCAACTGACAAAGACCTTTGGAAATGTAAAGGCGCTGGATCACTGTGATCTGGAGATCAAAAAAGGAGAGATATTCGGATATCTGGGACCCTCCGGCGCGGGAAAGACAACCACTATTAAGCTCCTCACCGGGCAGCTCCACAGCGACAGCGGGGAGGTGACGGTACTGGGGAAGGACCCGTTTTCTCCGGATATAAAAAAGAAAATAGGCATTATGAGCGACATGAGCGGCCTGTATGAGAAGATGACGGTCTATGAGAACCTGGACCTGTTTGCGGATATTTACGGGATCAGGGACAAAAAGGAAAAAATACGGAGGACGCTGGAGGCGGTGGAGCTCCTGGACGCTGCCAAAAAGAAGGTGGAGAAGCTCTCCAGGGGCATGAAGCAGAGGCTGGTCTTCGCAAGGACCATCCTCCACGATCCGGGCCTTCTCTTTCTGGATGAGCCCACGGCCAACCTTGACCCGGCTACGGCGGACGAGATACGGGATCTCATAAGAAGGCTGAACCGGGAGGGGGCCACCGTCTTTCTCACCACCCACAACATGGAGGAGGCGGATGAGCTCTGTCACAGAGTGGCCCTTCTGAACAAGGGGAGCATCGTGGAGAGCGGCTCGCCGGAGGAGCTGAAATACTCACACAAAAGGGTGGTCATCACCACGAAGGAGGGGAAAAGGGAAGTGCCCCTTGAAAGAGAAGCCCTGCTGGAGTCCCTGGGGCAGGCCGGAGAGGTCCTCATGATCCACTCCGAGGAGCCCAGTCTCCGGGACGTATTTCTTACACTGACAAAGGAGGAGCAATAGCTATGAGCGGAAAGATTATTTTTACGTTACTGAAAAAGGACTTGAAGGGGTTCCTGGCCTCCAAACTGCTGGTCTGCCTTCTGATGACGCTCCTGGACGCGGCGGCCGTGTTCTTCATCACAGGGGGCGATATGAAGGATTTCCCGGTCTACACAGGGGCTGTACTGCTGGCTTCAGCGGGCCTGTGCTTCCTGGGGGCGCTGGCGGGACTTCTGGCCAGGGACCAGGCGTCAGCGGGGACCATCGGGGCGCCCCTCATGCTGCTGACCATGCTGCCTCCTCTTTTCGGGGGACTGAATGAGACGCTGGAGAAGGTGTCTGTAGCTGTGCCCACCACCTCCTTTCAGACGATCTACAATGGAGTGACTCAAGATCAGGAGCTGCTGGCAAAGAACAATCTCATCGCCCTGGGCGTGTGCGCCCTGTGGATCGGGGCCGGGTACATCCTGTTCAACCTCTTCTACCAGAGAAAGGGCATTGACTGCTGATAAATCCTGCAAAACAGCGGCACAAAATGAGGAGAAGTGCTTGCAACAGGGCAGGTTTTATGATAATATATGACCGTTGCAAAAAAACACGCATATGTCTGCCCGCACCGGTGCCTAAGCTTTTTTAAGGAAAAGACGGTCATGCGGGAAATGAAATGTGCGGAAGAAAGAAAACCAAATGGAGGAAAGAAACATGAGTGTTATTTCAATGAAACAGCTTTTAGAAGCAGGTGTTCACTTTGGACATCAGACAAGAAGATGGAACCCTAAGATGGCTCCCTACATCTACACAGAGAGAAACGGTATCTACATCATCGACCTGCAGAAATCCGTTGGAAAAGTAGATGAGGCTTACCAGGCAGTATCCGATATCGCGGCAGAGGGCGGCACGATCCTGTTCGTAGGAACAAAGAAACAGGCTCAGGACGCTATCAAGACAGAGGCAGAGCGCTGCGGTATGTTCTATGTAAATGAGAGATGGCTCGGCGGAATGCTGACAAACTTCAAGACCATCAAGAGCCGTGTGGCACGTCTGAAAGAGATCGAGGCAATGGCTGAGGACGGAACATTTGATGTTCTTCCTAAGAAAGAAGTTATCAAGCTGAAAAAAGAGTGGGAGAAGCTGGAGAAGAACCTTGGCGGCATCAAAGAGATGAAGAGACTGCCGGATGCGATCTTCATCGTTGACCCGAAGAAAGAGAGAATCTGTGTGCAGGAGGCTCATACACTGGGAATCCCGCTGATCGGTATCGCTGACACAAACTGCGATCCTGAGGAGCTTGACTATGTGATCCCGGGAAATGACGACGCTATCCGCGCTGTAAAACTGATCGTTTCCAAGATGGCAGACGCTGTTGTTGAGGCGAACCAGGGCGCTGCTGAGTACAGTGAGGAAGAGTACGCAGAGGGCGAGGAAGCTTACGACGAGACAGCAGAGGAAGCTGAGGAGACAGTGGAGGCCTAAGCTCCGGACAGAGGCGTACAGACCGGTAATTCGTATATATTCGTATATAATATGGAGGAAAATAAAATGGCAGTTACAGCTAGTATGGTAAAAGAGTTGAGAGAGCTTACAGGCGCAGGCATGATGGACTGCAAGAAAGCCCTCAGCGAGACAAACGGAGATATGGACGCAGCAATCGAGTACCTGAGAAAGAACGGCGAGGCAAAGGCTGTTAAGAAAGCCGGAAGAATCGCTGCAGAAGGTCTTGTTATGGCTGAAGTAAAAGATGATAAGACAGCAGCTATCGTAGAGGTTAACTCTGAGACTGACTTCGTTGCAAAGAACGCTGAGTTCCAGGGATTTGTTAAGGCAGTTACAGAGCAGGCTCTGGCAACAGAGGCAAAAGATATGGACGCTTTCATGGCAGAGGCATGGAACGAAGACGCTTCCAAGACTGTTCAGGACGCTCTGACAGAGAAGATCTCTGTTATCGGCGAGAAGCTGAGCATCAGAAGATTTGAGAAGATCGTTTCCGACGGATGCATCGTTGCATACATCCACGGTGGCGGACGTATTGGTGTTCTTGTAGAGGCTGAGACAGACGTGATCAACGACGAGATCAAAGCTTGTCTGAAGAACGTAGCTATGCAGGTAGCAGCTATGTCTCCGAAGTATGTGTCCAGAGACGAAGTTTCTCAGGAGTTCATGGATCACGAGAAAGAGATCCTGCTTGCACAGGCTAAGACAGAGAATCCGGATAAGCCGGAGAACATCATCGAGAAGATGATTATCGGACGTCTCAACAAAGAGATGAAAGAGATCTGTCTGTTAGACCAGGTATACGTACAGGACAGCGATCTGACAGTTGCCAAGTATGTGGCAAAAGTTGCTAAAGAGAACGGTGCAAACATGACAGTTAAGAAGTTTGTACGTTTTGAGACAGGCGAAGGAATCGAGAAGAAAGTAGACGACTTCGCGGCAGAGGTTGCAGCTCAGGCTGGAATGTAATCTCATAACCACAAAGGTGTCTGAAGCCCTTGAAAATCCCGTAAAACGGGCGTTTTCAAGGGCTTTTTTATGCTGAACTATCTTTATAATCTGTTTCTTCGCCTTTCTTCCCAACTTCTTCAAAGATAATAGTGAAAGAATCTCAATATCTCATCCTTGTATAAAAACGATAAAATTATCCCCCCCCCATATCCATCCATAAATCCTGGATTATACTCCTCTTGCGGAAGCAAAGAAACACTTTTTTTATTCTTTGCTCAACGGGCATGTCTTACTTCCTGGCAACGGCGATGTAGTCATACTCGCAGTACCAGAAGTTGCGCTCGTAAAACTGCTGCTCGAAAAGATCCAGTGCCTCCTGCATCCACTCGAAGTCATTTTTACATTGAATATTATAGGGATCCTTCTCGTAGGCTTTCCGAAAATAGTCGCTGCGATAGGAAAAACTTTCGTGGAAGAGGTCATCCCGGTCGTCATAGTCCATATTGCTGAGATCTTTTATATTGCTGAAAATATGGATGTCGTGATAGCCGGTATCGAAGAGTTGGGTGTAAAGTTTCCGGCCGTTAAGACGGTCAGAGACACCGTGGGCAGTCAGACTCTTCTCTATGATCTGATCCATCAGATCGCTGCCCGGATAGCACAGCTTGCTCCCGTCATCAGATCCCCGGAGGATCACGTAGCCGTCATCTGCAAGAAATCTGCGAAGTCGGTGAAGAACCTTGCCTGGATTTTTTAAATGGTGAAGCGTGAGAGCCGAGAAAATAATGTCGAATTTTCGGATTCCGTATCTTTCCATCATATCTTTAAGCAGTTGTGTAAAATTTTCGTCTTCCAGATCCATGACCTCAAAAGCCATTTTAGGATTATCATGGAGCTGGCGCGCTTTTTCAATGACAAGGGGGTTGTTGTCTATTCCCAGTATCAGATCTGTCCATCCGGCATTCCCGAAGCGGTCTTCCGCCACATACCCGTAAGCGCAGCCGGCATCCAGGATCACAGAATGTTCGCGCAAGGCTCCCTGGCTTTTGAGATACTCAAGAGCAATTCTGTCAGAAGAGGCGGAATTTCCGGCTTGTATGCGGAGCCGGTCTGCCTCGTTCCGATATGTGGATGAGTAGATGGACTTATGACTTTTTCTGGTTTTGGTATCAGACGGCGTTTTCCCGGCGCGGAGATCGGGCTGTTCCGGCTGATTTGCGGGTGAACTCAGTTTTTCAAGGACCTTTTTTGTGAAAGCGCAGAAAGCGGAGATGTCCATGCGCTGTATGTCGCAGTTCTGGTAGCTGCGAAGTGCGCGCGGGAGGGCGTGGGGAGAGATTCCGTCGGTGTATGTGATGATCTCCGCGTCTTTTTTTATGTCATTCAGGATGTCAGTGTGAAAGCTTTCCCATTCATATTTGATCCATCTGGATTCGATGTAGGACGGATCGGTGCTGATGAGGAGCAGTATTTTTGCGGTGTCGAGGGCGTGATCGATAGAGCGCTTGTAAACGCTCTCTCCCAGTTTCAGAAGCGTGATGTTGCTGTAAAAAGCAGATATGCCCATCAGGCAGAATTCTCGATATATCTGTTCCGCAATCTGGGCGTCTCTTGTCTGACTGCCATCAGAGGTACTGTTTTTAAAAGATATAAATATGTCAAATTTATTCATCTTATGCATGCTCCTTTTGTATGCGGCTTGCTGTTTCCAGGCGGTATCCGGTCAGTCCTGTATGTTCCTGAAGTTACTGGATTTATAATAAGTATACTGCCGTATGGAGGAGGGAGGCAAGTGAAATTGTGAGAAACTCCTGTGAGCGGCAGGGATATGCTGATTGAAGGATGACCGGGCCATTGACTTTTCCTCCAAATCCATATAGAGTGGACTTGTAGCATGACACAGACAGCACAAGGGGAAAATGAGAAATGAAAAACATATACGAGGATACACTGCAGTTCAGGGGAAGCTGGAGAGACTACCAGGACAGGGTCCTGCAGAATTCCCAGAAATATCTGGCGGACGGGAAGCTGCATATCGTGGCGGCACCCGGGTCCGGGAAGACGACCCTGGGCATTGAGCTGCTCCGGCGGCTGGGAGAGCCATGCCTGATCCTGTCTCCCAGCATCACCATCCGGCAGCAGTGGCTGGAGAGGATCATGGAAGGTTTTCTGCTGCCGGGGAGGGAGCCGGAGGAGCTTTTGTCCAATGACCTGAGACATATGAAGTGTATCACCGCCATTACCTACCAGGCCCTGTACAGCGCCATGAAGCATTACCAGGGGCAGTTAAGTGACGGCGACGATGAGTCGGAGGAGGATGAAAGGGAGTCCGAGGCAGTGGATTTCCGCGATTTTGACATTTTCGACGCAGTGAAGGCTGCGGGAATTAAGACCATCTGCCTGGATGAGGCGCATCACCTGAGGAGCGAGTGGTGGAAAGCTCTGGAAACATTTATGAAAGAGCTGAAGGGAATGACTGTCATTGCCCTTACAGCCACACCTCCCTACGACAGCACGCCGGGGCAGTGGAAGCGGTACATCGACCTGTGCGGCCCCATCGACGAGGAGATCTTTACGCCGGAGCTGGTAAGAGAGGGAAGCCTGTGTCCCCACGAGGACTACATTTATTTCAACTGGCCCTCCAGGGAGGAGCTGGCTGAGATCGAGGCCTACCAGAAGAAAGAGAGGGAAATCTGGGAAAAGCTGCTGACGGGAAGCAGATTTACGGAAATGATCGCCACTCACAGGGGACTTAGAAACCCGGAGGAGTACAGCGAAAAATTTCTGGACGATCCCAAGTACTTTTCGGCCCTTCTGATCTTCTGCCAGGCCCAGGATATCCCCTTTCCCTCCTATCTGCGGGAGCTGATCGGCACAGAGGGAAAGCTGCCAAAGCTGACTCCCGAATGGCTGGACGCGCTGCTGCAGGGGTTCCTGTATGACGATGCGCAGTCCTACGAAGTGACGGAAGGGGAGAGGGAGGAGCTCCTGAAGGAGCTGAAAGAGGCGGGCTGTGTGTACCGGAAGAAAGTCTCCCTCACCCACAGGGATGCCATGCAGAAGCTCCTGGTCAAGAGCAGGGGAAAGATGGAGAGCATCAGAAGGATCGTGGAGGCGGAGCATCAGTCGCTTGGGGAAGAGCTGCGGCTTCTGATCCTGTGCGACTATATCAAGAAGGACAAGCTGCCCCTTGTAGGGACAGACCAGACACTGGCGGCCGAGATAGGAGCCGTGCCGATTTTCGAATATCTGAGGAGAGAGGCCGGGGAAGGGATCCGTCTGGGATGCCTGAGCGGCAGCGTGATACTGGTCCCTGTGGACACGAAAGAAAAGCTGGAGATCCTTTTGCAGGAGAAGGGCTGCCAGGGCACTCTGTCCCCTGTCCGGGACACCGGCTACGGCCAGCTTAAAGTGAAGGGGAAAAATACCCATGTGGTGGCGGTCATCACAGAGCTGTTCCGGCAGGGGCAGATCAATACACTGGTGGGGACCAAATCCCTCCTGGGGGAGGGGTGGGACGCCCCCTGCATCAACTCGCTTATCCTGGCTACCTATGTGGGCTCCTTCATGCTCAGCAACCAGATGCGGGGCCGCACCATCCGGACGGACCGGGATCACCCGGAGAAGACAGGCAATATCTGGCATCTTGCCTGTATCTTTCCGCAGAAATCCGGGAAGACAAAGCACCCGGACCTCTCCGGGGATTACGAGATGCTCAAAAGAAGATTTGAGTCATTTCTCGGCGTCTCATGGAAGGACAATGTGATAGAGAGCGGCATGGAGCGGCTTGCCATTCCGGAGTTTGACACAAAGGAGAAGATGGAGAAAGTAAACCAGATGATGCTGCGGCGGGCGGCGGACAGGGATGGCCTGAGAGCCCGGTGGCAGGAGTCGCTGCGGGAGATCCACGGCGGCATGGAGGTCCAGCAGGTGGAGGCGGTCCCCAGGGAGGAGGAAAAGACCGGCTTTCTCTTTTTCAATGCACTGTGGTACGAGATTTTCAGCGTGGTCCTGGCGGTGATGGCCGGGATGGGGCGCATGTTTGTGGAGGCGGCTTATGGAACCAGATCCGCTCTGGCGGCGGCCCTTGGCCTTCTGATGCTGGCCGCCTGCGTCCTGGTGGCCAGGTACGGGATCAGGCTGGCCCGCTTCAGCACGCCGGAGCGGCGGATGAGGCGGCTCAGCCAGGCGGTGGCCGACGCCCTGGCGGAGACCGGAGAGCTGGAAGACCCGCAGCACTGCCGGGCTCAGGTGGAGTCTGTGGAGGGCATGCTCATCGGGACATGGCTCAAGGGCGGCACCATGCGGGATAAAACCACCTTTGCGGCCTGCATGGAAGAGATCTGGGGCGTCATCGACAATCCCAGATACCTGCTGATGCGGGAGAAGAGAAGGGGGCGGGGGGAAGAATATTACAGCGTCCCGGAAATTTTCGGCAGACAGAAAGAGCGGGCCCTGGTCTTTGAGAAACATATGCGCAGGGTGCTTGGACGGTACCGGGTTGTCTACACCCGTACGCCGGAGGGCAGGAAGATCCTGCTTCGGGCCCGGACCAGGTCTTTTGTAAACAAAAATCAGAGCGCTCTGCAGGGCCGGAAAGTGGCAAAGGGAAAATACGAATGATCAGTAAGAAATCATGCAAGGAGAGGACAGATGTATAAAATCCTGATCGTGGAGGATGACAGAGGACTGAACCAGGGCATCACCCTGGCTCTTGAAAGGGAGGACACAGCTTTTTTGCAGGCTCATGCTGCCGGTGAGGCCAGGGAGATACTTGGGAGGGAGCAGGTGGACATGGCTCTGCTGGATGTGAACCTGCCGGACGGCAGCGGGTACGACCTTTTAAAAGAAATCCGCAGCCACTCGAAGATCCCGGTGCTCCTCATCACGGCCAATGACCTGGAAAGCGACGAGATCACCGGTTTTTCCCTGGGGGCGGACGACTATATCACCAAGCCCTTCGGGCTTATGGCCCTGCGGGCCAGGGTGGACCGGATGCGGCTTCGCACAGGTGGTGAGCCGGAGAGTAAAAAAGACGACTATGCGGACAGCAGGTACCATTTTCAGTTTGAGGAGATGCGGTTCTACGTGGACGGGCAGGAGATCGTCTTAAGTAAGATCGAGCAGAAGCTCCTTCGGTTTTTCGTGCGGAACCCGGGGCAGACCCTTACAAGGGAGCGGCTGGAGGAGATGCTGGATGGCGCCATGGACGGCACATTTGAGGAGGACCATTACGATGAGACGGAACTGTCCCGCCTGGAGTCCAGGTGGAAACAGTATATCGCCTCCACACAGAGAGCCCTGGAGGAGACGCGGCGGGAGCGGGAGGACATGAAGGCCCTTGTGTCCGACATCTCCCACCAGACGAAGACGCCCCTTGCCAACATCCTCCTCTACGGGGAGCTGCTGGAGGAGAAGGCATCGGACGGGGAGGAGCGCAGGCTGGCACGGCAGATACTGGGGCAGACAAAGAAGCTGGCATTTCTCATCCAGGCCCTTGTAAAAATGTCCCGCCTGGAGTTCGGTATCCTGGAGATCCAGCCCGTGAAGCAGAGCCTTAGGCCCCTGCTGGAAGGGGTGGCGGAGACCTTCGGACCCGGGGCCGGGGAAAAGGACATGACCCTGGAGTGCGTCCTGCCTCCGGAGGAGGTCCTGTGCCGGTACGACAGAAAGTGGACCGGGGAGGCGCTGGGCAATGTGGTGGACAATGCCATCAAGTATTCTCCTGCCGGTTCCCGGGTGAGGATCCGTGTCCGGGAGTTTGAATTCTACGTCTGCATCCAGGTGGAAGACCAGGGACCGGGCATCCCGGAGGAGGAGAGGGCCCGGATCTTTGGCAGGTTCTGCCGGGGCGGGCAGGTGCAGCAGGAGGAGGGCGTGGGCATCGGCCTCTACCTGGCAAGACAGATCCTGGAGCGGCAGGACGGCTATATCAGGGTCAGCTCCCGGGAGGGGGAGGGAAGCTGCTTTGGGCTTTACGCTATCAGGGAAAAGCTGGCCACAGGGAAGTATGTGCTGGGTCAGGTGGACACGGACGACAACGGGAATGTGGAGGAGGACCGGCTCCGCTATCACGCCGGGGACGCCATCACTCTTGTCGCGCCGGACGGGCAGAGGAGACAGTTTGAGATCCTCTCTCTTGTGAAGGAGAATTACTACGGGCTGACCACCAGGAAGGGAGAAGCCTTTTCCTTCTACACCGCGGCAGATGTGTCTAAGGAGATGGCCTCGCCGGAGTGTCTCATGAGCTATCTCTTTGATGTTGAGGACGACAGGGAGGATGACTTTGCCGGATTTATTGATACCTACACGACCTCTCAGGAGCCTCTGATGAACTATGAGTCCAGGCAGAGATATACCAACGAGTTCTCCAGCATGACCGGGCTTATCACCCTTGTGGGAGGCGTCCTCACCACTGTGGTGGGCGTCATCGGCGTCCTGAACTTTGTCAACTCCATCCTCACCGGCATTGTCACCAGGAAGCGGGAGCTGGCCATGATGGAGGCCATCGGTATGACGAGGCGGCAGCTGGCGCGGATGCTCATGCTGGAGGGAGTATGCTACGCCGGGTTTACCATCCTTGCCTCCCTGGCAGCGGGCTGTATCCTGTCCCTGACCCTTGTGCGGGCTCTGTCGGAGGGACTGTGGTTCATGGACTACCATTTTGTCATATGGCCCATGCTGCTGGTGTTCCCGATACTGCTTCTTTTGGGCGTCGTCGTGCCATATCTGGCCTGGCTTCCCCAGAGAAAGGAGAGCGTGGTCAGCGTCATCAGCCGGGAGGCGTAGACGGGATCTTTTTTAAGTGTTGAAAAATCTTTCCGAAAGTTTTATGATAGAGAAAGACAATGTGCAGCAGACTCTGACAGGATGAAGAGAGGAGAACGGGAAATGGGCTTTTGGAAGAAGATAGCAGATGAGCTCAAAGAGGGGTTCGACATCGGCACAAGACTTGCGCAGATTAATAATAAGATGCAGAAAGCCGGGACCACGGCCGTCCTGACGGACGAGGAGAGACAGTTTTATCTTGCCAACGAGAAGATGTCCCCGGAGGAGTACCTGGCAAAATATCAGGAAAAGCAGGCGCGCATAGCGGAAAAGCAGAGGATCAGCGCGCTGAAACAACAGGAGACCCAGTACCACATCGGGGGCCTGAACTTCAGAAAAGGAGGAAACGGGCTCTACTACTTCGGGGACGTATTTGTGGAGAACGCCGCCTGCTGGGCCCTGGTCAGCTTTATATGGGGAGGCCCGCATTATGAGACGTTCACAACGACGACGGGCACGACCCGCCCCAAGGGAAAACTGACAGGCGCTATCATCGGCGGGGCCGTCGCTGGCTTTGACGGCGCTTTTGTGGGGGCGCTGAACGGGACCCACAGGCACACAGACCTGAAGACGACAGTGCAGCAGGTGGAGAAGGACACGGTGGCCTACCTTGTGTTTGAGTCTGTGCGCACGGGAGAGCGGGTGCAGAAGCAGATCCGCTGCAACACGAAGATCGCAGGTCAGGTGGGAAAACTGATGGGGTAGATGTCCCGCGACGCAAGTAGGAGGGCCGCCAGGTGAGCAGCATATGGAAGTACAAATATTTTGTGGATGTGATCGAGAGCAAGAGCTTTACAAAAGCCGGAAATATGAACTATGTCTCCCAGACTGCCATCAGCCAGAACATCTCCTCCCTACAGCTGCAGCGTGCAGAAGGAGGCGGAGAAACGGCTGGAGAAGGACTGTGAGATACGGATGTACTATCCCACCAGCTGTGACAAGAAAAACGTACACAGGTTCATGAAGATGTTAAAGGAGAAGATGGAGAGCTGAATAGACAGGCACAGAGCAAAGAGACAAAGATATGGCATGTCCCGGGTGGGACATGCCATCAACTTTGTCTGCCCTGTCCTATGAAAGGCGTTTGCTTTTTACTGTGCTTTTCTGCGGCGGATCACGATGACAGCAGTGGCAGAACCTGCTGCTGCCAGTGCCAGCAGCAGATACAGTGTGTAATTGCTGCTGTCTCCGGTCCTTGCCGCTTTCTTTCCGGAAGTGCTCTGCCCGCCTGCCTGGCTATCGGCTGTGCCGGGCTTTTGATCCTCGCCGTCTGTCCCTGGTTTCTGCCCGTCATCCGGGTTCTGGTCATCGCCGTCTCCGGGCTTTTGTCCGTCATCCGGGTTTTCTGTGCCGGGATCATAGGCTGTGTTGGCGGAAGCACCGTAGACGGCGACTGTGCCGGACACCTCGCATGCAGCCACCAGATAAGCGTTTCCGTCCCAGCTCTCGCCTGCCGGGATGAAGCACAGTCCTTCCGGCGAGTTGTCGCCTGCGATATCCTCGCTGTAGTCTCTGGAATTGATGTAGTTTGCAAAGCTGATGTGTGCCGGATCTGTGATGTCGTAGACCATCACGCCGCCGACTCTCTCAAGCCCCACGAACGCATAGGTTTTCTCCCCGACAGTTCCCAGTGTCACGCTCTCGGACTCGGGTCCCTTCTTTCCGGAGCGGTCATCGATCGACTTATCGTCGTTGGAGCAGTTGAAGTTCTCCGGTACATAGATCGCTGTCTTTGCCTCGAAGTCGCTGCCGCTGTCAAACACCTCGGTCAGGCCGTTTCCGTCCGCCTTGTATACGGTGAAGGAGCGTCCGCCGAAGAGGTAATCCAGATTTGTATCCAGCCCATCGTAATCACTGCTGTCGAAGAATACCACCTTCCCTGTCAGGCCGCTGTTCTTTGCCGTGATCTTTCCTGTCGGGGAGGTCTGGCCGTCCTTGAAATCTCTCTCGTCTTCGTTGAGATAGTCGCCCCACTCTCTGGAGTCCCCCTCGTTTGCCGTTACAACATAGTCCGTGCCGTCCACAGAGTAAAGCGCAATGCTGTCCGGCATGCGGATACCCCGCAGGGATTCGTAGGTCTTCGGATTATAAGCCTCATCTTTTTTATCAATGTCAACTGCTACAGTGCTGTAGTCTTCATAGCCTGCGGAGTAGATGCCTGTCACTTTCAGGCTGTTCAGGTCGATGGCTGCGATGGCGTTGGCCTCCTGCAGCGTCACGTATGCCGTGCTGTTTCCCGCTGCTATATACTCCGGCTCCAGGTCTTTGGACGGAACAGATCCCTTCTTCAGCACGATCCCCGCATCTGTGAGAGCCTGTCTTGCCTCCGCACTGTCATATGCCTCAAATCCGACGTTCACTGCCTTGCCGTCCGCAAGAGAGATCACCGTTACGGTTCCTGCCGGATCTGTCGCGTCTCCTTCGTATCCTTTCCTCGGCTCGCCCTCGTTCGCCGTCAGCACCCTGCTGTCATCCGGCGTAAATGTCACCATATCCGGCTGGGTGCCTGTCTCATAGGCTTTTTCAAATGTAAGGGTTCCGTCCTCATTGCAGGTGAAGAGCGCCACGCGGCCGCTGTCCGCATATCCTTCGGCCTGGATCGCAGCCGCAAGCTTTGTACCGTCAGCGGAGACCGCCACGGAAGTCATGTCACCGTATGTAAAGCCCTCGCACTCTGCCTCGATCATGGATTTTACATCGATGTCATTGCCGTCCAGCAGATCCACGGTCTCACCTGATGCCAGTGTCTTCATGGGGATGGCGGTCAGATTGCCGGTCTGTCCGTTGACAGCGTAGGCCCATCCGGTTGCCGTATTGTAGTCCACGATCTCCATGACACCGCCGTCCGCGTTGGACATCCCTGCGTCATAGCGGGCTTCCTGGGTCAGGTTCAGGGATGCGGAAGTCTTTCCGTTCTCGGCGCCTGCCGTTTTTGCTCCGCCGTCTGCGTTCTTCGTCACGCTGAAGGAGTCGATGAGCTCGCTGTCCGGAGAGGCGCTGTCTCCGGCAAGATTGTATACATTGACGGAAATCTCATTCCCTGTCACATCGAATACAGCGTAGCTGGGGCTGTACTCCTGGTTCCACTCCTGGTTGCCGATGGGGAGCTTGCCCTTCAGATATTCCTGGGAACCTGTCGTTCCGTCCGCAAGGACCGGATAGTCCGCATTGTTCGCTTTGTCGACGGAAGCGAAGGGAGTGTAGTACTGCATGTCGGAGCAGCAGTTGCCGGTCAGGTAGATGGTGCCGTCCGGATCGTGATAGCTGTCCAGGCGCTCCGCATTCCGCTGGCCATCCTTGAGCACGTAGCTTCTGGAGTAGACGTGGTCGTGTCCGCCCAGGACAAAATCTACGTCAAACTCGTCCATCACCTTTTCGAAGCCCGCGTCCACGTAGTTCTCAATGTCAGAGTCCGCCGCATGCTTGGCCACGGTCTGGGTGGATTTGTGATGCGTTACGATCAGCCACTGATACTGGCCCGCGTATTCGCTGACGGCTGCGTTCATGGTGGTGCGGAAGTTGTCCACCATGGCCTCAGCCTCGGAGTTATCTTTGGCTGCGCTGGGCACGCTGGCGTTTCCTGCATTCTCCTCATCATTCCCTCCCGGATAAGCGCCTGTGTTCAGGGTGACGAAGAGCACATTGTCATAGAGATAATAGTAGTTGCCCTTTGTCTCCATCTCCCGGCGCTCCGCAAAGTCATACTGCCCCTCTGCATTTGGGGTTACGCCGTTGGACTCGGAGCCGTTTGCGATCTCATCCGCCGTCGCCTGGATATAGTTGCCGTGGCTCTGGCTTGTGCCGTTGTTCTGTCCCCGGAACGTGGTCTTTACCTGGGCGAGCGCGCCGTTCTCATCCACGCCTGCCACAGACATTTCGTTGGGCAGATTGAAGTGGTCCTCGAACATGTAATGGCGGTCGTGGTTGCCCACTGCCGGCGCATAAGCGATGGACGACATCTCCTCCGGGGCGAAGAAGGCGGCGTACTCGCTGGATTTGCCCCAGCTCTGATCCTCCACCTGGTCCCCGGCGGATACTACAAGGCTGACGCCCTCAGAGGCCAGTTTCTCCATCATGGCTGCCCAGCCGGTCTGGTTCGTGTTATCTGCCGGCTGCCAGCCCGCACCGTCGGTGCTGCCGTTCTCCTTGATCTGCGGGTCGCTGGTGAAGCCGAACCGGAAGCTGCCGGCTGCCGGCGTGGTGTAGGTGTGCGCTTCGGACCAGCTCTGTCCGCTGTCATAGGAAATCTGATACGTATATTCGGTGCCTGCAGTCAGCCCTGTAATCGTAGCCTCGCAGACCATTTTGCCGGTATCTGTGTACTTGCCGGTATCCAGCTTTGTGGGCGCTGTAAGCTCGCGAACAGTGGCTTCAACAGTTTTATCACCGAATTTTACCTGTGCCTTTTCTGTCCCATCCGGCGCATACCAGTTCAGGTTCACGGAAGTGCTGGTCTCCCCCGGCTGGAGCGTCAGGTATTCTACCGTGTTGCCGCTATTTGCGGCCGGTGTCTGGAGTGTATTTGCGCCTGTGGCTGGAGAGGCTGTAGTCTCCTGTGTACGTTCTGTTCTTTCTTCAGGAACGGTCTCGTCTGCTTCGGATGTTTCCGCATCCATGCCTTCGGTTTCCGCCGCGTCCTGTGCGGTGCTGCCGTTTTCCGCTGCCTCCGCATCTGTCTTGGCGGTCTCCGCGTCCGGGGTGACGGTCTCGTCTGTCTGGACATTCTCCTCGGCCAGGGCGGATACGGGAGCACCCTGTGCGCAGAGCATGGCCGCTGCCAGTGTGATGGCGGCGCCTTTGTGCCATTTTCTTCTCATAGAATTCTTTCCTCCTTTTTTCGGATACAAAATTTCCAAAGTTACTATACAGGACAAATATTAAGTCGGGATGAGAGTTTGCGAAAAAATGCGTAAACTCCAGGTAAATCCATGCGCGGATGTAGAAATCCTACATGAGGAGCCGCGCTCTTAACAGGGAATTTACGTAGATTTTACCCGGAGTTGATAGAGCAAATGCGCAAAATGAAGGAAAATAGAGACAGAAGGATCAAACAGCGGCATGTGCCGCGCAGGTCGAAGAAAGGAATTGTCTTATGAGGAAAAGAAAATTTGGAACAGCTCTGACCTTATTCCTGGCTTTTGCTCTCCTGCTCACAGGATGCGCGGGCTCGCCGGGTGAGGCGAAGACGGAAGAGAAGGAGCGGGATGCGTCCGCTGAGATCATGAAGGCGGACGGGACGATCCGCATCCTGTCCGGCTCGGAGAACGAGGAGCTGGAGGCGGTGATAGACGAGTGCAGCCAGGCAACTGGCGTGGAGATCGAGATAGACTACAAGGGCTCTGTAGATATCATGCGGGCTCTGGAGAGCGGCGCAGAAGAGTATGACGCCGTCTGGCCGGCCAGCAGTATCTGGCTGTCCATGGGGGATGTGGACCACCTGGTGAAGCACAGTCAGTCCATCTCCATGACGCCGGTGGTCTTCGGCATCCGGGATAGCCTGGCGGAGGAGCTGGGATTTAAGGGGAAAGACGTCTCTGTGAAAGACATCCTGGCCGCCATACAGGGTGGAAAGATGAGCTTCTGTATGACGAGCGCCACCCAGTCCAACTCCGGGGCCAGCGCCTACATAGGTTTCCTGTACGCGCTTCTGGGCAAGCAGGAGGGCATGACGGCGGAAGACCTTCAGGGGGAGCAGCTACGGGCTGACATCACGGAACTTCTTGGCGGCGTGGAGCGCAGCTCAGGCAGCTCCGACTGGCTGAAGGACCTGTTCCTCAAGGAGGACTACGACGCCATGGTCAACTACGAGTGCCTGATCATCGACGCCAACCGGCAGCTGGAGAGCGAGGGAAAGGAGCCGCTCTATATCGTCTACCCCTACGACGGCCTGTCCATCGCGGACTCGCCCCTGGGGTATGTGGATCACGGGGACAGCCAGAAGGAGGAGGCCTTCCAGGCTGTGCAGCAGTATCTGCTGTCGAAGGAGGCCCAGAGTGAGATCGAGGCGACCGGCCGGCGCATCAGCGCGAACGGCGTCTCGGATGAGAATAAGGAGGTTTTTAACGAAGAGTGGGGCGTTGACACGGAGCGGATCCTCTCGCCCATCCAGATGCCGGACGCAGACGTGCTGATGGAGGCGCTGAACCTGTACCAGACAAGCTTTAAGAAGCCCTCCCTCAACATCTACTGTCTGGATTTCTCCGGCAGCATGGAGGGGACCGGGGAGGCTCAGCTCAAAGACGCCATGTCCCAGATCCTGCTGCAGGAAAATGCCAGCAGGAATTTCCTGCAGGCGAATGCGGGGGAGGTCAACGAGGTGATCTTCTTTGACAACACGATCCTGGATATAGAGCGGGCGGCGGACGACTCCGACGAGGCTCTGGCGCAGCTCTACCAGAAGGTGGCGGACTTCCAGATCGCAGGCGGCACGGATATCTACAACGCGGCGGCGCAGGCTCTGGCTGAGGCGTCGTCCTACGACCTGGAAAAGTATACGCCTGCCATCATCCTGATGACGGACGGCGTGTCAGACTACAATTACCAGACGTTCCAGGAGGCCTGGGATATTCTCGGGATCGATGTGCCGGTGTTCTCCATCACCTTCGGGACGGCGGACCCCACGCAGCTGGAAGAACTGGCAGAGGCGACGGGAGGCCGCGTCTTTGACGGGACGCAGGATCTGACAGAGGCATTCCGCAGTGTGAAAGGATATAACTAGTACTATGAAAGATAAATGGAAAGAAATCGTAAGCATCGCTGTCTCCGCCATTCTGGCGCTTGTGCTTTTCGCCGTGCTCCTCGTGGGGCTTGGGTGGAACATGCTTCTGTGTATGGGGCTCTCCCTTGTGTCCTACGCCGGGTTCCTCCTGGTGCTGCGCCCGGTGAGGCGGATCGGGCGGATCGATATCGAGAAGCTGGGGAACGGGGAGGTGCTCCATGAAAGGCTGCAGGAGGCGGGGCGCGATTACCGGCGGATGCGGGAGGCGGCGGACAGGATCCAGGCGCCGGGCCTGCGCCAGTCCGCGTCCGAACTGATCGACATTGCGGGAAACATCCTGAAATTCCTGACCGACAACCCGAGGAAGATCCCGTCCGCCAGACGCTACATCGACTACTACCAGGAGACGGCGGCCAACGTGCTGGAGAACTATGTGGAGCTCCAGGACACCAGGCTCCTCACTGACGAGTCGGAGAAGATCTTTCAGAACACAGCGGAGGCGGTCCTGACGCTCAAGGACGCCTTCCGGATGCAGTTCCAGAAACTGATGCAGAACGAACTGATGGATATGGAGGCTGACCTGAACCTGCTCAGGCAGACGCTCCGCTCGGAGGGGTACGAGGTGCGGCAGGAGGAGGGCCGTGATAAGGGAAGGGACGGCCAGGGAAACGAAAAGGAGACAGGAGTGTAGTACATGAGGAAGAAGATCATAGGACTTGTTTTGCTGATCTGCGTGATGGCGGCTGTGGGAGGCATCTACCTCCTGACGGGCGGTTCGGGGGACGGCAAAGAGAAGGAAACAGGGAAGACAAAGCCAAAGACAGCGGTATCCGGCTATGTGGGGGGCGAGAAGATCGGGTTCCTGGAAGATGAGGAGGTGCTGTCCATCCTGGGAGAGAAATACGGACTGGAGGTGGACTACTCCAAGGCGGGCTCCCTCGACATGATGACAGCGGACCTGGAGGGGAGAAATTATCTCTTCCCGTCCAGCAGCATCGCGCTTGAGTACTATGAGGAGCTCCACGGCAGCCCGGTCCAGAGCGAGATCCTCCTCAACACGCCCATTGTCCTCTACACCCATAAGATGGTGCTGGATGCCTTTGACAGCCAGGGGCTGATCACGAAGGACGGGGACGTGAACTACATCGACATGGCAAAGCTGGTGGAGCTGATCCAGAATGATACGGCCTGGGCGGACATCGGCGTGCCGGAGCTGTACGGTACAGTCTCGGTGGACACCACAGACCCGGCCCGCTCCAACTCGGGCAATATGTTTGCGGCCCTTCTGGCGGATGTGCTGAACGGGGGGCAGACGCTGACCCCGGAGAAGGTGGACGAGATCCTGCCTCAGCTCCAGACAATCTTCGGAAAGCTTGGATACATGGAGACCTCCTCCTCAGATCTGTTCAGCCAGTTCCTGCGGATGGGCGTGGGAGCCACTCCCATTGCGGCGGGGTACGAGAGCCAGATCATCGAGTACGCCATGCTGCATCCGGAAGAGTATGAGTCGGTCCGGGACGACATCGTCGTGCTCTACCCGGCTCCTACCGTGTGGTCCGCCCATGTGCTGATCGCTCTGGACGATGCGGGGAAGACCCTGATCCGGGGGCTGCAGGATGAAGAGGTGCAGAAGCTGGCGTGGGAAAAGCACGGTTTCCGCACGGGAAACTATGAGATATCGGACAAGGAGCTCGGCGTGCCGGGCATCGCTGACAATATCACCCAGGTGGCGCAGGTACCCTCCTACGATGTGATGCGCCGGATCATAGACGGGCTCCGGTAAAGGACCCGGCGAAAATAACAGAAAGGAAAGAATGGCTATGGCAGAGATAACCCTGGATATGTTGAGAAAGCAGAGAGGACAGGCGGAGGATGCACCGGCGGAGGAGACGCCGGCCGCCCTGAAGGAGCAGATCACTTCACTCACGCCGGAGGAGAGGCGCAAGGTGGAGGAGCTGAAGGAGCAGATCGACTTGACGGACTCCCAGATGCTGATGCAGTACGGCGCCGGGGCGAAGCAGAACATCGCGGATTTCTCCGAGAATATCCTGAATAACGTCCGCGCAAAGGACACAGGATATGTGGGAGAGCTGATGACCGGGCTCATCGCCAATGTGGAGGGACTGGACTTTGACTCCCTGGAGAAAGAGGGCGGGATCATGGGCCTTTTTAAGAAGGCGGAGTCCAAGGTGAAGAAATTCCTCATGCAGTACGAGAAGCTGGAAGTCCAGGTGGACAGGATCGAGGGCAAACTGGAGGAGGCCCGGATGGAGATGCTCAAAGACATTGGCATGCTGGACGCCATGTATGAGAAAAACCTGTCCTACTTCCGGCAGCTTCAGCTCTACATCGCGGCAGGAGAAGAGAAACTGCGGGAACTGCGGGAGCAGACGCTCCCCTCCCTGCGGGCCGAGGCCGAGAGGAGCGGCGATCCCATGAACGCCCAGATCGTCCGGGATTTTGAGGACACGGTGAACCAGTTTGAGAAGAAGATCCACGACCTGAAGACGAGCCGTACCATCGCCATCCAGACGGCTCCCCAGCTCCGGCTCGTGCAGAACAATGACAAGCTTCTGGCTGACAAGATCCAGACGGCGATCCAGGAGACTATCCCTTTGTGGAAGAGCCAGATGGTCATGGCGCTGGGGCTGTACCGGCAGCAGGAGGCCCTGAAGCTGCAGCGGAATATCACGGACACGACGAACCAGCTCCTTTTGCAGAACTCGGAGAAGCTCAGGCAGAATACCCTGGACGTGGCGAGGGAGTCGGAGCGGAGCATCGTGGATATCGCGACGCTGAAGAAGGCGAACGAGAACCTGATCAGCACCATGAGCGAGGCGGTCCGCATCCAGCAGGAGGGCCGCAGGAAACGGCAGGAGGCGGAGGCCGAGCTGGAGAAGCTGGAGCGCGACATACGGGCTTCGCTTCTTGGAACATCCCGGAGCTGATGTAAGAGAAGACACTCTGAAAAATAGTGAAAAAATAGTGTAATCATAATGAAAAAAGGCGGATCCTACTCGGCGGGATCCGTCTTTTTTCTGGCTGTGCCCGTCGACTGGCGCACCACCAGGCTGGCGTGCAAAAGGAGCGTGCCGATGGCCACCCCGTTCATCAGGCTCTCCAGCGCGTAGTAGCCGCTCTTGCCAAGCTGCACCCGCTCCTGGCGCACGGTGGTGAGGGGCGGGGAGGTGTAAGCGCAGATGGGCAGGTCGTCAAAGCCGATGATGCTCACGTCGGCAGGGATGCGAAGCCCCATCTGCTGGCACTGCACCAGAGCTGCGCTGGCGATCAGATCGTGGCTGCAGATGATGCCGGTGACGCCCTCTTTTAGGAGGCGGGGCAGGTGCTTTTCCATGCACTGGGAGGTGTAGTAGGAGCTCCCGGCAAGGGAGGAGTCCGCGGGCAGCCCGTTCTGGCGAAGGGCGTAGAAGAAAGCCTTGTGCCGGACCTGCATGATGTGGGAGCCCAGGGCGTGGCTCAGATAGCCGATCTTCCGGTGTCCCAGCCTCTTTAAGTGCTCCACCGCCAGCTCCATGCCCTCGCTGTTGTCCACGCCCACATAGCCGGTGTGGGGGTTGGCCATGATGTAGTTGTCGTAGAGGACAGCGGGGGTGTGGCTTGTCTGAAAATCCCTCATCCAGGGGTCGCTCAGGGAAAAGCCGAGGACGAAGGCTCCCAGGTAGTCGTTCTTCAGCATGAAGGCGTCGTAGGAGGCGCTTTTCTGCAGTTTCTCCGTGACGGGGACGATCTCCACCGTGTAGCCCGCGGGTTCGGCCATCTGCCGGAACCCCAGGATGATCTCGTAGCCGAACTGGTGGGCTTCCCTGTAATCCATATTCTCGATCAGGATGCAGAGCTTTCTCTGGCCGCCGGGGCGGCGCAGCTTTGTGTATCCCAGTTCCACGGCTGTCTCCAGCACGTTTTTTTGTAAAGTTTCGCTGATGTCGGAGGCGCCGTTCAGCGCCTTGGACACGGTCCCCTTGGAAATCCCGAGTTTATCAGCAATATCCTGTATAGTGGCCACGGGCCGTCCTCCTCTCCCTGAAAAAACAATGTAAGGAAATTATAGTAGATATCCCGCAGAAAAGCAATGCAATGCGGAGAAAAAAGAGGTGAGTTTCGTATAGTTTTGGAGTGGAGGGGTGAGCGGCGGAGTAAATATAGACAAAAATGCATTTTAAAAACTGGATAAAATGGACAAAAATGAAAATATACGAAATATTTTCATTGACGGAAGGATAAAAGAGGAGTATTCTATACCCAGTACGAAACATTACGAAACATTTTAGAGAAACGGAGATGAAGTGATGAAGAAAAGAGGGTTGGCTCTGCTGCTCACAGCAGGGCTGCTGGCAGGACTGACCGGCTGCGCCGCGGCCGGCGGGGAAGGGGGAGACGGCGCGGAAAAAGTCCGTCTCATGGTCTGGTCCCCGTCCAACGACCAGTCAAAGGACAGCGGGGAATGGCTTCAGACGATGTGCGAGAGGTTTGCGGACGAACACCCGGAGTGGGACATTACATTTGTGTACGGCGTGGCCGATGAGGCCAGCGCCGCAGGACAGGTATCCCAGGACCCGGAGGCCAGCGCGGATGTGTTCATGTTCGCCAACGACACGCTGACCACCATGACGGACGCCAACGCGCTGGCGAAATTCGGCGGAAAGTATAAAGATGAGATCGAGTCGAACAACTCAGAGGAGGTGATCGCGTCCCTCACCATGGACGACAACCTCTACGGTGTGCCCTTCACCACAAACACCTGGTTCATGTACTACGACAAATCGGTGTTTTCCGAGGAGGACGTAAAGAACCTGGACACCATGCTGGAGAAGGGAGTGGTATCCTTCCCCTTCACCAACTCCTGGTATCTGCCGGCCTTCTACATAGGCAACGGCTGCACCCTCTTCGGGGACGGCACGGACGAGGCGGCCGGGGTGGATTTCGGCGGCGAGAAGGCCCGGGAGGTGACGGACTACCTGATCGACCTGGAGGCCAACCCCAACTTCCGCATTGACGCCGACGGGTCCGGCATCGCTGGGCTTCGGGACGGCAGCATCAGCGCCCTGTTCTCCGGCTCCTGGGACGCCAACGCAGTGAAGGAGGCCCTGGGGGACAACATGGGCGTGGCCTCTCTCCCCACCTATACGCTGAACGGGAGGGAAGTGCAGATGACGGCCTACGCGGGCTCTAAAGCCATCGGGGTCAATCCCAACTGCGACAACATGGTGGCGGCCATCGAGCTGGCGGTCTTCCTGGGCTCCGGGGAGGCCCAGCAGGCCCACTACGAGCTGTGCAGCGTCATCCCCTGCAGCACAGAGCTTTTGGCTCAGCCGGATTTCGCGTCGGACCAGCTTGTGGCGGCCCAGAACAATACATTTGAAAACACGTCCATCCTGCAGCCCTTCGTCTCAAAGATGAACAACTGCTGGACGCCGGTGGAGAACATGGGCAAGGGCATCCGAAACGGGAGCATCACCCACGACAACGCGGCGGAGCAGACGGAAGAGATGAACGACGCGATGAACAGTGATGGGATTTCATAACGGAAGGAAAATGAGGTGAAGAGGATGGAAATTTTTAAAAAGAGAGTCAATGATTTTCCAACTCCCTACACATGCACAAGAGCCATCAGGGAGGGCGGCATAGAGACAAAGCTCTCCATGGCGCTCATGGGATTTGGAAATATCGTCCACGGGCAGGCGGTCAAGGGACTGATCTACCTGGCGATCGAAGTGGCCTACATTGTATTTATGGCGGTGAACGGAGCGGGTTTCCTCTCCATGCTCCCCTCCCTGGGCACGGTGCCCCAGGAGGAGGTGTGGGACGAGGCCAGGCAGATCTACACCTACACGGAGGGAGACCAGTCGGTGCTGATCCTCCTGTACGGCGTGGCCACCGTGCTGCTGACGCTGCTCATGTTCTGCGCGTGGCGGGGAGCGCTGCGCAGCGCCTACAAGGCGGAGTGCCTTGCAAAGGAGGGCAGGCACGTCAATAATTTCAGGGAGGACTTAAGATCCCTGCTCCACGAGAACCTGCACAGGCTCCTCATGACGCCGCCGGCCGTGTTCATCTTTGCCTTTACCGTGCTGCCCCTAATCTTCATGATCTGCATGGCATTCACCAACTACAGCAAGATCGACAATCACCTGATGCTCTTTGACTGGGTGGGCCTTGACAACTTCGCGGCCCTCTTTGACTCCGGCAGCATCATCGGCAGCACCTTCTGGCCTGTGCTTGTGTGGACCCTTGTGTGGGCCTTCTTTGCCACCTTCAGCAACTACATCTTCGGCATGATCGTCTCCCTCCTCATCAACCGGAAGGGGACCAGGGCCAAGGGCTTCTGGAGGTTCTGTTTTGTGCTCTCCTGCGCGGTGCCCATGTTCGTGTCCCTGCTGATCATGCGGACCATGCTGCAGCCCGAGGGAGCTGTCAACGTGCTGCTTCGGAACCTGGGGTGGATCGCCCAGGACGCCAGCCTTCCCTTCTTCACGGACCCCACATGGGCCCGGGTGACGGTCATCGTGGTCAACATCTGGGTGGGCGTGCCCTACACCCTGCTGCAGCTCACCGGCGTGCTCCAGAACATTCCGGGGGAGCTCTACGAGGCGGCCAGGGTGGACGGAGCCAACGCCTTCCAGACTTTCACAAAGATCACCCTGCCCTACATGCTGTACGTGACGACGCCCTATCTCATCGTCACCTTTACGGGAAACGTGAACAACTTCAACGTCATCTACCTGCTGTCGGGAGGAGACCCGGTGACGGATCTGGCGTCTACGGCCGGAAGTACGGATCTTCTCGTGACCTGGCTGTACAAGCTGACCATCGACAAGCAGTACTACAACATCGGCGCTGTCATCGGTATCCTGACCTTCATCATCCTGGCGGTGGGAGCCCTGTTTACATACCGGAACAGCAGATCATACAAAGAAGAAGGAGGGTTCTAAACTATGGCCGGACAGAAAATGTACTCTGCAAAGAGAAGACGTTTTATCAACAACTCCATCGTCCATGTGGTGCTGGGCGTGCTGGCGGTGATCTGGGTGTTTCCTATCGTCTGGGTCATCCTCACCAGTTTCCGCGCGGAGAAGGGTTCCTACGTGTCCACCTTCTTCCCCCAGTCCTTCACGCTGGACAACTATGTGAAGCTTTTTACGGATACATCCATCCTGAACTTCCCGCAGATGTTCGTGAACACGCTGATCATCGCCGTCTGCTCCTGTATCCTTTCCACCTTCTACGTGCTGGCGGTCTCCTTCTGCCTGTCAAGGCTGAAGTTTAAGCTCCGCAGGCCCTACATGAACATGGCCATGATCCTGGGGCTGTTCCCCGGCTTCATGTCCATGATCGCCGTGTACTTCATCCTGAAGGCCCTGGGTCTTACGGAGGGGAGCCTTATCAGGCTGGCGCTGATCCTTGTGTACTCCGGCGGGGCGGGGCTGTCCTTCCAGATCGCCAAGGGATTTTTCGACACCATCCCCATCGCGGTGGACGAGGCGGCCCTGCTGGACGGCTGCACCAGGTGGCAGATCTTCACGAAGATCACGCTGCCTCTAAGCAAGCCCATCATCATCTACACGGTGCTGACCTCCTTCATGGCCCCCTGGCTGGACTTCATCTTCGCCAAGGTGATCTGCCGGGCCAACTCGGACCAGTACACCATCGCCATCGGGCTGTGGCAGATGCTGCAAAAAGAGTACATCGACAGTTGGTACACCAGCTTTGCCGCCGGCGCGGTGTTGATCTCTATCCCCATCGCGGCCCTGTTCCTCTTCATGCAGAGGTACTATGTGGACGGACTTTCCGGAGCGGTCAAGGGATAGATTTAAGGATTGCGCAAGGAGTGACAAGATGAGAAAGACAGCGAGACAGTGGAAAGAGATCTATCAGGATCCATCCTTTAAAGAGACATATGTGTGCGAGGGCGCGGCTTTGGGCGCCCTGCCCGCCAAAGAGGGAACTATCTTCCGCCTGTGGAGCCCCTTCGCGGACCAGGTGATCCTGAACCTGTACAGGGAGGGGAGCGGCTCGGAGGCCTTTGAGAGACACGTCATGGAAAAGGGCGAAAAGGGCGTGTGGGAATACCGTACGGAGCGAAATTTACACAAAATCTACTATGATTTTACTCTGCGGATGGAGGGGCGTACGGTTTTTTCTGCTGATCCCTACGCCCGGGCCTGCGGGGTCAACGGGCAGCGCAGCATGGCGGTGGACTTGAAAGAGACGGACCCCGCGGGCTGGGAGGTGGACCGCCCGCCTGCCAGGGAGGAGGAGACGGTGATCTACGAGCTCCATGTGAAGGAGTTCTCCTGGGACCCCGCCGGGGGCTTTCCCGAGGAGTCCAGGGGGAAGTTCACGGCCTTCCTTCACACGGACACCACTCTGGATAATGACGGGGTCCATCCCACCGGCATCCCCTACCTGAAAGAGCTGGGAGTCAACTACATCCAGCTCATGCCGGTCTACGACTACGGCTCCGTGGATGAGGCCGGGGAGGGGGCGGACTTCAACTGGGGCTACGACCCGGTGAACTACAACGTGCCGGAGGGGTCCTACTCCACCGACCCGGCCTGCGGGGAGGTGCGCATCCGGGAGATGAAAGAGATGATCCAGTCCCTCCACGCCCAGGGGTTCCGGGTCATCATGGACGTGGTGTACAACCACACCTACTCCCTGGACTCCTGGTTCCAGAGGACGGTCCCCTGGTATTTCTACCGGGTGGACGAAGACGGCAGCGTCTCCAACGGCTCCGCCTGTGGGAACGACGTGGCCAGCGAGCGGGAGATGTGCGCCAAATACATCCTGGAGTCCGTCCTCTACTGGGCGCAGGAGTACCACATCGACGGGTTCCGCTTTGACCTGATGGGGCTTCTGGACGTGGATCTTATGAACCGGATCCGCTCCGCCCTGGACGAGAGGTACGGAAAAGGGGAGAAGCTTCTCTTTGGCGAGCCCTGGGCCGCGGACCGGACCGCCATGGAGGACGAGAAGGCCCAGGCCCTCAAGAGCAACATCCGCCGTCTGGACCCGGGGACCGGCATGTTCTGCGATGACACAAGGGACGCCATCAAGGGGTCCGCCCTGGAGAAAGAGGAGCCGGGGTTTGTAAACGGGGGCAGGGGGCTGGAGGGAGAGATCCTCAAAAGCGTCCGGGCCTGGTGCGCAGGAGACGGCCTTACGGGAGCCAGGGCGCCCTCCCAGATCATCAGCTACGTGTCCTCCCACGACAACCAGACGCTCTGGGACAAGCTCTCCGAGACCACCCGGGACGAGGGGCTCAGGAGGCGGGAGTACCGGCTGGCGGCGGGGATCTACATGACCTGCCAGGGCCGGCCTTTCCTCCTCTCCGGGGAGGAGTTCGCCCGGTCCAAGGGAGGGCTGGAGGACAGCTACAACGCCCCCATAGAGATCAACCGGCTGGACTGGCAAAAGGCCTGGCAGGAGCGGGAGCTTGTGGACTATTACCGGGGCCTCATCGCCCTCAGGAAACAGATCCCCGGGCTGTGTGACAAGAGCCGGGAGGCCTGGCGGCGCATCTACGGGCAGTGGTCCGGGGAGGGCCTGGTGGGCTTCTCTGTGGACAACCGGCGGCCCGGGGCGGACAGGGGCGAGTGCGCGGACTGCCGGACGACGCCCTGGGACACCGTGCAGGTCATCTACAACAGCAGGCAGAGGAGCGAGGAGCTGCGCCTGCCTGCCGGGAAGTGGGAGGTCCTGGCCGACGGGCGTGACAGTTTCCGATGGATGCGGCCCGAGACGGCTGAGGGAGAGATAGAAGTGGAGCCGGTGAGCATGCTGGTACTTGGAAGAAGAGAGCAGGAGAAGTGAGAAGATGAGATGGATATACGGCAGACAGGATTTTCAATCAGCAGAGAGAAGTGAGGAGAGCTGCTATCTGATGACCAACGGGCTGGGGGGATTTTCCTCCCTCACCGCAGCGGGGGCGGCCGCCAGGAATGACCACGCCTTTCTGATGGCCTGCGTGAAGGCCCCCAACAGCAGATACAACCTGATCCACCGCATCCGGGAGGAGGTGGACGATGTCCTTTTGTCCACCCAGGAGATGGGGGACGGGACCGCGGAGAAGGGGTACCGCCATCTGGTCTCCTTTACATACGAGGACACCCCCGTCTGGCGTTTCCTGGCGGACGGCGTGGAGATCCGCAAGGAGGCGGCCATGGTCCAGGGGGAGAACACCATCGCCCTGCGCTACGAGATCCGCAACAGGCGGAGGAGCGGCTGCGCCTTTCGGGTGACGCCCTTCTACCAGTTCGCACCCAAGGGGGAGGACATGGAGGAAGGCGCTGAGCCCGCCCTGAGGGGGGACAGGATCAGCGGCCGGGCCGGGGACCTGCTCTTTGGGACAACCGGGAGCGCGGAGGCGATAAAACCGGAGCGGGAGACCTACTACTACCGGTACGACGCCTGTGACGGCAGGCGGCCCCAAGGCTCGGCGGTGTCCCTGCACCGCTTTCAGGTGGAGGTGCCCGCCGGGGAGGAGGCGGTCCTGGACATCGTCTGGCACCTGGAGCGGCCCGGGGAAGAGTTCCGTTTCCCGGAGGCCGGGCAGGTCATAGCGGACATGAAGCGCCGCCGGCAGGCGCTGGCGCAGCAGGCGGGATTTCAGAGCGAAATTGCCAAGGTGCTGGCGAAGAGCGCGGACCAGTTCGTGTCGGAGCGGGCCTCCACCGGGGGAAAGACGATACTGGCCGGTTTTCCCTTCTTTGAGGACTGGGGCCGGGACACCATGATCGCCCTCCCCGGGATCTGCCTGACCACAGGCCGGTATGATACGGCCCGGGATATCCTGCGCACCTTCGCGTCCTGCGAGAGGGGCGGGCTGATGCCCAACCTGTTCCCGGAGGGGGACAGGGAGCCCATGTACAACACGGTGGACGCCTCCCTCCTTTTTGTCAACTGCCTGTACCTCTACTTTGAGAGGACGAAGGATCAGGAGTTTGCAGAGGAGATGTACCCGGTCATGGAGCGGATCATCGCGGCCTACAGGCGGGGGACCGACTTTGGCATCCACATGGATGAGGACGGCCTTGTCATGGCCGGGCGGGGGCTGGACCAGGTGACCTGGATGGACGTGCGGGTGGGGGATATCCTGCCCACGCCCCGCCACGGCAAGCCGGTGGAGATCAACGCCTACTGGTACAGCGCCCTGCGCATTATGGAGCACTTCGCCTCCCTCTTCGGGAGGGACCCGGGAGAGTACGGGGACCTGGCGGGCCAAGTGAGGACCTCTTTTAACGAACAGTTCTGGATGGAGGAGAAGGGGTGCCTCAAGGACCTGGTATCCGGGGAACCGGCGGACCGACAGATCCGGTGCAACCAGATCTGGGCCCTCTCCCTTCCCTTCACCATGCTGGATGAGGAGAGGGAGAGACGAGTGGTGGAGACCGTCTTTGAGAAGCTCTACACCCCCTACGGCCTGCGGACGCTGGAGAAGGATGATCCCCAGTTCCGCCCCGTCTACGGAGGGGAGATGATGGAGAGGGACATGGCCTATCACCAGGGGACCGTGTGGCCCTTCCCCCTGGGAGCCTACTACCTGGCCTTCCTCAAGGTCCACAGCAGGGACAGGAAGGAGTGGGAGCGGGCAGAGGAGCTGGTGAGAGAGCAGCTTGAGGTGCTGGAGAGCGCCCTTAGGGAGGGGTGCGCGGGCCAGCTCCCGGAGATCTACGACGGGGAGTGCCCCACCTCCTCCAGAGGGTGCTTTGCCCAGGCCTGGAGCGTGGGAGAACTACTTCGGGTCTATGAAAAACTGGAAAAATAGAGTATGATAATACCCAGAGGGACCAGGGGCGCGCGCCCCGCCTCCGGCCGGAGAAAAAGAGACCGGGGCGTCCCGCAGAATATAGAAAAAAGGAGAGCATGAATTATGGAACAGGCACTGCAGCGCATACTACAGGAAAAATTTCAGAAAGATATCAAAGACGCCACAAAGGAGGAGATCTACACAGCCCTTCTCTTTGTGACAAAGGAGAAGATGGAGGGCATGACACCCAACACGGGGGACCGGAAACTGTACTACATCTCCGCGGAATTTCTCATCGGCAAGCTTCTGTCCAACAACCTGATCAACCTGGGACTTTTTGAGGAGACGAGGGAGGTGCTGGCCAAATACGGCCACGACCTGACCGAGATCGAGGAGGTGGAGCCGGAGCCCTCTCTCGGAAACGGCGGACTGGGACGCCTGGCTGCCTGTTTCCTCGACTCCATCGCCACCCTGGGGCTTTCGGGGGACGGCGTGGGCCTCAACTACCACGACGGCCTTTTCCTCCAGAAGTTCGCGGACAACAAGCAGTGGGAGGACAAGAACCCCTGGATCACGGACAACAGCTGGCTGACCCGGACGGACTGCCACTTTGAGGTGCCCTTTAACGGCTTTACCCTGACCTCCACCATGTACGATATCGACGTGCCGGGATACAAGAGCGGCTGCAACAAGCTCCATCTCTTTGACATCGATACTGTGGACGAGAGCATGATCCACGATGGCATCCAGTTTGACAAGAGTGATGTCCGCAGGAACCTGACCCTCTTCCTCTACCCGGATGACAGCGACGAGGCGGGACAGCTTCTGCGTATCTACCAGCAGTACTTCATGGTCAGCAACGCGGCCCAGCTCATTCTGAAAGAGGCACAGGAGAGAGGCGTGGACCTGTATCACCTTCACGAGCATGTGTGCATCCAGATCAACGACACCCATCCTACTATGGTGATCCCGGAGCTGATCCGTATCCTGACAACCCAGAAGGGCTTCAATATGGACACAGCCATCGACGTGGTGAGAAAGACATGCGCCTACACGAACCACACCATTCTGGCAGAGGCTCTGGAGAAGTGGCCCATCGCCTACCTGGAGAAGGTGGTTCCCCAGCTTATGCCCATCATCCGCGAGCTGGACGCAAGGGTGAGAAGGGACTTCCATGACGAGAGAGTGTACATCATCGACAAGATGGACCGGGTACACATGGCCCACATCGACATCCACTACGGCTATGCGGTGAACGGTGTGGCTGCCCTCCACACAGAGATACTGAAAGAGTCCGAGCTGAAGCCTTTCTACGATATTTACCCGGAGAAGTTCAACAACAAGACAAACGGCATCACTTTCCGCCGCTGGCTTCTCCACTGCAACCATGAGCTTGCGGATTATCTGAAGGAGCTTATCGGAGAAGAGTATGTGGAGGACGCTTCCCAGCTTGAAAAACTGCTGGCATACAAGGATGACGAGAAAGTGCTCCAGCGTCTCAGAGAGATCAAGAAAGACGCCAAGGTGGAGCTGAAGAACTATCTGAAGATGACCCAGGATGTAGACGTGGACGAGAATTCTGTATTTGACATCCAGATCAAGCGTCTCCACGAGTACAAGAGACAGCAGATGAACGCCCTCTACGCCATCTACAAATACAAGGAGATCAAGAAGGGCAACCTGCCGGCAAGACCCATCACCATGATCTTCGGCGCCAAGGCTGCTCCGGCCTACACCATCGCAAAGGACATCATCCATCTGATTCTCTGCCTGCAGCAGCTTGTGAACAACGATCCGGATGTCAACAAGTACATGCGCATCGTCATGGTGGAAAACTACAATGTGACAAAGGCTGAGAAGCTGATCCCGGCCTGCGACATTTCCGAGCAGATCTCCCTGGCGTCCAAAGAGGCCTCCGGAACCGGAAACATGAAGTTCATGCTGAACGGAGCCGTGACCCTGGGAACCGAGGACGGGGCAAATGTGGAGATCCACCAGCTTGTGGGGGACGACAACATCTATATCTTCGGCGAGAAGTCCGAGAAGGTCATCCAGCTCTACGCTGACAGCGCCTACAATTCCAGAGCCATCTACGAGAGCGATCCGCAGATCGAGGAGCTGGTGGACTTTATCATCAGCAAGGAGATGATCATGATCGGCGATCCGGTGAACTTAGGAAGACTCTACAAGGAGATCGTGGGCAAAGACTGGTTCATGACCCTTCTGGATGTGAAGGACTACATCCGCACAAAAGAGCAGATGCTCGCAGACTACGAGGATGAGACAGCGTGGGCGAAGAAGATGCTGGTGAACATTGCAAAGGCAGGCTTCTTCTCCTCAGACCGCACCATTGCGGAGTACAACAGAGACATTTGGCATCTGTAAAATAGATAAGAGAGGTATTACCATGAGACAGACAGGCATACTGATGCCCGTGTCCTCCCTCCCCTCCCGGACGGGGATCGGGGAGCTGGGCCCGGCGGCATACAGATGGATCGAGATGATGAAGGAAAGCGGGGCAGGGATCTGGCAGATCCTTCCCCTGAACCCTGTGGGCTACGGCAATTCGCCTTATCAGCCCTACTCATCCTACGCAGGAGACGAGCTGTATATCAGTCTGGATGTGCTTTTCCAGGAAGGGCTTCTGAAAGAGCAGCCGGAGGTGTTCCGGGAAAAGGCAGTCCGTGTGGACTACGATGCGGTGCGAGCTTTCAAGCTTCCCTATTTTAAGGAGGCCTGGCAGTCATTCCGGGAGCAGGGGCTGGACCAGAAGGAAGAGTTCCGGACCTTTGCCCGGCAGGAGTGGGCCTTGGAGTACGGTGTGTTCCGCGCCCTTAAGATAAGCAACGGCGGCACATGCTGGAACGAGTGGAAAGAGGAGGACAAAAACTGGACGAAGACCCGCCGGGAGCTTACTGCACCGGAAAAGGAAGAGGCCGATTTCCAGGTGTTCCTTCAGTATATGTTCTTCTGCCAGTGGATGAAGGTGAAAAAAACGGCCAACGAAAACGGCATCCGCATCATGGGGGACGTGCCCTTCTACGTGGGCGTGGACTCTGTGGACGTGTGGGGAGGAAAGGACAATTTCCTTCTGGACACGGACGGACGCCCCATCTTCATAGCAGGCGTTCCGCCGGACTATTTCAGTGAGACAGGGCAGAGATGGGGCAATCCTATCTATGACTGGGACTACATGAAGGAGCAGGGCTATCAGTTCTGGCTGGACCGGATCGGCTACAGCGGAAAGCTCTTTGACATTGTGCGCATCGACCATTTCCGTGCTTTTGACACCTACTGGAAGATCCCGGCCTCCTGCCCCACAGCCGTGGAGGGAGACTGGATCGAGGCGCCCGGGTACGAGGTGCTGGATCTGCTGACAGAGAAGCTGCCAGGCGTTGAGCTGGTGGCGGAAGATCTGGGAGATCTGCGTCCGGAGGTTCTGACGCTGAAAGAGCACTACCATTTAAAGGGCATGAAGATCCTTGTCTTCTCTATTGAGACAGGCGGAAAGTACGCCTGTGATATCTCAGAAGACACAGAAAATATGATCATATACACCGGCACCCATGACAACGACACGCTTATGGAGTGGTACGGGAATTTAAGCCCCGCCGCCAGGCGGAAGGTGCGCCGCTTCCTTAAAAAGGAAGGGTGCAGGGCAGGGTCCGTGAAGGACAGGCTGATCGCCTACCTGCTGCACAGCCCGGCCCAGTACGCCATCATCCCCATGCAGGACATTCTGGGACTTGGCCGGGAGGGCCACATGAACACGCCGGGAACGGTGGGCTCCCCCAACTGGGAGTGGCATATGCCGGACTTTGACAGGGCCGGACGGGAACTTGCAGGATACAGAAAGCTGATCCAGGCCCGGAAAGAGGTATAAAAGATGGAATTTACAGGCGTTTACCACAAAACTTCAGAGCAGATGAGCTATCCTTTAAATGAAGACGAGCTGGTGGTCAACTTAAAGACCGGCTACGACGTGAAACGGGTGTTCATCCACCACGGCGACCCCTTCGAGGCGGGTATCCTTGGCGGGAAAGAGAAGTGGACCGGGAAGAGGGAGGAGATCGTCTACAAAAAGAGGCTCCGCCATCAGATCTGGTGGACCACCACCCTGGTTCCGCCTTACAAGAGATGCAAATATTACTTTGAACTGCACACGGACAGAGAAGTCTGGTACTACTGCGAGGACGGTTTCCTGACCCAGGAGCAGATGGATATGGAGGGAAGGATGATCCAGTGCTTTACCGTGCCCTGGATGAACCCGGCGGATGTAAACAGGACCCCCGACTGGGTCAACGACACGGTCTGGTACCAGATCTTCCCGGACCGCTTCTGCAGGGGAGTTTCAGAAGCAGAAGGAGCTGAGCGGGACAGCGCTGCCTCAGGAGGAGAGATCGTTCCCTGGCGGAAGGGGCCTGTCACCAACGAGGAGCGCTTCGGGGGAAACCTGGAGGGGATCCGGCAGAAGCTTCCCTACCTGGCAGACTTAGGTGTCACCGGGATCTACCTCAACCCCATCATGGAGGCGGAGTCCAACCACAAGTATGACACCACGGACTACACGAGGATCGATCCTCATTTCGGAGACGGGGAGACCTTTGCCAGACTGGTGAAGGAGGCCCACGCCCTGGGGATCCGGGTCATGGTGGACGCGGTGTTCAACCACTGCGGGCGTCACTTCGGCCCCTGGCAGGACGTGCTGAAAAACGGGAAGGACTCCCCGTATGCGGACTGGTTCATGATCCACCAGTGGCCCCTGCCGGACAAGCAGGAGGACACAAGGGACGGCAGATTTTATTCCTTTGCCTTTGCGGACTGGATGCCAAAGCTCAACACGAACAATGACCAGGTCATCGACTATTTCTGCCAGGTGTGCCAGGGATGGATCCGGGACTTTGACATAGACGGCATCCGCTTCGATGTGGGAAATGAAGTGTCCCACCGTTTCTTAAAAAAGATGCGGGAGCATCTGAAAGGGTGCAGGGAGGATCTCTACCTCCTGGGAGAAATCTGGCATGACGCCAGCCAGTGGCTCATGGGGGACGAGTACGACTCAGTCATGAACTACCCTCTTATGAGCGGCATCCATGATTTTTTCCTGGACAAGAGCATGAAGAAAGAGGAGTTCGAGTACATGATCAACCGCTGCTACACCATGTACATGCAGCAGAACAACAACGTCATGTTCAACCTTCTGGACTCCCACGACACGGAGCGGCTTATGAACCGGTTCCATGACCTGGATATCTTTTACCAGCAGCTTGCGGTCCTCTTTACTATGCCGGGAAGCCCCTGCATCTATTACGGGACAGAGATCGCCATGGAGGGCGGCCACGACCCGGACTGCCGGCGGTGCATGCCCTGGGATGAGCTGGAGGAGAAGGACAACCAGGAGAAGATAGGCCTTGTCCGCTCCCTCATCCGGATGCGGAAGGACGAGGAGGCATGCAGGAGCCTCTACTTCCATTTCCCTTGTGAGTATGAAAACGACCGCTGCGTGGAGTACATCAAGCTGGACGGGCACCAGAATGAGATCGAGGTGCTTCTGAACTGCTCCAAGGAAGACATGAACGTGCGGGAAGAGGGGGAGATCCTCTTCTCCAGAAAATATGCGGACGGGGTCCTTGGGAAGAACGGCACCCTGATCCGCCGGAAGATCAGGCGGTAGATCTGTGTACAGAGTGGAAAGGAGATGAATATTCATGAGTGAAAGGACGACAGAAAGAAAATGGTGGCAGCAGGCAGTGGTTTATCAGATCTATCCCCGCAGCTTCCAGGACAGCAACGGAGACGGCATCGGGGACATCCCGGGTATCATCAGCCGCCTGGACTATCTGCGGGAGCTGGGGATCGACGCCATCTGGCTCTCGCCTGTGTACAGGTCTCCCCAGGACGACAACGGCTACGATATATCTGATTACCAGGACATTGATCCCATGTTCGGAAGCCTTGCCGACATGGAGGAGCTTATAGCCGAGGCAAAAAAGAGAGGAATCCGTATCATCATGGATCTGGTGCTGAATCACACCTCCGACGAGCACCGCTGGTTTCAGGAGGCGAAGAAGAGTAAAGACAACCCGTACCACGACTACTATGTGTGGAGGGACGGCGTGGAAGGGGAGCTTCCCAACGATATGGAGGCAGCCTTCGGAGGCCCTGCCTGGGAGTGGGTTCCAGAACTTAAGCAGTATTATTTCCACCAGTTTTCCGTGAAACAGCCGGATCTGAACTGGGAGAACGAGAAAGTCCGCCGGGAGATCTACGACATGATCCTGTGGTGGATGGACAAGGGCGTGGGCGGGTTCCGCCTGGATGTCATTGACCAGATCGCCAAGGAGCCGGACCAGCGGATCACGGCCAATGGTCCCCGGCTTCACGAGTTTATACAGGAGATGAGCCGGGAGACTTTCCAGAAAGGGGATCTCATCACCGTGGGAGAAGCCTGGGGAGCAGACCCGGAGCGGGCAAAGCTCTACAGCAACCCGGATGGCAGCGAATTTTCCATGGTCTTCCAGTTTGAGCACATCGGTCTGGATCAGCAGGAGGGAAAGAGCAAGTGGGATCTGGCGCCTCTTCGTCTGGTGGATCTGAAGAAGGCCCTGGCAAAATGGCAGGAGGAACTGCATGGCTGCGGCTGGAACAGCCTGTTCTGGAACAACCACGACCTTCCAAGGATCGTCTCCAGGTGGGGGAACGACAAGGAGTACCGGGTGCAGTCGGCAAAGATGCTGGCCATGATCCTTCACGGCATGCAGGGGACGCCCTACATCTACCAGGGAGAAGAGCTGGGCATGACCAATGTGCGCTTCCCGGACATCAGCCATTACAGGGACATTGAGACGCTGCACCTCTATGAGGAGAGGGTGGAAGCAGGCTACGACGAGGCGGATGTGATGACATCCATCTACGCCAAGAGCCGGGACAACGCCCGCACCCCCATGCAGTGGGACGGCAGCGCCAATGCGGGATTTACAGCAGGCGAGCCCTGGATCGAGGTAAACGAAAATTACAGGCAGATTAACGCAGAGACGGAGATGGCGGATCCGGATTCCGTGTTCCGTTTCTATCAGAAGCTGATCGCCCTGCGCAAGGAATATCCGGTGATCGTGGACGGGAAATTCACACTTCTCTTCCCGGAGGATGAGCAGATCTTCGCCTACACAAGAAGCAGCAAAGATTCCCAGCTCCTTGTCCTTGCCAATTTCTCGGGGAAAGAAGCCAGTTGCTCCTTACCGGAAATGTGGGCTGAAGGGCAGGTACTGGCCTGTAATTATGAGAAAGAGAACAGCGCCGGCGAAGGAGAATGGAAGAGAGGGCATCTTCGCCCATATGAGGCCGTGATGGTGCTCTGTCAAAAATAAGAAGCGACATAAAAAAGCTTGCGTTTCACATAAATCTGTTCTATAATATCTGTAATCGAGAGGGTGTATCTCAGCCCCAAGTGAGAAAGTTAGAGACATCCGCCTTTTCTGGCGGACCAGACACAGGGAGGCAGCCAGTCTGCCTCCGGTGTTATCTGATTATCCATGAAGATCTTCAAAATTTCCAAAGTGATGAGTTTTACAGTCTGAAAGAGCGCTCTGGTAAGGAGGCAGAATGAGCCATATCAAATTTTACCACATTACAGAAGCGTATGTGGAATATCTGCGTCCCTGCGCGCCCCATCTGTTTTACAACAGGCAGGAGGAGGGAAGGCGCAGGAGAAAGTATATAGGGATTGTGCTGCATATCCATCATATGGATTATTTTGCACCCCTCTCTTCCTTTAAGGAGAAACATGCCGCCATGAGAGAAAGCCTGGATTTTGTCAAGGTGAAGAACTATGCGGTCATCAATCTGAACAATATGTTTCCTGTACCGGAAGGACAGTACGAGTATGTGGACATTGCCCGGGAGGAGGATGACAAATACAGGGATCTGCTGCGGGCAGAATACAGATATATCAAGAAAATGGAGGATAAGATCCGCCGCAGCGCTTCCATCCTGTATAGAAAGAAAGTGGAGGGAAAGAAGTGCGCGGCGGCAGAAAGATGTATCGATTTCCGGAGAATGGAAGAGATGTGCAGACTGTATACGTCCGGTATCAGTCCGGAAGGGCAGCAGTCTTCCGGTACACAGCAAAAGAAACGACGGCTGTGATCAGTTCTGTTGCCCAGAAGGCGTGCCATACGCCGGAAGGTCCCATCAGCCGGCTCAGAATGAAAGCAGCCGGAAGGATGACCACAATGTAGCGGCACAGGGAGATGATGAGGGATGGGAACCCCTTGCCTATGCCTTCTAAAGCTCCCGAGGATGTAACAGATACAGATGAGACGATGAAGCCGGCGCTGATGATGCGCAGCGCCGCAGCTCCTGCCTGTACGGTGTTCGAATTATCCGTGAAAAGTCCGATCAGCAGGTGGGGGACTGTCAGGCAGATTAAAGTGCCTGCCACCATGATAACTGCGCACATGGTCAGGGTGACCCGGTAGATTTTCTGAACTCTTGTCCGCTCTCCGGCGCCGTAGTTGTAGCCGATGACGGGACGCATTCCCTGGACAATGCCGCTGGCCGGCAGATAGAGGAAGGTCTGCAGCTTGTAGTAGACTCCCAGGATGACGATGTAACTCTGAGACCAGGCTGCCAGGATGGTGTTGAGCGCAGATATCATAACAGACGGGAGGGCCAGGTTCAGGGCGGCGGGGATGCCCACAGAGTAGAGTTTTGCATCCATCTGCCTGTCAGCGGACAGATGGCGGCGGCTGATCCTTACCGGGATGGGGACTTTTCTGTAGACAGTCAGGTAGACAGCCAGTGTCAGCACCTGCCCCGCGCCGGTGGCGATGGCGGCCCCTTCTATGCCAAGCTCCGGGAAGGGCCCTAGGCCAAAGATCAGAACAGGGTCCAGGAGGATGTTTGCGACACACCCGGAGAGCATGCTCAGCATGGTCAGTTTCATCCGTCCTACAGCCTGAAATATTTTCTCGAAGGCAAGCCCGACAGAGATGACCACGGAAAAGGAGAAGGCGATCACGCTGTAGCGTACACCCAGGTTGATGACTGTCTGGTCAGCTGTGAACATGCCAAGAAACCAGCGGATGGCTGCAACGCAGACCAGGGAAAGGATCAGGCCGTGGATGGCGGCAAGGAGGAGGCCGCGGGTGGCGGCAGCGCTGGCCCGGTCCTTATTATCAGCTCCCAACTGAAAGGCGATCTGCGCGTTGATGCCCACGCCAAAGCCGATGGCCACCGCGTTGATCAGGTTCTGCAGGGGATAGACCAGTGACAGGGCGGTCATGGCGTCCTCACTGATCTGTGCCACGAAAAAGCTGTCTACAATGTTGTAGAGAGAGTTGACCAGCATAGAGATGACCATAGGGAGCGCCATGGATGCAATGAGGGGGAGAACAGGTTTCTCTTTCATAAATGTATCATTCATATGTTTGTTTCCTTTCTGATCTGAAAAGTTAGTTTTTTGAAAAGGGCGGCAGCAAAAAAGCCACACATCTGCCGGGGGCAGGTGTGTGGCGAAAAGTGGCTGTGCCAGAAAAATCCACATCAAAATTTTAGGAATATGATTTTTAACTCTATAAATGTAGCACAGGAGAGAGGCTGTGTCAATTCTTTAGAAAATCTTTCGTTTCTTAACACATGCTCCTTAAGAAATTGTGGGTATGCTAAGTACATACAAAGGAGGATGTGTTCCATGGATATCCAGACGCTTACAAACTATTTTCTTGAATATGGCGCATTTTTCATATTTGTGATCGTTCTTCTGGAGTACCTGAACCTGCCGGGATTTCCTGCTGGTGTGATCATGCCCCTGGCGGGGATCTGGGCTTCCCAGGGACAGATCAGCTTCCCCATGGTCATGGTCCTGTCTGTGGCGGCAGGACTGACCGGAAGCTGGGCTCTCTACCTTCTGGGCCGGACAGGCGGCAGCAGGCTTTTGGACTGGTATTTTAAGAAATTTCCCAAACATAAGCCTGTCATAGAGGAGAAGATCCGGTTCCTTCGGGAGAAGGGCTGCGTCGGTGTCTTTGTCAGCAAGCTGCTGCCGATGGTGAGGACGCTGATCTCCATCCCGGCAGGCATGGTGAAAATGAATTTTGTGAAATATACGGTGAGCTCGGCTCTTGGGATCTTTCTGTGGAACTTTCTCTTTGTGGGGGCAGGATACTTCTTTGGGGAGGCTGCTATCCGTATATTCAGCTAGAGGAGGCAATGAGACATGAAGATCGCGATGCTGACAAACAATTACAGGCCTTTTGTGGGAGGCGTTCCCGTCTCTGTGGAAAGACAGGCGAAAGCGCTGCGGGCCTTAGGCCATGAGGTGACGGTGTTTGCCCCGGACTATGGGGACGGGAAAAATGGGGGCCAGGATCCTGAGGAAGACCATGTGGTCCGGTGCAGCTGCTTTAAAAGAAAGATGTGCAACGGCATGGTCTACCCCAAAGTGGCGGACCGGCAGGTGCGTGAGGCCTTTGAGCGTGAGTTCTTTGACTGTGTTCACGTCCATCAGCCTGTCTTTGCGGGAAATACCGCCCTCTGGCTGAAAAAGAAGTACCATATACCGGTGGTCTATACCTGGCACACAAAGTACCAGGACTATCTGCACTATTTCCCGCTGTTCCGGGAGGAGGAAAAGGCGGGGCCTCTGAGGCGTCTGCTGATCCGGGCAGGGCGGGATCTCATCCTGCCGGCCTATATGCGCTGGTTCACAGGAAAATGTGACCTGGTGCTGGCGCCCTCCAAGGGGATGAAAAGGCAGATCCTGGAGATGGGCGTCAGGGCGCCTGTGGAAATGCTTCCCACCGGGCTTGAGGAAAGCTTTTTCGAGACAGATGCAAGAAGGGCAGAAGAGATCCGCAGAGAATATCTGCAAGACAGGAAATATCTGTTCTGCACCGTGTCCCGTTTGGAGATAGAAAAGAATATTCCGTTTCTTCTGGAGGGCGTGCGCAGATTGAAGGAGGAGGACATGGAGCCTTTCCGCTTTCTGGTGATCGGAGAGGGGACGCAGAGGGTTTATCTGGAAGAGCTTGCCCGGCAGATGGGGCTGGGGGATGTGGTCACATTTACCGGCAATATCCCCAACCGGGAGCTGAAAGATTATCTGGCTGCCAGCGATCTCTTTCTTTTTGCGTCCAGGTCAGAGACCCAGGGGATTGTGATCCAGGAAGCGCTGGCCAGCGGATGTCCGGTGGTGGCAGTGAAGGCTACCGGAGTGGAGGATGTTGTGGAAGATGGAAAGAACGGGTTCCTGGCGCCGGAGGATGCGCAGGCCTGGTGTCTGAAGGTGTGGAAGGCCCTGGAAGGGCCGGCAGCAGGAGAAATGCGGTCCCGGGCAAAAGACAGCGTCAGGGGATACAGGAGCATCCTTCTGGCTATGCAGGAGGAGCGGATGTACAGGAACTGTGCAGAGCAGAGGTGGAAGGAGGTGTCTGGATGTGTGGACGGACATGGGGAAAAGCATGCTGCAGTTTCTCTTTCTCGCCTATTTAAGATTACTTAGAAGGACCGTGCAGGTGGAGTGGGCGGAGGATCAGGTGGATCCAGGGCGTCAGATCTTCGGCTTCTGGCATGAGGACAGCTTCTCCATGAACCTGGTACTGGGACAGATGGCTGAGCGGACCAGGCCGGTTCACGTCATTGTCACGGCAGACACGAGGGGAGATTATATTGAGAAAATGCTGGAAAGCTGCGGAGGCCATGCACTGAGAGTGGCGGACGGGCGGGCCTCCTTTGGAAAACTCAGGGAGATACTGGAGGAGTACCGGCACAAAGACGCTTCTGTGGCTGTGGCCCTGGACGGCCCCCTTGGCCCCCGGCATCAGCCCAAGAAGCTGGCCTTCTACCTTGCGGAGACACTGGGACAGGGCTTTACAGGCTTTACGATCCGGTATTCTGCCTGCCTCCGTCTCCGGTGGAGGTGGGATCAGTACGCCATTCCTCTGCCCTTTTCAAAGGTAACAGTTTGGGCCCACGATTACGGCAGGGTCACCAAGAAGGAGACGCCTGTTCTTCCTGCGGCGCCGCCGAAGGAAAATCCGGGCTTTCTGTCCGGAAAGGGAAGTAGTATACTTGGAATGGAAAAGCAAAAGATACAGACAGCAGGAGGAAATTATGGAAATCAATCATATCTTGATCGTGGAAGATGACAAAGAGATCCGGGAGGGCGTGGAGATCTATCTGAAAAGCCAGGGGTATCAGGTTTTCCAGGCGGGGGACGGTGTGGAAGGGCTGGAGATTCTGGAGAGGGAGGAGATCCATCTGGCCATTGTGGATATTATGATGCCCCGGATGGACGGCATCCAGATGACGATGAAGCTGCGGGAAAAGTATGATTTTCCGGTTATCATGCTGTCAGCCAAATCCGAGGAGGTGGACAAGATCACCGGACTTAACCTGGGGGCAGACGACTATGTGACCAAGCCTTTCACTCCTATGGAACTGATGGCCAGAGTCAATTCCCAGCTCCGGCGGTACCGGAAGTTCCTGGAAAAGCTGGAGGTGAAGGGAAACGTCCATGTCATCGGCGGCCTGGAGATCAACGAAGACACGGTGGAAGTCACCGTGGACGGCAGCCCGGTGAAGCTGACTCCCCTGGAGTTCCGGATCCTTCTCCTTCTGGCCAAAAATCCGGGCCGGGTCTTCTCGGCAGATGAGATCTATGAGCGGGTGTGGCAGGAGAGAGCCGTCAATACGGACACAGTCATGGTCCACGTGCGTAATATAAGAGAAAAAATTGAGCTGGACCCGAAAAATCCAAAATATCTGAAGGTGGTGTGGGGTGTTGGATACAAGATCGAAAAACAGTCTTAATGTGCGGCGTCTTCTGTCGGCGGCGGTCCTATGTGTGTGCGCGGCAGTTATGCTTGCGTTTTATCCCACGTTTGAAAAGGCAGGCCGGGAGGAGACAGAGGAGGTCTATGAAGGGGCAGAGTATCTGTCCGAAATGCTGTCCCCCGTGACGCGGGGAAACTATGTTCTCTATAACGAGATATCCAGGGATGCAGATGGGTCCCAGATCAGAGAAGAGCTGGAAACGTCTGATTTCAGGCGGCTGGAGAAATATATGGATTACAGTTTCTTCGACGATGAGGGAGAAGCTCTCCTTGAAAGCCGGTCCGGCGTGGGCAGGAAGCTGGATGGTCAGCCGGAGAACACGGCTTATGATATACAGATCAGCTTTTCTTTTGACGGCGAGGGAGGACTTGGGGACATCCAGGTGAGCAGCAGTTACCTGGATAAAGAGGTGCAGTACCAGATCGAGGAGGCGCTGCTGCACGACCAGCAGTCTCTGGAGAGGGAGTGGGAGCAACAGGAAGCCTGGCCAATGTCCACGCCTGTGGATGTGACGGCTGTGTACGGCATGACCCGGGATAATGCAGAGTCCTATCTGTCCTCTTACGTGTCCGCGGAGGCTTACGGGGGAGCGTATGTGTATGCCTGGGGGATACTGGAAAGCTCTTCCTTTGCCTGGGTCATGATGTTCCTGACTGTACTGGCGGCAGCGGCGGGAGTTCTGTACAGGATCTTTTCCGGAGACAGGCAGGAGGCTGTCTTCAGGGCGCCGGCAGAGTTGGTGTGTGCCGCAGTCCTGGGGCTGGCCGCCGCCATGATCTGGCCCGCTATCATGATCTGGAAGACCTGCTCCGGGGAGCTAATCAGCTCATCAGGCTATGCGAATGTGGACCGGATCCTGGCATATGGACTCAACTTTCTTGTGTGGCTTGTGATCTTCGCCGTCATATTCTGGATCGGAGGATGCCTGCGGGAGTTTTTCAAGGCGCCGGTGGACTATCTGAAGGAGCGAAGTCTTCTTGTCAGGTGGGTACGTTGGCTTCTGACAGGGCAGAAGGACTTTGCAGGTACAGTAAAAGAGAAGGCGTCAGGCGTATTCCGGAAAACAAAGGGGGCGGTAAAAAAGCAGTATGAGGCGCTCCTCCATCTGGATTTCCGGGATCGTACAAACCGTCTGATACTGAAGATCGTTGGCATCAATTTTGTCGTTATATTGATCATCAGTCTGTTCTGGGGCTTTGGTGTGTGGGTGCTGACCATCTACTCCGTCCTTCTGTTTTTGTTCCTGCGAAGGTATCTGGACCAGGTGAAGCAGCAGTATGGCCAGATCCTTAAGACCACCAGCACCCTGGCAGAGGGACGGCTTGATATTCCGATCGAAGGAGATGCGGGGATCTTTGCCCCGGTGCAGGAGGAGCTGGTCAAGATACAGTCCGGCTTCCGAAAAGCCGTGGAGAGGGAAGTGAAGAGCGAGCGGATGAAGACCGATCTGGTCACCAATGTGTCCCACGACCTGAAGACGCCGCTGACAGCTATCATCACTTACGTGGATCTTCTGAAAAATGAGGAAGATGAGGAGAAACGGCGGGAGTACATCGGCATTCTGGAGAGGAAATCCCAGAGACTGAAGGTGCTTATCGAGGATCTTTTTGAGATCAGCAAGGCTACCAGCAAAAGTGTGACACTGCATTTTATGGATCTGGATATCATCGGTCTTCTGAAGCAGGTAGAGCTGGAGTACGACAGGGATATCAAGGCGGTAGACCTGCATATCCGCTGGAGTCTGCCGGGCGAGAAGGTGATCCTTAAGCTGGACAGCCAGAAAGCCTACCGGGTCTTTGAAAATCTTCTGGTGAACATCACGAAATACGCTCTTCCACACACGCGAGTCTACATCGATGTGGAGGAGACAGAGCAGGAGGCGGTGATCCGCATGAAAAATGTGTCTGCAGCGGAGCTGGATTTTGACACGGAAGAGATCACAGACCGCTTTGTGCGGGGAGATGCCTCCCGGAATACAGAGGGCTCCGGACTGGGCCTTGCCATAGCCAGGAGCTTTACGGAGCTGATGCACGGCACTTTGCAGATTTCCACAGAGGCAGATCTTTTCCGGGTGGAGATCCGCTTTCCCAAACCGTAGACTTTTTCCATAAATCATGCTAGAGTAGTAGCACAAAGCGACATGAAAGAGGAAAAAGATGGAATACTATTTTGCACCCATGGAGGGGATCACAGGCTACATACACAGAAATGTGCATCACAGTCTGTTTCCCGGCATATCCAAATACTTTACGGCATTTATCGCGCCGGGACAGAAGGGAAAGTTCAGCGCCAGGGAGAAAAACGATATACTCCCGGCCCACAACCAGGACATGTACACCGTGCCCCAGCTTCTCACAAACAATGCACAGGACTTTATCACCACAGCAGCGAAATTGGGGGAGATGGGCTACCGGGAGATCAATCTGAACCTGGGATGTCCCTCCCGGACCGTGGTGACCAAGTACCGGGGATCAGGATTCCTGGCAAAGCCTGTAGCGTTAGACCGGTTTTTTGAGGAGGTCTTTGCGGCCTGCCGGGAAGGGGGAGAAAGCTCCCTTCAGGGGATGGGGATTTCCGTGAAGACAAGGCTGGGCGTGGAAGAGCCGGAGGAGTTTTTCCGGCTCCTGGACATTTATAATAAGTACCCTCTGAAGGAGCTGATCATCCACCCCCGGACGCAGCAGGACTTCTACAGCGGCACTGTCCATATGGATCTCTTTGCCTATGGTGCAGAGAACAGCCGCTGCCCGGTCTGCTACAACGGAGATATCCGGACCGGGGAGGATATGCGTGCCCTGGCCAGTACATTTCCGGATCTGGACCGGGTGATGATCGGCAGAGGCCTTCTTGTCAACCCGGCTCTCCACCAGATGCTGCAGGGTGCAGAGATGCCGGATAAGACGGTGCTTCGGAAGTTCCACGATCAGATCTATGCGTGGTACAAAGAGGAGATGCCGGGGGCAAAGCCGGTGCTCTTCAAGATGAAGGAACTGTGGGCTTACATGGGGCAGCTGTTTGAGGGGGCGGAGAAACCCCTGAAAAAGATCCGAAAGGCAGAGAAGCTGGCGGCATACGAGGAGGCGGCCGCCTGGCTTTTTGAGAGCTGCGAGGTAAAAGACGGAGAGTACCATGCCTTGTAAGGAAGATGCGTGGGAATGAAAGATGGCTGTTGGAGCTGATGGCAGGAACGCTGTTCCTGCTGCTTCTTGTGCGGGCATGCCTGGAAGATCTGCGGCGAAGAGAGATACCGGACAGGATAGGGGTTCTTCTCGTGGCGGCCGGCTTGTGCTGTCATATAGCGGGGATCTCGCCGCCGGGATGCGGACCGGGTCCTCTGGAATTCTCCGAGCGTCTGGCAGGTTTTTTCTGCGTCAGTATTCCTCTTGGTACAGCCGCCTGCCTGGCCCCCGGATCCTTCGGGGGCGGCGATATCAAACTCTGCGCGGCAGGAGGCTTCTTCCTGGGATGGAAGGCCATGCTGTCTGCAGGGGCGATGGCTGTTCTGTCTGCCGGTGCCGCTGTGGCAGTATTCCTTCTTACAGGGAGGATATCCAGAAGAGAGGGGATCCCTTTTGGACCTTTTCTCTGCCTGGGCATGACGGCCGGCTTTTTCTTGGGCGAGGAACTGGCAAGGTGGTATGTGGGAAAGTAGGAGGATACAGGATGACTAAGGACAGGGGAAGAGAGAGACAGGAAGAAAAAGAGACGGGACAGAAGAAGACAGTGCGGCTCTATACGAGGCAGAATGACAAGACACTGTATCAGCTTGAGCGGGACGGGCGGATCATCAACCAGCGCATTTACGTGGAGTTGCATTTCGGGGATATCGCACCCCTTTTTCTGGACAGCTATGACTGGTTCACGAGGAAGGCTTCTGCCATTGTGGAGAAGCCTGAGGATGTGCAGGCTCCGATCTGGTGCTCGATCAGCCGTGAAAACTGTCTGCGGCCGGTTCCGGGGACGGTGGTATACGTGCTGGAGGTCCCGGAAGAGCAGGTCATCTACTTTGATGATGAGAAGTGGGACTATGTGCTGAACCGGATTTACCTTCCAAAGGACAAAGAGGACCAGGAGAAGTACAAACAGCATCTTAAGGAGCTGGGAGTTGTGAACGGGTTTGAGTTTTTTCAGGGTCGTTACAAAGGCATGTACCCGGAGGAGGAGCGGCGCATCCAGGAGAGCTGGAACCGTATCTTTGATATTGACAGGTGGTCTGTCTTTAATGTGTGCGGCAATATATGGGAAATAAGAAGAGAGTGGGTCCTTCGCATTGTACATCCGGGAGAAGATGTGCTATAATAGTAGAGCTAAACCCGGACTACAAAGGAGGAATTGGTATGAAATTAGTGATAACCATGAGCAGGCGTTACGGCACAGGAGCAAGCAGGATCGCCCAGGAACTCTCCGAGAGACTCGGCATTCCGGTCTATGACAAGGTGAATGTGGAAGAGGAGATGAGCCGCCATACCTATGACTCTGAAGTGGAAGTCATCAAGAAACTGGCGGAAAATCCATGCATCATTCTGGGAAGATGCGCCTCCGAGATCCTCAAGGACCGGCGCAATGCCTTCAACATCTATGTGTGTGCGGACAAGGAGGACCGGATTAAGAGGATCATGGGCAAAGAGAATCTCAGCCACGAGGAGGCGGAGCAGAAGATCGAGAAGACAGACCAGGAGAGGGCGGAGTACTATTATGAGCACACAGGGAAGACCTGGGGAGATGTGAACAACTATCACATGATCCTCAACACCTCCGACCTGGGCCTGGAGAACTGTGCGGATATTCTGATGAAGTATTTTGAAAGAAAAGAATATATCTGATAAACACTGACGAGAAGCGGCGGATGAAGATCTGCCGCTTTTTTATTTTTGTTTCTTGCTGCTTTTTGCGTGTAGCCTCTTGCAATCTTCCGAAGGCTTCTTTATAATGATGCTCGTTTGTGCATAGAAGAAGATAAAGGAGGAAAACTGGATGGAAACAGATATGACAGTTGGAAGCTCGGTCAGGGTGATCCTGAATTTTACGCTCCCTATCTTTATAGGGAATATATTTCAGCAGCTCTACAATATGGCGGACGCGGTGATCGTGGGAAAATTCGTGGGACCAAACGCCCTGGCAGCTGTGGGATCCTGCGGAACGCTCATGTTTCTGATCATCGGTTTCCTGCAGGGACTGACGGCAGGTTTTACCGTGATCACGGCCCAGCACTTTGGGGCAGGCAACAAGAAGGCTATGCGCCAGTCTGTGGCGTCGGCTTACATTTTGTCCGCTATTGTCTCTGTCATCATGACCGTGCTGAGTATGTCCATGATGAAGCAGATCCTGGGCTGGATGAACACGCCGCCGGAGATCTACAGCGAGGCTTACGGGTACATCATGGTGATCTGCGCCGGAATTGTGGCCCAGGTGCTCTACAATCTGCTGGCCAGCATCCTGCGGGCTCTGGGAAACAGCAAGGTGCCCCTCTATTTCCTCATACTGGCGGCTTTTTTGAATGTGGTTCTGGACCTTGTGTTTATCATCGTATTCCACATGGGGGCGGCGGGGGCTGCTTACGCCACCGTCATCTCCCAGGGTGTGTCAGGCATCTCCTGTCTGATTTACATTATTAAGAAAGTGCCGGATCTGCATCTGAAAAGAGAAGACTGGAAGCTGCATCGGGATCTGTCCTTGTGGCAGATCAAGATCGGATTGCCCATGGCGCTTCAGTATTCCATCACGGCCATCGGGACTATTATGGTGCAGGCGGCTCTGAATACGCTGGGAGCCCTGTCTGTGGCCAGCTTTGCGGCGGCCAGCAAGATCGAGCAGGTGGTGAGCCAGGCCTACGTGGCCCTTGGGACGACCATGGCCACCTACTGTGCCCAGAATATGGGAGCCGGCAAGTGGGACCGCCTGAAAAAAGGGTTTTCTTCTGCTACAGTGATCGGGAGCATTTACGCCGTCATCGCGGGAGGAGCCATCTTCTTCGGAGGGAAATACCTGGTGGTCCTCTTCGTGTCTGAGCAGGTGGGGCAGATCATGGAACTGGCGGACATCTATCTGAAATGTGCCGGTGCTATGTTCATCCCTCTGGCGGTGGTCAATATATACAGAAACGGGATCCAGGGGATGGGGTACGCGCTCCTTCCCATGATGGCGGGCGTGGCGGAGCTCATCGGCAGAGGGGCGGTGGCCCTGATCTCAGCGGAGAGAGGCAGCTACCCGGGTACCTGCATGGCAAGCCCCACGGCCTGGATCCTGGCCGGCGGCCTGCTGCTGGTGATGTATGTCTGCATTATGAGATCCCGCGCCCCGAAAGGCGCTGGATCGGGAAAAAAGTAAGTTCCCTTTTTCGGGAACCTATGCTATACTTTACCTTAGGTATGCACATAAGGAAAAGCCGGATGTGCAGCGGAGTACAACAGTAAGACAAGGAGTTAAACTTTATGAAAAGAGTGTTGTTAAAGCTGAGCGGAGAGGCGCTGGCAGGTGCGAAGAAGACCGGGTTTGACGAGGAAACCTGCATCGGCGTTGCAAAGCAGGTAAAACAGATCGTGGATCAGGGATACCAGGTGGCTATCGTGACCGGAGGCGGAAATTTCTGGAGGGGCAGGACCAGCGAGACTATTGACCGGACAAAGGCAGACCAGATCGGCATGCTTGCCACTGTCATGAACTGCATCTATGTCTCCGATATCTTCCGCCATGTGGGGATGCAGACAGAGGTGTTCACCCCCTTTGTGTGCGGTGCCTTTACGACTCTGTTCTCCAAAGATAAGGCTGTGGAGGCGCTGGAGCAGGGAAAAGTCATCTTCTTTGCGGGAGGAACAGGCCATCCCTATTTCTCCACAGATACAGGGGCTGTGCTGCGGGCCATCGAGATCGAGGCCGACGCCATGCTGCTTGCCAAGGCGATAGACGGTATCTATGACAGCGATCCGAAGGTGAATCCGAATGCTGTAAAATACGATGAGATCTCTATCCAGGAGATCATAGACAAGAAGCTGATGGCAGTGGATCTGACCGCCTCCATCATGTGTCTGGAGAACAAGATGCCCATGCTGGTGTTCGGACTGAACGAGGAGAACAGCATTGTGGAGACATTATCAGGAACATTTACCGGTACAAAAGTGACCGTGTAGCAGAAAGTCATAAGGGAGGAAACCAACATGAATGAAAGACTGAAACCATACGAGGACAAGATGAAAAAGACGCTGGCGAACCTGGAGGGAGAGCTGGTGACGATCCGTGCAGGGCGTGCAAACCCCAATGTGCTCAACAAGATCACAGTGGACTACTACGGATCTCCCACACCGATTCAGCAGGTGGCCAACGTGTCTGTGCCGGAGGCCCGGATGATCCAGATCCAGCCCTGGGAGAAGAGCATGCTGAAGGTTATCGAGAAGGCTATCAACATGTCAGACATTGGTATTAATCCGACCAACGACGGTTCCTGCGTGCGCCTGATCTTCCCGGAGCTGACAGAGGAGCGCAGAAAAGAACTGGTGAAGGATGTCAAGAAAAAAGGCGAGCAGGCCAAGGTGGCTGTCCGCAACATCCGCCGGGATGGAAATGACGCTTTTAAGAAATTAAAGGGAAGCGACGTGTCAGAGGATGAGATCAAAGATCTGGAAGACGACCTTCAGAAGCTTACCGACAAGTTCATCAAGGAAGTAGATAAAGCGGTGGAGAGCAAGTCAAAAGAGGTTATGACAGTTTAGCCGGAAAAAACAGAGAGAAAAGACGGGGGACGGGACATCATGTGCCCGTCCTCCCTTGTGAAGGGAGACAATGCGATGAATGTACCAAGGCATGTGGCGGTCATCCTGGACGGAAACGGACGGTGGGCCAAGTCCAAGGGGATGCCCCGCAATTATGGGCATGCGCAGGGAAGCAAGAATGTGGAGAAAATCTGCGAGGAAGCCTGGAGGATGGGGATCAAGTACCTGACCGTGTACGCCTTCTCAACAGAGAACTGGAGCCGTCCCAAGGATGAAGTAGATGCTCTTATGAAGCTTCTTCGCAACTATATGAAGACCTGTCTGAAGACGGCGGCGAAAAATGATATGAAAGTCCGGGTCATCGGCGATAAGACCCGGCTGGATGACGATATCCGCAGCCGGATCGCGGAGCTGGAGGAGGCTACAAAGAATAATGGGGGACTGAACTTTCAGATTGCCCTTAACTACGGAAGCCGGGATGAGATCGTCCGGGCAGTTCAAAGAATAGCGGCAGATGTCAGGGTAGGAAAAATGGAGCCGGAGGACATTACCTCAGAGGTCATCTCCTCCTACCTGGACACCCATGACATACCGGACCCTGATCTTCTCATCCGCACGAGCGGGGAGGAGAGGCTGTCAAATTTCCTTCTGTGGCAGCTGGCCTACTCGGAGTTCTATTTTACAGATGTGCTCTGGCCGGACTTCACAAAAGAGGATCTTGTAAAAGCCATAGAGCAGTACAATGCAAGAGACCGGCGCTACGGCGGCGTGAAGAAGAAGGAGGGTGGGGAAGATGTTTAAGACCAGACTTTTGAGCGGGATCGTGCTGGTGATCGTTCTGATCGCCACGGTGGGATACGGTGGTAATCTTCTCTTTGCGGTCCTGGCGGTGATCAGCCTGATTGGCATGAGCGAGCTCTATAAAGTAGTGGATGCGCACAAAAAGGCGCTGGGCATTACAGGCTATGTGGGGGCGGTCTGCTACTACGCCCTTCTGTATTCAGACCATATGGAGTGGATGACCGCCTTTACCATCCTTTTCCTTGTGGTGGTCATGGCAGTCTATGTGTTCACCTTCCCGGCCTTCAGGACCGAGCAGGTGATGGTGACATTTTTCGGCCTGTTCTACGTGGCAGTGATGCTCTCCTACGTGTACCAGACCCGGATGCTGCCGGAGGGAGGCACGGCGGTGTGGCTGATCTTCTTAAGCTCCTGGGGATGTGACACCTGCGCCTACTGCGTGGGCATGCTCATCGGGAAGCACAAGATGGCGCCCCGCTTAAGTCCCAAGAAATCTGTGGAAGGCGGCGTAGGAGGCGTTCTTGGCGCGGCGCTTCTTGGCGCGCTCTTTTCCCTGGCCATGAACCAGTGGGGCGGTGCGGACGTGGATCCTCTGCTCTATGCAGTGATCTGCGGTGCCGGCGGCATTATCTCTCAGATCGGGGATCTGGCTGCTTCAGCCATCAAGCGCAATCACGACGTGAAAGATTATGGAAAGCTGATCCCGGGGCACGGCGGTATCCTGGACCGGTTTGACAGCGTCATCTTTACGGCGCCGGTGATCTATTATCTGGCAGCCATGATCCGATAGGCTGAACCTTTTTGCAGGAAGGAAGATTGAAATGAAGAAAATTGCCATACTGGGTTCCACAGGCTCCATTGGCACACAGACCCTGGAGGTTGTGAGGGAAAACAGAGATATAGAAGTGACGGCACTGGCGGCGGGCAGCAATATCGATCTGCTGGAGAAGCAGATCCGGGAATTCTCGCCCTGCCTGGCTGCAGTCTGGGAGGAAGAGAAGGCGGCGGAACTGAAAAGCCGCGTCCGGGATCTGGATACAAAGGTTGTATCCGGCATGGACGGACTGATTCAGGTATCAACAGAGGAAAAGGCGGATATACTTGTAACAGCTATTGTCGGTATGATCGGTATCCGCCCCACTATGGAGGCTATCCGGGCCGGAAAGGACATTGCACTGGCGAACAAGGAGACCCTGGTGACAGCGGGACATCTGATCATGCCCCTGGCCAAGGAGCGGGGCGTGTCCATCCTCCCTGTGGACAGCGAGCACAGCGCCATATTCCAGTCTCTCCAGGGAGGGCAGGAGCGGTCGCTGAAGAAGATCCTTTTGACCGCTTCCGGAGGGCCCTTCCGGGGCAGAAAGCGGGAGGAGCTTAAAGATGTGCAGGTGGAGGACGCCCTGAAGCACCCCAATTGGGAGATGGGCAGGAAGATCACTATCGACTCCTCCACCATGGTGAACAAAGGTCTGGAAGTGATCGAGGCAAAGTGGCTCTTCGGCGTGGACGTGGATCAGATCCAGGTGGTGGTCCAGCCCCAGAGTGTGGTCCATTCTATGGTGGAATACGAGGACGGAGCAGTCATTGCCCAGCTGGGGACGCCGGACATGAAGCTTCCCATCCAGTACGCCCTCTACTATCCCCGGCGGAGGTATCTGCCGGGAGAGAGACTGGATTTCTGGAGCATCGGAAAGCTGGATTTTGAGAGGCCGGATACAGATACGTTCCAGGCGCTTGAACTGGCGTATAGGGCCGGGAGGGCAGGAGGCAGCCTTCCCACTGTGTTTAACGCAGCAAATGAGATGGCTGTGGCCAAATTCCTGGACAGAAAGATCAGGTACCTGGAGATTACGGATCTGATCGGAGAGTGCATGGAGCGTCACGTAAATATTCCATCCCCCTCTCTCGACGAGATACTGGACACAGAAGCGGGCGTCTATGAATACATAAACAGCAGACTTGGCAGGAGGTAACACTTGGGTATAATCATTGCAATCTTAATCTTCAGCTTTATCATCTTTTTCCACGAACTGGGACATTTTACCCTGGCAAAGCTGAACCACATCGATGTGCAGGAGTTCTCTGTGGGCATGGGACCGGCGATCTTTACAAAAGAGTACCACGGCACCCTGTACGCAGTGCGTATCCTGCCCATCGGCGGGTACTGCGCTATGGGAGAGGACGAGGAGGCTACGGACTCTCCCACCAATTTCAACAATAAATCCGTTTGGGCCCGGATCTGTGTCATAGCGGCTGGCGCTGTCTTTAATTTTATCCTGGCTCTTATATGTGCTGTCGTCCTTATAGGGATGGCCGGTTACGACGAGCCTTTGGCAGGTGAGGTGGAAGAAGGATATCCGGCAGCGGAGGCGGGACTTCAGCCGGGAGACCGGATCGTTGAGATGAACGGCAAGAACATCCATCTTTTCAAGGAAATCCAGGTCTACAACCAGTTTCACCAGGGAGAGAACGTGGAGCTGACCTATTTAAGGGACGGGGAGGAATACACAGTCACCATCACGCCGAAATTTGATGAGGACCTCCAGTATTACAGGCTGGGCATCAGCAGCAGCGGCTACACGGCGGCGAATCCTTTGACGGCCATCCAGTACGGGGCCTACGAGGTCAAGTACTGGATCGATACCACTATTCTGAGCCTTAAGATGCTGGTGACGGGCCAGATCGGCATTGACCAGCTGTCAGGGCCTGTGGGGATCGTGGATGTGGTGGATGACACCTACCAGGAGGCCAGAAGTTACGGCGCTGCCACAGTGGCAGTCAATATGCTGAACATTGCGATCCTGATCTCCGCTAACCTGGGAGTTATGAACCTTCTGCCTCTGCCAGCTCTGGACGGAGGGCGGCTTGTCTTCCTTGCCATAGAGGCGGTGCGGCGCAAGCGCATCCCGCCGGAGAAAGAGGGGTACGTCCACTTTGCAGGGATCGTGCTTCTGATGGCACTGATGGTAGTCGTTATGTTCAATGATATACAGAGAGTGTTCTTTTAGGGAGTCTGTCCGGGGTGGGACACAGAATATAAATATATTGCAAAAAGAGGAACAGTTCCGCGTCTTGGGAGACGGATCTGCTCCTCTTTTTTTGACCTTTTGCCGGCAGAAAGATGCATTGCTAAAAATTTAACAGAAATACGAAAAACAGTTGAATTAGAGAGAAAAAAAATATATAATATAATAGGCAGAAAATTTGGTTGACTTTTTGCAATTATCTATAATCTGCAAGGGAAAACCTGATTTAAATAATAATGAAAATGGAGGGCTAGGTTATGAGCAACATGGCAACAGAAAATGCAGCAAGCCGGAGAATTACGTCTCTGCTTGATGCAGGCAGCTTTGTTGAAATCGGCGGCGGTGTGACAGCCAGAGCAACTGATTTTAACATGCAGGAAACAAAAACTCCGGGAGACGGCGTCATTACAGGATACGGACTGATCGATGGAAATCTCGTCTATGTCTACAGCCAGGATGCATCTGTTCTTGGAGGATCTATCGGCGAGATGCATGCGAAGAAGATCGTGTCTGTCTACGATATGGCGATGAAGATGGGCGCGCCTGTCATCGGACTTGTGGATTGTGCGGGTATCCGTCTGCAGGAGGCGACAGATGCGCTGGACGCATTTGGACAGCTGTACCTGAAACAGACATTGGCTTCCGGCGTTGTTCCCCAGATTACAGCGATTTTCGGAAACTGCGGCGGTGGCCTGGCTGTTGTACCGGCACTGACAGATTTCACATTTATGGAAGAGAAGAGTGCAAAACTGTTTGTGAATTCTCCCAATGCAATTCCGGGCAACACGGTCCAGAAATGCGACACATCCTCCGCGAAATTCCAGAGTGAGTCTGCAGGCCTTGTGGATGCGGTGGGAACAGAGGAGGAGATTCTCTCTGATATCCGCTCTCTGATCTGCATGCTGCCGTGCAACAATGAGGAGGACGCATCTTACGATGAGTGTACAGATGATCTGAACCGTCTGTGCGCGGATATCGAGAATGCGGCAGAAGATACAGCCATAGCTCTGGCCCAGATTTCAGACAACGGTGTTGTGTTTGAGGTGAAGAAAGACTATGCGAAGGACATGGTTACCGCGTTTATCCGCCTCAACGGCATGACCGTGGGAGCTGTTGCAAACCGCTCCAAAGTATACAACGAGAATGCAGAATTGGTGGCAGAATTCGACGGTTCTTTGTCCACAGCGGGCGCGAGAAAAGCAGCGCAGTTTGTGAAATTCTGTGACTCCTTCAATATTCCGGTTCTTACCCTGACAAATGTGACAGGCTTTGATGCTTCCAAGTGTGCGGAGAGAAATCTGGCAAGGGAGACGGCAAAACTGATTTATGCATTTGCAGACGCAACCGTTCCGAAAGTAAATGTCATTATCGGGAAAGCTTATGGCAGCGCCTATGTGGCCATGAACAGCAAATCCATCGGCGCGGACATGGTATATGCCTGGCCGGACGCTGAGATCGGCATGATGGATGCGGATCTGGCAGCCAGGATCATGTATCCTGACGCTGACAGGGCAGCCCAGAGAGAGAAGGCGGCAGATTACCGCGCACTGCAGTCCAGCCCGGCTTCTGCAGCAGGACGGGGATATGTGGACGCTGTCATCAGCCCGGCAGAGACGCGCAAGTATATTATCGGAGCATTCGAGATGCTCTTTACAAAGAGGGAGGATCGTCCTGCCAAGAAACATGGAACAGTTTAGTGAGGTGAGACAAATTGAAGAAGAAAATTAGCTTATTATTATGCACGCTCATGGCTGTGTTTGCCCTGGCCGGATGCAGTGGCAGCGACGCGGGAGTCGAGTATGATCAGGCGACCATAGAGGAGGCCACCGAGTTCCTCATTGCATACTGCTCCAGTGCGGATGACACAACCATTGAGCAGTGGAACAGCCTCTCTGATGAGCAGCTGGAGATCCAGATGGCACAGTCGGGCTATCCTTTCACAGGGGACAGTTTTCTTGGCTCCATGGACGCCTGGCAGGCAGGTGTGGAGGAGTGCGGTGAGTACATCGGACACGGTGATTTTACCTACGATGCTTCCCAGACAGAGCTCTCCCTGACGACCACAGCAGAGTTTGCTGACCGCGATGCGAACCTGGAGATCATCTACAAGACAGATGTCCGCGGCAACCTGCATCTGGACAGCCTTACAGTCAGCGGTATTTACTCCATGAGTGAGATCCTGAGCAAGGCGGGGATGAACACCCTTCTTGGCATGGGAACCGTGTTTGTGGTACTGATCATCATCAGCGTGATCATCTCCCTGCTGAAATATATACCGAAACTGCAGGAGGCGTTCTCTAGAAAGAATACAAAAGCCCAGGCGGCGGAAGTTTCTGCGGCCGCAGCTCCGGAACCGGTTCAGACGGCAGTGCCGGAAGCGGCGCCCGAACCGGAGCCTGAGGATGTGACAGACGATGGCGAGCTTGTGGCAGTTATCGCAGCAGCGATAGCGGCATCGGAAGAAGTACCGGCAGACGGCTTTATCGTGAGAAGCATCAGACGTCGGAAATCAAATAAATGGATGTAAGTATAACCGGATCAGGAGGATATAAAAATGAAAAATTACACAATCACAGTAAATGGAAATGTATACGATGTAACGGTTGAGGAGAAAGCAGCAGGAGCAGCGCCGGCAGCGGCAGCAGCACCGGCAGCGGCACCGAAAGCAGCAGCACCTGCACCGAAGGCACCTGCGGCAGCCCCCGCACCGAAAGCACCCGCGGCAGGCGCTGGTTCTATCCAGGTGAAAGCAGGAGCAGCCGGAAAAGTATTCAAGATCGAGGCAAATGTAGGTCAGGCTGTAAAGCGTGGTGACGCTGTTGTCATCATTGAGGCTATGAAAATGGAGATCCCCATCGTGGCACCCGAGGACGGAACAGTTGCCAGCATCGATGTGGCTGTAGGCGATGCCGTTGAGGCAGGCGCAGTTCTGGCTACATTGAACTAGGCGGCTAAGATGCCGTTCTGACGGAAACTTTTGAAACACGACTGGAGGTTAAAAAATGGATTATATTATAACGACCTTGGGAAACCTCGTGCAGCAGACAGCCTTCCTCAACCTTACATGGGGAAATCTGGTCATGATCGCTGTTGCATGTTTTTTCCTCTATCTTGCAATAAAACATGGATTTGAACCTCTGCTGCTCGTGCCTATTGCCTTCGGTATGCTGCTTGTCAATATCTATCCGGATATTATGCTGCATGCAGAGGACGCGGCCAACGGCACAGGAGGACTTCTCTATTATTTCTACGTACTGGATGAGTGGTCCATCCTTCCGTCACTGATCTTCCTCGGCGTGGGAGCCATGACGGACTTCGGACCGCTGATCGCCAACCCCAAGAGCTTTCTTCTGGGAGCGGCAGCACAGTTCGGTATTTTCGCCGCTTACCTTGGCGCTATGGCCATGGGATTTTCCGACAAGGCGGCTGCCGCTATCGCCATCATCGGCGGTGCGGACGGACCGACATCCATCTTCCTTGCCGGAAAGCTGCAGCAGACAGCAATCCTTGGTCCTATCGCCGTGGCAGCTTACTCTTACATGGCGCTGGTTCCTATCATTCAGCCGCCGGTAATGAAACTTCTGACAACAGAAAAAGAAAGAAAGATCAAGATGGAGCAGCTTCGTCCTGTATCCAAGCTGGAGAGGATCCTCTTCCCCATCATTGTTACCATCGTGGTATGTATGATCCTTCCTACCACAGCACCTCTCGTAGGTATGCTCATGCTTGGTAATCTGTTCCGCGAGTGCGGTGTGGTAAGACAGCTTACAGAGACAGCTTCCAATGCACTGATGTACATTGTAGTTATCCTTCTTGGTACATCCGTCGGCGCTACAACAAGTGCAGAGGCATTCCTTAATCTGGATACACTGAAGATCGTGGCCCTCGGACTGATCGCTTTTATCTTCGGTACAGCGGCAGGTGTCCTGCTCGGAAAACTGATGTGCGTGCTTACCGGAGGAAAGGTCAATCCGCTGATCGGATCAGCCGGCGTGTCAGCCGTGCCTATGGCGGCCAGAGTATCCCAGAAAGTGGGTGCGGAGTACGATCCAACCAACTTCCTTCTCATGCATGCCATGGGACCGAACGTGGCCGGAGTTATCGGTACGGCGGTAGTCGCCGGAACCTTTATGGCGATCTTCGGAGTTATGTAAGACCGGATTTCCGGTCTGCATGACAGCCGGACCCGGCAATTTGAATAGAATATAATGGAGGAAGAAATAATGGCAGAAATTCAGAAAAAACCAGTGAAAATAACAGAAACCATTCTGCGGGATGCACACCAGTCTCTGATCGCCACACGTATGACAACAGAGCAGATGCTGCCCATTATCGATAAAATGGATAAGGTCGGCTACCATTCCGTGGAGTGCTGGGGCGGCGCTACATTTGATGCGTCCCTCCGCTTCCTGAAGGAAGATCCCTGGGACAGACTTCGCAAGTTCAGGGATGGATTTAAAAACACAAAGCTTCAGATGCTTTTCAGAGGACAGAACATCCTGGGATACCGTCCCTACGCAGATGACGTGGTAGAGTACTTCGTACAGAAATCCGTGGCAAACGGCATTGATATCATCCGTATCTTTGACTGTATGAATGATCTCCGCAACCTGCAGACTGCGGTCAAAGCGGCAAACAAGGAGAAAGCGGACGCACAGGTGGCTCTTTCCTACACACTGGGAGATGCCTACACAATGGACTACTGGGTAGACATCGCCAAGAGAATTGAGGATATGGGCGCTAATTCCATCTGTATCAAGGACATGGCAGGTCTGCTTCTTCCCTATGAGGCTACAGAGCTGATCGGAGCACTGAAAGAGGCTGTGGATCTTCCGATCCAGCTTCACACACACTACACATCAGGCGTTGCTTCCATGACCTATCTGAAAGCAGTGGAGGCAGGTGTGGATGTCATCGACACAGCTATGTCTCCGTTCGCCCTGGGAACATCCCAGCCGGCCACAGAGGTTATGGTGGAGACTTTCCGCGGAACACCTTACGATACAGGACTGGATCAGAAGCTTCTGGCAGAGATCGCGGACTACTTCCGTCCTATCAGAGATGAGGCCCTGGACAGCGGACTTCTCAATCCGAAGAACCTTGGCGTCAACATCAAGACACTTCTGTACCAGGTACCCGGAGGTATGCTCTCCAACCTTACATCCCAGCTTAAAGAGCAGGGCGCTGAGGATAAGTACTACGAGGTCCTGGAAGAAGTGCCGAGAGTCCGCAAGGATCTGGGCGAGCCACCTCTTGTCACACCTTCCTCACAGATCGTGGGAACACAGGCTGTGTTCAATGTGCTGATGGGAGAGCGCTACAAGATGGCCACAAAAGAGACAAAGGACGTCCTGAGCGGAAAATACGGTGCTACTGTTAAACCGTTCAACCCGGATGTGGTTAAGAAGGTTCTCGGAGATAATCCGGAAGTTATCACATGCCGCCCGGCAGATCTGATCCCGGATGAGCTGGATACGCTTAGAAAAGAGTGTGAGCAGTGGATCCAGCAGGATGAGGACGTGCTGACATACGCCCTCTTCCCACAGGTGGCAGTGGACTTCTTCAAGTACAGGGAAGCGCAGCAGACAAAGATCGATCCTGTTGTTGCGGATACAGAAAGCGGAAGCTATCCTGTATAACAGGGCAGCGGAGGACCGTGTAAGAAAGAAATAGTGGGCAGACAGACTGTAGACAGATCATGGGATCTGCCGCGGCCTGTCTGCTTTTTTATACATGGCTATACATTGAAGACTGTTTCTCTTCAGGTGAGCTCCGCGATCCGGGATACGCCCACGTAGATTTCGGAAATTTTATACCAGGTGGAATAATCTGTAATCCCTGTCTGTGGCAGCCCGAAGACTCCCTGGAACTGCCGCACTGCCTCAGCCGTGGCAGGTCCGTAAATGCCGTCTGCGTTAAGTGTGGGGAGAGCTGGATAGGCTCCGGCAATAACATTCAGTTGCTCCTGGAGTTGACGGACTTTCGCTCCGGTGGAGCCGATTTCCAGATTGTAGCCCGGCCAGGAGGAGGGAATGCCGGAGATGGCCTCTGCGGTGTTAATGTACATGTTATCCCCGTAGTAGTAGCGGAGGATCTCAATGGGAGAGTAGCCCTGGTCTCCCAGAGATTTTGATCCCCACTGGGTCATCCAGTTTGGACACTGTACCTGGCGCCCGTCGCAGTACTGGGTCAGGATAGGCTGGCGCACATTGGGGCGGGACAGGTAATCCGCAAAGAGCTCATCCACGATGACGGAGATGGTATCATAGATATTCCGTTCCGGGATCCACTTGTGGTCAAAGGCTGTGGAAGAGGTGATGGTGAAATCAAATCCCTGATTCCTGTACCACTCTGTATAAACCCGATTCAAGGTGAAGGACATGATGGCCAGCACATTGGCCCGTATGGTGTTGGCAGGCCAGGTGGCATAGATCTCGCTGGAGGCTACATTTTTAATGTAATCCTTGTATTTCACATAGTAATTCTGGGCAGTACTGTCTCTGGGGCTCCCGTTGTGCACCACAATATACTCCGGTACCACGACGCGGCTCAGTACGATCTCCCCGGTCTCATTTACCGGCTTGATCTCATCTTCCGGGATCTTGGGGGGATAGTTGCCATAGAGAGTATGTGCAGGGATCACGAAGCGTTCCTCCCGACTGTCTGCAGAGTCGGAAGGGCGCATCCTTATGTTCTGGATGGCAGTGACACCCCCTAGGATTTCTGCCCCGGCGATACTGACTGTTTCAAAGCCCGGGGCGCTTGCAAGAATCGTATATTCAGAGTAGGGCTGCTGGTCAGAGGTGACATCCAGGCTGTATTCGACGGGCGGCGCGTCCAGCTCCAGCACCTCTGTCTGTCCCGAGCTGTCCGTGGTTGTTTCCTCCAGTATGCTGTCAGGGATACCCGTGTAGGAGATGCGGATGTCAGCGCCGGCGATGGGATAGCCGTTTATTTCAGAAGTGACATTGATCTCAAGTTTTCCTGTGGAAGAAGGCATAGTAAACCTCGCAGAAGCAATCTTTTTTCACTGTCAGTATATGCAGGGAAAATCAGATTGTGAAAAAGAAGAAATTCTCATATACTATATCTATATACACGTTCACTGGATATGTGGCAGGAGTTCTGTTATATGAGTAGAAGAAAAAAGGAAAAAAGAGGATGCGGCCTGCCTTTCTGGATCCTGGCAGCTTTTGCCCTGGCAGCGGCCATTTACAGCAGAGACAGCATTGCAGAGCTGCTTTCTCTGCAGGACAATGAGGCCCGGGAGGTTTCGGCAGGGCAGGTTCCTGCGGGGAAAGCTGCTGGGGAGGAGATGCCCTCTGCGGAGGGGACAGAAAAGTATTACTACCAGCAGCTGGATCAGGATGAAAGGGAGATCTACAGCAGGATACGGGACGGTCTCTTTGCCTGTCAGGAGGAAATAGAGCTGGATGGGGTGTCCGCAGAGGAGACAGACCGCCTGTATGGCCTTGTCATGAAAGACTGTCCGGAGATTTTCTGGTGTGACGGTTCCGGCAGTCTGGTGACCAGTACCTCTGCTTTTGGGCTGGCAGGAAGCAGCGTGACACTCAGACCGGAATACAGCTGTACGGGAGAGGAAAAAGAAGCACGCCAGAGACAGATCCAGGAGGCGGCGGAAGAGTGCCTGGCCGGGATTGACAGTCAGGCATCGGACTATGAGAAGATCCTGTATGTGTATGAATATGTGGTCGGCAGTGTGGAGTATGATCTGGAGGCGGAGAACAACCAGAACATTTACAGTGTGTTTGTGGGGAGGCGCTCGGTGTGCGCCGGCTACGCCAAGGCAGTGCAGTATCTTCTGGAGAGGCTGGGCGTGTTCTGCACCTATGTCAGCGGCACGGCTGTCTCCCAGGCGGGGGAGGGCGGCCACGCCTGGAACCTGGTCAGGTGCGAGGGACAGTACTGCTATGTGGATGCCACCTGGGGAGACCCGGTCTACCTCCAGGAGGGCCGGGAAGAGGACCAGGAGGCGCAGGAGAGTCCGGAGATCGCCTACGATTACCTGTGCTGCGATGACACACAGCTCTTCCGGACCCATACGCCGGACAGCGACCAGGACCTCCCGGCCTGCAGTACCATGGCCTACAATTACTATGTGGTGAACGGCATGTACTATGAGACCTACGATCCGGAGACCATCCTGCAGGCCATGAACCGTTCCATCGCAGCAGGAGAAGGGATGACTGTCCTGAAATTTTCAGGGCCGGAGGTCTACCGGGAGGCCAGGGAGGAGGTGCTGACGGACCTGGCGGACCGTGCGGCCCGGAACCTGGCTCACCTGTACGGCATCGGCACGGTGAGATATTCCTACCGGGACGATGACAGCCTTGACAAGATAACCATGTACTGGGACTACGAATAAAATGTATTTTATCGGTTGAAAATTGTCCTGATCTGTAGTATAATCTTTACAATTTGTGGAGACATGATTTGTCGCTGGGGAGAAATGTAGAAAGGCAGTTGTGCTTGCACATACTGCCTTTTATTTCGCCCGGAAACATGCGGGCGCTTCAGCTGGCAGAACAATCTTCGCATATTACATGAAAACATTGTGAAGGGAAAAGGTGAATAAATGAAAGCGTTTCTTATTTTGGAAGACGGAACTGTCTTTACGGGAACCAGCATTGGATCTACGAGAGACATGATCAGTGAAATTGTATTTAATACCTCCATGACAGGCTATCTGGAGGTGCTGACTGACCCTTCTTACGCAGGACAGGCCGTAGTTATGACCTATCCATTGATCGGAAATTACGGAATTACACCGGACATGGAGTCAAAGAAAGCATGGCCGGACGGTTACATCGTAAGAGAATTATCGAGAATGCCAAGCAACTTCCGCTGCGAGGGAACCATCCAGGACTTCTTAAAGGAGCAGGATATCCCGGGCATCGCAGGAATTGATACCCGCGCCCTCACCAAGATCCTGAGGGAAAAGGGAACCATGAACGGTATGATCACTACCAATGAAAACTTTGATCTGGATGAGATCCTTCCGAAACTTCATGCGTACACAGTGGGAGATGTTGTGTCAAAGGTTACATGCCAGGAACCATATGTGCTGGAAGGAAATGGACCGAGGGTGGCGCTGATGGATTTCGGGGCAAAGAACAATATTGCAAAGTCCCTCAACAAGAGAGGCTGCCAGGTGACCATCTATCCGGCAGACACGACCGCTGAGGAGATCATCGCCTCCAGGCCGGACGGCATCATGCTCTCCAACGGCCCCGGGGACCCGGAGACCTGCACGGAGATCATCGGGCAGATCAAAAAGCTCTACGAGACAGATATCCCCATCTTTGCCATCTGTCTGGGACACCAGCTTATGGCTCTTGCCAATGGGGCAAAGACATACAAACTGAAATATGGTCACAGAGGCGGCAATCATCCGGTGAAGGATCTGACAAACAACCGGGTGTACATCTCCTCCCAGAACCACGGCTACGCGGTGGATGCCTCCACCATTGACCCGGCCATCGCAAAAGAGGCCTTTGTCAATGTCAACGACGGCACAAACGAGGGACTTTCCTATGTAGGAAAGAATATTTTCACTGTGCAGTTCCATCCGGAAGCATGTCCGGGACCACAGGACTCCGGGTATCTGTTTGACAGGTTTATGGATATGATGAAAGGAGCAAACTAATGCCTAGAAATAAAGATATTAAAAAAGTACTGGTTATCGGTTCCGGTCCGATCGTCATCGGGCAGGCGGCAGAATTTGACTACGCGGGAACACAGGCCTGCCGTTCTCTGAAAGAGGAAGGCCTGGAGGTTGTCCTTCTCAACTCAAACCCTGCCACCATCATGACAGACAAGGATATTGCGGACCGCGTCTACATCGAGCCTCTGACAGTGGAAGTGGTGGAGCAGCTCATCCTGAAGGAGAAGCCGGACAGCGTCCTTCCCACTCTGGGCGGACAGGCAGCTCTGAACCTGGCCATGGAGCTGGAGGAGAACGGCTTCCTGAAGAGAAACAATGTGCGCCTCATCGGTACCACATCCGAGACCATCAAGAAGGCGGAGGACCGTCTGGAGTTCAAGACCACCATGGAGAAGATCGGCGAGCCATGTGCGGCTTCCCTTGTGGTGGAGAACGTGGAAGATGGAATTAAGTTCGCAGAGAAGATCGGCTACCCGGTAGTCCTGCGCCCCGCCTACACGCTGGGCGGCAGCGGCGGCGGTATCGCCCACGACAGAGAGCAGCTTGTGGAGATCCTGGAGAACGGACTTCGCCTCTCCCGCGTGGGACAGGTCCTTGTGGAGCGCTGCATCGCGGGCTGGAAAGAGATTGAGTACGAGGTGATGCGGGATGGCAACGGCAACTGCATCACGGTATGTAATATGGAAAACATAGACCCGGTCGGCGTGCACACAGGCGACAGTATCGTAGTGGCTCCCTCCCAGACACTGGGGGACAAGGAGTACCAGATGCTCCGTACCTCAGCCCTTAATATCATCAGCGAGCTGAACATCACCGGCGGATGTAACGTGCAGTATGCCCTGCACCCGGATACATTTGAATACTGCGTTATCGAGGTAAATCCCCGTGTCAGCCGTTCTTCTGCCCTGGCTTCCAAGGCAACAGGCTATCCCATCGCCAAGGTGGCGGCCAAGATCGCTCTTGGATACACCCTGGATGAGATCAAGAATGCAGTTACACAGAAGACATACGCAAGCTTCGAGCCCATGCTGGACTACTGCGTGGTGAAGATGCCCCGTCTTCCGTTTGATAAATTCATCAGCGCAAAGCGTACGCTGACAACCCAGATGAAGGCCACAGGAGAGGTCATGAGTATCTGTGACAACTTCGAGGGCGCCCTCATGAAGGCCATCCGCTCCCTGGAGCAGCATGTGGACAGCCTTATGTCCTACGACTTCACAGCCCTCACAAAAGAGGAACTGCTGGAGAAGCTGGAGATCGTGGACGACCGCCGTATCTGGATGATTGCGGAGGCACTGAGAAAAGGCATCTCCTACGATGAGATCAACAGGATCACAAAGATTGACAAATGGTTCATCGACAAGATCGCCCGCCTGGTAGAGATGGAGCAGACACTGAAGACAACACCTCTGTCAGCAGACATCTTAAAAGAGGCAAAGAGAATGGAGTTCCCGGACAATGTGATCGCAGACCTGACCGGAAACACAGAGCGTCAGATCCATGACATGCGCCACGAGTACGGCATTACTGCTTCCTACAAGATGGTTGACACCTGCGCGGCTGAGTTTGCGGCTGCCACACCGTACTACTACTCTGTATACGGAAGCGAAAATGAGGTGGAGGAGACAAAGGGACGCAAGAAAGTCCTTGTCCTCGGTTCCGGCCCCATCCGTATCGGACAGGGGATCGAGTTCGACTTCTGCTCCGTGCACTGTACATGGGCCTTCTCCAAAGAAGGATATGAGACCATCATCGTCAACAACAACCCGGAGACAGTTAGTACAGACTTTGACATTGCAGACAAGCTGTATTTTGAGCCTCTCACACCGGAGGATGTGGAGAGCATCGTGGATCTGGAGAAACCGGACGGCGCCGTGGTACAGTTCGGCGGCCAGACAGCCATCAAGCTGACAGAAGCTCTCATGAAGATGGGCGTGCCCATCCTTGGTACATCCGCAGAGAACGTGGACGCGGCAGAGGACAGGGAGCTCTTTGACGAGATCCTGGAGAAATGCGGTATCCCCCGCCCGACAGGCGGCACGGTGTTTACTGCTGAGGAGGCAAAAGAGGTTGCCAACCGCCTTGGTTATCCTGTGCTGGTACGTCCTTCCTACGTACTTGGCGGACAGGGCATGCAGATCGCCATCAACGACCATGACATAGATGAGTTTATCGGTATCATCAACCGGATCGCTCAGGATCACCCCATCCTGGTAGACAAGTATCTCCAGGGCAAGGAGATCGAGGTGGACGCTGTCTGCGACGGAGAGGACATCCTCATACCGGGTATCATGGAGCATATTGAGAGAGCGGGTATCCACTCCGGAGACAGTATCTCCGTCTATCCGGCGCAGAGCATTTCCGAGAAGACAAAGAAGACCATCGAGGAGTACACCAGGAAGCTGGCCCAGTCCCTCCATGTCATCGGACTGATCAACATCCAGTTCATCGTGTGCGGGGAGGACGTGTACGTCATCGAGGTCAACCCCAGGTCCAGCCGTACCGTTCCCTACATCAGCAAGGTGACAGGCATCCCCATCGTGCCGCTGGCAACAAAGGTGATCATCGGACACAAGCTGAAGGACCTGGGCTACACCCCGGGACTGCAGAAGGAGGCAGACTACTTTGCCATCAAGATGCCGGTATTCTCCTTTGAGAAGATCCGGGGCGCGGACATCAGCCTCGGACCTGAGATGAAGTCCACAGGAGAGTGCCTGGGTATCGCAAAGACCTTTGACGAGGCCCTCTACAAGGCATTCCTGGGAGCCGGCATCAAGCTGCCGAAGCACAAGAATATGATCATCACCGTCCGGGATGAGGACAAGCCGGAGGCTGTGGAGATCGGGCGCCGGTTTGAGAAGATCGGCTACAAGATCTTCGCCACAAGGAGCACAGCCGAGGCCCTGCAGGCCGGAGGCGTGAAGGCGGTTCCTGTAAATAAAATTGAGCAGGAGTCACCCAACCTTATGGATCTGATACTGGGACACAAGATCGACCTTGTCATCGACACGCCGCCTCAGGGAGCGGACAGGGCAAGGGATGGCTTTGTGATCCGCAGGAACGCCATCGAGACAGGCGTCAACGTGCTGACAGCCATCGACACGGCGGAGGCCCTCATCACCAGTCTGGAGAACACGGACATCAAGAAGCTGACCCTCATCGACATTGCGAAGATTTAGGAGAGGGCCAGATAAGAGAGGAAGAAATAAAAAAACGGGCAGGAATATCATTCCTGTCTGTTTTTTATGGTACAATGAAAAAGCGAAAAGGAGGATGACAGCATGTACCGTATTTTGATCGTGGAGGACGACAGCACCATCGCGGAGGCACTGAAGAGACATCTGGAGGGCTGGGATCATGAGACAGTGATAGCGGAGGATTTTAAGAATATCATGGCTGAGTTTACCAGGGTGGAGCCGGACCTTGTGCTCCTGGATATCGGCCTTCCCTTTTACAACGGATTTTACTGGTGCAGCCAGATACGGCAGGTTTCGGATGTGCCGATCATTTTTATCTCCTCTGCCAGCGACAATATGAACATTGTCATGGCCATGAACATGGGAGGGGATGAGTTTATCGAGAAGCCCTTTGACCTGCATGTGGTCACCGCCAAGGTGCAGGCGATCCTGCGCCGGGCCTACTCCTACCGGGGCAGCGCAAGCCTCATGGAGTACAGGGGCTGCATCCTCAATCTGGCGGACGCTACAGTCACCTACCAGAACAGGAAGACGGACCTGACGAAAAATGAATTTAAGATTTTCCAGTGTCTCCTGGAAAATGCGGGAAAGATCGTGACGAGAGATGAGATCATCGCAAGGCTGTGGGAGAGCGACGCGTTCATCGACGAGAACACGCTGACGGTGAACGTGGCAAGGCTCAGAAAGAAGCTGGCCCAGATCGGCCTGGAGGAGGCTGTCGTGACGAAGAAAGGCATCGGGTACATGGTGGAGGCATGAAGACGTTTGGATACTATCTGAAGGAAATAAGAAGGCCCCTGGCTGTCTATGCCGGGACTGTGTTCATTTTTGCCCTTGTGGGCTATCTCTATGAGGTGACGCGGGACGCCGTGGGCTATGCCCTGCTCCTGTCGGCGGTCATCCTGCTGGTGTGCACGGCCCTGGACCTTGCCCGTTATCTGAAGAGAGAAAGGCGGATAGAGGAGATACGGAGAAATCTCCCCTATGCGGACCCCATGCTTCCGGGGGCGGACACTCTGGCGGAGAGGGAGTACCAGGAAATGCTGACAGAGCTTTTAAGAAAGAGGAGCGAGGAGAAAAATGACGCTGCGGAGAGGCGGCAGGAGAGCATGGATTATTACAGTCTGTGGGGGCACCAGATCAAGACGCCCATAGCGGCCATGCGCCTCCTTCTCCAGGAGGAGGAAAGAGAACGGCAGGGGAAGGACAGCTTTTTAAGGGAGATGGACAAGGAGCTGTTCCGGACAGAGCAGTATGTGGAGATGGTCATGACCTATCTGCGGATCGGGGACATTTCCCAGGATATGGTGCTCTCCTGGTATCCCCTGGACGACCTGATCCGCCAGGCGGTGAGAAAATATTCCAGGCTCTTTATCATCCAGAAGCTGAAGCTGGACTTTAAGGAGACGGACAGCCTGGTGCTGACGGATGAGAAGTGGCTTGTGTTTGTCATAGAACAGATTTTGTCCAACGCGCTGAAATACACAAAGGAGGGCGCTGTCTCCATCTATGTACAAAAAGACGGCCCCAGCCAGATCGCCCTTGTCATAGCGGACACAGGCATCGGCATTGCCCAGGAGGACCTGCCCCGGGTCTTTGAGCGGGGATTTACCGGATACAACGGGAGGGAGTACAAGAAGTCCACGGGCATTGGCCTCTATCTTTGCAGGAGAGTGATGGACCGGCTTGGACACGGGATGCGGATCCAGTCTGCGCCGGGAGAGGGGACGAAGGTCTTTCTGGACCTGGGGAGAAAGCCTGTGGAGGCAGAATAAAAGAAGAGAGAGGAGAACACCAATGAAGATACAGAGACTGACGACAAAGAGGGAAAAGGGCTATTCGGCTCCGGACATCCAGGAGGCCATAGACCGGCTGGGGCGCCTGGAAGACCTCTATGAGGCCCTCTATGCGGAGCAGGACAGGATCACTGCGGATATGGAGCGCCTCTCCCAGGCCGGGCGGACGAAGAGCGCCACCTACCGGCAGCTCTTTGCCAGCAAGATGAACGTGACCAATCTCATCTCCAGGATGGAGATCTACATGTGAAGGAGGCGGCTGGTGTATGAGATGATCATTATATAACTAAAAAGTTGACATCTAACATTTTAAAAGTTAATATAATGTTATTATGATAAAAACAGCTGGGAGTGTATGAGGTTATGGAATATATAGAAAGGCTTCTCAGGATAAAAGTGAGATATCGTCCATGGCAGTATAAGGGAGAACTGCCCTACTATCTGTTAGAGCGGTATGAATTCCGAAAGGTCCTTCTTGACCGTGTGGCGGCTGTTTTTTTGTATCCGAAGGGAGAACTCGATCAGATGGCCTCTGTCAGGAAACAGATTGCAAGGATACAGAAAGCGGAAAATCTGCCAGTTGTTATTGTTATGGATAAGATGAGCCGAAACCAGAGAGAGTACCTGATAGCTTCAGGAATTCCGTTTGTTGTTCCGGATAAACAGCTATACCTTCCCTTTATGGGGATTGTGCTGCAGGAAAAATTTGATGCAGCTCCACTTCCGATTGAGAAACTGCAGCCCTCTGCCCAGGTATTGTTTTTTTACTATTTATATCAGAATACGGAACGGATCTATGCAAATGCGTTCATGAAAACAGCGGAGTGCTCAGGGATGACATTGACAAGGGCAGTCCGTCAGTTAGAACAGACCGGTCTGTTCGATACAGAAAAGGACGGAACCCGGATCGTATTAAGGGGGAAATTTACAGGGAGAATACTGTTTGAAAAAATGCGGCCTTATCTGATCTCACCAGTGAGAAAGGTTGTGTATGTGCACAGGGGGGAGGCATGTCTCAGAAATGCAAGTGTTGCGGGGCTGTCCGCTTTGTCGGAAAAGAGTATGATAAGCCCGCCTGATGTGGAGAGCTATGCAGTATATGGAAGAGGAGCCCGGCTCAAGGGTACGGAGAGACTGATGGATGCATCGGTTCAGGCAGAGGTTGAATTATGGAAATATGATCCGCAAATTCTCGGGAACAACGGAACGGTGGATACATTATCGCTGGCAATGAGCCTTGTGGGCCGGACAGATGAACGGGTGGAAGAGGCGCTGGAGGATATGATGGAAGAAATGTGGGGGGAACAGGATGGTTAAGGGATTTCAGAGTTTTGCCAGGTGGTTTCAGGAGTATGAAAAGGAATATGCGATCATCGGAGGAACGGCGTGCGATCTCCTGATGTCAGCAGAAGGTCTGGCTTTTAGAGCGACAAAGGATATTGATCTGGTTTTGATCCTTGAAGCTCTTACACCGGAATTTGGAGAGAGGTTCTGGCAGTATATTGTGCAGGCGGGATATGAGCATAGGAATAAAAGCACCGGAGAGCCACAATTCTATCGTTTTGCCCATCCAAAAAGCAGGGAATATCCGTTTATGATCGAATTGTTTACAAGACGTACTGAAAAAATCCGGCTTCCGGACGAAGCAGTTTTGACTCCGCTGCCCTTAGAGGGAGATGTGTCCAGTCTCTCCGCAATTCTGTTAGATGACAATTATTATGAGCTGCTGCGCGGAGGAAGAACAGAGGCAGAGGGTGTGACAGTTTTAGATGCAGGTCATCTGATCCTTTTTAAGGCCAAGGCATGGCTGGACCTGTCTGCCCGAAGAGAGGCGGGCGAAACTGTGGACAGCAGGCATCTGCGGAAGCATAAGAATGATATTTTCCGCTTGTCTGCCTTGTTAGGACCGGCAACGAGGATCAGTGTCAGTCCGCAGGTCTTATCTGATATACAGTCATTTATCGCTGCAATGGACGGAGACACCGTAGATGAGAAGCAGCTGGGGCTTGCAAGGACGAAAGAAAATATTTTGCAGCAACTAAGTGATAGATATACCGCGGAGGAGAAAAGAGAATAAAAGCCATATTACAAAGGCGGCAGATACCCCAGGCGGATAGCCTTTGTGACCGCCTCCACGGAGGAGGAGACGGAGAGCTTCTCAAATATATGCTGCAGATGGTTGGATACCGTCCGCTCGCTTACCTGTAAGCGGCGGGCGATTTCTTTTCGCTTTATCCCCTGGGAGGAAGATCCTTACATTTTTGTAAGGAGGAGGCGGGCGCTGCGCGGCCATGGTATAATGATTGCGCAAAAGCGCAATCTGAAGCGAGAAACTCGCTTCACCCTGCTGCGCAGGGATTATACCGGCAATCCACGGCTTGAAAAGAAAATGCCGCTGACGCGTCGCTTTCTTTTCTGCGCACGTGGTATAATATAACCACTGACTACAGCAAAACAGGAGGCGGAGCAGAGCATGGACAGACTATTTCTTCTGGAGGACGACAGAAGCCTGATAGACGGACTTAGGTATTCCCTTGAGAAAAACGGATTTCGTCTCACCGTGGCCCGCACGGTGGAAGAGGCCATGGAAAGGCTGGAGCGGACGGAGGACTATGACCTTCTGCTCCTGGACGTATCCCTTCCCGACGGGACCGGGTTTGACGTGTGCCGGCAGGTGAGGGCGCAAGACGCAGGCATCCCCATTATCTTCCTCACGGCGGCTGACGAGGAGACCAACGTGATCCGGGGGCTGGACGGGGGCGGGGACGACTACATCACAAAGCCCTTCCGCTTAGGGGAGCTGTGCTCCCGCATCCGGGCACAGCTTCGGCGCAGCGGCCGGCCCCAGGAGAGGGAGAGAAAGGAGCTGCGCTCCGGCGGCCTTTTCATAGACCTTCTGGCAGGCCGGGCCTACATGGAGGAGGGGATGCTGGAGCTGACAGCGGCAGAGTACCGCCTCCTCTGCCTTCTCGTGGAAAATGAGGGCCGGGTGCTGACAAGGACTCAGATTTTGGATGCCCTGTGGGATGGAAACGGGAGCTTTGTGGACGACAACACCCTGTCCGTCTATGTGCGCCGTCTGCGGGAAAAGCTGGAGGAGGACCCGTCGGCTCCGGCCCACCTTCTGACAGTGCGGGGCCGAGGCTATGAGTGGAAGGGACAGAGGAGGGGATAAAAGATGAGAGGGATTTTGGAGGAAAGACAGACGAGGAGCTACCTGGCATTTATCCTCCTTCTGGCGGCGGCCATGGTGGCGGCATCCTGTCTCCTTGGATGGAGGCAGACAGACCGGATGAGGGCCCTTTATTTCCAGTGGGAGGGCAGGGTCAGCTCCGGCCTCCTCGGGGAGGGGGTGGAGCCTGCGGTCATCGCCAGAGCCTTTGCCGGGACAGAGGTGACAGCGGAAGGAGAGAGGTTCCTTTTGCAGGCGGGCTACACGGAGGAGATAACGCCCCTCTGGCTTTTGCCGGACCTCTATGAGGCGGGGATGAGGCAGGTGGGAGGACAGGCCGCTGTCTTTGGCGGGCTGTCCCTTCTGCTGCTTATGGGGACCCTTCTCTTCCTGGGACGGAGACAGCGGCTCTATGAGAGGGCGGCGGAGGTGATGGGAGAGTACGCAGGGGGAAATTTCTCCCGTCATCTGCCGAGAAATGAGCGGGGGACCCTTTTTCAGATGTTCGCCTCCGCAGAGCAGCTTGCCACGGCGCTGCAGGCCAGGAGCCAGGCCAGGCAGGCGGAAAAGGAGATGATGAAGGAGACTCTGTCCGACATCTCCCACCAGCTGAAAACCCCGCTGTCCGCTCTTTTCATGTACATGGAGATCATGGAGGGAGAGCCGGAGGAGCCCTCCGTGGTGCGGGAGTTTTCCGGGAAGGCCCTGAAGGCACTGGAGCGGATACAGGAGCTCATCCAGACGCTCTTAAAGGTGGCCCGGCTGGACGCAGGGGCGGTGGCCTTTGAGAAGGAGGACTGGCCTGTGGGCCGGCTTGCCGGGGAGGCGGCGGAGCAGCTTCTTGACAGGGCCCGCAAGGAAGAAAAGCAGCTCCTCCTTCAGGGGGAGGAACGCTCCCATCTGGTCTGTGACAGGTCCTGGATGCGGGAGGCACTCTCCAACCTCATAAAAAATGCCCTGGACCACACGGACCCGGGCGGTGTCATCCGGGTGCGGTGGGAAGAGTCCCCGGCCATGCTGCGGATCTTCGTGGAGGACAACGGCCACGGCATACCGCCGGAGGACATCCATTTTATCTTCCGGCGCTTCTACAGGAGCAGCCGCTCCTCTGACAGGGAGGGGTGCGGGCTTGGGCTTCCCCTGGCAAAGTCTGTCATAGAGGGGCAGGGAGGCGTGATACAGGTGGAGAGCCGGCCCGGCCGGGGGAGCCGGTTTATCATCTCCTTTCCGGGCTTTGGGACAGAGGCCGCATCCGGCGGGCAGGTGACGAAACTGTAAGCTCACATTCATCTGGCTGTAAGGCTAAGGGAGTAGGATATCTACTGTAAAAGGAAGGAGCCGGCCTGGCCGGCGCCGGATAAGGAGGACAAAGACAATGGAACTTTTACGTGTAGAAAATCTCAGCAAGACATACGGGAAGGGGGAAGCGGCGGTCCGGGCCCTGCGGGACGTCTCCTTTTCCATGGAACGAGGGGAGTTTGCCGCCGTGGTGGGAGAGTCCGGCTCCGGCAAGAGCACCCTTCTGAACTGCATCGGCGGGCTGGACGCTCCCACAGGGGGAAAGGTGTACCTGGACGGAGAGGATCTTTTCTCTATGACAGAAAACAAACGGACCATCTTCCGCAGGCAGAACATCGGTTTTATCTTCCAGTCCTTCCACCTCATCGAGGAGCTGGACGTGGAGCAGAACATTATTTTCCCCCTGCTTTTGGACTATCGGAAGCCAAAGAAGGGGCAGGTGGAGGAGCTTTTGGAGCTGCTGGGGCTCACAGAGAGACGCCACCATCTGCCGGGGCAGCTCTCCGGCGGGCAGCAGCAGAGGGTGGCCATCGGCCGGGCCCTGGTCATGCGCCCCATGCTCGTGCTGGCGGATGAGCCCACAGGCAATCTGGACTCCAGGAGCAGCCGGGACGTGATGGACCTTCTCTGCAAGGCGTCCCGGCACTACCAGCAGACCGTCCTCATGATCACCCACAATATGAACCTGACCGCCTCTGTGGACCGGGTCATGAAGGTGTCGGACGGAGTCCTCACAGAGATGGGAGGTGTGAGGCGATGAAGAGCTATCTGGACCTGGTGAAAATTTCCGGAAGGGTGCACAGGAAGCAGAGCCTCATGACAAGGATCTGCATTTTCCTGGCTGTGTTTCTCGTGGCCGCCATTTTCAGCATGGCGGATATGGAGATCCGGGCGCAGCGGATTTCCACAGTGAAGAGCGACGGGGCCTGGCATGCGGTCTTCAGGGGACTGACCCGGGAACAGCAGGAGCTGATCGCGGCAAGGCCCGAGGTGGAGGAGAGCTCCTGGTATGGGGCTACCAACTACCGGGTGGACATGGGCTATCAGATACAGGGGACAGAGACCGTCATCTGCGGATTTGACAGGGAGTTCCTGGACCTTTACCCCTCCGTAGAGATAAAAGAGGGGAGCTTTCCTGAGGGGACGAAGGACGGTGTCGTGCTGACAGAGACTGCCGCTGACAGGCTGGGCATCGGCGTCGGGGACAAGGTCACTCTGGATACGCCGGAGGGAGAGCAGCTTGGCTTTACCGTGTCGGGCATTACGGGGGACACCTCCTCCATCCTGCAGCAGGGCGTCTACGGCATGTTCACGGACCGGGAGATTTACCAGGAGTATTTTATGAAGGACACCCAGGAGCTGGACGGGGAGTTCTACGTGTCCTTCACGCCCTGGTGCGATATCCAGGAGAAGATCAGGGAGATCAGGGATGCCTACTCCTTAAGTGACGAGCAGGTGGGGCAGAACGCGAAGCTCCTTGCCCTCATGCTGCAGAGCAGCGACCCCTACATCTTCCAGCTCTACGGGACAGCGGCAGTGCTGGCGCTCCTCGTTGTCCTGGCAGGCGTGCTGATGATATCGGGGAGCCTCAGCAGCAACATTGCCAGGAGGACCGGATTTTTCGGCATGCTCCGGTGCCTGGGCGCCCAGAAGAGGCAGGTTGTCCGCTTTGTGCGCCGGGAGGCCCTTGGCTGGTGCGTGACTGCCATCCCCCTGGGGGTGCTGGCAGGGGTTCTTGTCACCTGGGCTCTGTGTGCTCTGCTGCGGCTTGTGAGCGACAGATTTTTCGGCGATATGCCGGTCTTTGGCGTCAGCCTGCCGGGGATAGCGGCGGGCGCTGTCATTGGCCTTATCACGGTCCTGCTGGCCGCCAGGGCGCCGGCGAGAAAGGCCTCCAAGGCCTCTCCCCTCGCGGCAGTGTCGGGGAACACCGGGGAGATCACCAGGGTCAGGCGCGCGGCCAGGACGAGGTTTTTCCACGTGGACACGGTGCTTGGCATCCACCACGCAAAGGGAAAGAAGCGGAACTTCATCCTGCTGTCCGCCTCCTTTGCCTTCAGCATCCTGCTCTTTTTGTCCTTCAGCACGGCGGTGGATTTCATGCACCACGCCCTGGTGCCCCTGCGGCCCTACACACCGGACGTGTCCGTGGTGAGCGCAGATGAGACCTGCTCCATCCCGAAAGATCTGGCCCGGGAGCTTGAGGGGAAGGACTATGTAAAGAGGGTCTACGGCAGGAGCTTTGCCTATGAGCTGCCGGCGCAGACCGGCGAGAGGGCGGGCAGCATCAACCTCATCTCCCTGGAGGAGAATCAGCTTGGCTGGGCCGGGGAGGGCATTATAAAGGGAGATATAGAGAGTGTGGAAAAGGGAGACGGCGTGATGGGCGTCTACGTCAGCGAGGACGAGGGCCTCAAGCTGGGGGATGTGATCACTCTGGAGACCTCCTACGGCGTGCAGAAGCTGCCTGTCACAGCCCTCACCTCCTTCTCCATCGTGGGAACCCAGCAGGGGGTGGAGAATGTCTACTGCAGCGAGGCTCTTTTTAGCCAGCTCACAGGTCAGGACAGCTACACCATCATCGACGTGCAGCTTGCGGGAAATGCAACGGAGGGGGACGTGGAGGAAATCCGCAGCCTGGGCGGAGAGGGGACGACCTTCTCGGACCGGCGCATGGACAACGGCGAGGTGAGAGGAGTCTGGTACTCCATGGTCATCTTTGTGTACGGGTTTCTGGCTGTCATCGCCCTCATCTCCATGTTCAACATCATCAACAGCATTGGCATGAGCGTGGAGGCCAGGATGAAGCAGTACGGGGCCATGCGGGCCATCGGCATGAGCAGCGGGCAGCTCATTAAGATGGTGGCGGCGGAGGCGCTCACCTATGTGCTCTCGGGCATGCTCTTTGGCTGTGTTGTGGGGCTGCCTCTCCACAGGCTGCTCTACCAGTCCATGATCACCTCCCGCTGGGGAGATGAGTGGCAGATACCGGGAACAGCCCTTGCCGTGATACTGGCGGTGATGGCCCTCTCCGCCGTGCTGGCGGTGTGGGGGCCTGCAAGGCGGATCAGGAACATGTCCGTGGTGGACACCATCAGCGCTCTTTAGAAAAGTGCGGGGACGGGATTTTGTAAAAAGAGGCGTTTGCAAGCTGCCGTACAGCCTTTGCGCTGTACTACAGGGGTAACTTGCGAACGCCTCTTTTTTGCCCGTTTTTTTATTCTGGCAGAGAGAAGGGACATAGTCAGGCTGTGAAAAACAGAAAAAATAGTTGCGCACGCTACTAAAGTGTGGTATAGTCCTTCACCGGAGAAGAAGAAACAGGACAAGGAGGATTTTCTATGCAAGAGAGAGATTTTCCGGAAATAGGCCGGTGGGTGTCCATCTTTGACAGGCTGATGAAGATGTACTATGACCGGGGGCTGTCCGGATATGAGATAGGCTGGGGCCAGCAGTTCTATGTGGAATATCTCCGGGAGCATCCCGGGGCCACATCCCAGGAGATGGCAGAGCGGTTCCGGGTGGACAAGGCGACCCTGACCAAGATCATCAAGAAGCTGACGGAGGTTGGATATATAAGAGTCAGCGGCGATGAGCAGGACCGCCGGGTGAAGCATCTGTATCTCACCGACAAGGCGGTCCCGGCGGCCAGAAGGATCCGTCAGATCCATCAGGATTTCTACGAGACTGTCAGCCAGGGGATGGCCCCGGAGGAGCTGGAGGCTGTAGAGCAGGCGCTGCGGCACATGTCCGACAACATCAATCAGAAGGTATGGCATAGAATGGAGGTACATCATGGAAAATGAACATAAAAAACGAGAAATAAAGGATGGACAGAGGGCAATGATCTTTCTGTGCCTGGTGGTATCAGGCATTTCCTCCTCTGTCCTCTCCACGGCAATGACAACCGCTCTGCCGGGCGTGGTGGAGTATTTCGGGATCAGCACATCGGTGGGCCAGTGGATCACCAGCGGCTACTCCCTGGCCATGGGTATGATCATGCCCCTGACTGCCTTCCTCATCACCCGTTTCCCGACAAAAAGGCTGTATCTGACGGGAATAGGCGCATTTATCGCAGGACTTCTGGTCAGCATATTTGCGGGGGATTTTGCCCTGATGATGGTGGGGCGTGTCCTGCAGGCCTGCGGCAACGGCGTGCTGATGACAGCCGCCCAGGTGGTCATCATGACCATTTATCCCATAAAGAAGCGGGGGACCATGATGGGGACATACGGGCTGGCCACCACGGCCGCGCCTGTCGTGGCGCCCACCATCGCGGGGCTTATGATCGATGCCTTTGGGTGGAAGTCCATCTTCTACGTGTCGCTGGTCATCATGATACTGTCCTTTATCATATCCTGTATCGTGTTTGAGGATGTCCTGGAGCTGCAGGACAAGAAATTTGACGTGGTCTCCTTTGTGGAGAGCATCGTGGCCTTTGGCGGCGTGACCCTGGGTATCGGGAACCTGAGCACCTTTGGCATTCTCAGCATAGAGGCAGGGGTTCCGCTTCTTCTCGGAGCCGTGGTCTGCGTCTTCTTTGTGACCCGCCAGTGCAGGCTGGAGAAGCCTTTCCTGGATGTGAAGATACTGGTCAACCGGAATTACGCAGTAAGCGTCATCTCCAGCATGGTCCTCTACCTTGTGATGATGGGCTCCTCCGTCATGATGCCTCTCTATGTCCAGAGCGTCATGGGCTACTCGGCGGTGGTGTCCGGTCTTGTGACCCTTCCCGGCTCCCTGGCCACGGCCCTTGTCAGCCCCTTTGCCGGGAAGCTGTACGATGAGATTGGGATAAAGAAGATTTTTGTGGCAGGGGCTGCCGCTCTTGTCATCAGCAACATAGGCATGTTTTTCCTTTCTATGGAAACGCCTCTGTGGACCGCTGCAGCGCTGAATGTGATCCGCAACATTTCCATCGGAAGCCTGATGATGCCCCTCCTCACCTGGGGGACCAGCAATGTGCACCCCACAAAGATGGCGGACGCCTCCTCACTTCTCACCTCCCTTCGGACCATCGCGGGCTCCATCGGCTCGGCGGTCTTTGTGGGGATCATGACCATGGTGGCTGCGTCCTCAGCGGAGACCTACGGGGACAACGCCATGATGCACGGCATGAACATGTCCTTTTTCTGGATGGCAGTGGGAGCGGCAGTACTTCTGCTGATCGCGGTCTTTGCTGTCAGGGAGAAAAGATAAGATATCGCTTTTCACAGGATGCCAGGTTTGCTATAATGGGAGAGCGAATGAAGGAACTGTCGGCTGCAAAAGGGCTTTGACAGCGGGAAATCCCCGTAAAACGGGGCATGTCAAAGACTTTTGACAGACAGATCCTCTCTTTTTGACTATAGTGAAAGCGCAGGGAGAAAAAATGGAGCTTGGAAATCAGATAAAAAGATACCGGAAGGAACGGTCCCTGTCACAGGATGCCCTGGCGGAGAAGGTCTATGTCTCGAGGCAGACCATCTCAAACTGGGAGAATGACAAGAGCTATCCGGATATAAACAGTCTGATGCTCCTCTGCGACACATTTGAAATCTCTCTGGATCAATTAGTCAAAGGAGACGTGGAGACGATGAAGCAGAGGATGAACATGAGCGACGATGAGAGGAAAGAATTTAATCGCCTTGGAAACATTTTTGGTTTCCTCCTCCTTCTCATCGGCGTCACCCCTATTCCTCTTGTCCACTTTCTGTCCTATGTGGGAATGGGAATATGGATCGTCATCCTGCTGGCGGGCATCTATGCGGCGGCCCAGGTGGAAAAGAGAAAGGCCCGGTACGATATCCAGAGCTACAGAGAAATCGTAGCTTTTGTGGAGGGGACCACCCTGGACGAGATCGAGAAGGCGAAGGAAGAGGGGAAGCGTATCTACCAGAAGATCCTTCTGGCGGTTGGGACAGGTGTCCTTGCCCTGGCTGTCAGCCTGTTTTTCATATGGCTCCTGGGTGTATGACTCCGAAGATATATTTGATTGATTGGTCAGCAAGAAATATTTCGGAGGAAAATGAGATGGAAAGAAGAGGAATTGCACAGGAGTACTACATTCTGGCGGTGACAGACATTGGCTGCATGCCGGCCATGCACAGGGAGGAGGGCAACGCCGCTCTTGTGGCTGCAGGATTTATGGACCTCCTCATGAATGAGGTGGTGAGCATGGACGGGAAGACCATCAAGGTGGAGCGGGAGCTGCCGGACAGCCTTGAGCATCTGACAGTCCTGTACGAGTATCTGAAGAAGAAGCCCCGCACCGCTCTGAAAATGATAAGCGATTTTCTTACCTATGATATCAGCAGGATGGGGCAGTTCATAGCAGAAACAGGGGCGTCCCTCTTGGGGGATCAGTCCGTAAGGGAAGAAAAGGGCGGCATGCTGGGCAATAGGACGGTGTACATCCCGCAGAAGAGCGCCAGGACCGCGCTGGCAGAGAGGCTGCGGGAGGCGGCCAGGGACGGCGGTGATATGTCCCCTGAGGACGGAGCCCTCCTGTGGATCTTGAAGAGCTCGAAGAACCTGGACCAGTATTTCTCCAAATTCGAGAGAAAGGACCTGAAAGCCAGATTAAAGGAGCTGAAGAAGGACCCTCAAAGCCTCGAAATGGGGAGGATGATCAGGTACATGAGCTCTGTGGATGACATGCTACTCGCCTGCCTCATGGTGGGAATTATCGTGTAGGAAATAAATAATAGATCAAAGGGTACTCCTGGTTGACAGAAGATATAAGCTGATGTAAACTTGGAGTACCTTCTTTTTTGAGAAGACATTTCTTGAACCGCATCATTCAAAAAGCGGTTCCCATTCATATCTGACGTATCGGGCATATCTGCCGGATCACCCGGAAATGATGAAAAATTTATGTAAAAGTTGCGCGTGGGGAAGAAACTGTATTATACTGACAAGGAGGAGAGGGATGGAGCAGGAGAAGAGAAGACTGTCCTGGCATCCGGCTGGAGAAGAATATCGGAAGGATATTCAAGAGCTACAATATCATTGAGTACAAATCCCCGGAGGACTATCTGGGCATCAATGATTTCTACAAGGTGTACGCCTACGCCTGCCTGTATCAGTCGGACACGGACCGGGTGATGGAGGTGGACCCGGAGGAGATCACCCTGACATTCGTGTGTATGCGCTACCCCAGGAAGCTGCTTGGGCACCTGAAGGAGGGCCGCGAGCTGCAGGACCTGATGGAGAGATATGAGCGGCACAGACATTCAAAGTGGTACCAGGCGGCGATGGATCTGATCGTGCGAGCCAACTGGGACAGGATGAAGGAGGAGAAGGAAATGTGCGAGGCATTGAGAGAGCTGTTTGCAGACGAGCTGCAGGAGTCGAAGGAGCAGGGAGAGGAGACAAAGCTTATCTCCTGGATCTGTGCGAAACTAAAAAAGGATAAGCCCATTTCTGCTATCATAGAAGATTTCGGGGAACTGGGAGAGCCGGAGGAGAAGGTAAGCCTCATCTGCGAGACAGCCCGCCGGTTTGCCCCGGACTATGATGTGGACGAAATCTATGCTGCCCTCGCAGAGAGAGGGAGGAGAGGGACCGGGGAAAAGCAGGTAAACGAACCGTCGGGCTGTGTATCCGGAAAATAGATCATACACAGGCTGACAAAGCCATTCTCTTAGAATATACTCTCTTTAGAAGGAGGGGATGAAATGGACGTAAAAAGGACAGGAAGCTTTATCGCGGAAATGCGGAAGGGGAAAAATATGACCCAGGCGGAGCTGGCCGCAAAGCTCCAGGTGACGGACAAGGCTGTCAGCCGCTGGGAGCGGGGCGTGGGCTACCCGGACATCACGCTTCTTGAGCCGCTGGCCGGGCAGCTTGGGGTCACAGTCCTGGACATTCTGAGAGGAGAGAAGACCTTCCCGGACAAAATGACGGGAGAGGAGACAGAACAGACAGTGGCGGAGACAGTCAGGCTGGCAGCCGTGCAGAGACGCCAGGCAGTCCGGCGCGTTATCCTGCTGGCCATCGTGATGCTGATCGGCGATGCCATGCTCATTTGGGGTATCCTCTGGTGGACTTCCCAGCAGAGCGCCCTGAAGATCATTGCAGGGGCGGACGGGCCCTCGGCAGTCTTTGTGGCCTGGAGGGTGGAGCCGATGCTGCCGGTTGCTGTCTCGGCAGCGGGGGCTGTGCTGATCCTTGCTTCCCTGCTTATTTACAGATGGAGGAAATAGAGCATGTCAATAGAACACACGGAACCTATCCGCCTTCGCACTGCCTGTGAGGAGGACGCGGAGGCACTGCTGGATATCTACGCGCCCTATGTGGAGCACACAGCTGTCAGCTTTGAGTATGAGGTGCCCTCTGTGGAAGAGTTCAGAGAGCGCATCCGCCGCATAAGGGAGCGGTATCCGTACCTGCTTGCAGAGTCAGGAGGGGAAATACTGGGCTATGCCTACGCCTCCCCCTTTCACGAGAGGCGGGCCTACGACTGGGCGGCGGAGACCTCCATCTACCTGCGGAGGGACAGAAGGAGGCAGGGACTTGGGAGGAGACTGTACGAAGCCCTGGAGGAAATCCTGCGGATGCAGGGCATTACAGATCTCTACGCATGCATTGCCTGCCCGGAGGGGGAAGACCCATACCTGAACGGGGATAGTATCCTGTTCCATCAGCGCATGGGATTTCAGACTGTGGGGCGGTTCCCGAGCTGCGGCTACAAATTCCACAGGTGGTACCACATGGTGTGGATGGCGAAAAATATAGGAGAGCATCGGGAAGAGCAGCCAGAGGTAAAGCCTTTTTCATCCATACGGCAAGGAGAGTGATAAGATGGATCAGACACAAGAGAAAAGACACAGGATCAAACTCCTGGCCGTGGACATGGACGGCACCTGCCTGGATGGAAGGAGCCGCATGTCCCGGGAGACAGTGGAAGCCTTGCGGGAAGCGGCCCGGGCGGGTATCACTGTGGTGCCCACGACAGGCAGGAACCTTCACTGCCTCCCTCACCGGCTGGCGGGGGAGAGAGACATTTACCGGTATGTCATCAGCTCCAACGGGGCCGTAGTGACAGACTGCCGGACCGGAAAGGACCTGTTCCGGTCTATGATCCCAAAGGAGACGGCCCTGGGACTTCTCCGGGACTGCCGGAGGACAGGAGCCGGCATCACGGCCCACCTCCACCATGAATACCTGATACAGGGGCGGCTTCTTGTCCTTCTGGGCAGGCTGATATACGGGAAGGACGCCAGGGGCGTGTACCGTGTAAAGAGCATGGAGAGGACCATTGCAAGATCCAGGTACGGGGTGGAGGAGATCCAGTTTTATTTTCTGCGTCCCGGCGTGCGGGAACGGCTTGAAAAGCTGCTTAAGAGGACCCGGGGCCTGACCTGGGCCAGCACGTCCATATACGTGGAGGTGTTCTCCGAGAAGACGTCCAAGGGGATGGCTCTGGCCGCCCTGGCGGAAAGGCTGGGGATAAAGAAAGAAGAGACGGCCTGCATAGGCGACGGGGAGAACGACCTGCCCATGTTCCGGGCGGCAGGCCTTAAGATGGCCATGGGGAATGCCGTGCCGGAGCTGAGGGAGAAGGCGGATATCATCCTTCCATCCAACGGACGCGGCGGAGCGGCGAAGGGGATACGGCTGTGTCTTCCCCGCTGAGTCAAGCCCGGACAAGGACAGGAAAACAGATATATAAAAGGAAGAGGACAGATGAGGATCGTAAACCTGATAGAGAACACAGAAGGCCAGCCCGGCTGCCGCTGTGAGCACGGACTGAGCTTTTACATAGAGACGGAGAGACATAAGATGCTCATGGACACAGGGGCAAGTGATGGATTTCTTGCAAATGCCGACCTTCTGGGAATTGACCTGGGAGGGGTGGACGCGGTGATCTTAAGTCACGGCCACTATGACCACGGCGGCGGGATCCCCGCTTTCGCAAAGAAATATCCGAGGACAAGGATTTATATGCAGCAAAGCGCGGGAGGGAGCTTTTACCACCTGAAGCCGGAGGGTGAAAAGTACATCGGGCTGGAGCCCTGCATCCTGGGGCTGCCCCAGTGCGTGCTCCTCCAGAGAGACCACCGGATCGACAGGGAGCTGTTCCTCTTTTCCGGCATAGAGGGACACAGGATGTGGCCGGAGGGCAACCGGGCGCTGAAGCGGAAGGCCGGGGCGGAGTATATCCAGGACGATTTTTGCCATGAACAGTGTCTTGTGGTAAGTGAGGGAGATTTTCACGTGCTGCTCTCGGGTTGTGCCCACAACGGGGTGCTGAACATACTGGACAGATACCGGGAGATTTTTGGAGACTGGCCGGATGTGCTGGTCAGCGGTTTCCACATGAAGAAGGACAGGTATGAGGAGGCGGACCTGGAACATATCAGGGAGACGGCCCGGCTCCTGAAGAAGACGGGTATTCTCTGCTTCACAGGCCACTGCACAGGACAGAGGGCCTTTGACGTGATGAAGGATATCATGGGGGACCAGCTGCGGGCCATCCACAGCGGGGAAGTGGTCCTGGATACGGGGAAAGCGCTTCTGGATACCGGAGAATTGCTTCAGGATATGAGGGAGGAAAAAGATGCGGATAGCAGTATGTGACGACGAGCCTCTTTTCCTGGAGATGCTCCGGGAGAAGCTGGAGAGATACTACCGCAGCCTGGACCTGCGGATCGACGCCTTTTCCTCCGGGGAGGCCCTTGTGCGGGCTGTGGAGAGAGAGCCCTTCTGCTGGTCCCTGGTCTTCTTGGATATCGAGATGCCGGGGATGGATGGGCTGGAGGCTGCCCGGGTGGTGAGAGACGTAAATGACGCCATCCCTGTCATCCTCCTCACCAGCCACACAGAGTACGCCATGAAAGGGTACGAGGTGGAGGCCTTCCGTTTTCTTGCCAAGCCAGTGGAGGAATCGTCCCTCTTTGGGGCGCTGCGGGCTGTGGAGGAGAGGGAAAGGCGGAACAGGAGGATACAGGTGAAGGCGGACGGGAGAGAGCTTTTTATCCCTCTTGTAGAAATCCTGTATTTCCGAAGTGAGAACGTGTATCTCACCCTGTACATGACAGGCGGGAGACACTGCCTGCTCCGGAAGAAGCTTAAGGAACAGGCGGAAGGACTGCCGCCCCTGGATTTTTTCCAGATCCACAGGAGCTACCTGGTGGGACTGCGGCATGTGTCCGCCTTTGACGGGCGGGAGGTGACCCTGTCAGATGGGACCCGGCTGCCGGTGAGCCGGGGGAAGCGGGCTGCTTTTGTCCAGGCTCTCTCCCGGTATATATCTGAAAAGGAGTAGGAAGATGGCGGCAGAAACAGGAAAAATCTTATACAGCCTGGCGGGAGCGGCGGAGATCCTCATAGTTCTCATCCTGATTTCCCGCTATATTTATCTGGAGCCGGTCTTTAACACTAGGAGAAAATGGGCTCTCTTCTGGAGCATTTTCCTTTTCGGCCAGACAGCGCTCTTCCTGACCGTGGGGACAGACGGGGACCTGGCGGTCTTCTGGCCCCTCGCTGTCTTCGGGGGCTACACATCGGCGGTGAGGGACAGGCACAGGGCCAGGGGGTTCTTTCTATTCCTCCCGGTGACGGGATTTCTCATCGCGCCGGCCTCCCTCCTCTTCGGTATCCCCTACGTGCTGACCGGGGTCAGGGTGAGCGATATGGGAAATTCGGAGCTGCTTTTAGACCTTCTCATCTGGGGACTCCTGCTTCTGGCTCTCTGGAAGAGCAGAGAAGCCCGGCGCCGCTTTCGGGCGGAGGCAGCCCACAGAAGGCTGGGAAGGTGGGAGCGGAACCTCCTCCACGGCACGGGCCTTTTTCTCCTGGCCATTGGAGTGATGATCGCGGGGGGAGAGGAGCTGCCAGTCTCAGAGGAGGCGGCCAGGGGCTTTACCCTCCTTGCCAGCGTGGCGGCCGTGCTCCTGGAGGTGTCTGTGACCGCGCTCGTACAGCAGGGAAACAGGCGGTCCTACTACCAGTACATGGCAGACCTGAACCGGTCCTACCTGAGGGCGGAGCTGAAGCATTTCCAGGCGCGCAGGGAGAGTGACACAAGGCTCCGCATGTTCCGCCACGATATCCGCAATCACCTGCTGTGCATCCGGGAGCTGGCCGACAGGGGGAACTACAGCGGTCTCTCCGGCTATATCGGGGAGCTGGAGGGGCGCCTGGAGATGGCGGACACCTCCCTCCACTGCGGAAACGATATCGGGGATGCCATCCTGAATGAAAAAAATATGCTGGCAGTCCAAAGAGGCATAGAGATACGGCTGGACGGCCGGCTGCCATCCCCCTTGCCGGTAGATGCCGCGGACATCTGCGCCCTCTTTGCCAATGCCCTGGACAATGCCCTGGAGGCCCAGCCTCACGGCGGGTGGGTCCGGGTCCGCATCCGGCAGCAGGGGCAGATGCTCAGCCTTGTGTTTGAAAATCCGGCAGGAAATGCCAGGGCGGACATACCCCTGGGGCATACGGAAAAAGAAGACGGGGAGGAGCACGGCTTCGGCCTTCTCAATATGGAGTGGGCGGCAAGGAAATACCAGGGCACTCTCCGGCGGGAAATCCTGGAGCCGCCGGATGGCGGGCAGGGGGAGCGGATCTACCGCCTGGAAATCCTCCTCTTCCTTCCGGCGGAAAACAGGGCGTAAAAGGTTGCTGCCTCCGAATGTCCCGGGTGCCTCTCTCATATATATGAAGAAAAGCCCCAGGGGGAGAGGAAAGATGAAGCTTCCAGGGAAGAGGGCCGTGTTCCTTCTGTATGCCTGCGCCCTGCTCCTGCCGGTCCTGGCCGGCTCCTTCAGAGAACAGGCCGGGGCCAGCAAAATGACAGCGAAGACAGAGGCGCCGGCCCGGGAGACCGGCACAGGCGGCGGGACAGTGGAGACCGGTGCAGGAGGCAGGATGGCGGAGACCGATGCGGGCAGCAAGGCTGAGGCGCAGGAGGACGAAAAGTCCCGGCAGGTGGCGCTCACCTTTGACGACGGCCCCAGCCCCGACTGGACGCCAAAGCTGCTGGACGGACTGAAGGAGCGGAATGTGCGGGCCACCTTTTTCCTTATCGGCATGTACGCGGTGCAGTACCCGGAAATCGTGGAGCGGATGGACCGGGAGGGACATCTCATCGGGAACCACACCTATCACCACGTCCAGCTGGATCTGGAGGATGAGGAGCATCTGCGCCGGGAAATAGGGGATACAGACAAAGTCATCTACCTTATCACGGGAAAGCACACAGACTATGTGCGCCCGCCCTTTGGCGTCTGGGACGAGAGGCTGGAGGAGGAGCTGCAGGTACTGCCGGTCCTGTGGACGGTGGATCCGCTGGACTGGACTACGGAAAATACGGACCAGATCGTAGAAAAGGTAGTGACGGAGGCGGAGGATGGTGATATCATTTTACTGCACGACTGCTACGAGTCCTCCGTGGAGGCGGCGCTGCGCATCGTGGATATCCTCCGGGACGAAGGATTTGCGTTCGTGACGGCAGATGAGCTGGTGCTGCCCTGAGGGGCGCGCCGCTGCAGGGCGTGAGGCATGGACCGCAGGCATGCGCGGCGATATGAAAATCGGCGTTTCAGTGAAGGCAGCGCTGAAAAGCAGGGAAAAAAGCAGAAAGAAAAGGCAAAAAGGATGACAGAATTGAGAGAACAGGAATATACAGCAGATGAATTTGCAAGGACAGCGCTCCTCATAGGGGAGGAGAAGCTGCAGAAAATACGAAGCTCCTCGGTCATGGTGCTGGGGGTGGGAGGCGTGGGCTCCCACTGCATCGAGGCTCTGGCAAGGGCCGGGGTGGGGCGTCTCATCCTGGTGGACAATGACAGGGTGTCCATGACCAACATCAACCGCCAGTCCATCGCCTGCCACAGCACGGTGGGCCGGTACAAGACGGAGGTGATGCGGGAGCGGATACAGGATATCTGCCCTGAGACGGAGGTACAGACCTTTGAGACCTTTGTCCTGGCGGACAATACAGACCCGCTTTTTGCGGAGAGGCCGGACTACATCGTGGACGCCATTGACACGGTGACGGCAAAGCTGGCGGTGATCGAGAGGGCGGACAGGGAGCGCATCCCCGTCATCAGCTGCATGGGGACAGGAAACAAGCTCCATCCGGAGCTCTTTGAGATTGAAGATATAAGCCGGACCTCCGTGTGCCCCCTCTGCAAGGTGATGCGAAGAGAGCTGAAAAAGCGGGGGATCGAGCATGTGAAGGTGCTCTACTCCAAAGAAAAGCCTGTGGACGTATCAGGACGGGACACGGGGGAGGACAAGGGACAAAGGAGGAGCCTGCCGGGAAGCATTTCCTTTACACCCCCTGTGGCAGGCCTTCTCATCGCGGGGGAAGTGGTGCGGGATATAGCAGGACTTTAGGCTGGAAAGGTGGCAGAACAGATATGGATCTATTTGAGTACGCAAGAGAACAGAATATGGACAGGGAGTCTCCCCTGGCCTCCAGGCTGCGGCCGGAGACGCTGGAGGAGGTGGTGGGCCAGCAGCACATCATCGGGAAGGACAAGCTCCTCTACCGGGCCATCAAGGCGGACAAGCTGGGCTCCCTCATTTTCTACGGCCCGCCGGGAACCGGGAAGACTACCCTTGCCAAGGTCATCGCCCACACCACGAAGGCGGAGTTCACCCAGATCAACGCCACAGTGGCGGGAAAGAAAGACATGGAGGAGGTGGTCCGCCAGGCGAAGGAGCGGCAGGGAATGTACGGCCGCCGGACCATCCTCTTTGTGGATGAGATACACAGGTTCAACAAGGGGCAGCAGGACTATCTCCTTCCTTTTGTGGAGGACGGAACCATCACCCTCATCGGGGCCACCACGGAGAACCCCTATTTCGAGGTAAACGGGGCTCTCATCTCCAGGTCCAGCATCTTTGAACTCTATCCCCTGAGCAAGGAGGATGTGAAGACCCTCATCAACCGGGCGGTCTACGATAAAGAGAAGGGGATGGGCAGCTATGACGCGGTGATCGATGAGGACGCTCTGGAATTCCTGGCGGACGTGGCGGGGGGAGACGCAAGGAACGCCCTGAACGCGGTGGAGCTGGGTGTGCTGACCACAGAGCGGTCCGCCGACGGAAAGATCCACCTGACTCTGGAGGTGGCCTCCGAGTGCATCCAGAAGCGGGTGGTCCGCTACGACAAGACCGGGGATAATCACTACGACACCATCTCCGCCTTTATCAAGAGCATGAGAGGGTCAGACCCGGATGCGGCCGTGTACTATCTGGCCAAAATGCTCTACGCGGGGGAGGATATCAAGTTTATCGCCCGCAGGATCATGATATGCGCTTCGGAGGATGTGGGAAATGCGGACCCTATGGCTCTCACCGTGGCGGTCTCCGCCGCCCAGGCGGTGGAGCGGGTGGGGATGCCGGAGGCCCAGATCATCCTGTCCCAGGCAGCGCTCTACGTGGCCACGGCCCCCAAGAGCAACTCGGCGGTGAACGCCATTTTTGCCGCCATGGAGAATGTGGGGCGCTGCAAGACCACCGTGCCTGCGCATCTTCAGGACGCCCACTACAGGGGGGCGAAGGACCTGGGCCGCGGCACAGGCTACAAGTACGCCCACGATTACCCGAACCACTATGTGGAGCAGCAGTACCTGCCTGACGAGATACAGGGCACCCGGTTCTATGAGCCCGGGGACATGGGATATGAGAGGCGGATCAAGGAGCATATGAGAAAGATAAAAGGACAGAAGGACTGACAGAGGGACTGACGGGCCCGCAGCTCCTTTACACCTTTCACAACAAAAAGAGCACCATTCGCAACAGAGGATGTGTGCTCTTTTTGTCTGGGGGCTATAGTAGGGGTACAAGGAGGTAACAAAGAGAGATGAAAAAACAGGTACGGAAAATGACAAACCGCACAGCGGGCTATATTTTTTTCTACAATCTGATCATGGTAGCCGTCATGTTCGGAGCTGTCGCTATCAGGACCATCGCCATCATGGCCGGAGCCGGGTCAGAGCAGGCGGCAGACCGGGCGGTGGGGGCCTTTGGGCAGAACATGGGCTCTTTCCTGGGGATACTGAGTATTGCGGGCGTGTGCGGAGGACTTCTCTTCCTGGCCATAGCCAGCCGCAGGACAGGTCTTGTGAGGGAGGCATTCCGGAGCAGCCGAAAGATGGAGGCCGGAAATTTTATCCGGATATTCTGCGTTTTTATGGCCTGCCAGACAATCTTTACTGTGGCGGCTCTCCTGGCAGAACTGGTCCTCAATCCCTTTGGACTGACTCTTAAGAACGCGGCTGAGAGTGCATCGGCAGTGAGCGGCGACCTGCCCATGTTCCTCTACGCCTCCCTGATAGGGCCTGTGGCGGAGGAGCTTGTATTCAGGGGATTTGTATTGAGAAGGCTGCTGGGAGGGGGCAAAGGGTTTGCGATCGTCCTGTCCGCTGTCCTCTTTGGCGCCATGCACGGGAATTTCCTGCAGGGCACCTTCGCGGTGGGAGCGGGGCTGGTCTTCGGATATGTGGCGGTGGAGTACTCCATAGGGTGGTCCATCCTGATCCATGTTCTCAACAATCTGGTGTTCAGCGACCTCCTGGGGCGGCTGGCGGGGGCTCTCCCGAAGACGGCCGGGGCGGTGCTGGAGTACGGCGTGCCGGGATTTTTCTTCCTGGCGGCCTGCGTCATCCTTGTGAAGGAGAGAGAGAAGGTCGTCTCCTGGTGGCGGCGGAACCGCCCGCCCAGGAGGTACTGGCTGTGGGCTTTCACCACCTTCTGGATGCTCCTCTTCCTCATCATGGAGACAGTGGTGGCTCTGGAGGGAGTGAGCCGGCTTTAGGGAGACAGCCGCTGTGTGACAAAAATGTAAGGTACAGACCTGGAAATGTAATATGAAAAAATGGATAGCCTGCCTTTCCTTCGGTATAATGTCTACAGAACATACGAAGAGAAAGGCAGGTTATTTTCATGGCATTACTGGAAGTGAAAAATGTAAAGAAAATATATACGACCCGGTTTGGCGGCAGCCAGGTGGAGGCGCTGCGAAATGTGAGCTTCTCTGTTGAACCCGGCGAGTATGTGGCGATCATGGGTGAGTCCGGCTCAGGCAAGACCACCCTCCTCAACATCCTGGCGGCGCTGGACCAGCCGACCGCCGGGAGAGTCTATCTGAAGGGAAATGATATCGGAAAGGTGAAGGAAAAGGAGATGGCGGCCTTCCGCAGGCAGAACCTGGGTTTTGTCTTTCAGGACTTCAATCTGCTGGATACCTTTTCCCTGAGGGACAACATTTTCCTGCCCCTGGTCCTGTCGGGAAAGAAGTATGAGGAGATGGACCGCCGCCTCCAGCCCATAGCGCAAAAGCTGGGTATCCGGGAAATCCTTGGCAAATTTCCCTACGAGGTGTCGGGAGGACAGAAGCAGAGGGCCGCGGTGGCAAGAGCACTCATCACAAAGCCCCAGCTTATCCTGGCAGATGAGCCCACGGGCGCCCTGGACTCCCGGTCTGCAGACGAGCTGCTGGGAATGTTCATGCAGATCAACAGAGACGGCCAGACTATCCTCATGGTGACCCACAGTGTGAAGGCGGCCAGCACGGCGGGGCGGGTCCTGTTCATCAAGGACGGGGAAGTGTTCCACCAGCTCTACAGAGGCAGCCTGACAAACGAGCAGCTCTACCAGAAGATTTCGGACACACTGACCGTTCTGGCTACGGGAGGTGAGAAGAGGTGAGCAGCAGGATCTACGCAAAGCTGGCGGTTACCAATATAAAGAACAACGGGAAGACCTATGTTCCCTTCATGCTGACGGCCGTGCTCACGGTCATGATGTACTACATGATGGATACTCTGGCCAGGAATGACAGCATCGGAAACAGGAATGTGACCACAGTCCTCTTCCTCACCATACCGGTGATGACCCTTTTTTCCCTCATCTTCCTGTTTTACACAAACAGCTTTCTCATCAGGAGGAGGAAGAAGGAGATTGCGGTCTACAATATCCTGGGCATGGGGAAGGGACACATCGGCAGGATGCTCACTGTAGAGACGCTGATCATATGGGCTGTCAGCCTGGTGCTGGGGATACTGGGAGGCATGGTCTTCGGGAAGCTGATGCATCTTCTCCTCCTGCGCATCCTGCAGTATGATGTGGGCATACGCTTCCATATCTCCCTGCCCTCCATCCTCTACACGGCGGTCCTCTTTACCTTTATCTTTTTCCTGACATGGCTCTACAACCTTTTTCAGGTAAAGCTGGCCAATCCGGTGGAACTCCTGCGGGGCGGCAATGTGGGGGAGAGGGAGCCGAGGACAAAGTGGCTCCTTGCTCTTGTCGGCGTGCTGGCAATGGGAGTGGGATACTATCTGGCGATCACTACGGAGCGGCCCATTGACGCCATCGACACCTTTATCGTGGCAGTCGTCCTTGTTATCATAGGCACCTACTGTCTCTTCATCGCGGGCAGCATCGCTGTCCTGAAGGCGCTCAGGAAAAAGAAAAATTTCTACTACAAGGCAAATCATTTCACAGCGGTGTCGGGCATGATCTACCGGATGAAGCAGAACGCGGCGGGGCTTGCCAATATCTGCATCCTGAGCACCATTGTGCTGGTGCTCATCTCCAGCACGGTGAGCCTTTACGCGGGGATGGAGGATATACTGGACCAGCGGTTCCCCTACGATTACTGCATCACCACGGCGGACGCCTCCGATCCGGCGACCATTTCGTCCATAGACCGGATCGTGGAGGAGGAGCTCTCTGCCCGCCATGTGGAGAAGGAGGACGGCATGTCCTACAGGTACGGCGCCACCGCCGTGCTCCGGCAGAGCGACACAGCCTTTACCAACAGCCAGACTGTGGACTACACGGTGGAGGATATACAGGAGATGTATTTTATCCCTCTGGAGGACTACCAGAAGGTCCAGGGGGACCCCACGGAGCTCGCCCCGGACGAGGTCATCCTCTTCGTCACCGACGAGGGCAGCTACGGCCGGGACACCATCACAGTCAACGGAAAAGAGCTGAAGGTGGTGAAGGAGCTGAAGGATTTCCGGCTGGAGGACAAGAGCGTGGCCCGGGTGGTCACCGGCTGGTATCTGATCATGCCGGATGTGCAGTCCATACTGGATATGGGCGTGGTGAACGGCGCTCTCCAGTACTCCACCTACTTTGATATGGGAGGCAGCCGGGAGGACTGTCTGGCGGCGGTGCAGAGCATTGCGGACCGTGTGGGCCGGGAGGTGCCCGGGGCTGTGTGCGAGAACAGGGAACTGAGCCGGGAGAACTTCTTCTCCCTGTATGGAAGTCTCTTCTTCATCGGCCTCTACCTGGGTTCCATGTTCCTCATAGCCACCGTGCTCATCATCTACTACAAGCAGATTTCAGAGGGCTACGATGACAGGGAGCGGTACCAGATCATGCAGAAGGTGGGCATGGGAAAGCGGGAGGTCAGGCGGTCTATACGGAGCCAGGTGCTTCTGGTGTTCTTCCTGCCCCTTGTGGTGGCGGTGATCCACATTGCGGTGGCCTTCAATGTCATCGACAAGCTGCTGGCCATGCTGGGTCTTGTCAACACGCCTTTGTTCCTGGCCTGCACGGCGGCCACGGTGCTGGTGTTCGCCGTCTTCTATGTGATGGTCTTTGCCGTCACGGCGAGAGAGTATTATAAGATTGTCAATGAGTGAGACAGTGTGATAAAATAGTGGCAGATCAGTTCAAAGGAGGAATGTCACTATGACAAAAGCATCAGAGAGAGAGACTGTCAAGGCAGAGCATGTCAACGGCGGCGCGGGATTTATCATGAAGGAGGCCCTCATCACAGGCGAGGAGCTGGGAGAGCACTGCAAGATGTTCAGCCGCGTGACCATAAAGCCGGGCTGTGAGCTGGGCCATCACGAGCACCACGGGGAGACAGAGACCTACTACGTGCTCAGCGGCAGCGGCATGTACGACGACAATGGGAAGGCAGTTCCCATCGAGGCGGGGGATGTGACCTTCTGCAAGGACGGGGACGGCCACGGGGTGAAGAACACAGGGACAGAGGATCTGGTCTTTGTGGCCCTCATCCTGAAAAAATAACAGGAAGGACAAGATGAAAGAGGGCGGACCTGCGCCCGGGAGCTTCTCCCGGATGCGGTCCGCCCTTTGCGGTGCACGCGATCATTCTTCTGTGCTGTTTCCTATGCCAAGCAGGTTGTTCAGCACATCGCTGCTCACCAGGTACACCAGGTCGGAGTCCTGCACCTGCACGTACCTGGTGCCGTCCCCCGAGTCGCTGCCCAGGTAGAGGGTGTAGGTCAGACTGCCGCTGTCCTCCTCTTCGCTGTCCCCGGAGTCAGAGTCGGAGCTGTCGGAGGATGACTCCTGGTAGGTCAGGGTGACCGTGGTCCGGGACGCTTCGTCCAGTCCGAAGGTCGTCAGCTCCTCCGCGGTGGCGTGATAGCTGGCCAGGTCAGTGAGGGTCATGGCCCCATATCCGCCGGCGATGGTGGCGATGGTCTCGCTCTGCTCCTCATCGTCGGAGGAGTAGGTGGTTGTCTGCCCGTTCTCTGTAAATTCCGCTGTCAGAAGATTGCCGCTCCCAATGGCGGGCATAGTGTCCTTCTCTACCAGCGTGTCCAGATCGTACTGTAGGACAGATACAGACGAGCTGGTGACTGTGTAGACAGGCGCCTGGGCGCTGTCCACAGTGAGATAGTAGTTCTCATCCGCCGCGTCCCCGACGGAGAAGGTGGTGGTGTTCCCATCGGCGTCTGTGGCCTGGACTGTGTAGGCCGGACTGTCAAGCCCGTAGTCGGACAGAGCGTCCGGCTCGTCGATCTGTCTGGTGGCAGTCAGGGAGGCGTAGGTGTTTTCTTATATCCATATCCAGATTTCCTCCTTACGCTTTTCTACGCTTCATCCACCGGCGCAGGCCGTACAGCAGGAAGACGACGGGGATGCCGACGATGGCTGCCAGACCGATGAGACCGGTGTACTGCATGGTGTTGTACTCGATCTGCAGGCTCTTGGGCTCGATGGAAAGGTTCTCTATGTCGTCAAAATTGGCAGTCACAGAGTTCACGAACAGAGTCAGGTTCTCGATATTGGTAAACTGGCTCGTGATAGTCTCGTCGATCAGGGACTCTGAGCTGATGACCGTGAGCCGGCTGTCGTTCTCCGTGGCCGTGGCTCCCAGCACATAGGTCCCCTGAGTGGACTGGCCGTCCTCTGTCACAGCGTAGCCGCTGGAGGAGGTGGTCATGAAGGGGGTCAGAGTGATGGTGTCCCGGGAGGGAGTTCCCTCCACCAGCCCGTTGGCATTGACCAGGAGGACCATATCTGACTGGAGCTCGTTTGCCATGTCGCCGGACACGGAGAGCTCGGGAAAGATGTAGTAGTAGTTTCCCTGGTAGCTCCTCTGCATATCTGCAATATAGCCGCCGGCAGAGGTCAGCCCGTATGTCTCCAGGAAGGAGGCCAGGTTGGGAGTCTGGCTGACATCGCTGCCCAGGATGACAAAGAGGTGGCCGCCTCCGTCCATATAGTCCGTGAGCATGGAAACCTCGTCCTCCGACAGGTCGTTGGCCGGGGCGTCCATGAGGAGCAGGTCACAGTCCTCCGGGATGGAGGAGGCCATCATCAGGTTCAGCTCGGTCAGTGTCAGGGAGGACTTGCCCAGCAGGTCCGTGACAGAGGAGGACAGAGAGCTCTCCCCGTGGCCGGAGGTGTAGTACACATTCCTGGTCACGTCTGTGGTCACATAGTTGACGGCGCTGGACAGCTGCCCCTCTCCGTCAAACTCCGATTCAGTGGCGCTCCCGGTGGTGTAGTAGGACATCTCATCGTAGTTGATGATATCGCTGAAGGCGACCGTCGTGCTCCGGTCCGTGTCATCGCAGGATACCACGATGGTGTCGGAGTCAGCGCTGTAGGTTGTGAGAGCCGAGGGGTGCAGCACCGGGTCGATCCACTCCACGCTGATGTGGCTGGAGAGGGCGCTGTACCTGTCTATAAAATTCCGGATGCGCTCGTCCGTGCTGCTTTTGTCAGCCAGCACCGTAAAAGTCACATCCCTGTCCAGACCGTCCAGCAGTTCCCGGCTCGTGTCCGTGATCTCGTAGATGTTGTTGGTGCTGATGTCGATCTGCCGGACCTGGCTGGGAAGCTGCCCCACAATGAGGTTGATGAGCACCACAATGGCGATAACGAGGGCGGTCAGTCCCACGCTGTAGCTGCCCTGCTTTGATGCAATACTGTTTGTTAAATGAATGTTTGATCTTATCCATGATTTTGCGTTCCTCCTAACTCCAGCGTCTTTTCTGTATGGACTGCATTGTCAGGAAGATGAAGAGCCCGATGACAGAAAGGTACAAGATGATACTGCCTGTATCCAGCAGGCTGCTGGCCACTACGTCCGTCAGAGGCGCTGTCAGATCCAGCTTTCCCAACACATCTGGCAGCAGGTTCTCATAGAGGCTGGAATCTACTGCGTAGACGATAATACCTGCGGCCAGGAAGAAGAGTTCCAGGACGCCTGCGATAACCAGATTCCCTGTTATGTGCCAGACAAGGACACTGACCAGACTTAAAAGCACCAGGAGAATGATCAGGTTCAGAAGGGCGGAAGAGGGCAGGAAGCCTAAAATTCCGTCCCACAGATAGAGGACCAGAAGCACGCCGAAAGAAGAGATGGCCGCAATGATCTGACTCTCTGTCAGGGAGGAGAGAAACATGCCGATGGATATGAACACACACCCCATCAGGAAGAACATAAGGATGCCGCAGTAGTCAGTCAGCAGATAGGCATTTCCCTGCATCTTGATTACAAGTGGATAGAGACAGAATACCAGGCTGGGGATCAGGTAGACTGTCTCCATGGCCAGATATTTTCCCATAACGATCTGTCCCAGGGACACCGGGGCTGTCAGAAGAAGCTGGTCTGTCCTGCTTTTCCTGTCTTCCGAGAAGCTCTTCATGGTGAGTACAGGGATGGCGATCAGCAGAATGAACACAAGGGAACTGAGCACATAGGAAAATATGGGATATCCGTAATTCAGGTTGTACGCCATGAAATATACTCCTGTAAAAGCAAGGAAAAAGGCGATAAATACGTAACCGATCATAGAGTGGAAATAGGAGTCCAGCTCTCTTTTATAAATTGCTCTCATCTGTTGGATCCTCCTTTGTGCTGTCATTGTTCCGGGAGGACTCTGAAGAGGTGAGCTCCAGGAAAATATCCTCCAGAGTGGTCCGGGTGTTGGCCAGGCGGAGCAGAGGAAGCTCGTTTTTGCAGAATGTCCAGAAAATATCCTCGCGGGCTGCCTTTGACGAGCAGCTCTATCGTCTCGTTCCCTTGCATCTTCTGTTCCAGGTTTTCCGGCGTGTCGCTGGCTACCAGCTTTCCCTGGTAGATGATCATGATGTGGTCGCAGACCTCCCGCACCTCGGACAGGATGTGGGAGCTGAGGATAACGGTGTGGTCTTTGGCAAGTCCTCGGATCAGCTGACGGATCTCAATGATCTGCTGAGGATCCAGGCCGACTGTGGGCTCATCCAGGATGATGATCTCCGGGAAACCGATGAGCGCACCGGCAAGCCCGACACGCTGGCGGTAACCTTTGGAAAGGTTTTTGATGAGTCTGTTTTTGACAGGCTCCAGACGTACCAGGCTGATCACCTGGTCAAGCTGTGCACTCTTGATGCTTTTGTCGATGAGTTTCAGAGCAGCCACAAACTTCAGGTATTCCAGAACTGTCATGTCCATGTAAAGGGGCGGCTGCTCCGGCAGATAGCCGATATCCCTCTTGGCCTTGTAAGGTTCTGCGAGGATATCGTGCCCGTTGATGAGTATCTGGCCCTCGGTGGCCCCAAGGTACCCTGTCATGATATTCATAGTTGTGGATTTCCCTGCGCCGTTGGGCCCGAGGAATCCATAGATCTGTCCCTTCTGGATGGTAAAATTCAGGTGATCTACAGCCATGTGATCGCCGTAGTATTTCACCAGATTTCTGACTTCGATCAAAGTGATACCTCCTTTAGATTACAATTTCTCATCATTTTAGTAAGAGAATGTGTAGGAAATGTGACCAAAGTCTGAAAATTGTTTGGGCTTGTCCCTTGACATGGCCGGTTTTTCGGGCGTATAATACATCCATGCATAATAGGTGTGGGCGAAGGTGTCTAATAAGTCTTCGCACATGCCTTTTTTGTATTCTATAGCATACATGAAATTCAAAGAATATATATTATTCTTATAACTGCTGTTATTTATATGTTATATTTATAACGGGTATTGCCATTATCAGAAAATTCTGATAGAATGTTATAAACGAACATGAAGAGGAGGCAGTTCTTCGTGTATTGTTATGTAGCTGTTTGTAAAGGAAAATCGCAGAGAAAAAAGAAAAAGGGGGCATTTTATGTTTGAATCTATCAGTAATGCAATCTATGCGATCGACGATGTGATCTGGGGATGGTGGATTATCATCCTCCTCTTTGGAACCCATGTATTTATGACATTCCGCACTGGCTTCATCCAGTGGAAGTCTATCAGCAAGGGAATCAAGCTTTCCGTTACGAGAGATCCTGAAGCGGAAGGTGAAGTATCCAACTTTGGAGCCCTGACTACAGCCCTGGCGGCTACTATCGGAACCGGCAACATCGTCGGCGTGGGAACAGCCATTGCTCTTGGAGGCCCCGGAGCGGTGCTCTGGTGCTGGCTCTCCGGTGTGTTCGGGATCGCCACAAAGTATTCCGAGTCCCTGATCGCCGTGAAATACCGCGTGAAGACAAAGGACGGACGTATGCAGGGCGGTGCCATGTACGCTCTCTCCAGAGGACTGAAATGGCAGCCCTTCGGCAAGATACTGGGACTTATCTTCGCTATCTTCGCTGGCTTTGCATCCTTTGGTATCGGATGTGCCACGCAGGTGAACGCTATCGCTAACATCGTGGAGGAGAACGTGGGGATTCCTGGCTGGATCATCGGTATCGTGATCGCAGTGCTGACAGCCATCGTTATCTTCGGCGGCATCAAATCCATCGCAAACGTGTGTGAGAAGCTGGTGCCCTTCATGGCCATCTTCTATGTGCTGGGATGTCTCATCATCCTCGGCATCAACTACGATTATATCATCCCGGCCATCAAGACGATCTGCACCTTGGCCTTCACACCGGGCGCCGCGGCAGGCGGACTTGTGGGAACAGGTATCATGGCAGCTATGAGATTCGGTGTTGCCAGAGGCCTTTTCTCCAATGAGTCAGGTATGGGTTCCGCTCCCATCGCGGCTGCAGCAGCACAGACAAGGAACCCGGTGCGTCAGGCGCTGGTATCCTCCACAGGTACATTCTGGGATACAGTTGTTGTTTGTCTTATGTCCGGACTTGTTATCGTGACATCTGTTATGAAGAACCCGAATATCAATGCGGATGAGATTGAGGACGGCGGTGTCCTGACAACACTTGCTTTCCAGCAGATCCCCTATCTTGGACCTATCATCCTGACACTTGGTATTATCTGTTTTGCATACTCTACTGTTCTTGGATGGGCTTATTACGGAGAGCGTGCAGTTGAGTACTTTGCCGGGAAGAAAGTTATTTACGTGTACCGTACCCTTTACATCCTTGTGGCAGCGATCGCTCCTATCGTCGCCCTGGACGTTGTATGGGCTCTGGCAGACATCCTGAATGCGCTGATGGCTGTGCCTAACCTGATAGCTGTACTCCTTCTGTCCAATGTTATAGCAAGCGAGACGAAGAAGTACATAAACGATCTGGACGCCTGGTCCGAAGAACCTGTACCGGTTATTGACGACTGATCGTAATTAAAAGGTAAAAAAAGTTCTTGACAAAAATGCTTTGTCAGAGTAAAGTATTGTATATCAAATAAATATTCTATAAACCGATGAGAAAGAGAAGTAGATTATCACAGCAATGTCAAAGAGAGTGGCAGATGGTGAGATTGCCATACAGGGCGGATAGTTGAATGGACTTTCGAGGGCAGCTTGAAAACTTTGAATAGTGAGTATGGCTTGTCGGGAACCGAACCCGTTATCAATCAGGAGTGTATGTTAGTACATGAGAAAGTGGACATTTGTCAATTTGAGTGGTACCGCGATAATAAAGATTTTATTACCGTCTCAAACCTTTAGGTTTGGGACGGTTTTTTGTGTTATTTCCGGCGCTCCACAGATTTTCTCTCCTGTACGGCAGCAAAAAAACAGATCAATAGTAAAGGAGAACAAAACAATGATGAAAAGAAAAATGATGGCAGTAGTATTAACGATGGCGATGACAACAGCGATGGCAGCAGGATGCTCCGGCTCCTCTGATACTTCCGGTTCCGGTGAGGACAGCTACACAATAGGTATCTCACAGTTTGCGGAGCATGGATCCCTGGATAACTGCAGGGAGGGCTTCCTTAAGGGCCTGGAAAACGAGGGCATCGTTGAGGGAGAAAATCTGACAGTAGAATACCAGAATGCAGCGGCTGACATGGGAACGGCAAGTCAGATCTCGGACGCCTTTGTATCTGACAAGGTGGATCTGATCTGTGCTATTGCAACCCCCACTGCCCAGAGCGCTTACAACGCAGCCATGGATACAGATATCCCGGTTGTTTACACAGCGGTGACAGATCCGGTAGCAGCAGAGCTGGCGGACGAGGATGGCAATCCGGTGGGGAATGTGACAGGAACCTCCGATGAACTTCCTATTAAGGAGCAGCTTGAAATGATCCGTCAGATGCTTCCTGAGGCTGAGACAGTGGGAATCATGTACACCACAAGTGAGGCAAATTCTATCTCTGCTCTGGAGACCTACAAGGAACTGGCGGGAGATTACGGTTTTGAGATCGTGGAGAGCGGCATCAGCTCCACGGCAGATATCTCCCTGGCAGCGGACGATCTTATCAGCAAGGTGGATTGTATCACCAATCTGACAGACAATACAGTGGTTGCCTCCCTGCCGACGATCCTTGAGAAGGCAAATGAGAAAGGCATCCCGGTATTCGGAAGCGAGATCGAGCAGGTGCGGATCGGCTGTCTGGCAGCGGAAGGTCTGGATTATGTGGCTCTTGGAGAGCAGACAGGCGAGATGGCGGCAAAGATCCTCAAAGGAGAAGCGCAGGCATCCGATATGGCTTATGAGACCATTACAGAACCAGGCTTCTACGTAAATACAAAAGTGGCGGAAAATCTTGGCGTCACCGTGCCGGAAGAACTGGCACAAAACGCGGTGGAAAGCTTTGACGAGATCACAGAGTCATCCGCTGAATAGAGAATCAAAGCAGAAGGCGAGGCAGTTTTCATGGATTTTATCATAACAATACTGGAGCAGGGACTGATCTACGGGATCCTGGCCCTGGGTGTATACATCACATATAAAATACTGGATTTCCCGGATCTGACAGTGGACGGCAGCTTCCCGCTCGGGGGAGCTGTGACAGCCCTCCTTATCACAAACGGTGTCAATCCCTATCTGAGCCTGCTGGCCTCCTTTGGAGCGGGGGCCCTGGCAGGGATCTGTACAGGGCTGATCCACGTAAAAGGGAAAGTAAGGGATCTGCTGTCCGGGATCATCATGATGACCGCACTGTGGACCATCAATCTGTATATAGCGGGCACATCCAACGTGCCGTTGTTCTCCCAGGACAGCATCTTTAAAAATGACTGGCTGGATGGGATCGTGCCGGAGGATCTCTCGGGTTATACCACATTGATCATTATTCTGATTCTGACAGTGATCGCCAAGGTGCTGCTGGATCTCTATCTGAAGACAAAATCCGGTTATCTGCTGCGGGCGGTGGGAGACAATCCGGTGCTTGTCACTTCCCTGGCAAAAGATCAGGGCAATGTGAAGATCGTGGGTCTTGCCATTGCCAACGGACTGGTGGCTCTGGCGGGAAGCGCTTTCTGCCAGGAGGAGCGGGTGTTTGAGATATCCATGGGAACGGGCGCCATCGTCATCGGACTTGCCAGCGTGATCATAGGAACCAGCCTTTTCAGAAAGATCACCATTATGCAGGCTACCACGGCGGTGCTCATCGGATCCGTGATCTACAAAGCCTGTGTGGCCGTGGCCATCCGCAACTTCCAGCCACAGGCCATGAAGCTGATCACGGCGGTATTGTTCCTTGTTATTCTGATTATCAGCATGGAGAGAAGAAAGAAGGTGAAGACAGATGCTGGAACTGAAAGGAATTTATAAATATTATAACCCCGGCACTGTCAATGAGATGTGCCTGTTTCAGAATTTTGATCTGAAAGTGGAGGACGGGGAGTTCGTGTCTGTAGTGGGCAGCAACGGCTCTGGAAAGACGTCCATGCTGAACATCATCTGCGGCAGTATCCCGGTGGAGGCCGGGAAAATATATATCAACGGCACGGACATTACAAAGGAGAAAGAGTTCCGGCGTAACCGCCGGATCGGACGTGTATACCAGAACCCTGCCATGGGCACCTGTCCCTCTATGACCATACTGGAGAACATGTCCCTGGCGGACAACAAGGGAAAGGTCTATGGCTTTGGCAGAGGGACCAGCAAAGCCAGGATCTCCTATTACCGGGAGAGCCTCTCTCAGCTTGGGCTGGGACTGGAAGACAAACTGGACATCAAAGTAGGCTCCCTCTCCGGCGGGCAGCGGCAGGCCATGGCTCTTCTCATGTCAACCATGACGCCCATTGAATTTTTGATCCTGGATGAACATACAGCGGCCCTGGATCCAAAGACGGCGGAGCTGATCATGGAGCTGACAGATAAGATTGTGAAGGAAAAGAAGCTGACTACCATCATGGTTACCCATAATCTCAGGTACGCAACGGAGTACGGCGACAGACTCCTCATGATGCACCAGGGAGGTATCGTCCTGGACATGAAGGGGGAGGAGAAGCAGAAGGTTTCCGTGGATGAAATCCTGAAGCTGTTCAACGAGATCAGTATTGAGTGTGGAAATTGAAAAACAGTCTCATATAAGTATACAAAAATAAGAGCCTTCAGAGGCTCTTTTTTTGTGAAATATTTTCACGGTATTTCATTGACGGGGACAGATGCGGGATGGTAATATAGATAAGACATTTTTGCACAGCATATTGTGAAAATATAAAATACAAACACTAAATATAGCGCATGTGGGGATGCGCGAAAGATGGTGTGTCCATAAAGGAGAAACAGGTTTTATGAGAAAAGACAACGTGAAAGTAGTAAAAAAGGACGGTACAAAGGAATCCTTTAACGTCCAGAAAGTAGTGGTGGCAGTCAACAAATCTGCCTACCGCGCTCTCATTAAATTTACAGATGAGGAGCTGAAGTTCATCTGCCGGTTCGTGGAGGAGAAAGTGGATGATCTGGACATTACGGAAGTGCCCATATCCCAGATGCACAATGTGGTGGAGGGAGCCCTTGAGAAGGTGAATCCCGTGGTGGCAAAGAGTTACCGGGATTACAGGAACTACAAGCAGGATTTTGTCCAGATGCTGGATGACGTGTACAAGAAGAGTCAGTCCATCATGTATATCGGGGACAAGGAGAACAGCAACACGGACAGCGCCCTTGTATCCACAAAGAGGAGCCTTATTTTCAACGAGCTGAACAAGGAGCTGTACAAGAAATTTTTCCTGACCGTGGAGGAGATACAGGCCATCCGGGATGGCTACATCTACATCCACGATATGTCGGCCAGGAGAGATACCATGAACTGCTGTCTCTTTGACGTGAAGTCCGTGCTCACAGGGGGATTTGAGATGGGGAACCTGTGGTACAATGAACCAAAGACGCTGGACACAGCCTTTGACGTCATCGGTGACATTGTCCTGAGCGCGGCCAGCCAGCAGTACGGCGGTTTTACAGTGCCCAGTGTGGATGATATACTGGAGCCATTTGCCAGAAAATCCCACGAGAGACTTATCAAGAAATACAGAGATCTGGGTCTGGACGAGGAGACCGTGCAGAAGGTGGCCTGGGCAGATCTGGAAAAGGAGATGGAGCAGGGCTTCCAGGGATGGGAGTACAAGTTCAACTCTGTCTCCTCCAGCCGGGGAGACTATCCTTTTATCACTGTGACAGCGGGAACGGTTCCCAGTAAATACGGAAAACTTGTGACCATGAAGATGCTGGAAGTGCGGAAAAACGGACAGGGAAAAGAAGGACACAAAAAGCCTGTGCTCTTCCCCAAGATCGTGTTCCTCTACGACGAAAAACTCCACGGTCCCGGCGGGGAGATGGAGGATGTGTTCGAGGCGGGGATCGACTGCTCTGCAAAGACCATGTACCCGGACTGGCTTAGTCTTACCGGAGAAGGCTATGTGGCCAGCATGTACAAAAAGTATGGAAAAATTATCAGCCCCATGGGATGCCGGGCATTTCTGTCACCCTGGTATGAGCGCGGCGGCATGGAGCCGGCGGACGAGAAGGACGAACCGGTCTTTGTGGGAAGGTTCAACATCGGTGCCATCAGCCTTCATCTGCCGATGATTTACGCAAAGGCGAAGCAGGAGAGCCGGGATTTCCATGAGGTGCTGGACTACTATCTGAACCTGATTCGCCAGCTTCACCTGCGGACCTACGACTACCTTGGAGAGATGAAAGCCTCCACCAACCCTCTGGCCTACTGCGAGGGCGGTTTCTACGGCGGCCACCTGGGACTGTACGACAAGATCAAGCCGCTTCTTAAGTCGGCCACAGCCTCTTTTGGCATCACGGCACTGAATGAGCTGCAGCAGCTCCACAACAAGAAATCTCTTGTGGAGGACGGGCAGTTTGCCCTGGAGACACTCCAGTATATCAATGACAGGGTGAATGAGTTCAAGAAAGAGGACGGACGTCTCTACGCCATTTACGGGACACCGGCGGAGAACCTTTGCGGCGTGCAGGTGCAGCAGTTCCGGAAAAAATATGGTATCATAGAGAATGTATCGGACCGGGAGTACGTGAGCAACAGCTTCCACTGTCATGTCACCGAGGACATCACGCCTATCCAGAAGCAGGACCTGGAAGGAAGGTTCTGGGATTTAAGCAACGGCGGAAAGATCCAGTATGTGAAATACCCGGTCAATTATAATAAAGAAGCCATCCGTTCCCTGGTGCGCCGGGCCATGGCAAAAGGCTATTACGAGGGAGTCAATCTGTCTCTTGCCTACTGCGATGACTGCGGACACGAGGAGCTGTCCATGGATGTGTGCCCGGTGTGCGGAAGTACAAATCTGACAAAGATCGACCGCATGAACGGCTATCTGTCCTACTCCAGAGTCAAAGGGGATACAAGGCTCAATGAGGCCAAGATGGCGGAGATCGCAGAAAGGAAGAGCATGTAGGACAATGAGATACCACAATATTACGAAAGACGATATGCTCAACGGGGACGGCCTCCGGGTAGTGCTCTGGGTGGCCGGATGCTCCCACGCCTGCCCCGGATGCCACAACCCTGTTACCTGGGACCCGGCAGGAGGGCTTCCCTTTGAGGAGGAGGCCCGGCAGGAGATATTCCGGGAGCTTGACAAGGACTATGTCAGCGGCATCACCTTTTCCGGGGGAGATCCGCTCCACCCGGCCAATCTGGAGGGAGTGACAGCCCTTGCGGCGCAGATCCGGGAGGAATATCCGGACAAGACCATCTGGCTCTACACAGGAAGCACCTGGCAGGAAGTGAAAGACCTGGAAGTGATGCAGTATGTGGATGTGCTGGTAGACGGAGAATTTGAGGAAGAGAGAAAAGACACATCCCTGCCCTGGAGGGGCAGCGCCAACCAGCAGGTGATCGATGTGCCGGAAACAGTCAGGACAGGGAGGATGATTTTACATGGCTAAGAGGATTGCAAAATTTCACAAAGTAAGCTTTGAACAGTTCCAGGAAGGGTGGACAGATACATTCGGACCGGAAGATAAGAGCCGTATCCAGGAGATCTACGACGGCATCCAGCTGCCTGCCAGAGCCACAAAGGGCTCTGCAGGGTACGATTTTTTCGCACCTGCAGCCTTTACCCTTAAGCCGGGGGAGACGGTGAAGATCCCTACCGGCATCCGGGCGGAAATGGAGGAGGAGTGGGTGCTGAAATGCTACCCGAGAAGCGGACTTGGTTTCAAGTACCGGCTGCAGCTCAACAATACGGTGGGTATCATAGACAGCGATTACTTCTACTCAGACAATGAGGGCCACATCTTTGCCAAGATCACCAACGACACCAACGAGGGTAAAACAGTGGAGATTCCGGCGGGGACAGGCTTCATGCAGGGGATCTTCGTGGAGTACGGCATCACGGTGGACGACCAGGCGGAGGGTATCCGCAATGGTGGATTTGGCAGCACGAATTAGTCTCGTCAGTTCAGCTTGATGTTCAGATAGCTCCGGCCGGAGAGGGTTTTGTTGAAGCAGATGCTGCAGATGATGATGACGCAGCCTGCGGCAAACCCGATCCAGTTGAAGAGAGCTGTCAGTATAAGGAGAAGAAGACGCATGAACTTCAGTGCATAACCCAGCTCAAAATTGGGCTGGGTATAATTGGCTACAGCCACAAATGCCATATACAGCATGACCTCCGAGTTGAACCAGCCGGACTGAACGGAAAATTCTCCCATGACAATACCGGCGATGACACTTAAGGGGGTGCTAAGCATACTGGGCGTATTCAGCGCCGCCAGGCGCAGGCCGTCGATGGCCATTTCCAGCAGGAGAAACTGGAACACAAGGGAGATGTTGACCGTGTCCCGCAGAGCCACAAACCGGAACATATCCGGCAGCCACTCCAGGTTCTGCATAAAAAGCAGGAATACCGGCGTGAGAAACACGGTCAGAAACGTGATGACGCCCCTGGAAAACTTCAGATAGATCTGAGTCAGAGTCGGGAAATAGTAGTCGTTCGCCTCCTCGATGATATCCAGGATGGAAGTGGGAAGGATCATGGCAGAGGGGGAATTGTCCACCAGGATCACCACTTTTCCTTCCAGAAGACAGGCCGCCGCCGTGTCCGGACGCTCTGTAAACTTGAATTTGGGGAAGGGGTTGAACCACTTCCTTTTAAAAAGCTGCTCTGCCAGGCTCTGCTGATTCATGCGCAGGTCTCCTGTGTGGATGGCCTGCAGCCTTTTTTTTACATTTTTAAGAAGCTCTTCGTCGGCCCGGTCAGACATATAACAGAGGGCCACATCTGTCCGCGAGCTGTCTCCGATCTCCACCATCTGCATGACAAGGTGCGGGTCACGGATCCTTCTGCGGATCAGGGCTGTGTTGAAGACGATGGTCTCCACGAACCCGTCCCTGGAACCTCGGAGGGATTTATCCTTTTCCGGCTCCCCCACGCTTCTGGCGGGGTAGGTGCGGCAGTCGATGACGATGCAGGTTTCATAGCCATCTATGAAAAGGCAGGTTGTGCCGGAGAGAAGGTTCCGCAGGACCTGGTCGAAATCGCTGATGGTGTCCACCTCCACATAAGGCAGGCACTGCCGGGCAAATCCAGTGGCGCTTGCCGGCATGTCTTCCTTTCTGACCTTCAGAAAAGAGTCCATGACCTTCAGCATGATCTCATCTTTCATAAAACCGTCTATAAAGAAAAAGGATGCTTCCCGTTCTCCTATCATAATATCCCGCTCTATAAGATCAAAACTTTCTTTCACAGGCAGGACCTGGTTCATGTATGCCACATTTTCTTTGACTGATGCGGTCACAATTCTTGTATCCGGCATAAATTTATTCCTCCATATCCACACTTATACAGTACTTTTCGATAAAAATAATCTGCCCGGAATGATGCGAAATATGCATGGGAAGTCAAAAGGCTTTGCCTTACTATATAAAAAATGTTATGATTAATATATTAGGATGAATAGGAGGTATAAGACCATGAGGGATTATGTGATTACTGTGAACAGTACGGTGGACCTGCCGAAGGAATGGCTGGAAGAGAGGAACGTTCCGGTTGTTCCTCTGAGATATACAATAGACGGACAGACCTATGAAGATATGAGCGGTCTGACTGCCAAAGAATTTTTCGACAAACTGAGAGAGGGGAAAATGTCCGTCACTTCCCAGGTGAACCCCGAGGAAGCCAGGGCGGCTCTGGAGCCTTTCCTGAAGGAGGGGAAGGACATCCTGCATCTGGCTTTCTCATCCGGCCTTTCCGGGACATGCAACAGCATGAAGATCGCAGGGGAGGAGCTGAAGGAGGAGTATCCGGAGGCAAAGATCATTGTCATTGATACTCTGTGTGCCTGCCTGGGTGAGGCGCTTCTTCTCTACAAGGCCCTTCAGCAGAAGGAGGCGGGAAAGACCATTGAGGAGACAGCGGCCTGGGTGGAGGAGAACAAGCTTCACATCTGCCATGATGTGACGGTGGACGATCTGAATCATCTGCACAGAGGCGGACGTGTCTCCAAAGCTACTGCTGTGGTGGGTACCATGGTGAAGATCAAGCCTATCATCCACATGGATGACAACGGCAAGCTGCAGGTTGTCGGAAAGGAGAGAGGACGTAAGAAATCTCTGAATAAGATCGTGGACATGGCTGTGGAGCAGTCAGAAGGCTGGGACAATGACATCATCATGATCACCCACGGGGACTGCATCGAGGACGCCGAGTATGTGGCCGGCCTTGTGCGGGAGAAGATGGGGATTGACAATATCCTGATCAACAATATCGGCACAGTCATCGGAAGCCACACAGGCCCCGGTGTTGTGGCCGTGTTCTGTATGGGAAACAAGCGCTAGGCATATGGCAGGCCTTGCGGACAGAGGCCGGGGACCAAAAAAGCGGGCCCCGGTCTCTTTTGGTACAACAGACCCGAACAGAGAAAGGAGACAAAGCGATATGAGAAAGCAACTGGCGATCGATGAGGAGATGAAGGCCAAATGGCCGGACACGAGAGTGGGCTGCCTTCAATATAAAGTGAAAGTGGAAAAAAAGAATGAGGAAATGTGGGCCTATCTGAAAAAAGAGATCTTTAAGAGGACAAAGGACGCCATCTTTGACTTCGGTGTGACGGAGATCCCCAATATCAAGGAATCCAGGGCAGCCTACAAAGCCTTTGGAAAGGATCCGAGCCGGTACCGGGTTTCCTCCGAGGCGCTGATCCGCAGGATCGGCCAGGGCAAGGGACTGTACGAAGTCAACACGGTCGTGGACGTGAATAATCTGATCTCCATCGAGTCCGGATTTTCCGTGGGATCCTACGACACAGCCAATATAGGGGAGGACCTTGTTTTCCGTATTGGCCGGGAGGGGGAGACCTACAAGGGCATCGGAAAGGACGAGATCAATATTGAGCATCTGCCGGTGCTGGCGGACGAAAAAGGCGCCATCGGGAGCTCCACAAGCGATTCCGAGCGTGCCATGATCACGGATGAGGCGAGGGAGGTGCTGACCCTGATCTATTGCTTCTCCCCGGGAGATGAGCTGGAGAAGGCGCTGGAGTACGGAAAGAAATATCTGGAGAAATATGCGGGCGCGACAGACATGGAGAGCTGGATCGCTGAATAGAGAAGAAAAAAGAAGAGAGGGCGGAACTGCTTCGACATGAAGCGGCTCCGCCCTCTTTCTGTAAAAATCGTTTTACTGCTCCTCGTCCGGGACTTTGCACACATCCACCCACTGGTCGAAGCGGGAGTAGGTCTCCAGCTCCGGGATGGTCAGTTCAATGGCGCTGTTGGCGCTGCCGCAGGCAGGAAAGACGGTGGGAAACCGCCTGAGCGACTGGTCCAGATAGACCTTCACGCCCTCTTTGATCCCGAAGGGGCACACGCCGCCCACGGGATGTCCGACCAGTTCTGTCAGCTCGTCCACCTTCAGCATGGTAGCCTTTTTGTGGAAGGTGGCTTTGAACTTCTTGTTGTCGATCTTGGCGTCCCCGGCTGCCACAACCAGGATGGGACCGTCATCCAGCATAAAGGACAGTGTCTTGGCGATCCGCCTCTCCTCGGTCCCCACCGCTTTGGCAGCCTCAGCCACAGTGGCGCTGGAGACGGGAAATTCCAGGATCTTTTCCTCCATGCCGGGCCACTGGCGGAAGTAGGATCTGACTTTTTCGATAGACATGTTTATCTACGACCTTTCTTAATTTACATTTACAGTTTGAACCAGCCCATGGAGTTGGCCACGGAACTTCCAAGGATCAGCAGGAGAAATACCGGTGTGATCCATTTGATCATAACAGTGAAAAGCTTTTCTCCCACAAACTTTCCATTGGTCACTTTCACTTCGTCTGAGATCGCCTTTGGTCCGATGAAGAATCCTACGAAGATACAGGTGAAGAAAGCGACGATTGGCATCAGTACGCTGTTGCTTACAAAGTCCATGATATCCAGGATGGTCATGTTTGCCCAGGTGATGAAGCCTAACGGGCCGAATCCAAGGGAGGACGGAATGCCAAGTACCAGTGACAGGACTGTCACGAAGATACATGCATTCTTCCTGCTCCAGTGGAATTTATCCCGGAAGATGGATACAATGGTTTCCATCAGCGAGATGGAAGAGGTCAGGGCCGCGAAGATAACCAGCAGGAAGAAGGCAGCTCCGATGGCGCCGCCCATGGGCATGCTGCTGAACACCTTCGGGAGGATGACGAACATAAGGCTCGGGCCGCTCTGAAGGATCTTCGGATCACCGCCGGAGAATACAAACACGGCGGGGATGATCATAAGACCTGCCAGGAAAGCGATGACTGTGTCAAATATCTCGATCTGGCGCACAGAGCTCTCCAGGTTCGTGTCTTTTCGCATGTAGGAACCATATGTGACCATGATGCCCATGGCCAGGGACATGGAGTAGAAGAGCTGTCCCATGGCGGAAAGCACGGTCTTCACGGAGAAGTCTTCCATATGGGGCTGCACGTAATAGGCCAGTCCGTCCATGGCGCCGTCCAGAGTCAGGCAGTAGATGGAGATGACAATGGCCAGCAGAACAAGGATAGGCATGGCGAATTTACTCACCTTCTCAATTCCTTTTTCCACGCCTAAAAGAACAATGATGGCTGTTGCACCGAGGAAGAGAAGGAACCAGCCCAGAGGCTCGAAGGTACTTCCCACGAAACCGGTAAAATAATCGTCAGCGGCTGCCGCAGAGCCACCGCCTGTCAGGAAGACGGTAAAATATTTGATGACCCATCCTCCGATGACGGAATAATATGGAAGAATGATAATGGGTACGGCGGACGCCAGGATCCCCAGGAACCCGAAGCGGGAGTCCAGAGCCTTGAACGCACCGATGGCCGACAGGCCTGTCTTTCTTCCGATGGCAATCTCTGCAACCATAAGGGAAAATCCGAATGTCACTGCAATGATCAGATAGATAAGAAGGAACGTGCCTCCTCCGTACTGTGCTGCAAGATAGGGGAAACGCCAGATGTTTCCAAGACCTACCGCAGAACCGGCAGCGGCCAGCACAAAGCCCAGTTTGCCGGAAAAACTGCTTCGCTTATTCATTTGTAAAACCTCCTCAATATTTATAGATATCCTTTTTACTCTCACATATTCTGGACATGTGTAAGCCTTATTATAATGAATACCGGGATATTTAGCAAGGGAAAACGGGGGAGAAAAAAAGAAAAGTGTTGACATGGCCATGAAAGTGTGATAGATTAGTTGATGCGTAAGGTGTAAAACAAAGCAGAGTATCCACTCTCACCATAGCACAAGCGGGTGACTACTGGTTGATATTGAGACATTATACACTATGTCAGGTGTATTGTGCAATAGATTAAGTGGATAGTCTGGACTATTCGCTTATTTTTTTTGATGGAGGTGCACGACAATTAGCGATTTAATGATTAACGAACAGATCAGAGACAGGGAAGTACGTGTGATCAGCGAAGCGGGAGAGCAGCTTGGAATTATGTCTGCCCGGGAAGCTATGAAGCTGGCAGAGGAGGCTCAGCTGGATCTGGTCAAAATTGCTCCCAAAGCTCAGCCGCCGGTATGCAAGATCATTGACTACGGCAAGTATAAATATGAGCTGGCAAGAAAAGAAAAGGAAGCCAGAAAAAAACAGAAAACGGTTGAAGTGAAGGAAGTGCGTCTTTCACCAAATATTGACACCAATGACCTGAACACCAAGGTGAACAATGCGAAGAAATTCCTCACCAAGGGAAATAAAGTGAAGGTTACGCTCCGTTTCCGCGGAAGAGAGATGGCTCACGTACAGCAGAGCAAGCACATCCTGGATGATGTGGCTCAGATGCTTGCGGACGTGGCGGTTGTGGAAAAGCCGGCCAAACTCGAAGGAAGAAATATGAGCATGGTTTTAACTGAAAAACGTTAAAAATACTATTTATCTTTAAGGAGGAAAACATCATGCCAAAAATTAAAACAAATAGAGCTGCTGCAAAGCGCTTCAAAAAGACAGGTACAGGAAAGCTGAAAAGAAACAAAGCTTATAAGAGCCATATCTTAACCAAGAAGTCTACAAAGAGAAAAAGAAATCTCAGACAGGCTACAATCACAGATGCAACCAATGTAAAGAATATGAAGAAAGTATTACCATATCTGTAAGATTGGGAAAGATTGAAGGAGGAATTAGGACATGGCAAGAATTAAAGGCGGCTTAAACGCTAAGAAGAAACATAACAGAACATTAAAACTGGCGAAAGGATACAGAGGAGCCCGCTCCAAACAGTACAGAGTTGCAAAACAGTCTGTCATGAGAGCACTTACATCTGCATATGCAGGCAGAAAACAGCGCAAGCGCCAGATGCGTCAGCTGTGGATCGCACGTATCAACGCTGCTGCAAGAATGAACGGACTTTCCTACAGCAAGTTCATGCACGGACTTAAGGTTGCTAACATCGACATCAACAGAAAGATGTTGGCTGAGATGGCTGTCAATGACAAGGAAGGATTTGCTTCTCTGGCAGAGACTGCTAAGAAGAGCATTGCGTAACAGCACTCCGTGAGTGTATATGTGAAATCCGAAGATTTCCGCCCCGCAGAAAGGGCGGGAATTTTCAAAGGATTTCTGAAAATATATATATTACAAAAAATATAAAAAATATAAAAATAACTGTTGACATTCAGGCTGGCCTGTAGTATTATACTTTTCGGACAGCGAAATAAAGCAGTCATGCGGAAGTGTCGGAACTGGCAGACGAGCAAGACTAAGGATCTTGTGACATTCGTGTCGTGTGGGTTCAAGTCCCATCTTCCGCATTCAGTGAGAAGCCTTGAGTTTTCAAGGCTTTTTTCTTTTTTTTGCGGCGAATGCCGGAAGGAGGATGCCCCATAAAAGCGGGCGCCTATAATATAAGGAAGGAAAGTGAAAATATGTTTTTTATCATAGGCCTCACCAGCGGGAGAAAGGATCTGAAATTTAATCAGGTGGTTATCTGCAGCAGATGCGGAAAGTACGGGAGATATATGGTGTATATGACATACACGGCACTGTCTCTGTTTTTTATTCCCTGCTTTAAGTGGAATAAACAGTACTTTGTACAGACAAGCTGTTGCGGCACGGTGTACAGGCTGGATCCGGAAGTGGGCAGGCGGATCGCCAGGGGAGAAGAGCTGGAGATCCGGCAGGAGGACCTGGAGCCGGTTTCCAGAGGATGGCAGGGCGGACAGATGAAACGGTGTCCGAACTGCGGCTATACGACAGATGAAGATTTTACATTCTGCCCGAACTGCGGTGGAAGATTTTAAGGTTTACCGGGAAGGCTAATCATGATATAATAGTGTCTAATTTTGAAAATGTTTGTTGAAATCCAACAATATAACGGATAGAGGGCTTATGAAGATCAATACAAAGAGATTGTGGGATCACATTATGGAGTTGGGAAGGATCGGAAGCGGGGCGGACGGCAGCGTCACCCGCTTCCCGTTCACCCCTGAGGACAAAAGCGCAGAGAAGCTGATCTGCTGCTATATGGAAGAGGCGGGGCTGGACGTGGAGAGAGACGGAGCGGGCAACCTGATCGGAAAGTGGACGCCTGCCGGAAGTGGGACAGCGGGACAGCCACCAGTGATGACCGGCTCCCACTATGATACGGTCCTGCAGGGCGGGAAATTTGACGGATGCCTGGGGGTTCTGGGAGCCATTGAGGCAGTGCAGACTCTGCGTGAGGAAGGCTATGAACCGAAAGTGCCTGTGTGGGTGATCGGCTTTAAGGACGAGGAGGGCAACCGGTTTGGATACGGAATGATCGGGAGCAAAGCCATCTGTGGGAGAGTCCTGCCGGCGGGGCTGGCGTCTGTGGACGCGGACGGCATTTCCCTTGGCGACGCCATGAGAGCATACGGGCTTTCTCCCGACAGTCTGGACACCTGCAGGGTGGACAGGATAAAGGCTATGCTGGAGCTTCACATTGAACAGGGACAGGTCCTGGAAAAGAATGGCAGCCAGATCGGGATCGTGGAGGGTATTGCGGGACTGGAACGGTACACAGTGACCATCACAGGGAGCAGCGCCCACGCCGGAGCCACTCCCATGAGTGAGCGGTCTGACCCGGTTCCTGCCATGAGCAGATGGATACTGAAGGTGACAGAGCTTGCAAAGGAGAGGAAAGACTGTGTGGCTACGGTGGGACGCATAAAAGTGCTGCCCGGAACCTGCAATATCATCTGCGGGGAGACGGAGTTTTCACTAGATATCCGCAGCGTCCGAGATGAAGATATACGGGATATCATGGAAGAGATGAGCCGATATGAAAAGCTGCTGGAAGAGCAGGAGCGGGTCAGCATAAAAAGAGCACTGGATCAGTCCCTTCCCGGTGTGCCTTGTGACAGCGGGCTGAAGGAGAGAATGGAGCAGATCTGCGACCAGTATGGATACGCCCACAGACGCTTGATGAGCGGTGCAGGGCATGACAGCATGAATTTCGGTGGGCTGTGTCCTGTCAGTATGATCTTTGTGCCGTCCCAGGGAGGATATTCTCACCGGAAAGAAGAGTTCACTTCTATGGAAGACTGTGAGGCCGGAACCCAGGTGCTCATGGAGATGATCCGGGAGATCACATCCCGGTAAAAAAGGAATGATTTTAACTTCTGGACAGGGCCTGTATGGACGGCCCTGCCGGGGGATAAAATAAAACTACAGAAAAGAAGAGTAAGAGGAGGTAACAAATGAAAGAAAAAATCAACAGTTTCTTTCAATTTAGTGAGAGAGGAACAAATTTCAAAGTGGAAACCATAGCTGGTATCACTACATTCATGACTATGGCGTACATTCTGGTCGTACAGCCCAGCCTTATGGTGGGGGATGCCGACTATGTCATTGACACCAACGGGGTGATGATCACCAAGGAGGCGATCCTTGTCACCTGTGCCCTTGTCAGCGCTGTCATCACACTGCTTATGGCCCTGTATGCCAACATGCCCTTTGCCCTTTCCACCGGAATGGGAAACAACGCCATGTTCGGTGCAATGCTCATCGCAGGGGCGATCTCTTTTGGGGGCATCATGTCTCTGATCCTGATATCAGGCTTAATATTTCTGCTGCTTACAGTGTTTGGCGTTCGTGATCTCATTGTGAAAACGATTCCAAAGAACCTGAAGATCGCTATCAGTACAGCCATCGGTTTCTATATCGCTTACCTTGGATTTAACAACAGCGGTATCGGTACATTTACGGACGGCATCAGCCAGGGGGATTTCAAGCAGCCCTCTGTGTATCTGGCAATTTTCGGACTTATTCTGATTGCGGTGCTGACAGCCCGCAAAGTGACAGGAGCCATCCTGATCGGTATTGTGGCAGTCACTCTTCTAGGCATTCCTCTCGGTGTGACGACTGTGCCGGACACACTGGCAAAAGTGCCGGATTTTGACGGACTGGGCAACTTGATGTTTGCCTTCGACTTTAAAGAGGTGCTTTCTTTCTCAGCCGTCCCGCTGATCTTTGTCTCCTTCTGCGGTGACTTCTTCTCCACTCTGGGAACTGTTCTGGGTGTGGGAGCCAAGGCCGGTATGCTGGATGAGAATGGAAACCTGCCAAATATCCAGAAACCGTTCCTTGTAGATGCTATCGGTACCTGCGTGGGTGCATGTACAGGTAACACAGTTGTGACCACCTTTGTAGAATCCAGCGCCGGCGTAGAGGCGGGCGGACGCACCGGATTTGCCAGCGTGATCACAGCTCTCATTTTCGGGTTGATGGTATTCCTTTCACCTCTTGTGCTGATGATTCCCAACGCGGCTACAGGACCGGCTCTGATCTTTGTGGGATTCCTGATGATCCAGGGCATTCAGAACATCGATTTTTCTGACTTTACTGAGGCCTTTGGTCCTTTTGTCATGATCATGTTCACGATCTTCACAGGATCTATCGCAGGCGGTATTTCTGCAGGCATCATCGCTCACGGGCTCATCAAGCTGCTTACAGGCAGAGCAAAAGAGGTACATCCTTTCCTTTATGTTCTGTGCATTCCGCTGATCCTGTATTTCCTTTCATAAAATAGTTCCGGCAGATCTGAGGGTCTGCAGAAAGGCGGTATACAATGAAAATCCAACCGAATGATAAAAAACAGCTGCTCAAGGCAGCGCTGGGCGAGATCAGAAGTGATCTCGCCATCACAAATGTACAGCTTGTCAATGTGATCACCGGTGAGATCTACCCGGCGGACGTGTTCGTCTATGACGGGATGATCGCCCATGTGGAATACAAAAATCCCGGTACTGAACTGGACAAGGCAAATGAGGTCATCGACGGAGAAGGGAAATATCTGATCCCCGGCTTCATCGATGCCCATGAACACATTGAGAGTTCCATGATGACTCCCAGGAATTTTGCCAAGGGAGTGATCCCCCACGGCACGACGACTGTTGTCACAGACCCCCACGAGATTGCCAATGTGTGCGGCATGGAGGGTGTGCGCTACATGCATGAGGCAGGAGAGGATCTGCCTATGAGGCAGCTCATCGATGTACCCAGCTGTGTACCGGCGGTTCCGGGGCTGGAAAATGCGGGCGCGGAGTTCTTTGCAAAAGAGATAGAAGAACTCGCTTCCATGGACCGTGTGATCGGCCTTGCTGAGGTGATGGACTTCCTGGCAGTGATCCACGGGGAAGACCGGATGATGGATATTATTGATGTGATGGACAAAAAAGGACTTTATCTGCAAGGCCATGCGCCCTCTGTGTCCGGCAGGATGCTGTCTGCCTATCTGTGCGGCGGCCCCAATACCTGTCATGAGTCCAGGGAGAGAAATGAGGCGCTGGAGAAGCTTCGAAGCGGCATGTATGTGGATGCCAGGGAATCCTCCATCACGAAAAATGTGGAGGAGATCTATGAAGGCGTAAAAGGCGTGAAGTTCTATGACCATTTCTGCCTATGCACAGATGACAGGGAGGCGGATGATATCCTTCACGTGGGACATATGAATGATGTGGTTCGCACAGTCATCCGCAGCGGCATGGATCCGGTGACAGCGATCAAGAGCGCCACTTTAAACACGGCAAGAGAGATCCATATTGAGAATCTGGGCGCCATTGCCCCGGGATATGTGGCGGATATGCTCCTTGTGGGCGACCTGGAAGAGCTGAAACCGGACCTGGTATTCTTCGGCGGCAGGCTGGTGGCAGAAAAAGGCCATATGACTGTGCCCATAGAAGCAAGAGAGTATCCGCTGGAAAAGGTCAATACCATGTATGTGAAGGATCTGAAGGCGGAAGATTTCCGGATCAAGGCGCCGGTGGAGACCGGTACAGTCACAGTCAACGTGATGGAGTACCCGGATCTTCTCCTCTCCTCCACTGTGCTGACAACTGCGGAAGTCCCGGTAAAAGACGGGTATGTATGCCTGGAGGGAGAGGACCTGAAGTTCGTGGCAGTTGTGAACAGGCATAAAGGCCATGATACCATTGGTCTTGGCATTGTAAAGGGATTTGGAACGACCTGCGGTGCCCTGGCATCCACCGTGTCCCACGACAGCCACAATCTGACCGTTGTCTATGATACGGCAGAGAATGCGCTTATGGCTGCAGAGGCGCTGATCCAGTGCGGCGGCGGTATGAGTGCAGTCAGGGATGGTCGGCTGCTCCATGTTCTGGAGCTGCCTCTTGCAGGGCTGATCTCCCTGAAAGACGCAGCAGAGCTGGCAAAAGACAGCCAGCTGATGAAGGAGGCCAACAGGGAGCTGGGCCTTACCGGTCTGGAAAATCCGCTCCTTCGTATTGTGACGCTGGCCCTTCCCGTTATCCCGAAAGTGAAGATGTCTGACCTTGGGATGGTGGATGTGCTGAAAAAAGAACTGATCCCCCTGTTTGTGTGATCAGTCTGTACCTTATAACATAGAGAATGATAGTTATTGGAGGAATCGACGACTATGAAACAGCAAAAATCCGGAAGCGGAGAATTTAAGAAAGAGATCGGCCTGTTTGGCGGCATGAGCGTCATCTGTGGTATCATGATAGGTTCCGGTATCTTTTATCTGGGGTCCTATGTGCTCCAGAGGTCGGGCTATAGCCTTGGACTGGCCCTGATCTGCTGGCTCCTCGGAGGACTTGTGTCCCTGCTTGGAGGCCTCTGTTTTGCAGAGCTGGGAGCTTCTGACCCGAAAGCGGGAGGCCAGCTGGTGTATCTGAGCAAGGCTTACCATCCCGTGCTGGGATTTATGTATGGATTTACCCAGTGGATACTGGCCAGCTCAGGCTCTATTGCAGCCATTGCCGTGGCTATTCCCACAGCCCTGGTAGATTTTATCCCGGGGCTTACCCAGCTTCACATCAAACTGATCGCTATTGCCCTGATCGTGCTCCTTACGCTCTTTAATCTGCGGGGAGTCAAGGGGGCGTCCAATCTGCAGACATTTTTTATGGTAGCAAAACTGCTCCCGATCTTCATTATTATGATCGGAGCGCTTGTGCTGGGAAACCAGACACCGGATTTAAGTCCGGTTCCCGCCTCTGCGCCAGACGGATCACCGCTGACGGCAGGCTCTGTCTTTGGCATGATCGCCTTTGCCACCGTGGCGTCACTGTGGGCCTATGAGGGTTGGACCAACCTGAATGCTGTGGCAGAGGAGATCAAGAATGTAAAGAGAAATCTGCCCCTTGCCATTATCCTGGGCATCGGCGGCGTGGCTATTTTCTATGCACTTTTCAACTATTCCCTGATGCGGGTGATCCCGCTGGATGAGGCAAAGAGCCTGATCGAGAGCGGAAGCCTGTACCTGGGAACGACTGTGGCCGAGCGGCTCTTCGGCGTGGCCGGAAAGGTTATCGTGCTGATCGGCATGCTGCTGGCTATGTTCAACTGCCTGAACGGCATGGTGCTGGCCTTCTCAAGGATCTACTATGCCATGTCTGCTGAGAAGATCTTCTTCAAAAAGCTGGGCACACTGAATAAAAACGGAGTTCCGGCTGCAAGCCTGATCTCCCAGATGATTATTTCCATCATCCTTGTGTGTCTGCGGAACCTGGATCAGCTCACATCTCTTGTGGTATTCTGCGGTATGCTGTTCAACTGTCTTGCAGTGACAGCGGTATTTGTCTACAGGAGGAAGTATCCGGACCTGGAGAGACCCTACAAAGTATGGCTCTACCCGGTATCTGTCATCGTCACAGTCATCCTCTTTGTGGGGCTGATGATCAACAATCTGATGGAAGATCCGGTGACAGCACTGACAGGTCTGATCGTTCCGGTGATCGGCATCTTCTTCTATCTCTACTTTAAAAAGAAATACGGCGGGGAGGAGAAGGAACATGCGTAGGCCGGTGATCGGAATATCGGGGAATTTGATCCCTATTGAAAATGACGGAGTTTTTACAGGAAATCTGCGGCAGTATATCCACACGGATTACACGTCCAGCGTGGAGCGGGCGGGGGGTACCCCGCTGCTTCTGCCGGTCAGCGATGACCCGGAAGTGATCCGCGCACACGCGCAGCTCTGCGACGGCATCATCCTGTCGGGAGGGGCGGACGTGGACCCTATTCTCTACGGAGAGGAGGGCATTCAGGGCCAGGGTTACTCCATGCGGGAGATCGATGTCTACGATATGGAGCTCTTTCGGGCGGCTCTGGAGCAGAAGAAACCGGTCCTTGGCATCTGCAAGGGATTACAGATCATCAACATCTGCTTCGGAGGGACTCTCTACCAGGATATTCCCTCCCAGAGAGAGCACTGTATCAAGCACACCCAGAATACGGAGCGCTACCAGGGTACCCACAAGATCCGGATCAAGGAGGACAGTGTTCTCCATGGTCTCCTGCCGGACGGCACATTTGTCAATTCCTGGCACCACCAGGCTGTCAAGGACGTGGCCCCAAAGCTGACCGTGACGGCTGTGGCTTCCGACGGTGTTGTGGAGGCTGCCGAGTATATGGAGGAGGGCCAGTTCATCATGGGCGTGCAGTGGCACCCGGAGATGATGGCCTCCTGTGGAAATGCGGAGCAGCTGGGCATTTTTAAGGAACTGGTACGCAGATGTTCCCAGGGAGAAAGCGAGCAGTAAAAATGACAGAGATATTTATAAACGGAGATGTGACAACCATGGACGAGGAGCGGCCGCAAGCGGAGGCTTTTGCCGTCAGGGACGGCGTGTTCACTTTTGTGGGAACGAAGGAGGAAGCCCGGAAGCTGGCCGGCGAACTTAAGGCAGCACAGGAGAGCGTGATTTTTACCGATCTTAAGGGAAAGAGCGTGCTCCCGGCCTTTCAGGACTCCCACATGCACTTTGTCGGCTTTGCCAAACATTTTATCAATGTGGATCTGAACGGCTGCACCAGCATACAGATGATGCAGCAGCGCTTCCGGGACAGGCTCAGCCAGTGCGGCCCGGATGACCGCTCCTGGCTGGAAGCTACGGGGTGGAACCAGGACTATTTTACAGAGGGAGAGAAAAGATTTCCCACAGCAAAGGATCTGGATAAAGTGACGGGGGATCGGCCTGTCATCGCCCTGCGTGTGTGTGAACATGTAGGTGTTGTTAATTCCGCGGGCATGCGTCTTCTCGGTTTGACCAGGGAGTCTGTCCGGGGGCTGGGAGACTTTGCCCTCACAGATGAGGCGGGAGAGCCTCTGGGCATTTTCAAGGAGCGAGTGCTGGATCGGATCCGAAGCCAGGTGCACACGCTGAACCGGGAGATCCTGGAGGACATCCTCCTGAAAGCACAGGAGGAGGCTTTCTCCTACGGTCTTTCCACGATCCAGACAGACGACATCGGCTTTATGCCGGACGAGGATTACAAGCTGCTCTTTTCCGTTTACCGGGATCTTCTGGAGAGCGGCAAGCTGAAGATCCGCATCTGCCAGCAGAGCCTCAGGCAGACGCCGGAGCGGATCGGAAAGTATTACGAGGATGGTTTTCGGTACGGCGGGGAGGACCATCACCTGCGCATCACCGGGATCAAGCTTTTGCAGGACGGCTCTCTGGGAGCCAGGACCGCCGGCCTCAGAGAGCCCTACGCGGATGATCCTTCCACCTGCGGCCTTACCATCTTCACGGAAGAACAGCTGGATGAGCTGGTGAAGACGGCCCATGATCTGGGGTATCCGGTTCTGGTCCACGCCATCGGGGACCGCGCCATTGAGATGGTGCTGGACGCGCTGGAGAGGGACAAAAAGAACAGAAAGGCGGGAGAGACTTACCGGGACGGGATCGTCCATGTGCAGATCACAGACGGGGAGCTCCTGGAGCGTTTCAAAAGACAGCAGGTCATGGCGCTCGTGCAGCCGATCTTCATTGACTATGATATGCACATTGTGAGGGATCGGGTAGGAGAGGCGGCGGATACATCCTATGCCTGGAAGACTCTGGTGGACAAGGGCGTGCGCGTCTCTTTTGGCACAGACTGTCCGGTGGAGTCCTGCGAGCCGCTCCCCAACATATATACAGCTGTGACTCGCCGCAATCTGACGGGGGAGGAGCAGCAGACTTACAGGCCGGAGGAGCGAATGTCTGTCTACGAGGCAGTAAGGGCTTACACGGTTGAGGGCGCCTACGCCTCCGGCGAGGAGGATGTGAAGGGCAGGATCCGGGAAGGGATGCTGGCGGATTTTATCATTCCGGACCGGGATCTTTTTGCCCTGGCAGATGAGGAGGAGCTGAAAGAAGCTAAAATCCTTGCCACCTATATAGACGGAGAAAAAGTATATCAGCGGGCCTGACAGGAAAACAAAAACGTCGATACACGCAAAATTGTGTGATATCGGCGTTTTTTGTATGTTAAATTATAGAAAATGATGTATAATAAGAGAAAAATATTCTGAAAAAGCAGAAGGGAGGAAAATCATGCTGGAAAAACTGGATCTCACGAAAAAGATGGAAAAAGAAGAGTATAAGGAGAAAATGGAGCATCTGGAGAAAAATCTGGGAAAGCTGCAGAGAAGATGCAAGGAGCTGAACATTCCGGTTATGATTGCCTTTGAAGGCTTTGGGGCTGCAGGGAAAGGACTGCAGATCGGCAAGCTGATCCAGTCTCTGGATCCGAGAGGATTCCGGGTGTATGCGGTGAAGAGTGAGACGGAGGAGGAGAAGATGCATCCCTTCCTGTGGCGGTTCTGGACCAAACTCCCGGAGAAAGGGCGCATTGCCATCTACGACACAAGCTGGTACAGGCGGGTCCTCACAGACCGTTTTGACAAAAAGATAAAGAAGTCCGAGCTTGCGGACGCTTATGAGTCCATCCTCTCTTTTGAAGACCAGCTTACAGAGGATGGGATGGTGATCATTAAACTCTTCCTTGCCATTGACAGGAAGGAGCAGAAGAAGAGATTTGACAGGCTGCTCTCCTCTAAGGATACGGCCTGGCGGGTGACAGAGGACGACCTGAAGCGGAATGAGAAATTTGACAAGTACCTGGAAATGAACGAGGAGATGCTTGCGCGCACAGACACAGAGAAAGCCCCCTGGCACATTGTGGAGGCGGTGGACCGGCGCTTTGCCACCGTGAAGATCTACTCGATCGTGGAGGAGATGCTGACAAGGCAGATTGAGAAAGCGGAACTTTCCCTGGCAGAGGAAGGAGCGGACGCACCGGAGGCAGATGCGGCGGAGACGAAAGAGCTGATGGAGTCCATCCTTGGCAAGGCGGATCTGAGCCTGTCCTGCAGCCGGAAGGAGTATGAAAAAGAATTAAAAGAGCTGCAGAGCCGCATCCAGGAGCTCCACGGAGAACTGTACAGGCGCAGGATCCCTGTTGTGCTGGGATTTGAGGGATGGGATGCCGGAGGAAAAGGGGGAGCCATCAAGCGGCTCACCGCCAAGATGGATCCCAGAGGGTATGTGGTCCACCCCACAGCCTCCCCCAATGCGGTGGAGCGGCAGTATCACTATCTCTGGCGGTTCTGGAAGGACATGCCCAAGGCAGGCCATATCACTATCTTTGACCGGACCTGGTACGGGCGGGTTATGGTGGAGCGGATCGAGGGCTTCTGCACGAAGAATGAGTGGCGCAGAGCCTATCGGGAGATCAATGACATGGAGCGGACCCTGACAAGGGAGGGTGTTCTGGTGCTGAAATTCTGGATGCAGATTGATAAGGACGAACAGGAGCGGCGATTCAGGGAGAGACAGGAAAATCCGGAAAAGCAGTGGAAGATCACGGAGGAGGACTGGCGGAACCGGGAGAAGTGGGATCAGTACGAGGCGGCTGTCAATGAGATGCTGATCCGCACCTCCACAGTCAATGCCCCCTGGATCGTGGTGGAAGGCAACGACAAATACTATGCGAGACTGAAAGTCCTGCGGACAGTGGTTGTGGCCATTGAGGAGAGGATCAAAAGTGGAGGGAAGAGAGCATGATGAACATTCGGGAGGAGATGGAGGCCAGGGAGGAAGCCAATTTAAGCCCCTACGCCACTCTCAGCAGCAGATCCAAAGGGAGAAACCGGCCGGAACCCCAGTGTGACATCCGACCGGTATTCCAAAGAGACAGGGACCGCATCCTGCACTGTAAGTCTTTTCGCAGGCTGAAGCAGAAGACGCAGGTATTTCTTCTGCCAAAAGGAGATCACTACCGTACCAGGCTGACCCACACGCTGGAGGTGTCGCAGAACGCCAGGACCATCGCCAAGGCGCTGCGGCTCAACGAAGATCTGGTGGAGGCCATAGCCCTGGGCCACGATCTGGGCCATACCCCCTTCGGACACGCCGGAGAGCGGGCTCTGAATCAGGTGTGCCCGGAAGGATTCCGCCACAATGAGCAGAGCGTCCGGGTGGTGGAGCTGCTGGAGAAGCAGGGGAGAGGGCTCAACCTGACCTGGGAAGTGGTGGACGGTATCCGGAACCATAAGTCCAGCGGTACACCCCACACACTGGAGGGACAGATTGTCCGTCTCTCAGACAAGATCGCCTACATCAACCACGATATAGACGACGCGATCCGGGGAGGCCTGCTGACCGAGCAGGACCTTCCGGCGGAGTATACAGATGTGCTGGGACACAGCACCAGGATGCGATTAAATACGATGATCCACGATGTAGTGACCCACAGCATGGACAGGCCGGAGATCATCATGTCCGAGCGCATCCGGACAGCGACAATGGGACTGCGCAGATTTCTCTTTGAGAATGTGTATCAGAATCCGGTGGCAAAGGGAGAGGAGACGAAGGCCATCGGTATGATCCAGAACCTGTATGGCTGGTATCTGGATCATATGGAACTGATCCCCCAGCAGTATCTGGACATGGTGGACAGGGGCATAGCTGCAAAGGAGAGAGTGGTCTGCGATTATATAGCAGGGATGACAGACTCTTACGCCGTAAAAAAATTTCAGGAATATTTTATCCCGGAATCATGGAAAAATTAAAGGAAATCAAGAAGTTTTGTCGAATATTATAAATGTAGGCAATTGGAAAGCCGCAAAAAAATGAGAAGAGGATGACGACAGCTGATGTATTATCCGGATGAAGTGGTTGAGGAAGTCAGATCAAGAAATGACATTGTGGATGTGATATCAAGCTACATAAAATTACAGAAAAAGGGCAGTTCCTACTTTGGTCTCTGCCCTTTCCATAACGAAAAATCCCCCTCTTTTTCAGTGAGCCGGGACAAGCAGATGTACTACTGCTTTGGCTGCGGAGCCGGAGGCAACGTGTTTACCTTTCTGATGGAGTACGAGAATTTCTCTTTTGTGGAAGCTCTGAAGTTTCTCGCGGAGAGGGCAGGGGTCCAACTCCCCGAGGAAGAGTATTCCAGGGAGGCAAAACAGAAGGCGGACCTGCGGTCCAGGATCCTGGAGGTCAACAAGCTGGCGGCCAAGTATTTTTACGCCCAGCTCAGGGCGCCCCAGGGAAAGACGGCATATGACTATCTGAAAAAGAGAGAGTTGGGAGACGAGACGATCGTGGCCTTTGGCCTTGGATACGCCAACAAGTACAGCGATGACCTGTACCGGTATCTGAAGACAAAGGGGTACACGGACCAGCTCCTGTCCCAGGCGGGGCTTATCTCCATAGATGAGAAGCATGGCCCCTACGACAAATTCTGGAACAGGGTCATGTTCCCCATTATGGACGCCAACAGCCGTGTCATCGGTTTTGGCGGACGGGTGATGGGAGACGCCAAGCCCAAGTATCTGAATTCTCCGGAGACAGTTGTCTTTGACAAGAGCCGCAACCTGTACGGACTGCACAGGGCCCGGACATCGAGAAAGCCCTATTTTCTCCTCTGCGAGGGGTATATGGATGTGATCTCCCTGCACCAGGCCGGATTTACCAATGCGGTAGCCTCCCTGGGGACTGCTCTGACAGCGGGACATGCCTCCCTGATCAAGCGGTATGTGAAAGAAGTCTATCTCACATATGACAGCGACGAGGCGGGGACAAAGGCGGCCCTGCGGGCTGCGCCGATCCTGCGGGCAGCCGGCATCACAGCCAGGGTGATCCGGATGGATCCCTACAAGGATCCTGACGAATTCATCAAAAATCTGGGGGCGGAGGCGTTCGAGGAGAGGATCCGCAGCGCCAGGAACAGCTTCATGTTTGACCTGGAGGTGCTGGAGAAGGACTACGATATGATCAGCCCGGAGGGAAAGACAGGATTTCTGAAGGAGGCGGCCCGGCGTCTGACCACCTTTGACGAGGAGATCGAGAGAGGCAATTACATAGACGCTGTGGCAAAGGCCTACGCAGTCAGCAGTCAGGATCTGCGGAAACTGGTGACCCGCATGGCTGTGGAGGGGGGACTGGCAAAACCGGCCTCCCGGCCGAGGACAAGCGGCGACCGGGAGAAAGAGAAGGAGGACAGGCACCTGAAATCCCAGAAGATCCTGCTCACCTGGATGCTGGAGGGGGAGGACATCTTCCGGCAGATCAAAAAGTACATCTCTCCTTCGGACTTTACGGAGGATCTGCTGCGCACAGTGGCGGAAAAGCTGTACCAGCAGTATGAAGAGGGAGATGTGAATCCGGCCCGGATCATCAACTTTTTTACAGACGAGGAGGAACACCGCCGGGTGGCGGAACTTTTCAACACAAAGATCCGTGAGCTCCCCACTGTGAAGGAGCAGGAGAAGGCTCTGAGGGAGACGATCCTCCGGGTGAAAGAGAACAGCATAGAGGAGGCAGCCAGGAAGCTGGCCCCCACAGATATTGCCGGACTCCAGAGACTGATGGAGGAGAAGCGGGCGCTGCAGGCCCCGGACAAACTGCATATTTCTATTAATTAAGGATAAAATATAAACAAGCAATGAGAGGATGGACACTGCATGGACGAGAACATGATAAAATTTACGGAGAAGCTGAATGAACTGAAGGCTCTTGCCAGAAAGAAAAAAAATGTGCTTGAGATCACAGAGATCAATGATTTTTTTGCTGACATGGATCTGAATTCCGATCAGATGGACAAAGTCTTCGAGTATCTGGAGGCGAACAATATCGATGTGCTCCGGATAGGAGATGACGATGAGGGACCGGACGATGCGGATCTCATGCTGACAGACGAAGATGAGGTGGATATGGAGAAGATCGACCTGTCCGTCCCCGACGGTATCAGCATTGAGGATCCGGTGCGCATGTATTTAAAAGAGATCGGCAAGGTGCCCCTTCTGTCTGCCGAGGAGGAAGTGGAGCTGGCCAAGAGGATGGCAGATGGAGATGAGGATGCCAAGAAGCGTCTGGCGGAGGCAAACCTGCGTCTGGTTGTGAGCATTGCCAAGCGCTACGTGGGAAGAGGTATGCTCTTCCTTGACCTGATCCAGGAAGGAAACTTAGGCCTTATCAAGGCAGTGGAAAAATTTGACTATGAAAAGGGATTTAAGTTCAGTACCTACGCCACATGGTGGATCCGTCAGGCTATCACCCGCGCCATTGCAGACCAGGCAAGGACCATCCGTATTCCTGTCCATATGGTGGAGACCATCAACAAGCTGATCCGTGTCTCCAGACAGCTGCTCCAGGAGCTGGGGCGCGAACCCACCCCGGAGGAGATCGCGGAGGAGCTGGACATGCCTGTGGACAGAGTGCGTGAGATCCTGAAGATTTCTCAGGAGCCGGTGTCCCTGGAGACGCCCATTGGCGAGGAGGAGGACAGCCATCTGGGAGATTTCATTCAGGACGACAATGTGCCGGTTCCGGCTGAGGCAGCAGCTGCCACCCTTCTCAAAGAGCAGCTGGATGAGGTGCTGGACACACTGACAGACAGAGAGCAGAAAGTGCTCCGGCTTCGTTTTGGCATGAACGACGGACGGGCCCGCACCCTGGAGGAAGTGGGAAAAGAATTCGACGTCACAAGAGAGCGTATCCGTCAGATCGAGGCGAAAGCGCTCCGCAAGCTCCGGCATCCAAGCCGCAGCAGAAAACTGAGAGATTATCTGGATTAAGAAAGAGGCGCCTATGGAACTATCAAAAAGACTATCTGCCGTGGCAGGTCTTGTGACAGAGGGCGCCTCTGTCGCGGATATAGGCACGGATCATGGATACATACCCATCTGGCTGGCCAAAAGGGATCCGGCTGTAAAGCTGATCGCCATGGATGTCAATGAAGGTCCCCTTGAGAGGGCCAGGGAGCACATCCTGGCGGAGGGGCTGTCGGACAGAATCGATCTGCGGCTGTCAGACGGATTTTCTGCATTAGATCCCGGGGAAGTGCATACGATTATTGCAGCGGGCATGGGAGGCGGACTGGTGATACATATCCTGGAGGCGAATCCTGCAGTCACGGACTCGGTGCAGGAATTCATCCTCCAGCCCCAGTCTGAGATCGAGAGGGTTCGGGCTTATCTGGAGAGAGAAGGCTACACCATTGTGCGGGAAGAGATGGTGGAAGAGGATGGAAAGTACTACCCCATGATGAAGGCAGTGCACAGGAGGGAGATCATCCCCTACTCCGAAGTGGAGCTTTTGTACGGGAGGGATCTTCTGCGCCGCCGGCATCCGGTGCTGCGAGATTTTCTCCTGCGGGAGGAGCGTATCCGGGAGGACATCCTGGAGAGGCTGCGCCGGGCGGGAACGCCGGGGGCTGTCCAGAGGCAGGAAGATGTGGAAAGAGAGCTGGCCAGGATTCGGGAGGCTCTGGGCAGATACGCCTGCCAGTAAGGCAGGGAAAGGAGGAGTAGACAATGCTTTGCAAAGAGGTAATGGATATACTGGAGGAGAACTACCCGGCAGACTATGCGCTGGACTGGGACAATGTAGGGCTTCTTGTAGGGAGAGATGACAAGGAAGTGAGGCGGATCTATGTGGCGCTGGACGCGGACGATGAGACCATCGAGGCTGCAGTCCGGTGGAAGGCAGATATGCTGGTGACCCACCATCCCATGATCTTCTCCGGGCTGAAGAGGATCAACAATCTGGACTTTATTGGAGCGCGTATCCTGAAGCTGGTACAAAACGACATTTCCTACTATGCCATGCACACCAACTATGATGTGCTGGGCATGGCGGAGCTCTCCGGGAGAAAAATGTCCCTGGAAGACCCGGAAGTGCTGGAAGTGACGAGAGACGGCGAACAGCCGGAGGGCATTGGGAGAGTGGCAGATCTGGCCAGCCCGGCGCCCCTTCGGGAAATCTGCTGGTCTGTGAAGGACCGTTTTCACCTGGGGGCTGTGAAAGTCTTTGGGGATATGGATCAGCCTGTTTCAAGGATTGCTATCTCACCGGGCTCCGGCAAGAGCATGATAAAGGCTGCGCTGGACAAGAAAGCGGATGTCCTCATTACGGGGGACATCGATCATCACACCGGCATCGACGCCGTGGCACAGGGGCTGGCTGTCATTGACGCCGGACATTACGGGATCGAGCACATTTTTATAGAAGATGTCAAAGAGTACCTGAAAGAAAAGCTGGAGGGCGTGGAGGTGAAGGCTGCGCCGGTCCGCCACCCCTTCCAGATCGTGTGACAGCAAGAGATGTCGCAGAGACGTCAGACAGGAGGTAAGACATGGAGCAGAAGATGTACCGGATCGAGGCCGACGGAGAGACAAGAGAATACCCGGAGGGCACGCCCTACAGGGTGATCGCCGGGGATTTCCAGAAAAACCATGAAAATGATATTGTGCTTGTCTTTGTGGACGGCAAGCTGCAGGAGCTCCACAAGACACTGAGCCATGACTGCCGTCTCGTCTTTGAGACGACGGGAGATGACATTGGACATTCGACCTACAAAAGGAGCATGTGCCTTATGCTGGTCAAAGCCATCTACGATGCCGCCCACCATGAAGGAATCCGCAAGGTGCGTATACAGTATTCTCTTGGAGATGGCTATTACTGCACCATGGATGCGGATTTTCCGTTGACCCGGGATTTCCTTGCCCGGGTGGAGGCGAAGATGCGGGCTATGGTGGAAGAAGATATGCCGGTGCGCAAGAGGTCCATACACACAGATGAGGCGGTGGATCTGTTCCGCAGACATGGCATGTACGATAAGGAGAGACTTTTTGCGTACCGCAGGGTTTCCAAGGTCAATATCTACAGCATGAACGAATTTGAAGATTACTATTATGGCTACATGGTGCCCTCAGCCGGATATCTGCGGTATTTTGCCCTGTATCTCTATGATGAGGGCTTTGTCATCCAGATGCCCTCGAGGAAAAATCCCCGCAGTCTGTCCGCCTTTGCGCCCAAGAATAAGCTTTTCCAGGTTATGAAAGAGTCCACCAAGTGGGGAGACATGCAGGGGATCGAGACGGTGGGCGCACTCAATGACCGGATCACAAAGGGCGGCGATATGCGGGATATGGTGCTGGTGCAGGAGGCCCTTCAGGAGAAGAAGATTGCCCAGATCGCAGAGGAGATCGCGGGGAGAAAACAGGCCAAATTTGTGCTCATTGCCGGACCCTCCTCATCCGGGAAGACCACCTTCTCCCACAGGCTGTCCATTCAGCTTCGGGCGGCAGGCATGGTGCCTCATCCGATTTCTGTGGACAATTATTTTGTGGAAAGGGAGGATAATCCCAAGGACGAAAACGGCAACTATGATTTCGAGTGCCTTAAGGCGGTGGACACAGACCTCTTCAATGAGCAGATGAACCGGCTTTTGGAGGGCCAGGAAGTGGTCCTGCCTGTCTTTAACTTTAAGACAGGGCACAAAGAGTTTGAGGGAAAGCCAAAGAAACTGGGGCCAGAGGACGTGCTTGTGATTGAGGGGATACACTGCCTCAATCCGAAGCTGACCCTCTCTTTGCCGGATGAGAACAAGTTCCGCATCTACATCAGCGCTCTCACCCAGCTCAACATAGATGAGCACAACCGGATCCCTACCACAGACGGCCGCCTGATCCGGCGGCTTGTCAGGGATGCCCGTACGAGAGGCTCCTCGGCCCGGAGGACCATAGCCATGTGGCCTTCTGTGCGAAGGGGGGAGGAGAAGAATATCTTCCCCTACCAGGAGGAGGCGGACGTCATGTTCAATTCGGCTTTGGTCTATGAGCTGGCGGTGCTGAAGCAGTACGTGGAACCCCTGCTTTTCGGAATAGAAAAAGACTGCCGGGAATATCTGGAGGCGAAGAGGCTGCTGAAATTCCTGGACTATTTTGTGGGAATTGAAAGCACCCTCGTGCCGGCTAATTCCCTGCTGCGGGAATTTATCGGCGGAGGATGCTTTCAACTATAGATCTCTGTAAAATTTTTTGATGCCAGACAGTCTGGAGCTCATGTTCACCATGAGGAGGTCTGCCACAGTGAGAGCGGCCATGGCCTCAACGACCACCACGGCTCTGGGGACGATGACAGGATCGTGGCGGCCGTGGATGAAAATCCGGACATTGTTTCCGTTCCTGTCCACGGTCTCCTGCTCCCTGGAGATGGAGGGAGTAGGTTTGACAGCAGCCCGGAGGATGACCGTGCTGCCGTCGCTGATGCCGCCCAGTGTGCCGCCGGCGTGGTTGGTCTTTTTCCGCACGGCTGGGCCGTCTGCATAGAACGGATCATTGTTCAGGCTGCCAAAAGACCGGGCTGCCCCAAAGCCGTCGCCGATCTCTACGCCTTTGACAGCGCCGATGGACATGACGGCACCCGCCAGGGAGGCGTCCAGCTTGCCAAAGACCGGTTCGCCGATACCGGCAGGAAGGCCGTCGATCCTGCACTCGATGACGCCGCCTGCGGAGTCCTGCTTTTGGATGCACTCTTCCAGAAAAGCGGCCGCCAACTCAGCGTGGGAACGGGAGGGCATATAGAGAGGATTTTCTGTGATCTGGCTGAAATCATATGCGCCATCGGGGATAGAGATATCTCCGATGGCTTTTGTGTAGGTTGTAAAGTGTATGCCAAGTTCGGCCAGCATCTTGGCAGCCACGGCGCCGGCAGCCACCCGCCCGGCGGTCTCCCGTCCGGAGGAGCGTCCGCCGCCCCGGTAGTCCCGGATGCCGTATTTTTGGTCGAAGGTGTAATCTGCATGCCCCGGACGGCAGCAGTCTTTGATGGCGCTGTAGTCCCGGGATCTCTGGTCTTCATTCTCTATTATAATAGAAATGGGAGTGCCGGTCGTCTTTCCCTCAAACACGCCGGAAAGGATCTGCGCCCGGTCGCCCTCCTTCCTGGCTGTCGTGTATTTCCCCTGCCCGGGTTTTCTGCGGTCCAGATATTTCTGTATGTCCTCCTCGCACAGAGAGAGGCCGGCAGGGCATCCGTCCACGACAGCGCCCAGGGCGGCTCCGTGTGACTCACCCCAGGTGGTGACGGTAAAAAGTGTTCCCAATGTAGAACCTGCCATGTTGTATCGCTCCTTTATTTTGTGAAGTATGTGTTAAATCCTGTTAAGATATATTAAGATTTATTATAATCAAGAGGCGGATTATTGACAAGAGAAAGCCTGGACACTATAATTACTACGTATTACGAAAAGTGTAGTTATAAGTATATATAATATAAACAGGGAGCAGATTTTTATGAGTAATAGCGAAAACAGCAGGGAGGATATCGAGCGCTCTTCAGAAGAAATTCTCGAGGAGACCATGCGGGAGATCCGTGATGACCTGCAGAGTTCATCCCAGGACGATGTTTCCAATGCTTCATCAGAAGAAGATGACGGCGTGATCCGGCTCGACGACAACGAGGAATTCTATGACAGGGCAGAGGACGAAGAGGATGCATATTTGTCCGAGGAAGATGGGATAGAAGAGGATGAGCTGGACGAGGAAGAGGAGGAGAGCGGAAAAAAGCGTGGGAAGAAGAAAGCGCTGATTGTTCTGCTTGTCATTCTCGGTGTTCTCGTGCTGGCCTATCTTGGAACAGCTTTGTTCTTTACAAAGCATTTCTTTTTCTATACAAAGATAAACGGCACGGAGTTTTCTGCTGAGACTGTCAGCGCCGTGGAGAGTTATATGGAAGAGCAGGTGGAGGGGTACGAGCTCACGCTGGAAGAGATTGACGGGGGTACGGAGACCATTGTCGGTGACGACATAGACCTGACTTATGTGGACGGGAAGGAAGTGGATGACCTTTTGAAGGATCAGAACCCTCTTCTGTGGATCACAGCTCTCTGGGATCACCCGGATATCGAGGCTCCTGTGGGCGTGGAATATGACGCGGACAAGCTGAATGAAGTGATCGCAGGACTGAAATGCATGCAGGCGGAGGAGCAGGTGGCGCCCCAGTCAGCCCGCCCGGTCTTTCAGGAGACAGAATTTGTGATCCAGGACGAGGTGGTCGGTTCACAGATCGACACAGAGAAGTTCACGGAAGCCGTCAATGAAGCGATCAGCGGATTTCAGTCCACCCTGGACATGGAGGCGGAAGAATGCTATGTGCTGCCTGCATTCACTGCTGATGCGCCGGAAGTGGCGGCAGCAAGAGATGCCATGAACAGTTATCTGGGAGCCAGCATTACCTATGACTTCAGTCCTTACACGGAGGTGGTGGATTCTGCGGTCATCTCGCAGTGGGTGACGGTTGACGACAGCATGAATGTGACCTTTAACCAGGATGCAGTGCGGGCTTATATCCAGGAGCTTGCAAATAAATATGACACATACGGAAAGAACAGGACCATTGTCACAAGCCGCGGAAACACGGTGGAGGTCTCCGGCGGATCTTACGGCTGGCAGATCGATCAGGAGGCAGAGTACAATGCCTTGATCGCTAACATCCAGAATGCGGAGACAGTGACCAGAGAGCCCCAGTATGCGCGGCGCGCCGCTTCCCACGAGGGAAATGATTACGGCGGCAGCTATGTGGAAATCGATCTGACGAACCAGCATGTGTGGGTATACGTAAATGGCCAGTGCGTCGTTGAGACAGACTGCGTCACAGGAAATCCCCAGGAGGGCAACGGCACGCCCCAGGGCGTTTACTCCATCGCCTACAAGCAGATGAACACAACTCTTCGGGGACCGAAGCTGCCGGACGGGACCTATGAGTGGGAGTCGCCGGTAACCTACTGGATGCCTTTTAACGGAGGGATCGGACTTCACGATGCCCCCTGGCGTTCTGCCTTTGGCGGGAATATCTACCAGGGCGGGGGATCTCACGGCTGTGTAAACCTTCCCCCGTCAGTGGCCGGAACAGTATACAATAATATTCAGGCCGGCACACCGGTTGTATGCCACTATTAAGACAGATGAGGAATTTATAAGAATGTATGAACTTTTAAAAAGAGACGGAGCGGCCCGCAGAGGCCGGCTCCACACAGTACATGGGGTCATTGAGACCCCTGTATTTATGAATGTGGGAACAGTCGCCGCGATCAAGGGGGCTGTGTCCACAGAAGATCTGGAGCAGATCGGCACCCAGGTGGAGCTGTCCAACACCTATCACCTGCACGTGAGGCCGGGCGACCAGATCATTAAGAAGATGGGAGGTCTCCACAGGTTCATGTCCTGGGAGAAGCCTATCCTCACAGACTCGGGCGGGTTCCAGGTGTTTTCCCTGGCAGGCCTTCGAAGGATCAAGGAGGAGGGCGTCTATTTTAACTCCCATATAGATGGAAGAAAGATCTTTATGGGGCCTGAGGAGAGTATGCAGATTCAGTCCAATCTGGCCTCCACCATTGCCATGGCGTTCGATGAGTGCCCCTCCAGTGTGGCGGACAGAGAGTACATGGAGCGGTCTGTGGCCCGCACTACCAGGTGGCTGGAGCGCTGCAAAAAAGAGATGGACAGGCTGAACAGCCTTCCGGATACCATCAACCGTCATCAGATGCTTTTTGGTATTAACCAGGGCGGTGTCTATGAGGATATCCGTATCCTCCACGCAAAAGAGATCGCTTCCATGGATCTGGATGGGTATGCTGTGGGCGGTCTGGCTGTGGGAGAGTCCCACGAGGAGATGTACCGCATACTGGATGCTGTAGTTCCCCAGCTGCCTCAGGAGAAGCCCATTTATCTGATGGGCGTGGGGACGCCTGCCAATATTCTGGAGGCAGTGGATCGGGGCGTGGACTTTTTTGACTGTGTGTACCCCAGCAGAAACGGACGCCACGGACATGTGTATACAAAACAGGGGAAGAGGAATCTTTTCAACGCAAAATACGAGATGGATGACCGACCCATCGAGGAGGGGTGCCAGTGCCCGGCGTGCCGCAGGTATTCCCGGTCCTACATCCGGCATCTCCTGAAAGCCAAAGAGATGCTGGGGATGCGTCTCTGTGTGCTCCACAACCTGTATTTCTATAACCATCTGATGGAGGAGATCCGTCAGGCCATCGAGGAAGGAAACTATAAAGAGTATAAAAAGAAGACATTAGAGGGCCTGCAGGGCGGAAAATAATTGCAAAAAGTCAAATACCGAAAAAAAACTCTTGATGAAAACCCGGATATTGTGTATGATTACAATAGTGTCAAAAAGTGAGTGATTTAGGAGGAAATATTTATGTATACTTTAGCAGCTAGCAGCTTTTTGAACAGTCCCATCGGGCTGATCCTTTTATATGCTGTGATCATCGGCGCTTTCTGGTTTATTCTGATGCGTCCGCAGAAGAAGGAGCAAAAGAGGATTGCAGCCATGATCGCAGACATGGAAGTGGGCGATACAGTTCTCACAACAAGCGGTTTCTACGGAGTGATCATTGATATCACAGACGACGATGTGATCGTGGAGTTTGGAAGCAACAAGAACTGCCGTATTCCGATGCAGAAGGCAGCTATCGCACAGGTAGAGAAAGCGGATGCGGAGTAAGAGACATTGACCTGAAGAAGGGCCGGTCCAGCGACCGGTTCTTTTTTTGTCTCAAACTGGCAAAATAAGTAAAAAGAGGTTATTCCTTGCAGAAAAGGGAAAAGTATGTTACGGTTATTCTGTATCAGTTTATATAAATAATTGAATAAGGGGAAGGAGGAAATCAAACCAATGAGAAAAAGCAAGTTGCTGATACTCCTGCTTTTCATGTGCATGGTGCTCACAGGACTGCCGGCCATGGAAAGCAAAGCAGAAGAGAGTGCGCAGGGAGGGGACGCGTATTCGGAACTGCAGGATGAAAATCCATACCGGACAGAGAATGTCACGGCTATGGATGAAAATGGAAATATCACTGAGGTGGGTGATTCCGACGGAAGTATGACAGACGGAGACGAGGTGTCTTCCGGCAGCATTTCTACATATGCAAGGTCATCCCGTGCGGCAGTTTCATCTGTCAAGGTGGTGAACTTCAACACGAAGAACAACGCGGTCACAGAGTACACAGAGGACGGCACAGGAGCCGCCGGTTACACAAACGGTGACTACGGCGCTGATGCCGCCTACCTTGGGACCAGCGGTGGAAAAGTAAAATTTATGATGTCCGGCGTGATCGGCTGGGTCAACGCATCGGAGGTGGAGGTCATTGACCTGTCGCAGGCCGCTGTAGTGAGCGGTTATGAGGTAGAGAATGGGAGACTTCTCCACGGTATCGTGTACACGATGGCCACACCCGGCTACAGGACAAGGCTGGATAACGGCCCGGCGCCCTCTTATCTGAGCGCAGGAGTCAAATACTACAGCTATGACGGCCACTATTTTTACACAGATTACGGGGTGATGATCTCTGACTATCAGAACAATACCCGTGCAAATTCTGTCAATCCGGACAATCCGTACTATAACTATTACCAGTATCTTCCGCTCAGGAGCAGTACATCCTACAGTGCGGACGCGCTGAACGCTATGATCGGCAGCAAAGCGTCGGCAGGATCTCTGATGGCGAACAAAGGAAGCGCTTTTATAGACAGTCAGAATACATATGGCGTCAATGCGCTTCTCATGACCGGTGTAGCAGCAAACGAGAGCGCCTGGGGGACAAGCAGCATTGCCCGGAACAAGAACAATCTTTTCGGGCTGAATGCGGTGGACTCTTCTCCGGGAACAAGCGCCAGCACGTTTGCCAGCGTGGAGGCATGTATCAATGATTTTGCAAATGGCTGGATGTCCAGAGGATATCTCTATCCCGCGGACAGCAGATATAACGGCGGATTCCTTGGAAATAAGGCAAGCGGTATCAACGTAAAATATGCTTCGGACCCGTACTGGGGCGAGAAGGCGGCCAATGTCGCCTACGCTCTTGACGCGGCCCAGGGCGGCGCGGATTACGGTCTGTATACTATCGGTGTGAAAGACACCCTGGCCTCCAGCCATCAGACCGTGAACGTGAGAAATGAAAGCAACACATCGTCCACAGTGCTCTACACTACAGGGCGGGCATCCAATTACTCTGTCCTGATCAAAAACAGCACTTCGGAAAATGGATTTTACAGAATCCAAAGTGACGCGGTGCTGGACAGTGGAAGGACCTCCATGGTCAAGGGCAGTGGGTCTTACAGTTTTGATAATATGTATGCCTACATTTCGGCGGACTATGTGCAGATCGTAAACCAGGGAACTGTGTCGCAGCCGGAGCCAGAACCGGAGCCAGAGCCGGTACCAGTGACGCTGGACTCCATAACCATTGCAGCAGCGCCGTCCAAGACCGTTTATACGGAGGGAGAGAGCTTCGATCCCACGGGTATGTCGGTGCAGGCAAACTGGAGTGACGGCTCAGCCAGCGATGTGACTGGAGAAATCAGCTATACAACGGATCCGCTCACAGCAGATGTGACAGCTGTGGAAATCTCCTACACAAGCGGAGACGTGACAAAGACAGCGTCCCAGCATGTACAGGTAAAAGCAAAGGCAGTCGTTACAGGAGTTATGATCAACCCCTCTGAAATTGATCTTTATCCTGGCGATGTAAAGACCTTTGGCGTATCTGTTCAGGGTACAGGGGATCCGTCTCAGGATGTAACGTGGTCAGTGGAGGGCGCTTTCAGCAGCCAGACAGTGATCGATGGAAATGGAAAACTGACTGTGGGGGCAGACGAGTCGACCCAGCAGCTTGCGGTAAAAGCCCAGTCGGCCGTGGACCCATCCCAGTATGCGCAGGCGGTGGTGACGGTTCTGCAGAAAGCCAGTGAGGAACCGGACGAAGAGCAGCCTTCACAGCCTGATGCCGAGGAGCCTGGCACAGGCCAGGAAGGATCTGACGCGGATACAGAGGAGCCGGGAGAGGATGACGGACAGACAGAACCGGACGGCTCCGATGAAGCGTACCAGTCTATGGAGCTGAAGGCAGAGACAGAGGGCGTCAGTGCAAGCGGCGAATTTGCTGCGGGCACGGAGCTTGTAGTTACGCCTGTAGGGGAAGAGACAGAAGTGTACCAGACCCTTGTGAAAGAAGTGGGCGGAAAGCCTGTTCTTGGAGTGTTTGACCTGTCCTTGAACGGATCCGCAAAAGAGGGAAGCGCTATACAGGTTACATTCAGCCTGGATGAGCAGTACAATGGAAAAAGTATTCTGATCCTTCATTTCCCTGAAAAGGATGGTGTCTCTTACATTGAGAGATATGAGATGACCGCCCAGGATGGCAGTATCACAGTGGAAGTGGACAGCTTCTCACCTTTTGTTCTTGCACTGAATGAGGAGAGCACCGGGGACGAAGCTGGCGACGGACAGACACCGGACAACGGGGAGACTGGAGATACAGGTGAACCCGCCGTGCCGGAGGATCCGGGAACATCCGAAGAACCAGGGACAACAGAAGATCCGGGAACTACAGAAACTCCAGGGACAACAGAAGATCCGGGAACCGCAGAAGATCCGGTTGTGCAGGATCCGGCAGCTACAGGCGGATCTGAAACAACGGATCCCGCAGATGTGTCAGGAGGAACAGGCACAGGCCAGTCATCCGGCACATCAGGAAAGACCACAGGAGCAGCAGCTTCAACAAATGTGGTTGGCCAAAATAAGACTGATACAAAGAACGCAGACAACAGTCAGGTGACAGCAGCGCCGAGAACGGGAGATACAGCTTCTCCGGTACTTTGGATCGTGCTTGTCATTGCCGCAGTAGCGGTGATCATTGCAGCTGTTGTCATCAAAAAAATCAGAAAATAGATTTTTAGGATAAAGGATATCACCGTTTAGGCGGTGGTATCCTTTTTTGCCATTTGTACCTGCGCAAAACAGAGGACGCTCTATTTTTTTGCGCTTTTACAGAGTAAAGGGTTGAAACACTGATAAAAATGCGATATGATTATGAAATAGTTAAATTTGTTGTACATAGAAAGGAAGAAGCATATGAACCTCAAGATCGGAGTTATCAAAGGGGATGGCATTGGACCGGAGATTGTCACAGAGGCCATGAAAGTGTTAGATAAAGTGGGAGAAGTATACGGACATACACTGGATTACGATCAGCTGCTTATGGGCGGAGCATCCATCGATGTGCACGGCGTGCCGCTCACAGATGACACGATTCGCAGAGCAAAGGAGTGTGACGCAGTGCTTATGGGATCGATAGGAGGAGATGCAAAGACCTCTCCCTGGTATCAGCTGGAGCCGGACAAGAGGCCAGAGGCAGGACTTTTGAAGATCCGCAAAGCGCTGAATCTTTTTGCCAATTTGCGGCCCGCTGTTCTCTATGAAGAATTGAAAGGCGCCTGTCCGTTGAAAGAAGAGATCACAGAAGGCGGGTTTGATATGATGATCATGCGTGAGCTGACAGGAGGTCTCTACTTCGGAGAGCGCAGGACCGTGGAGGAAAACGGGGTGATGACAGCCTATGATTCTCTCACGTACAATGAGAACGAGATCCGGCGGATCGCGAAGCGGGCATTTGACATAGCTATGAAGCGCCGCAGAAAAGTGACAAGTGTGGACAAAGCAAATGTACTGGACTCTTCCAGACTGTGGAGAAAAGTCGTAGAGGAGGTCGCCGGGGAGTATCCGGAAGTGACTTTGGAACATATGCTGGTTGACAACTGTGCTATGCAGCTTGTGAAGGATCCAAAGCAGTTTGATGTCATCCTGACAGAGAACATGTTCGGAGACATCCTCTCCGACGAGGCGAGCATGGTCACCGGTTCTATCGGAATGCTGGCCAGCGCCAGCCTCAACGAGACAAAGTTTGGACTGTATGAGCCAAGCGGCGGGTCAGCGCCGGACATTGCCGGAAAGGGCATTGCAAATCCCATCGCCACGATCCTCTCCGCAGCCATGATGCTCCGGTTCAGCTTTGACCTGGACGCAGAGGCAGATGCCATAGAAAAAGCAGTGGCAGACGTCCTGAGAGAAGGATGGAGGACCATCGATATCATGTCCGACGGCAAGAGCCAGGTGGGTACAGAAAAGATGGGAGACCTGATTGCTGCGCATATTGCGTAATGTAGTCAGAATAGTTTGTTTGATCACACACAATGTGACAGGAGTATTTTTATTCCGGACGTAATACTTTTAAAGAGGGTTACGTCCCCACTTACATGTATCCCTGTGGAATTGTGTGAATTGTAGATGGAGGTAGAACAATATGAGAAGTGACAATGTGAAGAAAGGGGCCCAGCAGGCGCCCCACCGTTCCTTATTTAACGCGTTAGGACTTACGAAGGAGGAGCTGGACCGACCGCTGATCGGCATCGTCAGCTCCCACAATGAGATCGTGCCGGGTCACATGAACCTGGACAAGGTCGTGGAGGCTGTAAAAATGGGAGTTGCCATGGCAGGCGGAACGCCCATCGTGTTCCCGGCTATCGCAGTCTGTGACGGCATTGCCATGGGACATATCGGCATGAAGTACTCCCTGGTGACAAGAGACCTGATCGCGGACTCCACAGAGGCCATGGCCATGGCCCACCAGTTCGACGGACTGGTCATGGTGCCCAATTGTGACAAGAACGTGCCGGGACTTCTGATGGCAGCCGCAAGGATCAACATTCCAACGATCTTTGTCAGCGGCGGCCCCATGATGGCTGGCCGGGTACAGGGAAAGAAGACCAGTCTCTCCAGCATGTTTGAGGCTGTAGGAGCCAACGCGGCGGGCCTTCTGGACGACGAAGGGCTTCTGGAATATGAAAATAAGACCTGCCCCACCTGCGGTTCCTGCTCCGGAATGTACACAGCAAACAGCATGAACTGCCTGACAGAGGTGCTGGGTATGGGACTTCGGGGAAATGGCACCATCCCGGCCGTGTACTCTGAACGCATCCGTCTGGCAAAACATGCCGGTATGCAGGTTATGGAGCTTGTGCGCAAGGATATCCGCCCAAGAGATATCATGACAAAGGATGCCATCTTAAACGCCCTGACAGTTGACATGGCTCTTGGATGCTCCACAAACAGCATGCTCCACCTTCCGGCCATTGCCCACGAGATCGGCATGGACTTTGAGATCGATTTCGCAAACGGCATCAGTGAGCGTACACCGAACTTGTGCCACCTGGCGCCGGCTGGCCCCACCTACATAGAGGACCTCAACGAGGCGGGCGGTGTGTACGCTGTCATGGCGGAGCTGAACAAGAAGGATCTTCTCCACACAGACTGTCTGACCGTCACAGGAAAGACCGTGGGAGAGAATATAGCAGGCGTTGTCAATAAAAACCCCGAAGTCATCCGGCCCATTGACAATCCGTACAGCCAGACAGGCGGCCTGGCTGTTCTGAAAGGCAACCTTGCACCGGACGGAAGCGTGGTAAAACGCTCCGCCGTGGTGGAGGAGATGCTGGTGCATGAAGGCCCTGCCAGAGTGTTTGACTGTGAGGAAGATGCTATTGCAGCCATCAAGGGAGGCCAGATCAAAGAGGGAGATGTGGTTGTCATCCGCTATGTGGGACCCAAAGGCGGTCCGGGTATGCCGGAGATGCTCAATCCTACCTCTGCCATTGCGGGCATGGGACTTGGCTCCAGCGTGGCCCTCATCACAGACGGGCGCTTCAGCGGTGCATCCCGCGGCGCTTCCATTGGACACGTATCGCCGGAAGCAGCAGTGGGCGGCCCCATCGCTCTTGTAGAAGAGGGGGATATCATTAAGATCGATATTCCGTCACTGAAGATCGAGCTGGATGTTCCGGACGAAGTGCTGGCCAAGAGAAAGGCCAACTGGCAGCCCCGCAAGCCCAGGATCACCACAGGCTATCTCGCAAGATATGCCGCTATGGTCACATCCGGCAACAGAGGAGCTGTCCTGGAGGTTCCGAAGAGCAGCCAGCAGTAAAGAGCTGTAAAAGGATGGAATAATCATAGAAAAGAGGAAGAGAGATTTATGCAGTTAACAGGTGCAGAAATTGTAGTTGAATGTTTGAAGGAGCAGGGCGTTGACACTGTGTTCGGATACCCGGGCGGCGCCATCCTTAATGTATATGATGAGCTGTATAAGCATAGTAATGAAATCAGGCATATTCTCACCTCCCACGAGCAGGGAGCGTCCCATGCGGCGGACGGATATGCCAGGGCTACAGGCAAAGTGGGCGTCTGCTTTGCCACAAGCGGTCCGGGTGCGACTAACCTGGTGACAGGGATAGCCACTGCCTACATGGACTCCATCCCGCTTGTGGCTATCACCTGCAATGTAGGTGTGTCCCTCCTTGGAAAAGACAGTTTCCAGGAAATCGATATAGCGGGCATCACCATGCCCATCACAAAGCATAATTATATTGTAAAGGATATAAATCAGCTGGCAGACACCATCCGCAAGTCCTTTATTATTGCCAAGAAAGGACGTCCCGGCCCGGTGCTGATCGATATTCCCAAGGATGTGACAGCAGCGAAGACAGAGTATACGCCTCAGCCCGCTGTTCAGGTGATGCCCTCCAGCGATATAGACGAGAGGGATCTGGAGACGGCTCTTGCCATGATCCGCAGGTCCGAAAGACCTTTTATCTGTGTGGGTGGCGGTGCCATCCTGTCCGATGCGGCAGAGGAATTTTACAGATTTGCCAAGAAGGTGGACGCTCCTGTGACAGATACGCTGATGGGACACGGCGCCTTCCCGGAGACAGATGAACTCTACACGGGCATGGTGGGCATGCACGGAACCAAGGCGTCAGACTACGGCGTGGATGAGTGCGATCTCCTGATCGTGGCGGGCGCCCGTTTCAGCGACAGAGTCACCGGCAATGTAAATGAATTTGCGAAAAATGCAGAGATCCTGCAGTTTGACATTGATGCGGCGGAAATGAATAAAAATGTACTGATCACCGAAGGAGTGATCGGTGATCTGAAAGTGATCCTGGAGAAGCTGAACAGCAGGCTGGAACAGCAGGATCACACGCAGTGGAAAGAGAGGATCAACAGCTACAAAGAAAAATATCCGCTGGTTTATCCGGCAGAAGGACTTTCCGGCCCCTGGGTGGTGGAGGAGATCTATCGCCAGACAGAGGGAGACGCCATTGTGGTGACAGAGGTGGGACAGCATCAGATGTGGGCTGCCCAGTTCTACCAGTTCACAGAGCCCCGCACGTTCCTTACATCTGGAGGACTGGGAACCATGGGATATGGCCTGGGAGCCTCCATCGGAGCCAAAATGGGACGCCCGGATAAGACAGTAGTCAATATTGCAGGGGACGGCTGCCTTCGCATGAACATGAACGAGATCGCCACAGCGGCCAGAAACAATATACCGATCATTGAGGTGGTCATCAACAACCATGTGCTTGGCATGGTGCGCCAGTGGCAGGATCTGTTCTATGAGCAGAGGTATTCCCAGACTGTGCTGAACGATGCGGTGGACTTTGTCAAACTGGCGGAGGCAATGGGGGCTGTAGGATACAGAGCCCAGACAAGAGAGGAGTTCCAGAAGGCATTCGCCGAAGCCCTCACTCTTGGCAGGCCCGTGCTTATTGACTGCCAGATCGATAAAGATGAGAAAGTCTGGCCCATGGTGGCTCCCGGCGCGGCGATTCGGGACGCCTTTGACGAGGCTGACATGAAGAAAAAAGCTGACTAGAATCAAGAGAACAAAAAAGAAATCGGAGGGATCAACAATGAGCAGAGTGTACAATTTTTCAGCAGGACCGGCTGTGCTGCCGGAAGAAGTCCTCAAAGAAGCAGCAGACGAGATGTTAGATTACAGGGGAACGGGGATGTCCGTGATGGAAATGAGTCACCGCTCAAAGGCTTTTGCCGGGATCATCCAGGAGGCAGAGGCGGACCTGCGGGAGCTGATGCATATTCCTGACAATTACAAGGTCCTCTTCCTGCAGGGAGGGGCATCCCAGCAGTTTGCCATGATCCCCATGAATTTGATGAAAAACAGGGTGGCGGATTACATTGTCACCGGGCAGTGGGCGAAAAAGGCGTACCAGGAGGCCCAGAAGTACGGGAAAGTGAATAAGATCGCCTCATCGGAAGACAAGACATTTTCCTATATTCCGGACTGCTCGGATCTGCCTGTATCCCCGGATGCGGACTATGTGTACATATGTGAGAACAACACCATCTACGGTACAAAATTCAAGACCCTGCCCAACACAAAGGGAAAGACACTGGTGGCAGATGTGTCCTCCTGCTTCCTCTCTGAGCCGGTAGATGTGACAAAATACGGCCTGATCTACGGAGGCGTGCAAAAAAACATCGGTCCCGCCGGCGTCGTTATTGCCATCATCCGGGAAGATCTGATCACAGATGACGTGCTCCCGGGGACACCCACGATGCTGAAGTACAAGACCCATGCGGACGCAGGGTCCCTCTACAATACGCCGCCTGCCTACGGCATCTACATCTGCGGGAAGGTGTTCAAATGGCTGAAGGTCCAGGGCGGCCTGGAGGCGATGAAGGAGAGAAATGAGAAAAAGGCGGCTCTTCTCTATGATTTCCTGGACCAGAGCAGCCTGTTCAAGGGCACCGTCCGCAAAGAAGACCGCTCTCTTATGAATGTGCCCTTTGTGACAGGAGATGAAAAGCTGGACGCAAAATTTGTGGAGGAAGCGAAGAAAGCGGGACTTGAAAACCTGAAAGGACACCGCACAGTTGGCGGCATGAGAGCCAGCATTTACAACGCAATGCCTTACGAGGGCGTGCAGGCACTGGTAGACTTTATGGCACAATTTGAAAAGGAGAACTTATAATCATGTATCACTATTACTGCCTCAACCCTATTTCCGAAGTGGGAATAGATGCTATGACTGAAAATTATGTACCTGTTAGTGATCCTAAGAAGGCAGATGCACTTCTTGTCCGCAGCGCCGGCATGCACGATATGGAATTTTCACCGGAGCTGAAAGCCATTGCCCGGGCCGGTGCCGGCGTCAACAATATCCCCCTTGAGCGCTGCGCAGAGGAAGGCATTGTTGTGTTCAACACGCCGGGGGCCAACGCCAACGGTGTGAAAGAGCTGGTGGTTGCCGGCATGCTCCTGGCTTCCAGAGATATTATCGGGGGTATCAACTGGGTTCAGGAGAACGAGGAGGACGGCAACATTGCCAAGGATACGGAGAAGGCCAAGAAGGCCTTTGCCGGCTGTGAGCTGGAGGGCAAGAAGCTGGGTGTGATCGGCCTGGGGGCCATAGGCGGCCTGGTGGCCAACGCAGGCATCCACCTGGGCATGGAAGTCTTCGGATACGATCCCTATGTGTCCGTGGATGCGGCCTGGAGGCTGTCACGCAATATCCATCATGCCAAGACCGTGGATGAGCTCTACAAGAACTGCGACTACATCACGCTCCATGTGCCGGCTACGGAGAGCAACCGGGGGATGATCGACAAAAATTCCCTGGGGCTTATGAAAAAAGGCGTAGTTGTGCTGAACTTTGCCAGGGATGTCCTGGTCAATGAGGAAGACATGATCGACGCGCTGGAGAGCGGCCAGGTCAAGCATTATGTGTCCGACTTTCCAACCCCTGTCATAGCCGGGGTGAAGGGGGCCATCGTAATCCCCCATCTGGGAGCTTCTACGGCGGAGTCGGAGGACAACTGTGCCAGGATGGCAGTGCGTGAGCTGATGGATTACCTGGAATACGGCAATATCAAAAACTCTGTCAACTATCCGGACTGCGATATGGGAATGCCGGGGGACAACAAGCGTATCGTACTCCTGCATTACAACAAGCCTAACATGCTGGGACAGTTTACCAAGATCCTGGCGGACGACAATATGAATATCGCGGATCTGTCCAATAAGAGCAAAGGCGCCTACGCCTACACGATGATCGACATTGACTCAGATATCCCTGCAAACGTGGAGCGGGATCTGAGAAATATTAAGGGTGTTTTAAAAGTAAGGGTTCTGAATTAGATCAGAACCCTTTTTTATTAACAAACTGTTACATGAAAGATAATAAATATTACATCTTCGTCACTTTTGTTGCAGGATACTGTATATAGTGTTATTCTCTACAATATAAAACAATTCTTTGTATTTTTCGGCAAATAGAGACAAAAGAGAAAGATTGCCGGACAGAAGGGGTACATATGTCAAAGAGGAGTAGAAATATCCGGTCTATGAATGCCAGGAAGAGATGGCTCGTCCACAGGCTGAGAAGAAGGAGGATACTCGGGGCACTGATCTTGCTTCTCATCATAGTGGCCGGGGTAGTGACTGTGACAGCGGCAGCAAGGGCTGCCATGACAGATATCACGCTGAAGGTACAGTCTGTATCGATAAAGCAGGGGGAGCAGATGCCGGCTCTGCAGGCTGAGGTGTCCTGTGATAAGAAAGAGAAAAAACTGAAAAAGAAGGTGCTGGATAAAAAGACCGGCTATACAGCATGGAATCTTGTGGAAGATCTGAAAGCGGGAAAACTTTATCAGCTGCTCTGTGACAGTGACGGCGTGACAGAGGGCAAGTACCCGATACGCATCGAGCTGGACGGGGAGCTGAAGAAAAAGCTGGAAGATAAAGGCAGCTGGAAAAAGAAAGTGACACTTCACATCGAGGAGGGAACCTTCCAGGTACTCAACCAGGTGGGGAAATGGGATGGAGATAAATTCAAAAAGTGGGACGGAACCTATGTGCAGAACGATTTTGTAAATGCCAAGGGGAAGACTTACTACTTTGGAGAAGACGGCGTTAAGGTGACGGGCTGGAAGGAGATAGGCGTTACATACTACCATTTTGACAAGGACGGGGTCATGCAGACCGATATGTGGCTGGACAAAGGAGAAAGCAAGGCCTATCTGCAGTCGGATGGCAAGGCGGCGGCCGGGTGGTTTGACCTGGATGGGGCCACCTACTACTTTACCCAGGAAGGGGAGATGGTTACCGGGAAAAAACGGGTCGGTACCCTGGACTGTGTCTTCTCGGAAGATGGGAAGCTGGAATCCCAGAAAAGCAGCATTGATCCGGACAAGCCCATGATGGCACTGACCTTTGACGACGGACCGGGCGACAGGACCGGAGAGCTTCTGGATATGCTGGAGAAATATGACGCCCACGCTACCTTCTTTATGCAGGGGGTGAGCATTCCGGGAAGAGAGAGCCTTATTGCGCGGATGTTGGAGGCGGACTGTGAGCTTGGCAATCACTCTTACAACCACCCGGAGCTGACAAAGATCAGCGATGCGGATATCAGATCCCAGATCGGTACTACTGATGATCTGATCAAAGATGCCTGCGGGGAGGGGGCTACGCTCATGCGCCCGCCCTACGGTTCTATCAACGATGCAGTGAAAAAGAATGTGGGTATGCCCATGATCCTGTGGAATGTGGATACACTGGACTGGAAGGGAGACACCCAGTCTGTGATCAATTCCGTGCTCCAGAATGCTGATGACGGAGACATTGTTCTCATGCACGATATACACAGCACCACCGTGGATGCGGCCCTGCAGCTGATCCCTAAGCTGGTGGATCAGGGGTACCAGCTTGTGACTGTGTCCGAGATGGCTCAGGCAAGGGGCATCAACATGAAGGCAGGAGAGACGTACACAGACTTCAATAAATAAAAAGACAGACAAAAAAGAGAAGACCGATGTGAGTCTTCTCTTTTTGCTACGATCTTTAGTTGTCATCGCCTTCCACGACAGTGTAAGTCTGGCGTTTTCTGGCCATCTCGTCGCTCTCAAGATACTCGTCGTATGTGGTGATCTTGTCGATGAGCTTTCCGCCGGGGACGATCTCCATGATCCGGTTTGCTGTTGTCTGTACGATCTGATGATCCCTGGAGGAGAAGAGGATGACGCCCGGGAATTTGATCATTCCGTTGTTGAGTGCGGTGATGGACTCCATATCCAGGTGGTTGGTGGGCTCGTTCAGAAGAAGTACGTTTGCACCGGAGATCATCATCTTGGAGAGAAGACATCTCACCTTCTCGCCTCCGGAGAGAACCTTCACACGCTTCACGCCGTCGTCGCCGGAGAAGAGCATACGTCCAAGGAAACCGCGCACATAGGTGGCATCCTTCTCCTCGGAGTACTGGGTCAGCCACTCCACGATAGTGTAGTCGTTGTCAAACTCATTGCCGTGATCCAGAGGGAAGTAAGCCTGGGTGGTGGTCACGCCCCACTTGTATGTTCCCTCATCCGGCTCCATCTCTCCCATAAGGATCTGGAAGAGGGTGGTCTTTGCCAGCTCATTGCCGCCTACAAAAGCTACTTTGTCCTCCCTGTTCAGGGTGAAGGAGATATTGTCCAGCACTTTCTCTCCATCGATGGTCTTGGAGAGGCCGTCCACAGTGAGCACCTCGTTTCCTATCTCCCTGTTGGGGCGGAAGTCGATGTAGGGGTATTTTCTGCTGGATGGCTGGATGTCGTCAAGCTGGATCTTTTCCAGAGCACGCTTTCTGGATGTAGCCTGCTTGGATTTTGAGGCGTTGGCGCTGAACCGGGAGATAAATTCCTGCAGCTCCTTGATCTTTTCCTCTTTCTTTTTGTTGGCTTCTTTCATCTGGCGGATGAGAAGCTGGCTGGACTCGTACCAGAAATCATAGTTTCCGGCATAGAGTTTGATCTTTCCGTAGTCGATATCCGCGATCTGTGTGCAGACCTTATTCAGGAAATAACGGTCGTGGGATACCACGATGACCGTGTTCTCAAAACCGATGAGGAACTCCTCCAGCCAGGCGATGGCGTCCAGATCCAGGTGGTTGGTAGGCTCGTCCAGAAGAAGGATGTCCGGGTTGCCAAAGAGTGCCTGGGCCAGAAGGACCTTCACCTTCTCGGGACCGTTTAAGTCCTTCATCAGTTTGTAGTGCATATCTGTGTCAATGCCAAGACCGTTTAAGAGAGAGGCAGCGTCGGACTCGGCCTCCCAGCCGTTCATGGTGGCGAACTCAGCTTCCAGCTCGCTGGCCTTGATGCCGTCCTCGTCTGTGAAATCCTCTTTGGCGTAGAGCACTTCCTTTTCCTTCATGATCTCATAGAGTCTTGCATTTCCCATGATGACCGTGTCAAGCACAGGGAACTCGTCATATTTAAAATGATCCTGCTGCAGGAAGGAAAGGCGCTCACCGGGTGTGATGATGACCTCGCCGCTTGTTGGATCAAGCTGTCCGGAAAGGATCTTGAGAAAGGTGGATTTTCCGGCTCCGTTGGCTCCGATCAGGCCGTAGCAGTTTCCTTCCGTGAATTTAATATTTACATCTTCAAACAATGCTTTTTTACCGACACGCAGTGTCACATTACTTGTACTGATCATAAATCCTGCTCCTTATCAATCTGTTTACAAGGTTTTTTACATACAAAGCCTATATTAGCAAAAAAAGGCGGAAATAGCAAGGAGAAAAGCGGCTTTGACAAAACAAAAAACAGTGGTTTCCAACCGGAAAAAATCCGTATATAATATAGGTTGAAAAGGAGGCTGACAATATGGTAAAAGCAACACTGGTACTGGAAGGCGGAGCCACCAGGGGAGTATTTACCTCGGGAGCTCTTGACTATCTGATGGAAAAGGATTTCTATACATCCTACGTTATCGGCGTCTCGGCCGGAAGCTGCAATGCGGTGGGTTACGTGTCAAAACAGCCCGGCAGGACAAGGGACTGCATGATCCAGAAGGATAAGGAATACAGTTATTACTACGGATTCAGAAAATTTATCAAAGAAAAAAGCCTGATGGATATGGACATGGTCTTTGACCGTTATCCCAACGAGATCTATCCTTTTGACTATGACACATACTTTGCCTCGGACATAGAGTGCGAGATCGTGACAACCAACTGCGTGACAGGGCGTGCAGAGTATATGACTGAGGATTCAGACAAACAGAGGCTGATGAAGATCTGCCGGGCTTCCTGCAGCATGCCCCTCATTTGCCCTATGGTCAACGTGGACGGTATCCCCTACCTGGACGGCGGTCTTGCGGACTCCATCCCCATAGAGAGGGCCATGGAGATCGGCAACGGAAAGAGTATTGTGATCCTTACGAGAAACCCGGGCTACCGCAAGAAGATGCCTTCCCGGGCCACTGTACAGCTCTACCGCAGAGCCTACAAAAAATATCCAAACCTGATCCGGAGCATCGTGAACAGGAGCATTGTGTACAACAGGACCATGAAACTTCTGGAGCAGCAGGAGGCGGAGGGGAAGATCTTTGTCCTTAGGCCTCTGATCCCCACGGTGTCCAGGCTGGAGAAGGACTACGACGCCCTGATGCATTTCTATGAGCACGGCTACAGACTGATGAGAAAACAGTACGATGAGCTCATGAGATTTCTGGAGAAATAATAAGGAGGACAAAGATATGCATTTGTTTGAACATCACATTTCCACGAGAGGATCACAGCAGATGACCAAGGTGACGGACATGGTGAGGGAGGACATTGAGAAGAGCGGCGTAAAAGACGGCATCGTGGTAGTTTTCTCCCCTCACACGACAGCAGGATTTACCATCAATGAGAACGCGGATCCGGATGTGGTGCGGGACATGCTCCAGGGCTTTGAGAAAGCCTTCCCCACAAAGACGGACTATTACAGACACGCGGAGGGCAATTCCCACGCCCACATGAAGACCACCCTGTTCGGCCCCTCCCAGACCATGATCTTAAGCGGCGGGGAGCTGATCCTGGGGATCTGGCAGGACCTGTATTTCTGCGACTTTGACGGCCCAAGAAACCGGACATACTACGTTAAGATACTGGAAGGATAAAACAGCATGATGGATCACGATACATTGCTTGGGTTCCTTGGACTGGCGGAAAAGCTGAAATGCCGCACCCGCCATTCCTGGACAAGCAGCGGGCGCCATGAGAGTGTGGCGGAGCATGTATACCGCCTCATGGTTTTTGCCTGGCTTGTGAGGGATGAGTTCCCGGATGTGGATATGAACCGGGTCATGGAGCTGGCCCTCTTTCACGATATGGGGGAGGCGGTCACAGGGGACATCCCTGCCTTTGAAAAGACCGGGGAGGATGAAAAGACGGAAGGAGAGGCGCAGGAAGAGATTGCCGGCCTTCTGCCGGGCCCCCGCGGGGAAAAGCTGCGGGAAATTTTCCGGGAGGTCCGGGAGAAGCAGACGCCGGAGGCACGGCTTGTGAACGCCATGGACAAGCTGGAGGCGCTGATCCAGCACAATGAGGCGGACCTTTCCACCTGGCTGCCCCTGGAGTACGACCTGCAGCTCACCTACGGGGAGAAGGAGACGAGGGATATCCCCTGGATGGCGGCGCTTCGGGAGAGGGTGAACCGGGACTCGGTGGAGAAAATAAAAAAGGAGGATTAGAGATCCTCCAGGTTGATGCCCCTTGGCACATCCATATGGCGCAGGGTAATGTCGTAGATATGGGCTGTGTCCCCGGCCTCCATGGCTTCCAGGATGGCGAGGTGCTCGTTGTACGTGTCCTCCATACGTCCCGGGTGGGAGAGGGACATCTGGGCCAGCCGCTGCATCCGGTACATAAAGGTGTCAAATATAGCGGAGAACTGCTGGTTCTCCAGATAGCGGACCACCGCCACATGAAACTGAAAATCGTAGGTACAGAAATCCTGGATAGACTGTGTTGTGTCCAGGATTTCTTTCATTTCTTCCATATTGAAGCAAAGCTCCCTGAACAGCCGCTTTGCTTTCCTGGAGGTGTGGGTGCGGGTGATCTCCATGGTGCAGTAGGTCTCCAGAGCGGAGCGGACCTGGAAGGTCTCTGTCACATCCTGCTTTGTGAGCTGGTGAAGGCGGAATCCCTTGCTTGGGATGATGTCGATGTAACCCTCCTGCACCAGCCTGTGGATGGCGTCCCGGAATGGGGTGCGGGAGATGCCCAGCTCTTTCGCAAGTTTTGTCTCCGAGTAGATCTCCTGGTAGGAGAGCTGATCTTCCGTGATCATCTTTTTTAAATGTTCATAGGCTTGTTCGTTCAATGTCATCATGTCTTAGGGCTCCTTTTTGGCAATCGTTTATGTTTTGTCAAAGATAGATGCAAATTCTAAAAAAATCTAGTTCTATTGTACACTGTTTCCTGTATAAAATCCAATAGAAACCTGTGAAAAATCCACTTTTTATCCATCCGCCACAGGTGGGATGGAGTGTTAATAAAATAACGCACAAATTCAGTGTTTATGGGGATTCTGCCCAAATTTGAAAGGCCTGAATTGGCAAAAACAGAGAAAGAAATTTAGGGGATTGACCGGTATACCGGTATGTAGTAAAGTGTAAGCATAAGGAACAAAAAGTAACAAATATGTACGGATAATGTGTGACTTTTTGTGCAAAACAATCAAAAACATATGTAAAGGAGAGAACGAAGTATGAAAGCAGGATTTATCGGACTTGGGATCATGGGACGTCCCATGGCAAAGAACCTTCTGAAGGCAGGCGTGGAGCTTCTGGTGACAGACCTCAATAAAGAGGCTGTGGCAGATGTGGTGGCAGCCGGTGCAAAGGCAGCCAGCTACGCACAGATCGGAGAAGAGTGCAGTACAGTGTTCATTATCGTGCCCAACGGTGATATTACAAAATCCATCCTCTTCGATGAGGGAGGTGTGGCATCCACCATTAAAGAGGGCAGTATCGTGTGCGACATGAGCTCCGTCACACCTGTGGAGTCAAAAGAGTGCTATGAGAGACTGAAAAAACAGGGCGTAGGTTTTGTGGATGCTCCCGTGTCGGGCGGAGAGCCGGGAGCTGTGGCAGGCACGCTGGCTATCATGGCCGGAGGCGAGGAGAAGGATTTCGAGGCCCTGAAGCCTTACTTTGATATCCTTGGATCTTCTGCTCTTCTCATCGGCGAGGCAGGCAGCGGCAGCGTCACCAAGCTGGCCAACCAGATCATTGTAAACAATACCATCGCTGTTGTGTCCGAGGCCTTTGTCCTGGCTGTGAAGGCAGGGGCAGATCCGGTGAAAGTCTACGAGGCCATCCGCGGCGGACTGGCAGGCAGCGCCGTGCTGGATGCCAAGATCCCTATGATCGTGGAGCGCAACTTCAAACCCGGCGGACCGATCCGCATCAATCACAAGGATATCAAGAATGTTGTCAATACAGCTCACGCCATTGACGTGCCCATTCCCTACACAGCGCAGCTCTACGAGATCATGCAGACACTGAAGATCCACGGGCATATGGAGGACGATCACGGCGGCATTGTACAGTACTTTGAGAAACTGGCAGATGTGGAAGTAAAGAAAGTGGATTAGAGGAGGAAAGACATATGTCCATCAGTGCAGATGTGATCACTTCTTATAAAAAGATAGACGAGGCTTACATTGACAGCCTTCTGGAGGCGGAGATCAAAGCCAGCAACAAAAAGATCGTAGTCCTGGACGACGACCCCACCGGCGTGCAGACGGTCCACGATATCTCTGTCTACACAAGCTGGGATAAGGACAGCATCCGGGCAGGCTTTGACGAGGAAAACAGCCTGTTCTACGTGCTCACCAACTCCAGAGGATTTACGGCGGAGCAGACCACAAAGGCGCACCATGAGATCGCGGCTGTGGTAGACGAGGTGGCAAAGGAGACAGGAAAAGAGTATATCTTTATCAGCCGCAGCGACAGCACCCTGCGGGGACACTACCCGCTGGAGACCGAGCTGTTGAAAGCGGACTATGAAAAGAACACCGGCAAGGTGATAGACGGGGAGATCCTCTGCCCCTTCTTCAAAGAGGGCGGAAGGTTCACCATAGAAAATGTCCACTATGTCAAATACGGCGATGAGCTGGTTCCTGCCAACGAGACCGAGTTCGCGAAAGACAAGACCTTCGGGTACACGGCGGCCACCATGCCGGAGTATGTGGAGGAAAAGACAAAAGGAGCGTACAAGAAAGAGGACGTAACCTGCATCTCCCTGGAAGATATCCACAACATGGAGATCGACAAGATCGAGGAGCAGCTCCTGGCTGTGCATGATTTCAACAAGATCATTGTCAACGCAGTGGACTATGTGGACGTGAAGGTGTTCTGCGTGGCCCTCTACCGCGCCATGAGAAAAGGAAAAGTCTACATGATGCGCACAGCGGCTGCCATTGTCAAGGTCATGGGCGGCGTTACAAGCCAGCCCCTCCTTACAAGAGAGCAGATGGTGGTGAAGGAGACAGAGAACGGCGGCATTATCGTGGTGGGCTCCCACACCGAGAAGACCACCCGCCAGGTGGAGGCTTTAAAAGAGCTGAAAGAGATCGAGTTCATCGAGCTTGACGCCACTCTGGTAAAGGATGATGCGGCATTTGAAGCGGAAGTGCAGCGCTGCCTTGAAAAGGAAGAGGCCTGCATAAAGAGCGGCAGGACCGTGTGCTGCTACACCACGAGAGCGCTCATCACAGCGGACACAGGGGACAAGGAGGACGAGCTGCGTCTCTCCGTGAAGATCTCCGACGCGGTCCAGTCCCTGGTGGGAAGATTGTCTGTGACACCTGCCTTTGTCATCGCTAAGGGAGGCATCACCTCCAGCGATGTGGGCACAAAGGCGCTGGCTGTAAAACGCGCCAATGTGCTGGGACAGATCCGTCCCGGTATCCCGGTGTGGCAGACGGGAGATGAGAGCAGATTTCCACTGACGCCTTACGTGATCTTCCCGGGCAACGTGGGAGATGACGAGACTCTCAGAGAGGCTGTGGAGATTCTGATCGGGAAATAAGCGGATTGACAAATATATAACGGGAAAAGAAAGGGAAAGGCCTGGCTCTGGGCAGGTCTTTCTTTTTTAAAGGCATAATAGACGAAAACAAACGTAAAAAACAACGAAAACAAACATTTTATTTGTTAGTTTTGTATAACTATATTGATAAAAATTAGATTAAATTGACAAAAACGAACAACAGAAGTACAATATAAACAGAAATGAACATACAAAGCGCAAAGGAGGAACAAGACATGCCTCAGTGTGTTGTAATTGCAGATGATCTGACAGGGGCAAATGCCACTGGTGTACTTCTGAAGAAGATGAACTATACAGCCTACACGGTCATGAATGCGGAGAGGATCGAACTGAGCACTCTGAAGGACTGCGACTGTGTACTGTATCCCACGGACAGCAGAGGTGTAGATCCGGAGATAGCCTACAACCGTGTACACAATGTCTGCAGCCTGCTCAAAAACGATGATGTAAAGGTTTATTCCAAGAGGATCGACAGCACCCTTCGGGGAAACTTAGGAAGCGAGACAGATGCTATGCTGGACTGTCTGGGCGAGGACTATGTGGCCATTGTGGCACCCTGTTTCCCGTCATCGGGACGCATTGTCATCGGCGGCTACATGCTCGTAAACGGGTTGCCGCTGCACAAGACAGACATTGCCATTGACCCAAAGACACCGGTCACTATATCAGAAGACGCGGTGCTCTTTGAACAGCAGAGCAAGTACAAAGTGGCATCCATCCTGATGAAGGATCTGATGCACGGGAAGCATTATCTTGCGGACCTGATGAAAAAGCATGTGGCGGAAGGATGCAGGATCCTCACCATTGACTGTGTGACCCAGGAAGACCTGGATCTTATCGCAGACGCGGTGATCACAAGCAAGCTGAAAGTAGTGGCAGTGGATCCGGGCGTCTTTACAGCTACCCTGGCCAGAAAGCTGATCACACCTTCCCAGAAGCAGGAAAAGAGCCGTATCCTGGCAGTGGTCGGGAGCGTGCATCCAAATACAAAGAACCAGATGGAGGAGCTGTGGCTCTCCCAGAGGACGCACAATGTATTTGTGAACACAAAAGAACTTCTGGAGGACGAGGAGAGAAGGGAAAAAGAGATCAGCCGGGTAACGGAGGAGATCCTGAAAAAATGTAAGCTGAATGTAGTCTCCACAGTGACAGGGGACGGCATCTACCCGGAGAACCGCATTGACTTTAAGCCCTACATGGAGAAGTACAACTGCTCCATGGACGATGTGACAGGGCGCATCAATTCCGGATTTGCAGAGATCACCTACCGGATCTTCAAAGCGGAGCCTGAATTCAAGGGGCTCTACACAAGCGGCGGAGACATTACAGTAGCTGTGTGCGCCAAGTTTGACACGGCGGGCCTGAGCCTGATGGACGAAGTGCTCCCGCTGGCAGCCTACGGGCAGTTCCTGAAAGGAGAGTTCGAGGGCGTCCACATTATCACCAAGGGCGGCAGCCAGGGACAGAATGATGCCATCAACCGGTGTATCACCTATCTGAAGGAGAAATTGTACATCTAAGATGTACAGTATAGACAGCAACCATGCAGACAAAAAAAGGAGGACGAGAATATGAGTAAACCGCTTATTGCAGTGACCATGGGGGATCCCGCCGGCGTAGGCCCGGAGATCGTGGCAAAATCGCTGGCATCTGAGGAGGTCACAGACGTGGCGGACTGCGTCATCGTGGGAGACAGAAAATGTATGGAGAACGCGATCCGCATTGTGGGCGCGGATCTGAAGATCAACGTGATCCAGAAGCCGGCCGAGGGGCAGTACGAGAAGGGGATCCTGAACCTGATCGATCTGGACAATGTGGACATGGATGCTTTTGCATTCGGAAAAGTCAGCGGCATGTGCGGAAAAGCGGCCTATGACTACATTGCCAGGAGCATCGAGCTTGCCAATGCCGGGGAGGTGGACGCAGTGTCCACTACACCTATCAACAAAGAGGCCCTTAAGGCAGGGGATGTTCACTTTATCGGACACACAGAGATCTTCGGAGCCCTGACCGGCACGGAAGATCCGCTGACCATGTTTGAGACAAACGGCATGCGGGTATTTTTCCTGACAAGGCATGTGTCCCTGCGGCAGATGCTGGACATGATCAAGAAGGACCGCATCGTGGACTATGTGGTAAGGTGTACAGAAGCCTTAAGAAGGCTGGGTGTGAAGGAAGGAACTATGGCTATCGCAGGATTAAATCCCCACAGCGGAGAGCACGGACTCTTCGGCTGGGAGGAGGTGGAGGAGATCATCCCCGCCATTGAGGAGCTGAAAAAGATGGGCTACGACGTGGCAGGACCTGTGGGCGCTGACTCTGTCTTCCACCAGGCGGCTATCGGAAAATACAACAGCGTTCTCTCCCTGTATCACGACCAGGGACACATCGCCACAAAGACACTGGATTTTGAAAAAACCATCGCGATTACAAATGGAATGCCGATCCTGCGGACATCCGTGGATCACGGCACTGCATTTGATATAGCGGGCACCGGAAAAGTGAGTGCCGTGAGCATGATCGAAGCCATCCGGCTGGCCGCAAAATACGCACCTCATTTTACAAAGTAAAAAGAAACATATCTAAAGGAGGAAATTGTTATGATAGGAGGACTGGACGGCAACAGGATGCTGATCGGACTTTTGATCGGTATCGTTGTACTTATTTTCCTTGTGCTTAAGACAAAAGTGCAGGCGTTTCTCGCACTGATCATTTGTACAGTTATCGTGGGCGTTGTGGGTGGCATGCCGCTCTCGAACACGACGCTGGATGACGGCACTACATTGGGTATTGTCAACTCCATAACAGGAGGATTTGGAAGCACCCTGGGCAGCATCGGTATCATCATCGGCTTCGGCGTTATGATGGGGCAGATATTTGAGGCCACAGGAGCAGCCAAGCGGATGGCGTTTACCTTCCTGAAACTTTTTGGCAAGAAGAGAGAGGAGGAAGCTCTGTGTCTGACAGGTTTCCTTGTATCTATCCCGATCTTCTGTGACTCCGGTTTCGTGGTTCTTTCACCTATCGCAAAAGCGATTTCAAAGGCTACGAAGAAATCAGTCATCGGACTGGGTGTGGCCCTGGCGGCAGGTCTTGTTATCACCCACTCCCTTGTGCCCCCTACACCGGGACCTCTCGGTGTGTGCGGTATCTTCGGCATTGATGTAGGATCCTTTATCCTTCTCACTATCGTGCTGGGTATCCCGATGGCTATCGGATGTATCGCTTATTCCAGATTATATCTGAGCAAAAAGTATTTTCAGATTCCGGACGACAATGGGGACTTTATCTCCATGCCCTACCAGGAGCCTGACTATGAGAACGCATTCCACATGGACGAAGAAGGACTGCCGGGAACATTTTCATCCTTTGCACCGCTTCTTCTGCCTATCGTGCTGATCCTTATCAACACAGTTGCAACAGCCCTTGGCGCAACGACAGGCATCATGGAGGTGCTGATCTTCCTTGGGCAGCCCATTATCGCAGTGGGCCTTGGACTCGTGCTTGCCATCTTTACGCTGGGCAGGGTGCTTGACAGACATACAGCCCTGACAGAGATGGAGAAAGGTATGGAGTCAGCCGGTATCATCATGCTGGTAACAGGTGGTGGCGGAGCCCTCGGACAGATCATCAAGGACTCCGGACTTGGCACATACATGGCAGAGGGACTGGCGCAGACTGCTATCCCGATCATCGTGCTGCCTCTTATCATTTCCACACTGATGCGCTTCATCCAGGGATCAGGAACAGTTGCCATGACAACGGCTGCAAGTATCTCTGCGCCGATTATTATCGCGGCAGGTGTGAATCCCACACTGGGCGCCATCGCATGCTGCGTGGGCTCCCTGTTCTTCGGATACTTCAACGACAGTTATTTCTGGGTTGTAAACAGGACACTGGGTGTAAAAGAGGCGAAAGATCAGCTTATAACCTGGTCTGTCACATCCACCATCGCATGGGCTATCGGAGTTGTTGAAGTCCTGATATTGAGTATTTTCATGTAATCGTGTACAATAATCCTTAAGAGGTGATTTGTATGCTGGCAGCAGAGAGGCAGGCAAAGATAGCGGAATTGATCAGAGTGCAGGGGAGTGTGCAGGTGGATGACCTGGCTCACGACCTGAAAGTCAGCACAATGACGATCAGAAGGGATCTGGAAAAACTGCAGGAAGACAATATACTTGAGCGATGCCATGGAGGTGCGGTGGCAAAGCAGGAAGTGACTTACGCAGACAAGAGTACCAGCCATATGCAGGACAAGGTGAGACTGGCCGCCAGGTGCGCGCCCCTCGTCTCGGCGGGAGACAACATTTATCTGGACGCCGGGACGACCACCTATGAAATTGCAAAAGCTATCCAGAACGTGCCAGATATCATGGTCATGACCAATGACCTGGAGATTGCCGGACTTCTGAAAAACAGCCAGGCTGAGCTGTTGCTGTGCGGCGGAATGGTACAGAAAAGTACCGGAAGCATGCTGGGCTATTATGCGACGCAGATGCTGGAAGATTTCCGATTTGATGTGGGCTTTTTCGGGGCCGCATCCATCAATGAAGAGCTGGAGGTTTTCACACCGACGGTAGACAAGGCTTTTCTGAAGAGGAAAGCTCTCCAGAGATGCCGGAAGGCGTATCTGGTAGTGGATGAATCCAAATTCGGAAAACAGGCCGTGACAAAAGTCAACCATCTGGCGGATTATACGGCTGTGATCACTACAGGCAGGCTGAGCGCAGAAGACCGGAAAAAAGCAGAAAAGTCGGATGTACGGCTGATATATGTGTAAAGAGTGAACCGCTGTGCGGCAGAGGCAGATCTGCCCTCACAGCGGTTTTTTACTGCCTTTCTTTATGGCCGCATAATAGAGAAATTCTTGTGAGATAGTGTTCCTCATCTGCCGAGAGCTCATCCAGCACGGCTTCCTTGTAGATAAAACTGCCAGGAGACAGGCCATTTTCCCCTGCAAAGGCAAGAAGCCGGCGGCAGGCTTCCTCGGAACGGTAGTAGTCGCCCCGCAGGTAGACGGCGGCATAGGTGCCGGCCGGCTTGATGTGTACCTGTGTGTCCGGCGGGAGTGCGTCCACGGAGAAAGAAGTCTTGGTGAAAAAATATGCATAAGTCTCATAGTCTCCCTCCTGCAGAGCCGGGGTGGGGAGCATGGCGCCGTAGGGGTGGCCGCAGTTGAGATGTTCACGGCTGCACAGGCCGATGTGGCTGCAGAGCACGGAGAAGATTTTGTCATGGTCAGATGTATACAGAGGACTGCTGAGTACCAGCAGTTCTTTTTTTGTCTGCTCTTCCAGGAGAACAGGGGAGAGGCATTGTACATCCTGAAAGTCTCTGGCCTGTCTGACAAGGGAGAGCTTTGTCTCAATGACGGTGCGGATGCGCCGGAGCTGAGCCAGCTCTGCCTCCACCTTTTCCTGCTGTGTGAGCAGAAGTCTTTCTAAGCTGTCCGGGCTGCGGTGGTCTATGTAGTCCTTGATCTTCTTAAGAGGCATGCCCAGCTCTTTCAGGCAGGTGATGGTGAAAAAGACATCGCACTGGTTTTCGCTGTAATAGCGGTATCCTTTTTCATCTGTGAGAGCGGGAGAGAAAAGGCCGATCTCGTCGTAGTGAAAGAGGGTCCGCTTGTTGGTGCCGCACAGAGCGGCAAATTCCCCGGTTTTTATGCATGGAATGTCTAATTTTTGCATAATTATACATTTCCTCCTTGACTATACCGTAACGGTATACTTTATTATAATCGGGATAGACAGGACAGTCAATTTTAAATAGATGAGGAGACAAACGATTATGCCAAAATTAAGTGAGAGAGTGGGCACATTTACCGACTCAGTGATCCGCAGGATGACCCGGATCAGCGATGAATACGGAGCGATCAATTTATCCCAGGGATTTCCGGATTTTGATCCGCCGCAGGAGATCATGGACGCCCTGGCAGAGGCGGCCTACAAGGGACCTCACCAGTATTCCATTACATTCGGGGCGGGAAATTTCCGCCAGGCCCTGGCAAGAAAGCAGGAGAAAGCCATCGGGCGGGCCATTGACCCGGAGACGGAGATCGTGGTGACATGCGGCGGCACAGAGGCCATGATGTGTGCCATGATGACCATCTGCAATCCCGGGGACAAGGTGATGGTGTTCTCGCCTTTCTATGAAAATTACGGGGCGGACGCTATCTTGTCCGGTGCGGATCCTATCTATATCCCCCTGGTGCCGCCGGCGTACACTTTCGATATCTCCCTTGTGGAGGAGGGATTTAAGGCGGGGGCGAAAGCTATCATTGTCTGCAATCCTTCCAACCCCTGTGGAAAGGTGTTCTCCAGGGAAGAGCTGATGGCCATCGGAGAGCTGGCTGTGAAGTATGACGCCTTTGTGGTGACAGACGAGGTGTACGAACACATGGTGTACGAGCCCTATCACCACACATGTATGGCTTCCCTGCCGGGCATGTATGAACACACCATCACCTGCAATTCCCTCTCCAAGACTTACTCCATCACCGGATGGCGCCTTGGATATCTCATCGGGCCGGAGGAAGTGGTGGAAGCGGCCAAGAAGGTCCACGATTTCCTGACGGTGGGAGCGGCAGCGCCCCTCCAGGAGGCAGCTGTGGCGGGGCTGAACTTCCCGGACAGCTACTATGAAGACCTGAAAAAGATCTACACAGAAAAGAGGGACTATTTCCTGGCCGGGCTGGACCGCATCGGACTGGCTCACAATGTTCCACAAGGTACCTATTTTGTCCTGATCGATATACAGAAATTCCTGGATCTGCCCAGATTTGCGGGCTGCACGGACCTGGAGTTCTGCGAGTGGATGATCAAAAATATCGGTGTGGCCGCTGTGCCGGGTTCCAGCTTCTTTAAAGAAGAAGTGAACCATCTGATCCGGCTGCATTTTGCCAGAGAAAAAGAGACCATCGACGAGGCGATCAGCCGCCTTGGAAAGTTACAGGAGTTGTTATCATGAGATCATATTCAGTATTTTTTGCAAATTACACCATCGGGGAGGACGCCTACGGGCAGGTGCCCCAGGTCTGCCGTCCTTTTGGAACAAAGATCTTCCTGATCGGCGGGCGAAAAGCCATGGACGCCGCAGGCGGGCTTCTTGAGGAGGTCCTGAAAGGGACGGACCTTGTCGTTTTGGAGTCTGTGGAGTTCGGAGCGGACTGCACCTACAAGGATATTGACCGGTGGGCGGACCGGGCGAAGGAGCTGGGAGCGGACATGATCTTTGGCATGGGCGGTGGCAAGGCGCTGGACACAGCAAAGGGAGCTGCCGAGAGAGCCGGACTTCCGGTCTTTACCTTCCCAACCATTGCAGCCACCTGTGCGGCAACGACAGCCCTGTCTGTGGTGTACAGGGAAGATGGAAATTTTGACAGCTTTTACTTTTATGACAAGCCGGCAAGGCACTGTTTTATCAATACCCGCGTCATTGCGGATGCGCCTTGGGAGTATCTGCGGGCCGGCATGGGAGATACGATGGGTAAATTTTTTGAGTGTCACTTCGCGGCCAGAGGAGACAGGCTGGATCACAGCTCTGCCCTGGGCAGGGAGATCAGCAACCTGTGTTATGGCCCCCTCCTGGAACACGGTGTCCAGGCCCTTGCGGACTGCAAAAGACATGAGCCATCCTTTGCCCTGCAGCAGGCGGTGCTGGCCAATATCGTCAGCACAGGCATGGTGTCCCTGATGGTGCTGGATGACTACAACTGTGCCATCGCCCACTCGGTATATTACGGGCTTGTGCTCCTCCCGGGCTTTGAGGAGAAGTACCTCCACGGAGACGTGGTGGCCTACGGCGTTCTGGTGCAGCTTGCGGTGGACCAGGACAGAGAGCGCCTCGGGGAGGCGAAGAAGTTTCTTGAAAAGCTGGGTATTCCCTCCACGCTGAAAGAGATGGGCGTTCCCCTTGACAGGGAGTATCTGGCGGCGGTCCTGAGGGAGACGGTGACAGGTCCTGACATGGAGCATATTCCCTACCCGGTGACGGAGGATATGATCTTTGAGGCCATGAGAGAAGTGGAGGAGCTGGGAGAATAATGGAAAATACAGCAGAAAAAACTTATATAAATAAGAAGAATCTTTTGAAATTTATTTTCGGGTCAGCCTTCGGCGTGCTCATGTTCCTGGTGCCCATCCCCTATGAGTCCTCTTTTACGACTCTGCTGGACTTTGTGAAAATGTGGCTCCAGGCTCTCTTTGGGGGCAGTCTGATCTACATTGTGGTGACGCTGATCGTGGCGTCCGCGGTGCTCAGCACCTATGACTTTTTCGCAAAGCCGGATCTTATCCGGAAGAACCGCTACCTGAGCAAGGCTTTCTGCACCACGCCTCTGTATCTTGTGTCCAAGATCATTGGAGCCGTGGCGGGCGTCATGGTTGTGACAGGTGTGGGGCCGGAAGTGGTGGTCTCCCCGGATACAGGCGGGACTATCATTGACCTGTGCGGAACACTGTTCTGCATCCTGATCGCCTTCAGCTTTGTCCTTCCTTTCCTGACCGACTGCGGGATCATGGAATTCCTGGGCGTCATCGCCCGGCCTGTGGTGCGGCCACTGTTCCACGTGCCGGGAAGGGCCTCCGTTGACCTGATCGCATCCTGGTTCGGAGCGGCCAATGCAGCGGTCATCCTGACAAGAGAGCAGTATATGAAAGGGTATTACACGAAGAGGGAAGCAGCCTACATTATGACCAACTTCTCCCTTGTGTCCGTGCCCTTCTGCCTGATGGTGGCAAACACCATTGGACTGGACCCTATTTTCCCGGTCTTTTATCTCTGCATCTGCGTCATCGGCATCATCCTGGCGGTTATCATTGTGCGCATCCCGCCCATCCGCACGATCCCGGATACATACCGGGAGGTGACAGGCCGGCAGGTGGCTGAGGACAGACCCCAGGAAAAAGGATTGTGGAAATTTGCCCTGGAGTCCAGCTGTAAGAGAGCGTCCCAGTTCCATCTGGACACCGTGCTGACCAATGGTCTGGAAGTCATGATGGGAACCCTCTTTGATCTGATCCCCATTGTGGCGTCCTGGGGTGTTGTGGCCCTGGTCATTGCCACCTACACACCATTCTTTGACTGGATCTCCTATCCTATGGGGCTGTATCTGCAGCTCTTCGGCGTGGAGGATGCATTTGCTGTGGCGCCGGCCACACTGGTCGGGTTTACAGACATGTTCATCCCGGCCCTCCTGATCGCGGGGACCGAGGTGGCTGTAAAGACAAAATTCATCATCGGTGTCCTGTCCCTTGTGCAGATCATCTATCTGACCGAGGTGGGAACAGTGGTCATCAAGAGCGAAGTGCCGATGGGCTTCTGGAAGCTCTTTGCTGTCTTCATGGAGAGGACCCTGATCGCTATACCGTTTATCGTGCTTTTTGCCAATCTGATCTATTGATCGTACCGCACTTCCTGCAGATACATTCCCTTGGGGTCGCAGGGCGCACTGGCCGGCTGCTCACCGGCAAAGATGGCGGTGATATCTTCCGGCTTCCTTGTGCCAAGGCCGATCTCAAGAAGCGTGCCCACGATGGTCCGCTGCATGTTGTGAAGGAAGTCGTCTGCATGCATGGAGATCTGCATCTCCTCCCCGTCATCGTAGATGTCGATCTGGTACATCTCCCGCTCGGTGGACTTGTTGTGTTTTACCGTGGAGAAATTTTTAAAGTCATGCCTTCCGAGAAGAAGCTGTGCCGCCGCCTTCATGGCATCCATATCCGGCCTGCGGAAGCAGTGGTAGGTGTACTTGAAGTCAAAGACGCTGGGCACGTCGCTGATGGTGGCGCGGTAGATGTAGATCTTTGACCTGGCGTTCAGCTGGGCGTGGAAGCGCTCCGGCATATCTTCCACAGAGGTGATGGCGATATCCATAGGCAGATACCGGTTCAGATAGTGCTGGATCTCGTAGTCTTTCATGTCCGTGTTTGTCTTAAAGCTGGCGGTCTGAGCGTAGGCGTGGACACCCACCTCTGTGCGGGCGCCGCAGAAGAGCTCCACGTCCTCGCCGGTCATTTTCCGGATGACCTCCAGGATCTTGTTGGAGATGGTGTTGGTGGACTCGTTTTTTCCGAGACGGACCCAGCCCTGGTAGCGGCTGCCGTCGTATTCTATGGTAAGCTTGATATTGCGCATGGTTCTCCTCCTATCACGATATGAAATCACAAAAACATCTAAAATCAGTTTTAGTATAGCAGATTATCTGATATACTGTCCAGTGAACAAAGAAATGACAGACAGGAGAGATTGCAAAATGACAGAGAGCAGAAAAGTATCAGAGTCCGTATCGGAGACTGTCCACATGGTGCGTCCCAACCACCTCAATGCGGCGGGACGACTGTTCGGAGGGATCCTCATGCAGTGGATGGACGAGCTGGCCGGGCTTGTGGCGAAACGGCATACAAGAAAAAATGTGATCACCGCCTCCGTGGACAACTTAAGCTTCCTGCGGGGCGCCTATCAGAAAGATGTGGTTGTGATCACGGGAAAGGTGACGTACGTGGGAAATACATCCATGGAAGTAAAAGTGGACTCCTGCGTGGAGGATCTGGATCGCAACCGGACCCTCATCAACCGGGCCTACTTTACCATGGTGGCGCTGGACGAGAATGACCATCCAACCAGAGTGCCCAGGCTGGAGCTGGAGACAGAGGAAGAGAAAGAAGAGTGGAGAAATGCAGAAAAAAGGCGGGAGATGCGGAAACACTACAGACTGTGATCCGCCACCCGCCCGGATATGCCCATGCCGGCGCAAGGGGACCTGGTCCCTTATGCGCCGGCCTTATTTTTTCCTGCGGTTCATCTGGGCCATCACAAGGCTGACCATGCTGTCGATCTGCTTTTTCTCCTCTGGGGAGCGTCCCTCCTTCAGGATTTCAAGGATAAGGGATGTCTCTTCCGGGGAGAACCGGATGCCCTCCCTGTTTGCGGAGGAGATGAGAGCCATCATGGCCGCTGCCAGGCTGTTTCCGCTCTTGCCGGAAGTCTGGGCGGCAGCTGTCTTGATGAGTTCCAGTTTGACAGGATCAATATGTTTCATTGCCGGATGATCCATCCATTCCTGCGCCATTGTCATTCATTTCCTTTCTGCTATGATCATTGCCGTCTTCCGTGTCTTCCCGGGTGTCCCCGCCCGGAGGTGGGGACTGGAACATGTGCATCATATTTAAGATGTCTTCCATATTTCCACCGTCGGCTGCGGACAGATCGGGGGAAGACATCCCGGACAGATCCATGTCCTTCATCATCTCCATCATACTCATGGCGGAGAGGATGCTGTCCACAGTCTCACTGCTTTCCCCCATGTAGGGCTTCAGCTCTTCCAGTATTTCCGGAAAGGAGGGAGCTGAGCCCTGGAATTCCTCCCGCACCGGTGCGCGGGAGAAGACGCCGAAGTAGCGGACCGTGTTCTGAAGCTCAGTGAATTTGATGAAAAAGGCCAGCATCCTCTGAATGGCAGGGGGAGTATAGGGGAGTAAAAGCTTCACCATCTGCAGTTCCCCGGAGGATGTGAGGGTGTCAAAAGGAGTCATGGGAAGCGGCGTGCGTTTATCCATACAGCCCACCTGTCTTGAGTGTTGTAACTATATATATGGAAAAAAAGAAAAAAGTATGACACCTAAAAGGGGCTGCGCCCGACAGACGCATATGTCCATCGGCCGCAGCCCTCCTATCTGCCATTAGCAGCAGCCGTTTCCTCCGAAACCGCCGCAGCAGCACAGAAGAAGGATGATCCACAGGCAGCTGTCATTGCCGCATCCGCATCCGTAGTCGCCGCCGCTGCGTCCGAAGCCGCCGCAGCAGCACAGAAGAAGGATGATCCACAGGCAGCTGTTTCCTCCAAATCCGCTTCCGCATCCACAGCCGGAACGTACACCAGAGTCACATCCGCATCCGCAGTTTGCTGATAAGTCGCTCATATGATTGCCTCCAACATATTTTGTTTACAGTACATCATATGCTTGGGGCTGAGATGTGTGAAAAATAAATTTTGCGTGGTGTCAAGAAAAAATGCTTGACAGCAAGAAAACTTTGTTATATGATAACACAGGTGATTTGAGATGGATGATTTTTTAAAGCAGACATTGTTATATGATTTCTACGGAGAACTTCTGACCAGTCACCAGAAAGAGATCTACGAACAGTCCGTGCTGGAGGACCTCTCTTTGAGTGAGATCGCCCAGGCGGCGGGGATCAGCCGGCAGGGGGTCCACGATCTGGTAAAGCGCTGCGACAAGACGCTCCAGGGCTATGAAGACAAGCTCCACCTGGTGGAGAAATTCCTGGCAGTCCGGGAGAAAGTGCACCGGATCGATCAGGTGCTGGATCAGTATGACCCGGAGGACGACAGCCAGCTTGCCCGGGAGATCCGAAAGATAGCAAGAGAGATCATAGATGAGTTGTAATTTGTAATATGTGTAATAGAGAGGCAAAGAGGAGTTAAGAATGGCTTTTGACAGTCTGACAGAAAAACTTCAGAATGTGTTCCGCAATCTGCGGAGCAAGGGACGGCTGACAGAGGACGACGTCAAAGAGGCTATGAAGGAGATCAAGCGGGCGCTTCTGGCCGCGGATGTCAACTTCAAAGTCGTAAAGAGCTTCATTAAGAATGTGCAGGAGCGTGCCATCGGGCAGGACGTGATGAACGGGCTGAACCCGGGACAGATGGTCATCAAGATCGTCAATGAGGAGCTGGTTGCCCTCATGGGATCCGAGACCACAGAGATCAAGCTCCAGCCCGGAAGCGCCATCACTGTTATTATGATGGCAGGTCTCCAGGGGGCAGGTAAGACAACGACCACCGCAAAACTGGCGGGAAAATATAAACTGAAAGGGAAGAAACCTCTCCTTGTGGCCTGTGACGTATACCGTCCGGCCGCTATCAAACAGCTCCAGGTGAATGGAGAAAAGCAGGGAGTGGAAGTCTTTTCCATGGGTGACAGCCACAAGCCGGCGGACATCGCCAGGGCAGCTCTGGAGCATGCCCGCAAGAACGGCAACAATCTGGTGATCCTGGATACAGCGGGCCGTCTTCACATTGATGAGGACATGATGGCAGAGCTCCAGGAGATCAAGGAGACTGTGGAAGTACACCAGACGATCCTGGTGATCGATGCCATGACCGGACAGGATGCGGTCAATGTGGCGGAGGAATTCAACCAGAAGATCGGCATCGACGGTGTCATCGTCACCAAGCTGGACGGCGACACAAGAGGCGGTGCGGCCCTGTCTGTCAAGGCAGTGACCGGCAAGCCGATCCTCTACGTGGGTATGGGAGAGAAGCTGTCGGATCTGGAGCAGTTCTATCCGGACCGGATGGCGTCCCGAATCCTTGGCATGGGCGATGTGCTGACCCTCATCGAGAAGGCAGGAGCCGAGATCGACGAGGAGAAGGCCAAAGAGATGACCCGCAAGATGAAAAAAAACCAGTTCGATTTCGACGACTTCCTGGAGAGCACCAAGCAGATGAAGAAGATGGGCGGGCTCTCCGGTATCATGAGCATGCTTCCCGGCATGGGCGCCATGGGCGGTAAAAAGGGCATGCAGTTAGATGACAGCCAGGCCGAGGAGGCCGAGAAAAAGATGGCGCGGATGGAGGCCATGATCTATTCCATGACTCCGGCGGAGCGCCGCGACCCGGATCTTCTGAATCCTTCAAGAAAGCACCGCATCGCAAAAGGCGCAGGTGTGGACATCAGCGAGGTAAACCGCATGGTCAAGCAGTTTAACGAGATGAAGAAGATGATGAAGATGATCGGAAAAGGTGGTAAAAAGGGAAAATTCAGATTACCTTTTTAACCAGCACAGGCGTGTACAGCGCATGTGCCATATAGATTAATAAATATGTGGAGGTGAAACAAAATGGCAGTAAAGATCAGATTAAAGAGAATGGGACAGAAGAAGGCTCCTTTCTATAGAATTGTTGTAGCTGACTCCAGATCCCCAAGAGATGGCAGATTCATCGAGGAAATCGGCACTTACGATCCGAATCAGGATCCCAGCGTCTTCAAAGTAGACGAGGAGGCCGCTAAGAGATGGCTGAACAACGGTGCGCAGCCTACAGAGGTAGTAGGAAAGATTTTCAAGGCAGCAGGCATTGAAAAATAATACTGGGAGGTGCGCAGTATGAAAGAACTAGTGGAAGTCATCGTCAAAGCACTTGTAGATGATCCCGAGAGCGTTGTTGTGACAGAGAAGGAAGAAGGCCGCACAACCATAGTGGAAGTGAAAGTGGCTGACTCAGATATGGGTAAAGTCATCGGCAAGCAGGGGCGTATCGCCAAGGCAATCCGCGCTGTCGTGAAAGCAGCAGCCTCAAAAGAAGATAAGAAAGTGGTAGTAGATATCGCTGGCTAAGAAAAAGAGCGGGTCCAGGAAGGGACAAAGAGACAGTATGTCGGGATCTTCCGGGACACGCTTTTCTTTACAAGGAGAATAAAGATGGAAAAACAACTGCAGGCAGGCGTCATCACCTCCACCCACGGCATCCGCGGCGAGGTGAAGGTATTTCCCACCACAGATGACGCACAGTATTTCAGAGAGCTGAAAAAAGTATATCTTGACACAGGAAAAGAACAGATCCCCCTGGAGATCGAACATGTAAAATTCTTCAAACAGTTCGCTATCCTGAAATTCAAGGGGATCGATAACATAAACGACATAGAAAAATACAAAGGGAAGAGCCTTATGATCGACAGGGAGGACGCCTCACCCCTGGGCGAAGACGAGTACTACATCGGCGACATGATCGGCATGGACGTCTACACGGACGATCCGGCAGAGCACTTTGGCGTCCTTCGGGACGTGCTGGAGACCGGGGCCAATGACGTCTACATCATCGATTCGGACCGGCACGGGGAAGTCCTCGTCCCGGCCATCCGCCAGTGCATCCTCCGTGTGGACACGGAAAAAAATGAGATGCACATCCATCTGATGGAGGGACTTCTGCCATGATGCATTTTCATATTATGACACTATTCCCGGACATGGTGATGGCCGGCCTTGGCACCAGCATCACCGGGCGGGCCATCGCGAAGGGCCTTCTCTCTATCGAGGCTGTCAACATCCGGGACTATGCTTTCAATAAACACAACAGCGTGGACGACTATCCCTACGGCGGCGGAGCCGGCATGCTGATGCAGGCAGAGCCGGTATATCTGGCTTACCAGGCCATTGAGGAGCAGATCCAGAAGCGAAAAGAAGACACGGAGGCGCACGAAGCGGAAGGCGCCGCATCTGCCCAGCCTAAGAGGACAAGGGTTATCTACCTCTCCCCCCAGGGGCAGACATTCAGCCAGGAGATGGCCCAGGAGCTGGCAGAAGAGGAAGATCTGGTGCTGCTGTGCGGCCACTACGAGGGCATCGACGAGAGGGTGCTGGAGGAGATCGTGACAGACTATGTCTCCATCGGAGACTACGTGCTCACCGGCGGCGAGCTCCCCGCCATGGTCATGGTAGATACCATCTCCCGCCTTGTGCCGGGAGTCCTTCACAATGACGTGTCCGCGGAATTTGAGAGCTTCCAGGACAACCTCCTTGAGTATCCCCAGTATTCCAGGCCGGAGGTATGGCACGACAAGCAGGTGCCCCCCATCCTCCTGTCCGGACACCACGCCAATATCGAGAAGTGGCGGAGGGAGCAGTCTGTCATCCGCACGGCCAGGAGAAGGCCGGACCTTCTTGAGAAGGCGGAGCTGACAGCGGACGAGAAGAAGCTGGCGGCGGAGATCCTGAGGGAGAAGGAAATGGAAGAAGAGGAAGAATAAAACAGAAATTTTTATGGAAACTGTCAGGAATATGTGCTAGTATATATGTAAAGCATTATATTTCTGGCAGTTTTTCTCTTACGGCGTCTGCCGCATCTGAAGTTCTACAAAATTCAAAAGAAATCTCAATGCTTTTGTTTCCATTACACAAAGCAGAGAGGTTTCCTGAGCAAAATGCTTCTTTCCAGGCAGGATACCTCCTGCAGATCTTAACAAGAAGGAGGTACATATGAGGAAAAGAAGCTACCCGATTCCGAACCGGAATTACAAGTCATCCATATTTACGATGCTGTTCAGCGAAAAAGAGAGACTGTTGGAGCTGTATAATGCAGTAAGAGGAACCGACTATAAGGATCCGGAGCTTTTGGAGATCAATACTTTGGAGAATGCGATCTACATGGCCATCAAGAATGACCTGTCCTTTGTGATCGACTCCCGGCTGTCCCTCTATGAGCACCAGTCCACCTACAGTCCCAACCTCCCTCTCAGAATGCTTTTGTATCTTTCGGATCTGTACGCGGACATGACAAGAGATGAAAATCTGTACGGAATGAAAGCAGTAAAGATCCCTTCGCCTCAGTTCATTATTTTTTATAATGGAGAGGAAGAGCAGCCGGACAGGCAGATACTTAAGATGTCAGATCTCTACGAGGCAGAGGAGGACGAGCATAAGCTGGAGCTTACTGTGTTGATGCTGAACATTAACGCGGGACATAATCCGGAGCTGATGAACGCCAGCAGAACACTGGCAGATTATGCTGCCTATACATCCAGGGTGCGAAGATACGCAAAAGAGCAGTCTATAGAAGAGGCAGTTGAGAATGCGATCACAGAATGTATCCGGGAGGGGATCCTTGCAGAGTTTCTGATGAAGAACCGAGCGGAGGCGAAGAGAATGAGTATCTACGAATATGACCAGGCAAAGCATATCCGCCAGGAGCGGCAGGAGGCCTGGGAGGAAGGAAGAGAAGCAGGACGAGTGTCTTTACTAAAGGAGCAGATTGGCAAGAAACTATCCAGGGGAAAGAGTATATCGGAGATTGCTGAGGATCTGGAGATGGAGGAGAGTGAGCTCACCAGGCTGATAGAAGAACTACACTGCAGATAAATAAAAGGGGTTGTCGGTTAATACCGAATTTTAATCCCTGACATGCAAGGAAGAGACAATCCCAGAGAATTCGGCCTTTTTTAAGAACCGATCCTCTGTCAGACTGTCTCTTCCTTTTTCTTCTTCATATTTTAGGACGCAAAAGTCCCTTGTTTGGATTTTGAGGAGCGCTCCATCTCTTAAGCGGCTTTCTGATCCTTTTTCCCTTCGTATTTCTCGATTTCATGATGCAAAAAGCGATGGTATTTCAAGATGTTACGACCGATCACATACAGCATGAACTCTTTATACACTTTTTCCCCCGAACGGTAGTTAAACCGCCGGAAGTGTTCATTCTCTTTGATATCTCCAAAGTGTCCTTCTGTCTGGATTGAACGTGTCTGCCGTTTCATGATCCCTTCTTCACTCTGGATGTTCGCATGGGACTCTTCCTTCAGCTCCTCCCACTGTTCGTTGATCTTCATCACTTTATTCCGATCGGAATCCTTTTCCGCATTGTATCTGTAAAGACATCTGGATTTATGCTCACAGCCGCTGCAGTCCGCACAGCCATAGACCTCCACCGTCTGGGTATAGCCGTCCTGCTCTTTGCTTTCCGTCTGGATATGGCGGAGCTCCCTTCCGTCATGGCAGATGTAATAATGCTCATCTTCAAAGACCGCGTATGTCATGTTGTAATACTTTCCGATCTCTTCTCTGTAAGCACGGGTTTTCCGTTTCTCATGGTCCTGGAGTTTGACGAAGCTTTTGATCTCATTCTCTTTGAGATACAGCAGGTTCTTTTCGATGCAGTAGCCGCTGTCGGCAGTCACCGCTTCCAACATATCCCCAAACGCGTTCTGGTGCTTTTCCAGAACCGGGATCAGCGTATTATAGTCTGTCCGGTCATTGCTCACATATCCGTGGACGATGAAGTAATTCTCTACTGCGATCTGGACATTGTATGCCGGTTTTAACTGTCCGTTCATCATATGATCTTCTTTCATCCGCATGAATGTCGCTTCCAGGTCTGTTTTGGAATAGCTGTTGCGGTCTTTCCCCATGATCTCAAAACATTCCTTATATTCCATCAGACGAATCCCGCATTCCTCCAGTTCCTCGTAGAGCTTCTGGATTTCCGGTTTATGCTTTCCTTTTCCGTAAACGAATCCGATCCCTTCCCCTTCTGCAATCCGTTCCAGGTTCTTCTGCAGCTTCAGGATCTCAAGCGGAGAGCAGTGATCGATCTCAATGACGGTGTTATTGGATATCTTCTTATGCTTTGTCAGTTTCCGTCTCCTGTTTTCGTTAATGACTTTCCTGACTTTCCCCATTCCTTCGATCACGAACATGTGGGCATCCCCGAGGTCATATCTGGGGCCATACCCATTCTCGGACAGAAAGGCATTGTACTTTGCATAAAGGGCATCTATGGTGTCCAGAAGCCCCGCAAGGTGATAGTTGAGGCTGCCCCGCCAGACGAACGTATATCTGTTTGCGTTTGCTTCAATCTTGGTCCCATCGATGTAGAGCTCTTTCAGCGTAATAAGGCCTTCCTTTTCCAGACGGCGCATGAACTGATAATTTAATTCATCCAGGACTTCTCCTGTCAGCTTTTTCCCTTTAAAATCGTAAAAGACATCCCTTTGGGGTTTCTGCCCTCTGGTCAGCCAGATGAATGCAAGGTCTCGCTGACACAGGTCAACAATACGGTCAACAGCCCTGACTCCGCGCATGTTTGCATAGGTCACAACAGCATACAGCATGATTGGGTTAAACCCGGTTCTTCCCTTATCTGAATAACAGGCCAGCAGGCCCGAAAAATCCAACTCCTCCATCACGTTTTTCAGGGTATAGACTGGATCGTCGTCGGGTAAACTCAATTCGAAGAAACTGAAGTTAATTTTCTGTTGCCCAAACTCAAAAAAATCGTTATAATAATCTTGTTTTAGCATAGTTCCATTATAACATGGAGCGGAGAGGAAGATGGTTGTCGTTAGCCATCTTTTTCTCTTTTTAGAGGATAAATTTCAGGGGCAGATGTGACTCATGCGAGTCACGTCTGCCCCTGATTTGGACTATCTATTTCCCGACAGCCCCTTCTTTTATACTTTTGCGGTCTTGCTTCCTTGCGGTGTTACACTCATAAAATAAACCGCAAGGTATCAATCTTCCCTGCGGTTTTTCTGTTGAAACTAAATACTTGCCTCGCCAATATGAACACTTATCCGTTTCATGGCAACACATTCTCCATTTTTTATTACATAGCACTCTACAAAATGCGGTCCTCCAAATAGTGTGTTTTCTGTCTTATAATTCCACCATTTTTTCTCGATTTGCCCTCGTATATCGTTCTTACGTTCAGCTATCTCGCCAACATTTCGAACCTTCCACCATATTGCATCTGGATTTGGTACATCTGTAATAGCTTCAAAATGTAACTTCATGCCATGCGGAATCAGTTTATAAAATTGTGGATACGTTTCTAAGAATCTGCTCAAAAATTGTTTCCTTATTCCATTCGCTTCCACCTGACACTTAATATCCACATTATAACAATCATTAATTGAAACCAAATCTTCAATATACTCTTCAGTATCACTAAATACTGACTTCTGAATTGATGCACACTCACATAATGATGTACCCAGCTCGCTCCAAAAAGAATGATTAAAAAATATTTCCCATGCAGCAACAGCCTCTTTGTACGTACAATCATCGCTTTCCAAAACACTAAGTTTTTCAAGCTTATCATTCAGCCTTGATAACCAATTATCCATTTTGTCATAATGATTCTGTGCTGTTAGCAAAGATATATCCGGATCTGTAGGATTATATACCTCTGTTGATTCCTGCAGTCTGTCTCTGACATTAAGCATTGTATGATAAAATATTTCGTCTATCCTACTATACTCACTGGCAAAAACTTCATCACATAAAACAGATTGAATTAAGCCTCCAGGCATATTAACCCATCCGTTTCGAGATTTACAAAACATCTTTGATAATCTCACAACCTGCCTTAATTCCGTTCCGTTATCTTTTACCTCATCTTGAAACCATTTTGTGATCGCTGCCGGATCTCGAGCTGTCCATTTGCTTCCACCAGAATGTTCATAAGAATACTCGGAAGATTCTTCCTCTCTAAATCTTCGGTAAACCGCAAAATCTACATGATATCCATCTGCATACTGAATTCTGACACAATTAGTTTTACACTCTGGCGTAACTTTAAACTGTCCACATTTCTTTTCAAGAGCCTTACACACCAATCGTCTGGCTTGTAATGGTGATAGATCGCCAATATTGTTCTGATCAAACACAATTGCAACATCAATGTCATAATCATTGCTATCGTTTTGTACAACTGTTGCCATTGCCATGCTGCCTTGAACTCTTTTCTCTGCTATTGCATAATGTGTATCATTTTCCTGATTATACAAATCTAAGCCATCTTCCAATCGCTTAATATTTAAGTCTTTTTTGTCCCTTAAATTTTGCTGCTTTTCACTTTGTAAAACGACACAATTCTTATAAAATTTTCTAAAATCCTTTGATACATCATACATCTATAAACATCACCCCTTCACAAAACTTCCCTTTCCTGCTGATCCATCCGAAACAATCACACCAAATGGATATTTTGGTGTTTCTGTATTCACAAAATGATAAGATATAATCTGTGGCAACCGATGTGTGTTCAGAGCAAATCTTTTTCCAATCTCTATTGACAAACAACTCGGTATAGATGCCACAAAGTGCACTTTCTGAATCGAAGGATATTTTTGCTTCAATCCCTCTATCTGATTTAATACTTCCCCTGCATACTCATCCAATTGCACTAATGATTGAATAATATTGTCATCTGGAGTCGGTAATCCAATTTCAACAACATCCATTACTCCAAATTGATTCAAATCAACTTTTTGCACCTTTCTTGTTACCGAAAGTGCTACCACTACTTCTGTAGATGCCACATTCAGCTGGTTGGGATAACTAGTATTTAACTTCTGATAATCTTTCTTTTTCCTTTTGGACAACTCATAATACTTTGAATCTGCTCTTCTATATTCAAAATATCTTCTTACTTTTCCAGATGCTAAATATGTACCCGCCAGAATGGTATAAGGAATAGGTGCCATACCTGTAAAACAAGACTTGAATCCATTACTTCTATTTACAAACGCAGTACATACTTTTTCTATTTTCTTTACAATTATTTCATTAATTTTTGCTGTCATTTTCACATTGAACACATCAACAATATCAATGATAATTTCTTTAACCTTGAAATCTGCAAGATTTAATTCTTTTACATTTGAGTCATCGCTGATTTCCTTTTGCACCGGAATTCCAAACATATTAAGAATGTATATTCTATCCCGAATATTCTTCTTATACAAAAAGCCGAATGCTATTAAAACCATTCCACAGATAATCATTGCATAATCCGTTTCATAAATCACATTTTTATCGGCCATTTCTGCAATAAATGACAGTATTATCTCTTTTGTCCCAGGAAAAGCAGCTACAATCAAAGATATTCCTGTTGTTATCATTGTCGTAGATATATCTGTCTCAGAATTTGATTTTGTAAAACATTTTTTTATCATTAAGACTATACCTACAATTGCTATTACTATTATGCCTACTAGAATAATGTAAGTTTTCATTCATTTTTTCCTTTCTTTTATTAGCACTCTATTTTGTTGAGTGCTAATAAAATTGTAACATACTTCTTATTTTTTTGCAATCTATATAATAAGGAAATAAGACAATCGAAATAAGACCATAAATCGCATTATGATTTCATCTAAAATAGTTTCTTCCTGCATCAGTACCTGTTCCACATCAGAAGAATCCAAGTGAATACCATAATTTTGTTGAATTGCATTCGATATTTCAGAACGGAGAACTGCCATACCAGAACGATCACTGACACGAACGGATAAATCCGGTTTTCCATTTCTGATTACTAAAAGATCCACTGTACCATCCCCAATATCAATACAGTTTACTGTGCGATATTTTTTCAAGAGACTTGATTTAAAACACATAACTGCTGGGATGCTCTGGCTGAAAACAGCATGAGACAGGAAAAGCTACTGTATGAATGAGGAATGAGACACGTTTTTTATGGATGTGTCTTATTTTTATGCGGATTTTTCAGAAAAGAGGTGAGATATGGGAAGTGTACATAACCGGGGACCGCCCACAAAACCGATATAAGGAAAACCAAAATTTTATCTCAAAACAATAAAAAAATAATTTAAAGAAAGGAAATATTCAGTTTTCAAGGTGCATCGTAGGGGAAAGAAAAACGAAATGTTTAAAACGGATTGGTTTTTACCGAACCCCTCTCTTGGTGCTTTATACTGGAACGGTCAGCAGGTTATCCTGCTAAGCCTGTCCTATAAAGTGAAACAATTATTTTTGCTGTGGAGTTTTCTCCGAATCTGTTTGAGTTTCCTTGTGCTTTTCTTCACGAAACACTGAAAAATCTCCCATCGCATCATAGGGCAAAGCCATCATATATGTGTTTATTTCTTCCTGTGTCATTTTTTCACCTCCGAAAGTTGTTAAAATAAGTGTATCAAAATACCCGCTCTCTAAGTTCCACATCTCCGATACCATTGCTCGTCAAATTCAACATTTATGTAGAATTTGATATTAAGGTATTTATCAGAATATGGTATGATATTTTCAAGAGCATTTCTTTGCTATATGCATACATTACTCTCATAAGTGGAAAATGTCGGTAACAACGAATGGTACAAATAAGTAACAAGGAGATGATTGGCATGATATTAAGTGATGTCCTGAAAGCATTATCAACGCATTGTAAAAAATTAGGGATTGAACATAAAGACTTATATTTGATGCTCTTTGAAGAAGAAGATATAAATATAGAACAAACAGTAAAAAATGTTTTTGGCAAAAGAGCTCTGAATCAGCGCATCTTTAAAAAAATCATAACGGATGATGGTTTTGTACATTTAACAAATATTATTAAATCCAAATTACTCTCTACAATTGGAGGGCACCAAGCTCTGTATCAGAGCCTTTATCAGCTTGTTGAAAATGACAACCATCTATCACATACTGATAATGTTCGTATTATTACAACAAGCAGAGAAACACAGGCTGCATACTATGCTTCCAGTTTTAAAAATATCCGTTTGATTGGTCTGGAAAATAATGATATTATTGCTTACTTGAAAAAATGTAAGATGTCTGAAACAAAAATTGGACTCATTATGGCAAGTAAACCTTTAGTAGAATGCTTGAGAATCCCACTGTATATCTGTATGTTCTGTGCCGAAGACACCAATTCTGATTTACCGGAAACACCCGGCGAGATATTATACAGTTTCTTTCATCGCAATTCTTCATTTTACAACATACGGAGAAGGGCAACCGACACGAGAACAAATCCTCTTGATGCGCAGCAAACAGCTTTCATCCTTGATTTTGTTCTTCCTTATATTGGATGGCATTTTGAAAAAGAAGATTGTTTTTCTGTGAATGAAACAGATTTTGAAGAGATGATCAAAAATTCCATTTTTGTAATCAGATCGTTTTGCAACGGGTTATCTACCATTCCTTTTATGGATTTCCAGTATAAATCTATTTGCTTGATAAAAGTGGCTGATTCTCTTTATAGAACGCATTCGGCAAATATGCCATGTAATGACTCCATGTTACCAAAAATAATAGATTGCATTTTTAGCTATCTTGGCATTGTATACCAGTATCAAACTACAGATGGCTCTTTTCAAGAACGCAATCGTTACGCTTTCACCCATCATCAATTCCGAGATTATTTTTCAGCCATAAATAAGCGTATCCAGGAGTATGAAGAGTGCCAGGCAATGAGTATCAAAAAGGCAGGGCAAATGCGTTTGCGGTAATTGTAAATAGAAGTTTGGCATAAAGATTTTAGCAATTGCAGGCAGGATTTTATCGGGAGTACCGTGTCTTGTGATTAAATGATCATAAAAAATCAAGAAAAAGCAGAGATGCTGACCCGCGAGGAGCGGGTTCGGGAGATCCAGAAGTTTACGCTGCTGAGTGACGTATTCATGTCAGTGGCTCTGGAGGACATCCCGGCCTGCGAGTATGTGCTGCGGATATTCACGGGGAAAAAGGAACTGACTCTCCGGAGAGTGAAGACCCAGTACAGCATCTCGAAAATTGCGACAAAGAGTGTCCGACTGGACGTGCTGGCAGAGGATATATGCGGAGCTCTCTACGCCATTGAGGTACAGCGGAAGGCCTATGTGGATCACGCCCGGAGAGTCCGGTTCTACAGCGCGATGACAGACAGCAGTCTCCTTGGAAAGGGAGAGGATTACAGCGGAATGCCGGACCGATACATTTTTTACGTGAGTGAGACAGATATCTGGAATGTGGGCAGGACGGTGTGTCATGTCAGCAAATCTCTGACAGAGGGGCAAAAGCCATGTCTGAGGTTGTATGAGGATGGCAGTCATGTCACTTATATTAATGCACAGGTGGATGACGGGTCAGAAGTGGCAGCTCTGATGCGCTATTTCAAGACGGCGGATCCGGAGGATGACAGCCAGGGAGCCTTATCCCGGCGAGTAAAATTTTTAAAAGGTGAAGAAGGAGGCGTGGAGCGTATGTGTGAATTGACGGATATGATAGAGAAGAGGGGAGAACTCCGAGGCGAAAATCGAGGCAGACAGGAAGGCAAACGAGCCGTGGCGATCAACCTTGCAGGCATGGGAATGACCGTAGACAGGATCGCCCAGGCAGTGGAGGAGAATGTGTCCGTTGTGCGGCAGTGGCTCTCTGCGGAGAGTTTGCCAGAGAACCGATAAGTTTTTGCTGCTGACAGAAAAATTCCGAAAAATAGTTGCGAAAGGCAGTGGAAAATGCTATGATAATCGCGATCATATTTTTGTAAAGATCGTACATACTTACAGTACAGTATATAGAGACAATGCGCAGCGGAGTGTTATGGGCAGTTGTCAGTTCGAAGAGTTCCGTCAGAGGGGCTCTTTTCTTTTTTATAGAGCGTGCAGACTTTTTGCGGCATACCAGGGCATTGGAATTAGGAAAGACAGGTGAGAGATTATGGGAGTGACAGCGGCCGAGATCAGAAGGAGAGCGGAGGAGCTCCGAGGACAGATCACAGCGGACAGGCGGTACCTTCACCAGATACCGGAGATCGGGATGGAGCTGCCAAAGACAGCGGATTATATCAGAAAACGGCTGGATGAGATGGGAATACCGTGGGAGAACTGCGGCGGGGATCTGCCGGAACAAGTGACCAGGGATTTTATGGAAGCAGGTTTCCCCAGGATGGAGCGGGCCGAGGGAGTGACAGCCGTGATCGGACATGGCAGCCCCTGCATCTTGCTGCGGGCGGATATGGACGCCCTTCCTATCCGGGAGGACAGTGATCTGGCGTTTAGATCCGGGAATGGATATGGACATATGTGCGGCCATGACAGCCACGCGGCCATGCTCCTGGGGGCGGCGCAGATCCTCAAAGAGAGGGAGGACTCCCTTGCCGGGAGTGTCAAGCTGGTGTTCCAGCCCGGGGAGGAGACTGGCGCCGGGGCGAGAGTTCTGGTGGAGAATGGTCTTCTGGAGAACCCGAAGGTGGACGCCGCATTCGGGCTCCATGTCCAGTCCGTCACAAGAACAGGGGAACTGGGGTATGCAGTGGGCGTCAATTCGGCTTCCCTGGATACGTTTATCCTGAAGATCAGGGGCAGCGGCGGCCACAGCTCCCAGCCACAGCTCTGCATTGATCCCCTGATGATCATGAACCAGGTGTACCAGGCTGTCAACCTGCTTGTTACAAGGGAGGCGGACCCTGCGGCCATGGTGGCTCTGACCTGCGGCGTGGCAAAGGGAGGCACAGCTGTCAATATCATTCCCGGGGAGGCGGAGCTCCATATCGGGGTGCGGACTTTGGATGTCCAGGCAGCAGACCATCTGACAAGGCGGATACCGGAGGTCATCGACCACTATGTGAAGGCCTGGAGGGGGGCGTATGACCTGACTGTGTTCCACACGCCCTGCACTTACAGCGACGAAGCGCTGTGCCGGGAGCTTGTCTCCTTTGCGGAAGAGATACTGGGGAAAGAGAATGTCTGCCAGATCCCGCCTATGACGGGGACAGAGGATTTCGGATATATCACCAGGGAAGTGCCGGGCATGTTTGCCTTTATTGGAGCGGGACAGCCGGGAAATGCGCCCCTCCACAATCCCCATATGGTGCTGGACGAGGAGGTGCTTCCTCTGGGAGCTGCCCTTCACGCTTACACAGCCATCTCATGGCTGGCTTCCCGCAGATAGGCGGGAGGCGAAGGCGTTATCGTTATCTATAGAGAGAAAGAGAGTGAAGAAAATGGATAAGAAAACATCCAGGAGCAAAGGCTTCCACATGCCCCATGTATTTATCATCCTCCTGCTCATCATGCTGTTGGTGGTGGCGCTGTCCTACGTGATCCCAAGCGGAAGCTACGAGCGGATCACCGATGAGACGACGGGGATATCGGTGGTGGATCCGGATACGTTCCGATATGTGGAAAATGAGAATCCTATCACATTTATGAACTACTTTGAGGCGGTGTACAACGGGTTTGTGAACGGTGCCACTATCATGGGAACTCTGTTCATCAGTTCCGGCGTCATCTACCTTTTGGAGGTCAGCGGGGCATTCGGCGCGGGGATCGGCGCTATCTTAAAGCGGACCAGGGGCCGGGAATTTTCCGTTGTGTGGATCTTTTACACCATCTTTGTGGTGTTTGGAGTCCTGGGATACGGGGAGGCTGCCTATCCTTTTTACCCGCTGGCAGTGAGCATCGGTTTTGCCCTTGGGTATGACAGGATCGTGGGCGCCGGTCTGGCTATCGTGGGAAGCACGGTGGGCTTTACATCGGGCCTTATGAACATGTTCACCACCGGCGTGTCCCAGCAGATCGTGGGGCTGCCCATGTTTTCCGGCATCGGTTACCGGGCTGTGGGGCTGGTGGTGTTCTATCTGATCGGCCTTGCGGGCCTGTACAGCTATTGCCGAAAGATACGGAAGGATCCGGCAAAAAGTATCGTGAGCGAAGAGTACATGGGGCAGAAGACGGAGGATGAGATGGAGCACACGGAGGAGATGACCGGGCGAAGAGTGCTGGGACTGCTGGCCTTTCTTGCGGTCATCGTCATCCAGGGGTACGGCTGTATCACACAGGGATGGTCCTTTGCCCAGATCGCGGCTCTCTATGTCATGTTTGGCATGGTGCTGACCGTTATTTTCCGGTTCAGCCCAAGTGAGGCCTGCCAGCTTTTCTGTAAAGGCGCCACCAGAGTGTTCGCGGCGGCCTTTGCCGTGGGCCTTGCCCAGTCAGTAGTGGTGCTTATGAACCAGGCCTGCATCATGGACACCATTGTCCACGCCATGGGAGAGCTGCTGGAGAACAAGAGCGCGATCCTGGCGCTGCTGATCATCTTTGTGTTTGTGACCCTCTTTAATTTCCTGGTGGTATCGGGAAGCGGAAAAGCGGTCATTATCATGCCTATTCTCCAGCCCCTGGGAAAGATCCTGCATATCAACCAGCAGGTGCTGGTGCTCACGTACCAGTACGGCGACGGCATCACCAACAGCTTCTGGCCGGGCAGCTCCCTTGTCCAGCTGTCCATGTGCGGGGTGGACTATGGCTCCTGGATCAGATTCTGCTGGAAGATCTATCTCTCTTTCATAGTGAGTGCCTTTATCCTGATCATGGTGGCACACGGCATCGGCTATGGCCCGTTCTGACAGGTCCGACGGATGCGGGTCCTTGAGAATGTCCTAAAAAGAGGGGAAGATGGCGGAAATTTTCCTTGCAATTCTCCTGTACATATGCTATGATAAAATGCGTTGTGAGAAGAAAGAGATGGTCCTCTGATACGCTTCCGCGCTGAGGCGGGAATAGAAAAATGTATTAAGAACGTCCGAATAACAAGGAGGTCACACAATGAACGATATTATCAAGAACATTGAAGCTGAACAGCTCAAAGAGAACGCGCCTGAGTTCAGAGTAGGCGACACCGTAAAAGTTTACGGAAAGATCAAAGAGGGTAACCGTGAAAGGATCCAGGTTTTCGAGGGAACAGTCCTGAAGAAACAGGGTGGCAGCACAAGAGCAACATTTACTGTAAGAAAGAATTCTAACGGCGTAGGTGTTGAGAAGACATGGCCGCTTCATTCTCCTAACGTAGAGAAGGTTGAAGTTGTACGCAGAGGTAAAGTAAGACGTGCAAAACTGAACTACTTAAGAGACCGCGTAGGAAAAGCAGCCAAGGTAAAAGAATTAGTAAAATAAGAAAACAAAGAGGAAGGGACAAATACATACTGTATCTTGTCCCTTTTATGCTATACAGACAGGAGTTTCTGACAGGGAAAGATTTATGAGAGGATTGAAATTCAGAAGAAGACGACGCAGAAGAAGAAATACATTTCGGATCGAGATGCTGAAACCGGTGGCAGTGTGGGCGGGCAAGATCGCCGTCGTTTGTCTGTTTGCCTTTGTCTTTGTGTGGTATTTCGGGCAGAGGGTGGCTGTGGTGGGGGACTCCATGAGCCCCATTCTCAGCAACGGAGACGTGACGCTTGTGAACCGGATCGTATATGACGCCACAGCGCCGAAGCGAGGAGACATTATCGTATTTAAGCCCAAGGGAAATGAGAACTCCCATTACTATATCAAGCGTATCATCGGCCTTCCGGGAGAGACAGTGCAGATCCTGGAAGGGGAGATCTACATTGACGGCGAAAAGCTGGAGGAGGATTACGGGATCAGCGAGATCACGGACCCCGGCATTGCAGCGGAGGAGATCGAACTGGCAGGAGACGAATTCTTTGTGCTTGGAGATGACAGGGAGAACAGCGAAGACAGCCGCATGGCGGACGTGGGGGCTGTGAAACGGTCCTATATATACGGGAAAGTCTGGTTTATCGTCTCGCCCTGGGAAGATTTTGGGCTGGTGCGTTCTTAGAGCACATTTATTATAAGGAGGAAACACATGCATTTTCAATGGTATCCAGGCCATATGACAAAGGCCAAGCGGATGATGCAGGAGAATATAAAACTGATCGATCTGGTGATCGAACTGACAGACGCCCGGGTCCCTGTGAGCAGCCGGAATCCGGACATTGACGAACTTGGAAAGAACAAGGCCAGACTGATCCTTCTTAATAAGGCGGATCTGGCGGAGGAGAAGTGGAATGACGCCTGGATGGAGTATTTCCAGGGGCAAGGCTTTTCCTGTGTCAAGGTCAACTCGAAAAAAGGAGGCGGGATGAAGAGCATCCACGCGGTTATACAGGAGGCCTGCAAGGAGAAGATCGAGAGAGACAGGAAGAGAGGCATTCTGAACAGGCCGGTGCGCGCCATGGTGGTGGGGATCCCCAATGTGGGCAAGTCCACCTTTATCAACAGTCTGGCGGGGAAGGCCTGCGCCAAGACGGGAAATAAACCTGGCGTGACAAAGGGGAAACAGTGGATACGGCTCAATAAAAATGTGGAGCTGCTGGATACGCCGGGCATTCTCTGGCCTAAATTCGAGGATCAGTCCGTGGGCATGAAGCTGGCTTTTATAGGCTCCATCAAGGATGAGATCCTGCAGAGGACAGAGCTTGCCGCAGAGTTCGTAAAGTTCATGCAGCAGAACTACCCGGGTGTCCTTGCGGAGAAATACAGTGTAGAGGAGGACGGGGACGCCTATGGCATCCTGGAAGGGATCGCCAGGAGCCGTCACTGCCTTGTGCGGGGAAGCGAGCTGGATATGGAGAAGGCGTCCACTCTGTTGCTGGATGACTTCCGGGATGGAAGGCTGGGAAGGCTGACGCTGGAATATCCGGATCAGATATGATAAAATGATTGGAAGTAAGAAAAAGGCAGGATGAATAAAATGGCAAGACGCAGACGAGAGAAAGAACACGGTATATTCCGGGAGCTCCTGGGATGGATCGTTTATATACTGATCATTATAGGACTAAGCTACCTGATCATCACCTATGTGGGGCAGAGGACCATGGTCAGCGGACAGTCCATGGAACCCACATTAAGTAACGGGGACAATCTGATCGTGGATAAGATTTCCTACAGGTTCCGTGATCCACAGAGATATGACATCATCGTATTTCCTTATAAATATGAGGAGGACACATACTACATCAAAAGGATCATCGGCATGCCGGGGGAGACGGTCCAGGTCATCGGGGGCTATGTCTATATCAATGGGGAGCTGCTGGAGAGCGACATCTACGGAGCGGAGCCCATGGAGAGCGGACAGCTTGCGGACCAGCCTATCACCCTGGGAGCGGATGAGTATTTTGTGCTGGGTGACAACCGGAACCACAGCTCCGACAGCCGTGACCCCAGCGTGGGGGTGCTGAAAAGGAGCGACCTTCTGGGCCGGGCCTGGGTGCGCATCTATCCATTTGACAAGATAGGATTTATCAGACATGAATAAGCGGGAAGAAGAAAAGAAGAGAAGGCAGGAAGAGAAGCTGAAAAAGGAGCTGGACCGGCTGGAAGCCATGAGTGTGTACGAGAGAGAGTATGCCGGCTGGGGGGCGGTCTGCGGCATCGACGAAGCCGGGCGCGGTCCTCTTGCCGGCCCTGTGGTGGCGGGAGCTGTCATTCTTCCAAAGGACGAAAAGATACTATATGTAAATGACTCCAAGAAGCTGTCGGAGAAGAAGCGGGAGATGCTCTACGATGAGATCATGAGCCGGGCCCTGGCAGTGGGAGTGGGTGTCGTGGGGCCGGAGCGCATCGATGAGATCAATATCCTGCAGGCCACCTATGAGGCCATGCGGATGGCGGTGGCGCAGCTGAAGGTACAGCCGGATATCCTTTTAAACGATGCGGTCACCATACCGGATCTAAAGGTCCGCCAGGTCCCCATCGTCAAGGGGGATGCCAAGAGTGTCTCCATCGCAGCGGCCAGCATTATTGCCAAGGTGACAAGGGACAGACTGATGCGGGAGTATGGTCAGGTCTTTCCCGAATATGAGTTTGCATCCAACAAAGGATACGGGACAAAGAGCCACATCGAGGCTCTGAAGACATACGGTCCCACTCCCATCCACAGAAGGACATTTATCCAGCATTTCGTACAGTGACAAAGGCTGGCCTGTGGACAGGGCGGGAGCGGCCATGCCAGAGATACAAAATTGGTGAGAGAGCAGGCATACAGGCAGACATACAACAAAAGACAGATGGGAGCTGACTGGGAGAGAAAAGCGGGGGCTTATCTGGAGGGGCAGGGCTATCAGATCCTGCAGTTCAACTACAGATGCCGGGCAGGAGAGGTTGACATTGTGGCCCGGGACGGTTCCTTTTTTGTCTTCTGCGAAGTGAAATACAGAAAGACAGCCAGAAAGGGCGGATCGCTGGAGGCTGTGACGCCCCGGAAGCAGAGGATCATTTCAAGGTGCGCCCTCTTTTATCTGATGGAGCATCACCTGGCAGGGGTTCCCTGCCGTTTTGACGTTGTAGGCATTGAGGGCAGCCGGGAAAAGATCACACTGATCAAAGGCGCTTTTGAGTATGAGGAGTGAATGTATGGGTATTGGATTGAAATACAAAGATCAGAGACATATGATCGATGAAAAGGAAAAGGGCGGTGTGCCCTATCTTTCCTTCCCCCTTCTGGAGGAGACGGGCATCGTGAATCAGGGATTTTCTACCAGGCTGGGAGGAGTCAGTAAGGGAGGATGCGCTTCCATGAACATCAGCATCCACAGAGGCGATGATCCGGAGGCTGTGGAGGAGAACCGGAGAAGGATTGCCGCGGCCATCGGTGTGGACAGGGAGAAGATGGTCTACACATGCCAGACTCACACCACCAATGTGGCGCTGGTCACAGAGGAGGACGCCGGGAAGAGCCTGTCGGAGACTGACGGCATGATCACAGAGACGCCGGGGCTGTGCCTTGTCACCTTTTACGCGGACTGTGTTCCCCTCTACTTTGTGGACCCGGTCCGCAAGGCGGTGGGGCTTTCCCACTCCGGATGGAGGGGGACGGTGCACAATATGGCGGGTGTGACTGTCAGAAAGATGGAGGAGGCATTTGGAAGCAGGCCGGAGGATATCCTGGCTGCGGTGGGTCCTTCGATCTGCCAGGACTGCTATGAAGTGAGCGAGGATGTGATCGGACAGTTCAAGGAGAACTACGATCCGTCCGTGTGGGGGGAACTGTTTTACCAGAAAGAGGAGCAGAAAGGCAGGGGGAAGTACCAGCTTGATCTGTGGAAAGCCAATGAGCTCAATCTTTTAGGAGCCGGGCTTTTGCCGGAGCACATCGCTGTGACGAACCTGTGTACCTGCTGCAATCCCCGGATTTTGTTTTCCCACCGGGTGTCCGGGTGGAACAGGGGGAACCTGAGCGCTTTTCTGGCCCTGAAGGAGTAGACTGATTCTATATCATAAGGAGGAGATGCCTGTGAATACAGAAGAAATTGCTGAGACAACAGAGGAGACCGTAGAGAATGTGAACATGTTTCTCCAGTTTATAGAGGACCATATCCCGGATATGATCGGTTTTGGGTTTAAGATCCTCTTTGCGGTGATCCTGATCATTGCAGGAAAATATATCATCAAGGCAGTCCGCAGATTTGCGGCAAGAGCTTTTGCCCGTTCCAACGCAGATACAGGGGTGAGCCAGTTTACAGACTCTATCATCAAGTACGGCCTGTACACAGTGCTGGTGATCCTGGTGATTACAAGTTTCGGAGTGAATCTTTCATCCATTACGGCCATTCTGGCTGCGGCAGGCGTGGCGGTCAGCCTGGCTTTGCAGGGAGTGATCTCCAATTTTGCAGGCGGCGTGCTGATTCTGACACTGAAGCCTTTTGTCGTGGGCGACTATATCGTAGAGGACAATAACAAGAATGAGGGAACGGTCAAGGAAATCCAGCTTTTTCATACAAAGCTGACCACTGTGGACAATAAGACCATTGTCATCCCCAACGGCATGCTGACGAACAACAGCCTGACCAACGTGACTGCCAAGGATGAGCGCCAGCTTGACCTGCGGATTGATATTTCCTACGAGTCGGATCTTCGAAAGGCCAAGAAGATACTGGAGGATATGCTCCAGAATACGCCCGGCATACTGAAAGACATGGAGATGTCCGTCTTCGTGGACTCCCTGGGGACAAGCAGCGTAGTCCTGGGGATACGGGCCTGGACAAGGATGGAGGAGTACTGGGGAATACGTTGGAAGCTGCTGGAGGATATCAAGTTGACTTTTGATGAGGAGGGGATCAATATCCCCTACACGCAGATTACTGTCCACAGCGCTGGAAAAGACCAGATGTGACACAGCGAAAAGAGGGGGAAGAAACATGCCTACGAGAAAAGAGATGAAGCGCAGGGCGAGGAGAGCCCTGAAAAGACATTATATCCTGTATGTGGCAATCTGCCTGATTGCAGCCTATATAGGCTCTGAGTTTGCCTCCTCCCTGAATGTGCTGGAGATATCCCCTGCCTCCGGGTATGAGGCGCAGACTCGTCTGGAGAAACCTTCCGGGACCAGAGAGGGCTTTGCGGACGTTATGTACGATATCCTGGAAGACGGCGAGGAAGAGGGAAGAGCGCTGTCCCAGGAGATTAAGGAGGAAGAGGTGGAGAGGTCCAGAAGCGGGAATCCTGCTTTTGGAAGGACAAGGGGGGTGCTGGCCGGCCTGGTGAACAGCGTGACCTCCGGCTCCATACTGGTCAGCATGCTGGCGGCTCTCCACTCTCTGACGGGCTCTGAAAACCTTGCCGTTTTGTGCCTTATCCTTCTGGGAGCGGCGTTTCTCTTTGTGGTATGGTTTTTCTTTGTCAATATATTTAAAGTGATCTCCAGGCGTGTGTTCCTGGAGGGGCGCATCTACGAGAAGGTTCCGTTCCAGCGTATGCTGTTCCTTCTGCGGGTGAAGAAGTGGACAAAGGTGTGCTGTACTATGTTCCGCACCTCCCTCTACCAGATGCTCTGGAATTTCACCATCATTGGCGGTGTGATCAAGTACTATTCTTATTACCTGGTGCCCTATATTGCCGCGGAGAACCCGGATATTTCCTCCAGGGAGGCCATCAGCCTGTCACGCAGGATGATGAAGGGACACAAATGGGAGTGTTTCGTCTACGAGCTCTCCTTTCTTCCGTGGACTTTTCTTGGAGCTGCGACACTGGGCCTGTCCGAGATCCTCTACTCAAACCCTTACAGGGCGGCTTCTTTCAGTGAGTATTACGCGGATCTCCGGGCTGAGGCGAAGAAGGCGCATATGAAGGGCTGCGAGTTTCTGAATGATACCTACCTCTATGAGATGCCGGAGGATGAGCTGATCTACCTTGCCTATGAGGATGTCATCTCTGCACTGATACGCCGGCCCAGGGACATTCTGCAGCTGTCCGGCGTGCGGAAGTTTTTTGCAGACTGCCTGGGTGTTCTTCTGACAAATTCAAAAAAAGAGAAAGAATATGAAGAGATGCAGGCCCGGCGGGTGAAGATGGAGCTCCTAAAGGACGCCGTGGACAGAAAGGCCTATCCGAGCAGGCTTTCCGCCGTGCCGGAAGTGGAGAAGAGGCCGAAGATAGAGACGATCCACTATCTCAGGCACTATTCTATATGGTCTATTATCCTTCTGTTTTTCATCTTCTCTGTGATCGGGTGGGCCTGGGAGGTCAGCCTGCATCTGGTGACAGATGGAGAATTTGTCAACAGAGGAGTACTCCACGGACCATGGCTGCCCATCTATGGAGGCGGAGGGGTGCTGATCCTCATGCTCCTGAACAGGCTGAGGAATCGGCCAGTTCTTGAGTTCGCCGGCATTGTCATTCTCTGCGGCTGTGTGGAGTACGCCACTTCACTGGCTCTGGAGATCCTCCACGACGGAGAGAGATGGTGGGATTACAGCGGATACTTCCTGAACCTGAACGGGAGGATCTGTGCGGAAGGCCTGCTGGTCTTTGGCATAGGAGGCATTGCCATCGTCTATATGCTGGCGCCCCTTCTTGACAACCAGATCCAGCGCATCCGCTCCTGGATCCTGATCCCGCTGTGTCTGATTCTTCTGACGGTATTTGCCGTGGACAGCATCTATTCGGCGCAGCACCCTAACATTGGAAAAGGCATTACAGATTACGAGGAGAAAACAGCGTGCTTGCAATATATTTATCCCCCCTATACATACTTGTAAATATCTATATTTTCTGGAGACTGACACAGTGGCTGTCTGTATGCCATGGACTTTTTGGAAGTCGGCCGGCGCGCATCGTATCCGGTCTGATGTATCTTTTCTTTGCTACGTCCCTGCTGGTGGGATTTTTCCTGCCGGCGGGCAGCCTCCAGCGCTTTTTCAAGTCTGTGGGCAACTACTGGCTGGGCGTGCTGTTGTACGCGCTGCTGATCCTGGCCTGCACAGAACTGATCCGCCTGACCGCCTGGCTGCGCCGCCGTTCCAGAAAGGGCGGCGCGGCGCATGAAGAGGATGGGGCAGAAAGCAGGCCCCGGAGCCGGAGGCGGCGGGCAATAGCCGGAGGCGCGGCAGCACTGCTGATCGCTGTACTGTCTCTCTGGGGCGTGGTGAACGCCAGGATCATCCACACGACGAAGTACCAGGTGGCGGTTGATAAGTCCGGGGGAGGGCTGGAGGACCTGAAGGTTGTGCTGGCAGCGGATTTACATCTGGGATACAATATCGGCTGCAGGCAGATGGAAGATATGGTGGAGAAGATCAATCGGGAGAAGCCGGATCTGGTGGTCATCGCAGGAGACATTTTTGACAATGAGTATGATGCTCTGGATGACCCGGACAGACTGGTTCAGATCTTGGGAGGCATCTCCGCTAAATACGGCGTCTACGCCTGCTACGGAAACCACGATATACAGGAGAAGATACTGGCCGGATTTACCTTTGGAAGCAAAGACGGGAAAAAAGAGAGCGATCCCAGGATGGACGCCTTTCTGGAGCGGGCGGGTATCACACTTCTTCAGGATGAGGGCGTGCTCATCGATGACAGCTTTTATCTTTTTGGCAGGGCTGACGCAGGGAAGCCGGGGCGTGGCATCACGGTTCGGAAGACGCCGGAGGAGATCACGGCCGACATGGACCTGTCAAAGCCTGTTCTTGTGATGGACCATGAGCCGGAAGAGCTGCAGGAACTGGCGGATGCGGGAGTGGACGTGGACCTGGGCGGCCATACCCACGACGGACAGATGTTCCCCGGCAATATGGTTATGAAGTTTCTGTGGGAGAATCCCTGCGGCTATCTGCAAAAAGGGCAGATGCACAGCATCGTCACTTCCGGAGCCGGACTCTTTGGCCCTAATATGCGGGTCGGGACAAAGGCGGAGATATGCGTGGTGGACATTCGGTTTACAGGGGCCTAGAGGCAGCGGTCCTGCAGGACAGAAATTAAAGAAAAAACTTCTTGCATTTTAATGGAAATACGATATAATATTAGTTGTGGCTTTTGAAAAAAAGCTGCTAAGCCGGAATAGCTCAGTCGGTAGAGCACTTCACTCGTAATGAAGGGGTCGTCAGTTCGAGTCTGATTTCCGGCTTTTTGCATAGTGATAGATGAGACGGGGTGCAGGGCAAGCCCGTCTTTTTCTTGTCATGCCAGAGAATGATGAAGAAGGAGGAACCCGTTTTTGGATACCTCCTTCTGTTGTGTTTTTCTGATTTTGACTATGCCGGGTTCACCACAACGCGGCCCTCTTTTGCAAAAGCCACAGGCAGACAGCACAGCTCGGCCGTGGCGCAGAATTTGTCCGCGCAGGTGATGATCCAGGCCTCCCTGCTTGTGGGGAGGGGACCCAGCGGAAACATGTGTGACAGGATCGCCAGACGTTCTTTTTCAGAGATGTCAAACCGCTCCTTACTGTTTCTGGCAGCCACCTTTGGGTGGTAGAATGCCTGGAATTCTTTCACCGGTTTTGGATCGCTGAATCTGTAGAGGAAGAAATCATGGAGAAGGCCTGCCCTTGCGGCCGCCCGCTCATCACATCCCAGCTTTCTGGCCATCTTCCAGGAGATATAGGATACATTGAGGCTGTGGATCAGCCGCGTCGTCTTTACATGCTGGATATAGCCGGACAGCTTGCGGAACTCCTCATCCTCCAGAATATCTCTGACGATCTCCACAAATTCTGAGGAAATATCCTCCGTAACTTTAATGTCCATCGGCGCTCACTCCCTTTTTATTTCTTGGTAGAATAGTACTTCTTATTTTTTATATAGCTTTCCATCTGAAAAAAGTCAATGAAATTAATGAAAAAATAAGGAAGAATATGTTAGAATAATAGGGCAGATTTCAGGAAGGAGAAAAGGAATATGAAACTTACGATACTTGGAACCGGAAATGCGGCGGTGACAGAGGTCTATAACACCTGCTTTGCATTTTCCGACGGTGACAGACATTTCCTGGTGGACGCAGGCGGCGGCAACCAGATCTTAAAGAGACTGAAGGATGCGGGGATCCCGCTGAAGGACATCCATGATATATTTATCACGCACGAGCACATCGATCATCTTCTGGGGCTGATCTGGCTTGTGCGCATGATCGGCCAGAATATGAACAAGGGAAAATATGAGGGGGATCTGCGGATCTACTGCCACAGCGACCTGATCCCGGTCATCAAGACGATCACAGACCTTACCATCCAGAAAAAAGTGACAAAGCACATCGGTGAGCGCATCCAACTCATTCCGGTGGAGCACGGGGAGACAAAGGAGATCATTGGATGTCCGGTGACATTTTTTGACATCTGGTCCACAAAGGCCAAGCAATACGGCTTTACCATCATGCTGCCGGGCAATGTGAAGTTTACCTGCGCCGGGGACGAGCCCTACAATGAGAGGGATTATGAGTTTGTGAAGGGCAGTGACTGGCTGATGCACGAGGCATTCTGCCTGTACGGGGAGGCGGACGAGTTCGGTCCCTATGAAAAGCACCACAGTACAGTGAAGGAGGCCTGCCAGACTGCTGAGGAGCTTCAGATCCCGAATCTGATCCTCTACCACACAGAGGACAAGAATATTGCCAGGAGAAAAGAGCTCTATACAAACGAGGGCAGAGAATTCTATCACGGCAGCCTGTATGTGCCGGATGATATGGAGACCTTTGAGATCTAGGAAGGAAAGGAAGGGACAGACATGGCTGTTACGAGGCAGATGATCTTTCCGCTGGCTTTTTATAAGAAGTCAAAGTTCAACGGCAGCAAGGGAGCTTTGAATTACCGGATCGAGAAAGTGTCCGGTGAAGACAGGGATGAGTTTCTTCTGACAATCTGGAAAGGTCCCTTCTGTTATGAGGCCACCAGGGAAGAGAAGACCACACACCGCTATCCCTTCAGCGATGAGGGGCTGGATGCCATTGTGGAGAAGCTGAATCAGCTGTAGGCAATGACAGGAGAAATATATGGCTATGTAAGGCAGCCTGCGTTTTCGGACGCGGCTGCTTTTTTGCTTACTTTCCGGAGATCTGCCTCTGGTAGAGCTTCTCCAGAAGATTGATGACAGCGTAGAGAAGCATGGCCATGATGCACAGGAGCACGATGGACATCAGAAGCCAGTCGAGTTTGAACGTCTGACTGGCGTAGATGATCAGGTACCCCAGTCCCTGTCTTGCGGCCAGGAACTCCCCGATGATCACGCCCACCAGGCAGAGCCCGATGTTTACCTTCATGGTGCTGATGAGGGCGGGGATGGAGCCTGGGATGACCGCCTTTGTGAGTGCCTGGATGCGGGTGCCCCGCAGCGTGTAGATCAGCTTGATCTTCTCCGGGTCTGCGGTGCGAAAGGCTGTGTACAGGTTCAGGATGCTGCCGAAGATGGCCACGGACATGCCGGCCACGATGATCGTGGTGGTGGTGGCTCCCAGCCACACAATGAGGAGGGGAGCCAGCGCGGATTTAGGCAGGCTGTTCAGCACCACCATATATGGATCCAGTATCTCTGAGAGCTTCGGGCACAGCCAGAGGACAACTGCCATCAGAATACTGATGGCAATGACCAGGAGAAAGCTGACAAGGGTTTCATACAGAGTCACCCATATATGGCGGTAGATGCTTCCGTCCCGGGTCATATCCATGAAACAGGCAGCGATCTTGGAGGGGCTGCTGAAGATAAAGGAGTCGATGATCCCTCTGTCTGCACAGAATTCCCAGAGACAGAAGAAGCCGATGAGGATCAGCGCCCTGGACAGGACCACGGTCAGGCGGTGTCTCTTTTGTCGGTTCAGATAGCGCAGCTGGGCTGCAGATTGTTCATTCATTGCTGTTCAGTTCCTTCCAGATTAGATTGAAATAGGTCTTGAACTCCGGGGCGCCCCGCCGGTTCAGGGGTGTGTCTTCTTCCAGCTCAAAGATGAGGGGCAGTGTCTGACGTATGGTGGCGGGCCGGGGGCTTAAGATGATGACCCGGTCAGCCAGGGATACGGCCTCCGAGAGATCATGGGTCACCAGGATGGCCGTTTTCTTCTCCCGCCGGATGATCTGGCCGATGTCGTCGCTGACCCGGAGTCTTGTCTGGTAGTCCAGGGCGGAGAAGGGCTCGTCGAGGAGCAGGATATCCGGTTCCAGCACCAGGGTGCGGACAAGAGCCGCCCGCTGGCGCATACCGCCGGAGAGCTGGGAGGGCCTTGCGTTCTCAAACTGAGACAGCCCGTAGGTGTCTAAAAGTTCGTGGGCCTTCTGGCGTGACTTGGTGGTCAGCATGTGCTGTACTTCCAGGCCCAGGATGACATTGTTGTAGATCGTTCGCCATTCAAAGAGCTGGTCGTGCTGCAGCATGTATCCGATGTTTGTGGTGCTCTCTTTGAGCTCTTTTCCCCGCACTCTGATCCGGCCTTTCTCTGGCTGCAGCAGGCCGCAGACCAGTGAGAGCAGGGTGGACTTGCCGCAGCCGGAAGGTCCCACCACAGCCACAAATTCGCCCTCTTTCATGGTAAATGAGATATCTGAAAGTGCAGAGGTCTCTCCATCCATTGTATGATAGGAATAGTAAATATGTTTCAGTTCTAAGATCTCTTCCATGGGAACCTCCTGATCAAAATGTCCTGAAGTACAGTGAATCTATATTAGTTTATGCCTGGCAGCTGAAAGGGTGCTTGCATATGGTATAAAAATGCCATATACTAATTACCGTCAGAAAACGGCAGGCCGGATGGGCTGTCAGTGGAAGACAGACTTACATTTAAAAAGGACAGGGAGGCACGTAATATGAAGACATGGAAAAAGATCGTGATCATCGGAGCAGGACATGTGGGTTCCCACTGTGCGCTCAGCCTGGTGTACACAGGGGAAGCGGATGAGATTGTTCTGATTGATATAGACAGAGAAAAGGCGGCCGGGCAGGCAAAAGATATAAGTGACGCAGCCGCGGGCCTTGGAAATGCAGTGAAAGTCTATGCGGGAGATTACGCGGACGCGCAGGATGCGTCTGTTATGATCATGGCCGCAGGGCGCAGTCGCCGTCCGGGGGAGACCAGGCTGGATATGCTGGACGACTCTGTACGCATGATACAGGATATTATTCCCAGAATTAAGGAGAGCGGTTTCAATGGATTTTTTATCAGTATCTCCAATCCGGCGGATGTGATCTGTGAATATGTGAGAAGGGCAGTCGGCTTTGACCGGACAAAAGCTTTCTCTACAGGAACCAGTCTGGATACATTCCGTCTCTATAAATATATTTCCCAGGCTACGGGATACAGTACCCAGTCCATACAGGGATTCTGCATGGGAGAGCACGGGGACTCCCACGTGCCCATCTACTCCAGGGTGACGCTGAACGGCAAGTCCTTTATGGAGCTGAGAGAGGAAAGGCCGGACACAATCGGAAAGATCGATCTGGAGCAGATGGAAAAGGACATTAAATGGGAAGGATTTGCAGAGGTGGAAGGAAAGGGCTGTACAGAATTCGGCATAGCCGCAGTGGCCTCCAAGCTGGTGAAAGCCATTTTCCATGACCAGAAGCTGATCTGGCCTGTCTCCGTGGCTCTGGAAGGAGAGTACGGGGAAGAGAATGTGGCAGCAGGCGTCCCCTGCGTGATTGGAAAAGACGGGGTAGAGGAGATCCTGGAAGTGGCTCTCACAGAAGAGGAAGAGGCGAGGTTCCACCAGTCATGCAGTGTGATCCGGTCCTTCCTTGAGCGGGCAGAAAAGGTGAGGTAGAGATGATGGCTGTCAATTATCAGAAAGAACTGGATCAGCTCCTTGCAAGGCTACAGGAGGAGAAACAGGTGCCCTCTCTTCTGCTCCACAGCTGCTGCGCGCCCTGCAGCAGCTACGTGCTGGAGTATCTGAGTGCATATTTCAACATCACGGTGTTCTATTACAATCCCAACATTTTTCCGGAAAGCGAGTACACGAAGCGGATCCTGGAGCAGCAGACGCTGATCAGCGGGATGGAGACAAAGCATCCGGTGTCGTTTCTTGCAGGGTACTATGACAAAGAGAAGTTTTACGAGATGGCAAGAGGGCTGGAACATGTGAGAGAGGGCGGAGAAAGATGCATGCGGTGCTATGAGCTGCGTCTGCGGGAGTCAGCACAGATAGCCGCGCAGGGCGGATTTGACTATTTTACAACTACCTTGAGCATCAGTCCCATGAAAAACGCGGCAAAGCTCAATGAGATCGGCGGCAGGCTGGCGGAAGAGTACGGAGTGAGATACCTTCACTCGGATTTCAAGAAAAAGAACGGATACAAGCGTTCCATAGAGCTGTCCAGGGAGTACGGACTGTACAGACAGGACTACTGCGGCTGTGAATTTTCTTTCCGGGAGGCCGAAAAACGCAGAAACCAGCAGTTTTAGTTGTGTTTTGCGGTGAAAGTGTGATAAACTATAGCGTATATATAACATTTTATAAATATTTATACAAAAGAAAGGGGATCGAAAATGGCACAGTTATGGGGCGGGCGCTTCACAAAGGAGACCGATCAGCTTGTATATAATTTCAATGCCTCTATTTCCTTTGATAAAAGGCTGTATGCCCAGGATATAAGAGGCAGCATCGCGCATGTGATGATGCTTGCAAAGCAGGGGATCCTGACAGACGCAGACAAGGATAAGATCGTGGAAGGTCTGGAGGGGATCCTGGATGATATAGAAAAGGGAAGGCTTGAGATCTCGGATAAATATGAGGACATCCACAGCTTTGTGGAGGCAGTGCTCACAGAGAGGATCGGTGAGCCGGGAAAGAAACTCCACACAGGAAGGAGCAGAAATGACCAGGTGGCGCTGGACATGAAGCTCTACACGAGAGATGAAGTACATCTCATCGACAACCTGTTAAAGGAGCTGCTGTTTGCCATCCTGAATACTATGGAGGAGCATACGGAGACGATCATGCCCGGGTTCACCCATCTGCAGAAGGCACAGCCTATCACACTGGCCCACCATATGGGCGCCTATTTTGAGATGTTCAAGCGGGACCACGAGAGGATGCAGGACATTTACGGCAGAATGAATACATGTCCCCTGGGATCCGGGGCGCTGGCCGGGACCACCTATCCGCTGGACCGGGACTACACCGCCAAACTCCTTGGATTTGACGGCCCTACGCTGAACAGCATGGACGGCGTGTCAGACAGGGATTACCTGATCGAGCTGCTGGCCGCCCTTTCTACAGTGATGATGCATCTGAGCCGCTTTTCCGAGGAGATGATCATCTGGAATTCCAATGAATATCAGTTTGTGGAGCTGGATGATGCCTACAGCACAGGCAGCAGCATCATGCCCCAGAAGAAAAATCCGGATATCGCGGAGCTTGTACGGGGAAAGACCGGGCGTGTGTACGGGGCTTTGATGTCTCTTCTCACTACCATGAAGGGCATTCCCCTTGCCTACAATAAAGATATGCAGGAGGACAAGGAGCTTGTCTTTGACGCCATCGATACGGCCAAGGGCTGCATCTCCCTCTTTACAGGCATGCTCCGCACGACCCGCTTCAATAAGGAGCGCATGGAGGCCAGCGCGAAGCACGGCTTCACCAACGCCACAGACGCGGCGGATTACCTGGTGGGAAAAGGAGTTCCCTTCCGGGATGCGCACGGTATCGTCGGGCAGCTTGTGCTCTACTGCATCGAAAGAGGCATTGCACTGGATGATATGACGCTGGAGGAGTACAGGGAGATTTCTCCCGTCTTTGGGGAGGACATCTACGATGCCATCAGCATTGACACCTGCGTCAACAGGCGGGTGACCACAGGAGCCCCGGGAAAGAAAGCTATGGAGGAAGTGATCGCCATATATAAAAAATATATGCGCGAATACTCATAAAAGAAAAAGGAGAGCAAAGGAAATGGAGAAAAAATTACGAGTTGGTATTTTAGGTGCGACAGGAATGGTGGGACAGCGTTTTATCGCTCTCCTGGAAAACCATCCCTGGTTTGAGGTGGTGACAGTGGCGGCAAGCCCCAGGTCAGCAGGCAAGACATACCAGGAGGCTGTGGGAGGCCGCTGGAAGATGGACACTCCCATGCCGGAGGCAGTGAAGGATCTGGTAGTCCTCAATGTAAACGAAGTGGAGAAGGTTGCCTCCACAGTAGATTTCGTGTTCAGCGCTGTGGATATGACCAAGGAAGAGATCAAGGCTATTGAGGAGGCCTACGCAAAGACAGAGACTCCAGTTGTCTCCAACAACAGTGCGCACCGCTGGACACCGGACGTGCCCATGGTCGTGCCGGAGATCAACGCGGATCATTTTGACGTGATCAAAGACCAGAAGAAGCGTCTTGGAACAGAGAAGGGCTTCATTGCTGTAAAACCGAACTGCTCCATCCAGAGCTACGCTCCCTGTCTGGCAGCATGGAAGGAATTCGGCCCGAAAGAGCTTGTGGTGACTACATACCAGGCTATCTCCGGAGCCGGAAAGACATTTAAAGACTGGCCGGAGATGGAGGGTAACATCATCCCCTACATCGGCGGCGAGGAGGAGAAGAGCGAGAAAGAGCCTCTGCGCGTTCTCGGAAAAGTGGAGAACGGACAGATCGTCATGGCAGATTCCCCGAAGATCACCTGCCAGTGCGTCCGCGTGCCGGTGCTCAACGGCCATACAGCAGCCGTGTTCATTAACTTTGAAAATAAGCCTTCCAAGGAAGAGCTGATCGAAAAGCTGGTGTCATTTAAAGGATTCCCCCAGGAGGCGGATCTTCCCAGCGCACCGAAGCAGTTCATCCAGTATCTGGAGGAGAACAACCGTCCTCAGGTGACCATGGATGTGAACTACGAGAATGGCATGGGCGTTTCTATCGGACGTCTGCGGGAAGACAGCATCTATGACTACAAATTCATCGGTCTGTCCCACAATACAGTGAGAGGCGCGGCGGGCGGAGCAGTGCTCTGTGCTGAGGCGCTGACAGCCAAGGGTTATATCCAGGCAAAATAGAAGAACAGGCAAGATCCCCCGGGGCGAAGCTGCTGTGAGCTTTGGCTCCGGGGGATCTTTTGCTGTAAAAGTATGAACTTTGAAAAGTCCCTAATCCAGTATCCGGCCGTCTGTGGAGATGGTCACCACCTGCCAGGGGATGAATTTTCCGCTGGCCTTCAGCGCCTCCGTTGCGGCGTGCTGGATGCCGCCGCAGCAGGGCACCTCCATCCGGACGATAGTCAGGTCCCGGATGTCATTTTCGGAGAGGATCTCGGTCAGCTTCTCCGTGTAGTCCACGCCGTCCAGCTTGGGACAGCCGATCAGCGTCACACGGCCACGGATGAAATCCTGGTGGAAGCTGGCGTAAGCGTAGGCTGTGCAGTCGGCGGCAATGAGAAGACGGGCGCCGCTGAAATAGGGGGCGCTGACAGGAGCAAGCTTAATCTGCACCGGCCACTGGCAAAGCTGGGAAGGCTGGGGTGCCAGGCCAGGCTGAGAAGCCGCTGCGCCGGAAGCAGAGGGAGCGCCGTCACGCTTTGCGAGATGCCTTTTTACCGCCTCCTCATCGTAGGCGGCGGCCTCCCGCTCTGTGAAGGTGATGGCGCCTGTGGGGCAGGCCGGCAGGCAGTCTCCCAGGCCGTCACAGTAGTCATCCCGCATCAGGCGGGCCTTGCCGTTCACCATCTCAATGGCGCCCTCGTGGCAAGCCTCGGCGCAGAGCCCGCAGCCATTGCATTTTTCTTCGTCAATGTGTATGATCTTTCGTATCATGTATTGTCCTCCTCGCTGTTTCGATAGATGTTCTTGTTTTACACAGGCAGTATAGTATAATAGAACAAAATAATCAGTTGCAAATGCAACGGAAAAGAGCGAAAAATGAAGAAATATGAAAAAATATTGTTGTCACAGCCGTTTTTTGCCGGGATCGCTGAAGAAGACATGGAGAAAGTCCTGTCCTGTCTGTCGGCAAGGATGCAGGAATATGAGAGAGGATCGGTCCTTTTCAGGCAGGGAGAGAAGATGGAACAGATGGGGATCGTCCTGGAGGGCAGTCTTTCCCTGGAGAAGGAAGATTTCTGGGGAAATCGGAGCATCCTGGCGGTGGTAGAGGCCGGAGAAGTCTTTGGAGAGGTGTACGCCTGCAGGAAGGAGCGGACTTTGAACATCAATGTGACGGCTCAGTGCCGGACAAAGGTGCTGCTCCTGGACCTGACGCCGGTGCTTGACAGGGGAGAAGGGGAAGGCCCGGGAAAGGAGAAAGCGCTCTATGAGAAGCTGACTGTCAATCTTGTCCACATTCTGGCAGATAAGACCTGGTCCATGGCCAGGAAGACAGAGTATCTATCCGGGCGCGGCATACGGGAGAAGGTGGAGGCCTACCTCTCTGCCCAGGCTCAGATGGCCGGAGGAGGAGATTTTATCATTCCGTTTAACCGGCAGGAGCTGGCGGATTTTCTGGCTGTTGACCGGAGTGCTCTGTCCCGGGAGCTGGGGAAAATGCGCCGGGAGGGGATACTGGATTACAGGAAAAATCATTTCCGTCTTCTGGCGGCAGACAGACTGCCGGACTGACCGGGCAGTGTGGACGGAGAAAAAGAAGACTGGATATATTTCCGGTTTACATGTATAATCTTTATGAAAGAAATTCCGTGACCGGAAAGGAGAGGCGGGAGAAAGATGAGAAAGGACATTTTAAAATACACTCAGAACAGGGAGCTGTCCTGGCTGAAGTTCAACCAGCGGGTGCTTGAGGAGGCCCAGGACCCGTCCGTGCCGCTGCTGGAGCGGATGAAGTTTGTGGCCATCTTTACCAGCAATCTGGACGAGTTTTTTATGATCCGTGTGGGAAGCCTTTTTGATATGGCGGCCACAGACCCTAAGACGGTTGACTCCAGGTCCGGCATGACGCCGGCCCAGCAGCTGGAGAAGATTTACGAGGCGATAGCCCCCCTTTACAAAGAGAGAGATAAGACCTACGGGGAGATCAAGAAGCAGCTGCACCCCTACGGCGTGTGCGGGCTGGATTACAAAGAGCTGGAGCAGAGTGAGAAAAAGTACGTGAAAAAATATTTTAAGGAGCAGGTGCTCCCCATCCTGTCGCCTCAGATCGTGGATGCGGGGCATCCCTTTCCGCACCTGCTCAACAAGGAGCTCTATGTGACGGCCATGCTGAAGCTGGAGGGACGCAGTATGATGGGGATCGTGCCGGTGCCCAACTTTGTGTCTGATATCCTCTATCTGCCGGGGCATGATATCCGCTATATCCGGATGGAGAAGGTGATCATGGAGCATCTGGACCTTGTGTTCGGGCACTACGAGGTGTCTGAGCGGAACTATATCTGTGTCACAAGGAATGCGGACATTGCACCGGATGACGAGTCACTGGAGGTCACGGATGATTTCCGCTTTCTGATGAAGCAGACCCTGCACAAGCGCCGGAGGATGGCGGTGGTCCGGCTGGAGATAGCGGAGAAGCTGAACCAGGATATGGAGAAATATTTCTGTGAGAAATTTAATATCACAAAGAAGCAGATTTTCCGCACAAAGATGCCTATGAAGCTGGATTACATGTTTGCTATCAGCGGAAATCTGCCGGACTCCATGAAGAGGTCCCTCATCTATCATCCCTTCTCTCCGCAGCCGGGGCGCCAGGTGGAGGAGGGGAGCATGATGCGGCAGATCCGAAAGCAGGATATCCTGCTTTTCTACCCTTACGAGAGTATGGAGCCTTTCCTGCAGCTTATCAAGGAGGCGGCCTTTGACCCCTCAGTCATGACCATCAAGATCACGATCTATCGGCTGGCGAAAAAGGCCAGGCTGGTGGAGTATCTGTGCGCCGCCGCTGAGAACGGCAAGGAGGTAACCGTTCTCATTGAGCTCAGAGCCCGCTTTGACGAGCAGAACAACATTGACTGGTCCGAGCGGCTGGAGGAGGCGGGATGCCGCGTCCTGTATGGATTTGAGGGGTACAAGGTGCACTCCAAGATCTGCCTGATCACCTATCGGCAGAGAAACGAGATCCAGTATATCACTCAGATCGGAACAGGCAATTACAATGAAAAGACAGCCGCCATGTACACGGACCTGTCGCTTATGACAGCAAACCGGGAGATCGGCGAGGATGCGGCTCTCTTTTTCCAGAATATGTCCATCGGCAACCTGGACGGCATCTACCGGCATCTGATCGTATCTCCCACCTCCCTCAAGCCCAAAGTGCTGCAGCTTATGGATGAGGAGATCAAAAAGGGGCCCAGGGGACGTGTCATCATGAAAATGAATTCCCTGACAGATGTGGATTTTATTGCCAAGGTGGCGGAGGCGTCCCGGGCAGGTGTGAAGGTTGACCTTATCGTGCGGGGCATCTGCTGTATCCTGCCGGGCGTGCCGGGCTACACAGACAATCTGACCGTGTCCAGCATTGTGGGGAGATATCTGGAGCATCCCAGGATATTCTGCTTCGGCACAGGGGCGGACCAAAAGATCTACATAGGATCTGCGGATATGATGACCCGCAACACGGAGAAGCGGGTGGAGGTGGCCTGCCCGGTACTGGACGATGCGGTCCGGCGCCAGATCAGCTACTATATGGACGTGATGCTGGCGGACAACGTAAAGGCCCGGGTGCTGCAGAGCGATGGCACATACAAGAAAAAGCCCATCACAGAGCACAGGGTGAACTCCCAGGAGCGCTTTATGAAGGAGGCCGTGCACGCTGCGAGAAGTGCGGGCGCTTCCCAGAAAAAGAAAGGGCTGCGGGAGAGGATAGCCGGGCTCCTCAGGAGATAGCACCGGATATCCGGGGAGAATGTAATAAGGGACAAGAACAGGAGATCAGACAGCATTTATGGGAAAATCATTATACATCGCAGAAAAACCGAGCGTGGCCCAGGAGTTTGCCAGGGCCCTTCACCTCCGGACAGGCAGGCATGACGGCTATCTGGAGTCGGAGGAGGCGGTGGTGACCTGGTGCGTGGGGCATCTGGTGACCATGAGCTATCCGGAGGCCTACGATGAAAAATATAAGCGGTGGAGTCTGGAGACTCTGCCGTTTTTACCGGGGGAATTCAAGTATGAAGTGATCCCCGGGGTGGCCAAACAGTACCGCATCGTGGCTTCCCTTCTTAACCGGGAGGATGTGGAGACGATCTATGTGTGCACCGACTCCGGGCGGGAGGGAGAGTACATCTACCGGCTTGTGGAGCAGATGGCGGGCGTGAAAGGAAAGGAGCGCCGCAGGGTGTGGATCGACTCCCAGACCGAGGAGGAGATCCTGCGGGGGATCCGGGAGGCAAAGGATCTGTCCGCCTACGACAATCTGTCTTCCTCCGCCTACCTGCGGGCCAAGGAGGACTACCTGATGGGGATCAATTTCTCCCGCCTGCTCACCTTAAAGTACGGAAACAGCATTTCCAACTACCTGCGGACTAAATATGCGGTCATTTCCGTGGGCCGGGTCATGACCTGTGTCCAGGGTATGGTGGTGCGCAGGGAGCGGGAGATCCGGGAGTTTGTGGAGACGCCCTTCTACCGGGTGGTCAGCACGATCCCTGTCGGAGAAGGCGGTGAGACCCAGGGGCCATCCCCGGAGCTTACGTTTGAGGGAGAGTGGCGTGCGGTGGAGGGCTCCAGGTATTTTGCCTCCCCCTGCCTCTACAAGGAAAACGGATTTAAGGAGAAAGAGAAGGCCCAGGAACTGATCGACCATCTACGCGGAGAAGATGACAGGCTGACCTGCAAGATTCTCTCTATTGAGAAAAAGAAGGAAAAAAAGAATCCGCCTCTTCTCTATAACCTGGCGGAGCTGCAGAACGAGTGTTCCAAAAGGTTCAAGATCAGCCCGGATGAGACCCTGCGCATTGTGCAGGAGCTGTACGAGAAGAAGCTGGTCACCTATCCAAGGACAGATGCCAGGGTGCTCTCCACCGCGGTGGCAAAGGAGATCAGCAAAAATCTCAACGGACTGATGAAATACAGCCCGGCGGTTCCCTATTTAAATGAGATCGCCTCCATGGGCACCCACAAGGGACTGGCAAAGACCCGGTACGTCAATGACAAGCAGATCACAGACCACTATGCCATCATTCCCACCGGGCAGGGGCTCTCTGCGCTGAACAGTGTGGCGCACACGGCAAAAGAAGTGTATGATGTAATTGTGCGCAGATTCCTCAGCATTTTTTATCCTGCGGCTGTGTACCAGAAGGTATCCATTGTAACAGGCATGAGGGAGGAGCAGTTTTTTTCCAGCTTCCGCGTGCTGGCGGAAGAAGGGTACCTGAAAGTGGCGGGTATCCCGGGACAGAAAAGAGGAAAGCAGGAGGAGACAGCCGGGGAGGCAAACGGAGAGGCAAACGACAGCGCTGACTCCGGAAAGGATGATCCGGCAGCCCTCTTTGCGGCGGTGAAGAGCCTGAAAAAAGGCATGACCCTTCCGGTGTCCTTCCTGGACCTCAAGGAGGGAAAGACTTCCCCGCCCAAGCGGTACAATTCCGGGTCTCTCATCCTGGCCATGGAAAATGCCGGGCAGCTCATTGAGGACGAGGAGCTGCGGGAGCAGATCAAAAGCTGCGGCATCGGCACCAGCGCCACGAGAGGCGAGATACTGAAAAAACTGTTTAACAACAAGTATCTGGCACTGAACAAGAAGACCCAGATCGTGACCCCCACCCTCCAGGGCGAGATGATCTACGATGTAGTGGATCATTCCATCCGCTCTCTTCTTAATCCGGAGCTGACAGCCAGCTGGGAGAAAGGGCTGAACTATGTGGCGGAAGGGGAGATCACATCGGAGGAATACATGGAGAAGCTGGAGCATTTTATTAAGACAAGGACAGACGGAGTCCTGGGGCTTAACAACCAGTATCAGTTAAGAAGCTGCTACGACAGGGCAGCTGCATTTTATAAAACAAAAAATAAAAAGCCGGAAGGCGGAAATGGAGCGAAGAAAAAATGAAAGAACTGACCATCAAAGAACTCTATACACTGGACGAGACCATCGCGAAGGACATTTTCGAGGGAGCTACCTATCCCTGGGAGGTGCTGCCGAAGATCAAGGACTTTATCCTGGAGCTTGGCAAGAGCCTTCCCGAAGACGAGTACGACAAGGTGGGAGAGGATGTTTGGATCGCAAAATCCGCAAAAGTATTTGAGTCCGCCTACATCCACGGGCCTGCCATCATCGGAAAGGACGCAGAGGTGCGCCACTGCGCTTTCATCCGCGGCAACGCCATCGTGGGCGAGGGGGCTGTGGTTGGAAATTCCACAGAGCTGAAAAACGTGATCCTCTTTAACAAAGTACAGGTGCCCCACTACAACTATGTGGGCGATTCTATCCTGGGATACAAGGCACACATGGGCGCCGGCTCCATCACTTCCAATGTAAAGTCAGATAAAAAACTGGTGGTGGTGAAGACGCCGGAGGGAAATATGGAGACCGGGCTTAAGAAATTCGGCGCCATGCTGGGCGACGAAGTGGAGGTTGGCTGCGGCACAGTCCTGAACCCGGGCAGCGTGGTGGGAAGCCACAGCAACATCTATCCGCTCTCCTCTGTGAGAGGCTTTGTCCCGGCGGGGAGCATTTACAAGAAGCAGGGCGAGGTTGTAGAGAAACAGTAAACAGAAAGTGCAGAAGAGGTGGAGTAGTATGTTTTTGCTGATCACAGGCGGAAGCGCAAGCGGAAAGTCCTGGATCGCGCAGGAATTTGCGGGGAAAATGGATAAAGAGCAGTCCACCGTTGTGCTGGACTGTGTGGCGGAGACGCTGACAGAAAAGATCCGGGCATACCAGGGGGAGATCCTTCCCCAGCAGCAGATCGTGGAGGAAATCCTTTCAGAAATCCATGCGCTGGGGGAGCAGACGGACAATCTGATCGTTGTGACAAACCAGGTGTTTTCTGATGTGCCGGGGACAGATGAGGAGCGGAAATTCCTGGAATGTCTCGGACAGATCAACCAGACGCTGGCGAAAGAGGCGGATCTTTTCGTGGAAGTGGTCTACGGCATCCCCATCTGGAGAAAACAGCGGGATGAAAAGAAAGGTTGGTGGTAAGACATGATTTTCATAACAGGCGGAAGCTGTCAGGGCAAGGTGGCCTTTGCAAAGGAGCAGTTTCCGGATCGCATCCTTATGCCTGCCTATCAGTTTTCCGTGGAAAAATATGTAAAAGAGGGCAAGGACCCGGTGGAACAGACAGAGGCCATGTTGCAAATGAACCCGGAAGTTGTTATTATTATGAGTGAAATGGGATGCGGTATGACTCCAGGGAAAGCGGAGGACCGGATCCTTAGGGAACAGGTTGGCCGGGTAGGGTGCTATCTGGCGGACATGGCAGACAAGGTGTACCGGGTGACGGCCGGCATCGGTGAACGCATCAAATAAAAGAGACAGGCAGGAACTTTTGTTGTATCATGGAAAGCCTGTGTACAAAAGAATGGTTTATGGAGGTACAAGATGAGAGTTGCGATTATAACAGCGAATACGGCAGTATACAGAGAAAAAGAGGAAGATGCCGCAGGAAAAGTGATAAAGAAGCTGATCGAGCAGGCGGGACACACGATCGTGTTCCAGAAAGCCCTTCCCTGTGACAGGACTGTCCTCTCCACTGTTATGCAGAGGATGGCGGACGGACATCTGACCGACCTGATCCTGACAACAGGCGGAGCGGGCTGCAATGCCGGAGACTGCACGCCAGAGGCCACCATGGACGTGGTGGAGCGGCCGGTCCTTGGTATACCGGAGGCCATGCGCGCGTACACGATGAAGCTGACAAAAAGATCTATGCTCAACAGGAGCGCTGCCGGGATCAGGGGAGATGTCCTGATCGTTAATCTTCCCGGAAAAGCAGGGGCTGTTAAGCAGTGCCTTGAATATCTGCTTCCGGAGATTGCCCACGCGGTGGAAGTGATCCAGAAGGCACCCCAGGAGTAGTTTTGCAATGAGTATGAAGGTTACTTATATCCAGCACAGCGGCTTCGCGGTGGAGATGGAGGATAAGGTTCTGATTTTTGACTACTACAGAGGAGAGATTCCTGCTTTTGGCCGTGACAGGGATGTGTACGTTTTTGTGAGCCACAAACATTACGATCACTACCAGCGATCTATTTTTACGTGGACAGGAAAATTTCCCCGCATCACCTACATTTTGTCCAGTGATGTGGAGGAAGCGGTGCCTTCTTCTGCTCCAAAAGACAATATGTACTTCATGGAGCCGGGAGAGACATTGCAGATCGAGGCCGGGGAGAGTGAACTTCTTATAGAGACACTCAGATCCACAGATGAGGGCGTTGCCTTTGTGGTGAAAACAGCGGGGCATACGATCTATCATGCGGGGGATCTGAACTGGTGGCACTGGGAGGAAGAGACGGATACCTACAACCGGTTTATGAAAGAGGCTTACCAAAAGGAGATCGGGATGCTGGAGGGGATGCATATAGATGCGGCCTTTGTCCCTCTGGATCCAAGGCTGGACAGAGAGTATTACTGGGGGCTGGACTGGTTTATGCGCCACACAGACACAGATGTTGTGTTCCCCATGCATATGCAGGACCAGTATGATCTGTACGACCGTCTGATGGAGGAGGAATCTGCCCTGGATTATAAAACCAGGGTGGCTCACATCACCCGGGAGGGGCAGAGCTTTGAGCTGGATTAAAGAACAGGAGCTTACAATTTTATGCAGGTAAAGATTTATACAGATGGGGCGGCAAGAGGCAACCCGGACGGGCCGGGGGGCTACGGTGCCGTCCTTGAATATGTGGATACAAAGGGACAGCTCCACACAAAGGAGCTGTCCCAGGGATATAAGAAGACAACCAACAACCGGATGGAGCTGATGGCAGTGATCGCTGCGCTGGAGGCGCTGAACAGGCCCTGCAGCGTGGAACTCTACTCAGACTCCAAGTATGTGGTGGATGCCTTCAACCAGAACTGGATCGGCGGCTGGCTGAAAAAGGGATGGAAGAGAGGCAAGAATGAGCCGGTGAAGAATGTGGATCTGTGGAAGCGGCTTCTCCAGGCAAAAGAGCCTCACCAGGTGCGGTTCATCTGGGTGAAGGGCCATGACGGCCATCCCCAGAATGAGAGATGCGATACCCTTGCCACCGCAGCGGCAGACGGAGATGACCTGATCGAGGACACAGGACTTGCCATAAATTCATAATTGTGATAAAATCGAAAATCGTGAGACCAGGTATGACAGGTAATCGCGGCTGCATACGCCGAAAGGCAGCAGGTGAGGAAAGTCCGGGCTTCACAGGGCAGGATGCCGGATAACGTCCGGTGGAGGCAACTCCAAGGCCAGTGCAACAGAAATGTACCGCCGGGATCTTCCCGGTAAGGGTGGAAGGGCAGTGTAAGAGACTACCGCCCTCCTGGTAACAGGAGGGGCACATGTAAACCCCATCCGAAGCAAGACCGGAACGAGACAATGCGGCGGCCCGCCGCGTCTCAGGTTGGTCGCTTGAGCCTGCCGGTAACGGCAGGCCTAGATAGATGATTACCCAACGACATAACCCGGCTTATCGTCATGCCTGGTTTCACACAATTACGACAATTGTTAATTTCGGACGTAATACTTTTAAAAAGTATTACGTCCGAAATTTATATAACTGGTGTGTTATTGTGCAAGAATGATGAAAAACTTTATAAATTGAGGTGAGCCTGTGCGTCTTCGAGAGAGGAGTAGCCATATTCCTGCACCATGAGTGTGTCTGATTTTTCAACTACATTCACTCTCTTTTGCGCACAGGAAGTCAGATATTCCAGATAGAGTTGCAGTGTTTCGACAGAGTAAGTCTGAAGCTCTCCCCGGAGATAGGTTTCGGCGGATGTGTCCCATTTCGTGTCCTCGCTGGAGTGAAGGCGGCGGCCCCGGGCAGAAAGTGCTGGGTAATGTTCTGCGTATTCTTCCAGCCACACCATGAGAAGAGAGAGGATCTCTTCTGTGATCTCCTCGGCCTGGCTGGTAAGAGCGGGGAGAAAAGGTTCCAGCCGGCGGTATTCTTCCGGGTCTGTGCTTGCCATCATGCGGGCGTATTTCTCTGTAATCAGGTTGCGCCCCTGGGATTTGGCAGTATCGAGATCTGTTTGATAGCTGGAAAGTACCTTCTCCGGCCACATGGCAAATTGACAGTGCCGCATAATGCGGAAGGTATTCCAGTCGTCCTGGCAGGCGGCCCGCCCGCCTTCGTTGTGGACATGCTGGAACAGTTCCCACTCTGTCTCGATCAACTTCTGTATCCGTGTTTCTTTTTGTGTTTCAGATAGCATAGCGATCCTCTTTCTTTAAAATGTTTTATGTTTATCAGCTGATCTTGCGGCTCAGCCTGTCAGGATGTGAAGGCTTCGCAGATAACTGGACTGTATCCGCCCATACAGCTCCACGCCCTGTGCCTCCAGATATGTCTCATCCAGGGTGGTCAGGCCCTGCGCCTTCCACTGGTTCACGATCTCTTTACAGAAGTCTTCTATGAGAATAGTGTTATCCGGAGAAAGAGGGTCCTCCGCCATCCTGAGGAGAGCGGATTTGTGGATCTCCGGGAAAGGCAGCTGTGAAAAACTGCGGAACATCCACTTGTAGTAGGGCGTGTAGCGCCGGTTCAGCAGATGGACCATGGAAATGGCGGCCCGTATGAATTCCTGCAGAGCAAGAAAAGCAGCACCGCTGTCTTTTCGCTTCAGAGATCGGGGATAATTGTACTGTCCGGACTGAGCCATAGTGACTGCCCGTGCAGCCAGTTTTTTCCAGCGGATCTCCTCCGGATAAAAAGCCAGGTATCCGTTTCTTATGCTGGTGAAGGTACCGCAGGCATCCTCGAAGACCTGGCCGTTGACTGCCTGGGCAAGCAAGTGCTCCGGAATGCGCATCCACTGACGCTTATCCGCCGGAAGACCGGGGCACCCGGTGAATTTCCGATAAAAATCTTCGATCTTCATAATACCCACACGGTTTTGCCCCTGGGGCATAACTTTTCTGGGAGAAAATCCTAGATAATGTTTGGGAAGAGAGTCGTAGACACTCTGCATCCTGCTGCCCCAGCGGCTGTACACCTGTTCAGGAAGCCAGAGGCAGAAAGAAGGGCCGTAGTCGTGATCTCTGGAGTAATCGTCGTCATACCCGAAACATTCGGATCCCTCACCGGCAAGACCGGCGGCTGCCTCTGCCATGGCTTCCGGGAACCGCTCTGCCAGAGCAGGGCGGCCAACTTCAAAGTAGTAATGCCTGGCTAGTTCCAGTCCGTTCATAGATTTTCTCCTTTTTCTATATCTGCTTGGAGTTTAGTGAAAATGCTTTCTGCTTCCTGACGAAGAGCGCTGGCCTCATCGGGATGTCCGTTTTTGTCCAGCACCAGTGCCAGATTCTGGCTCACAATGGCATAGGAGCGGTTTTTCCCGAAAAAGGATTCAATGACAGCAAGGGCCTGGCCAAGATAGACGGCGGCGGAGTCATAATCTTTCCGGGCGCAACAGACATCCGCCCAGGTGGAGAGGAGAGAAGCAAAGTGGGGGTCCCGGCCTCCGGCAGCCTCAAACAGCTCCTTTCCCCTCTCTAAATGTTTCTCCGCCTGCCGCATTTGTCCCACATGGCAGTACAGACTGGCTAGATTTGTATGGGTGGAGGCCTGCTCGGAAGTGGTGCCGGGCAGTGCTTCTAAAATAGACAGGGCCCGGAGGAGGTGAGGGAGCGCTTCCTGCTGCTTCCCCTGCTCCAGATAGACCAGGCTCAGGTTGTTGTGAAGGCCGGCAATACGATAGTCTTTCTCAGGAAGATTTTTCTCCAGTACACAGAGGGTTTCCAGATAGAGAGCAGCTGCCTGGTCAGGCTTGCCGACTGTGCGGTAGATATTGGCGCCATTCATTAAGGTGGTGGCATGGGGGACCGTGCCCTCCATGCCTTTTTCCGCGAAAAGCTGGCAGGTGCTCTGAAAATACCGGAGTGCCTCTGCGTATTTCCCTAATTCCCTGTACAGGCCAATGAGTTCGTTGGACAGTGTGATCCAGAGTTTCCATTCCCCGGACTGGTCGGCCAGATCCAGTTGCGTCAGCAGAAACGCTTCCAGATCGCGGGGATCCCCGGATGCATAGAGAGCATCCAGCTGTTTGATGATCTTCTCTCTTTCCATATATTTTACCATTCCTTTTAAAAGAGCCCTCCGGACGTTCTGGTTCGTCCGGGGGGCTTACCTGTCATGACCCGGTCTTTATCTGGGCCTTCTTTCATATTTTTCTTCGCAGTACATGCACCGGTAAATCTCTTTATCCGGATCAGTCAGGACAAATACATGATCCAGCTCCTGCTCAATGGAAGTGATACACCGGGGATTTTTGCACTTGATCACATTCTTGATCTTCTTGGGCAGATGAAGCGCTTTTTTCTCGATGATCTGCTCGTCCTTGATGATGTTGATGGTGATGTTGTGATCAATGAACCCCAGGATGTCCAGGTCCATAAAGTCTATGGGACACTCGATCTTCATGATATCCTTCTTCCCCATCTTGCTGCTCTTGGCGTTCTTGATGATGGCCACGCAGCAGTCCAGCTGATCCAGGTGGAGATATTTGTAGATGTCCATACTGCGGCCTGCCTGGATGTGGTCCAGCACAAAGCCCTCGGAAATGCGTCCGACATTCAATGTATTCTTAACCATGTTTCTTCCTCCTACACTTCAATTTCCAGCAATGTCAAAATGAGAGCCATGCGGACATAGACACCGTACTGCATCTGTTTGAAATAGGCGGCTCTCGGGTCGGAGTCCACCTCCGTGGAGATCTCGTTGACGCGGGGCAGCGGATGGAGCACGTACATGTCATCCTTGGCCAGCTTCATTTTCTTTGCGTCCAGGATGTAGAAGTCCTTCATGCGCACATAGTCTTCCTCGTTGAAGAAACGCTCTTTCTGCACGCGGGTCATGTAGAGCAGATCCAGGTTCGGGATGGCCTCCTCCAGGCGGACAACCTCCTCGTAGGGAACCTGGTTCTTCTCCAGCACATCGTGGCGGATATATCCTGGCAGTCTCAGCTCCTCTGGTGAGATGAGGACAAATTTCATGCCCGGATAGCGCACCAGGGCGTGGATCAGGGAGTGGACTGTGCGTCCGAATTTCAGGTCTCCGCACAGACCGATGGTCATATTGCCCAGATGCCCTTTAAGGGACCGGATCGTCATCAGGTCCGTCAGTGTCTGGGTGGGATGCTGATGCCCTCCGTCTCCTGCGTTAATGACCGGGATAGAAGAGTGCTGGCAGGCAACCATGGGAGCTCCCTCTTTTGGATGGCGCATGGCACAGATATCCGCGTAGCAGGAGATGGTGCGGATGGTGTCAGACACGCTCTCTCCCTTGGCGGCGGAGCTGGAGTCAGCGGAAGAAAATCCCATGATGCTGCCTCCCAGGTTCAGCATAGCTGCCTCGTGGCTTAAACGTGTTCTCGTGCTTGGCTCGTAGAACAGGGTGGCAAGCTTTTTCCCGTCGCAGGCGTGGGCATATTTCTTCGGGTCTGCCTCAATGTCCTCTGCCAGGTCCAGCAATTTATCCAGCTCTTCCACTGAAAAATCCAGCGGACTCATTAAATGTCTCATAAAAACCTCCTTCGTGTTATGTGCCCTTCTCATGGCACGGTAAAGAATTAACGGTACGTCAGAAGCTCGTCCACGCTCTTTCGCTTCGGCGCCTCGGGAGCAATGTCCGGATACCCCACTGCGATCAGTGCCCCAAGCTCACGATCAGCGGGAATGTCAAGAAGCTCTCCTATGCCGTCCTCGTCAAAAATCCCCATGATGACCGTGCCAAGGCCCGCTTCATGGGCAGCCAGACAGAAGGTCTGGCAGGCGGCTCCCACATCAAACATCTGCCAGCGGTCCCCTTTCTTTGTAGAGAAAGAGCCGTCCCTCTCAAAGCCGCTGCGCCCTTTGACAAAGGTGACAGCCAGGAGGAGCGGTGCCTGACGGATAATATGACTGTTGAATGACGGGGTGAAATCATCGGCAATTTTTGCGAGAATAGAAGAATCTTCGATAGCGATATAGCGTGTGATCTGACTGTTTTTCCAGGAAGGAGAATAGGATGCCGCCTGGATGACTGTCTCAAGAAGCTGGTGCCCCACAGGGTCCGGCTTGAATTTGCGGATACTTCTTCTGCTGAAAATGCAATCCATGGTGTTCATACTGTTCGCCTCCCTTTAGATCAATTCACCGTACCTACATCATATAATAAATGCCAAAGTTTTTCAACGTCTGACGTGGATTTTGACGTGGACTTGTATTATAATACCTTTTAGTATGTGTGCAAAAGGAGACAGAAGAAATGGCAGAATTAGAGGAACTGAGAGAACATCTGGCGCAGATCGACAGCCAGATCGCGGAATTGTACAAGAGCCGTGTGCAGGTGTGCGAAAAGATCGGCGATATCAAGATAGATGCAGGAAAGAAAGTGTTTGATAAAAAGCGGGAGAAGGATCAGCTCGCCAGGATCACCCGGAATGTGGAGGATGAGTTCCTCCGGCTGGGACTGACGGAGCTTTTTGAGCAGCTCATGTCTCAGAGCCGAAAAATGCAGTACCAGATGCTGACTAAGAAGGGAGCGCTTGGAAGGCTGCCCTTTATCGGGGTGGACAAGCTGGATTACGAGCAGTCCCGGATCGTCTTTCAGGGGACAGACGGTGCCTACTCCCAGGCAGCCATGCACGCTTATTTTGGAAAGGATATAAACAGCTTCCATGTGCAGACCTTTCGTGACGCCATGGAGGCCATAGAGGAGGGTTCTGCGGATTTTGCGGTCCTCCCTATTGAAAATTCATCAGCGGGAGTGGTGAGTGAGGTCTATGACCTGCTTGTGGAATTTGAAAATTATATCGTGGGGGAGATCATCCTCCCCATCGACCATGCTCTCGCAAGCGTGGAGGGAGCGTCCCTGGACACGATAAAGACGGTCTACTCCCATCCCCAGGCACTGATGCAGAGCTCCAAATATCTGGATGAGCAGCCGGGATGGCAGCGGATCAGCGCACCCAACACAGCGGTAGCGGCAAAAAAGGTGCTGGAGGACGGGGATATCACTCAGGCGGCCATCTGCAGTGAGCATGCGGCTCAGATATACGGACTGAAGATACTGGACCGGAAGATCAACTACAATGACAACAACTCCACCCGGTTTATCATTGTGACGAACCAGAAGATTTTCCTGAAGGACGCGAAAAAGATCAGCATCTGCTTTGAGGTGGACCACTCCAGCGGTTCTCTCTATCACCTGCTGGCCCATTTTACCTACAATAACCTGAATATGACAAAGATCGAGTCCCGTCCGGTGGAGGGAAGGACCTGGGAGTACCGTTTCTTTGTGGACTTTGAAGGAAACATGGGGGAGGGCGCCGTGAAAAATGCCATCCGGGGCCTGCGGGAAGAGTCCAAGAGCCTGAAAATACTTGGAAACTACTGATCTGAAGGGAGAAACAATATGAGAGTACACGAACTGATCATCTATAAAAATCTGGAGCAGGAACAGATCTTAAATGACATGACGTTCCTGATGGAAAACTACAATAATGAATATTACAACGAGGAGGACCTGAAAAGCCTTCTCTTTGCGTGCACAGGCAGCATACTGGAGCTCTGTGTGGACCACGGCTTTGAGGGAAATCTCTGGCACGATTACCTGACCTTTCTCCTGGCAAACGATGAGAACGCCTACAGCACTTCCTGCGAGATCGTGGGAGAGACAGGGGGAAGCATCAACAAGGTGGCCCTCCACGACTTCGCTATCTTCAAGGAGCTGTTTGACTACGACTTCTCCGCGATGGAGGCAGGGCTTGGCGTGGACTGCGTCTCCATGATCCTGGACTACACAGGATCTGGCACCCACGGCAGTGTGTTCAACGGCCGTATCCGGGACCGGATCTGCGCTCTGGCGAAAAGCCTGGGGCAGACAAAGGACGCGGAGGAGTTCAAGGCTTCCGTGACCCAGTTCTACAAGGAGTTCGGCGTAGGCAAGCTGGGCCTTCACAAGGCTTTCCGGGTGGCCCACGACGAGGAGGGCGTCCACATTGTGCCTATCACAAAGATCGCCCATGTACAGCTTGACGAGCTGGTGGGGTATGAGAGCGCCAAGAAAAAACTCATTGACAACACAGAGGCCTTTGTGAAGGGGCGCCGGGCCAACAACTGCCTTCTCTTCGGGGACGCGGGAACCGGGAAATCCTCCTCCATCAAGGCTATCCTCAATAAATACTATGACCAGGGCCTTAGGATGATCGAGGTGTACAAGCATCAGTTCCAGGACCTCAACGATGTCATCGCCCAGATCAAGAACCGGAACTATAAATTTATCATCTACATGGACGACCTTTCCTTCGAGGAGTTTGAAATCGAATACAAATACCTGAAGGCGGTCATCGAGGGCGGACTGGAGAGAAAGCCGGACAATGTGCTCATCTACGCCACCTCCAACCGCCGCCATCTGATCCGGGAGAGCTTCCGGGACAAGGAGGAGAGAGACGAAGAGCTGCACACAAACGACACGGTGCAGGAGAAACTTTCCCTTGTGGCAAGGTTCGGCGTCACCATATATTTTGGAAAACCGGCCAAGAAGGAATTCCAGGAGATCGTCCGTCAGCTGGCAAAGAGAAACGGCATAGAGATGGACGAAGAAAAGCTCCTTCTTGAAGCCAACCGCTGGGAGCTGAACCACGGCGGCATGTCCGGGCGGACAGCTCAGCAGTTTATAGACTATCTGCTGGGGATGGAAACGCAGTCCTGCTGATCTGACCACTGATCCTGTTAATATGTTGCAGATAAAGAAGTGCGGATGAACTGATGTCAGTTCGTCCGCACTTCCTCAATTCCGCTGATATCCGAGTCAATGACAAGCGAGTAGTTTGTGTGGTAGATGACAAAGCCTGGCTTTCCGCCGCCGGGCTTTTTCACATGTTTCTTTTCAATGTAGTCGATCTCGACTTTATCGTTTCCGCGGCTCTTTGAGTAGTAGGCAGCCAGCCGGCCGGCCTCCTCAAAGGTGCGGTCCGGCAGCTCATCCCCGCCGGATTTCACGATGACGTGGGAGCCGGGCACCTTCTTTGCGTGGAACCACCAGTCGTTGCCGGAGGCAAAGTGGAAGGTCAGCTCCTCGTTCTGTAGATTGTTTTTTCCTACATACATATGATAGCCGTCGCTGGAGATGTAGTGGAAGGGGCGGCTTGTGATGCGCACCTTCTGCTTTGTGCTGCGGCGGCGGATATAACCGGTCTGGGTCAGCTCCTCCTTGATCTGTACCAGGTCCTCCTCGGCCCGGGCGATGTCCAGGGCGTTGCTGATGGACTCCAGGTACTGGATGTCATCCCGGGTCTCCTGTATGAGCTGGCTCAAAGCCTCGAAGGTCCGCTTCTGTTTGTTGTATTTTGCAAAATAGCGCTGGGCATTCTCGCCGGCTGTGAGATGTTCATCCAGGGGGATGGTGACTTCCTCGTTGGTGTAGTAATTGAGAGCAGTCAGCTTTTTCGCGCCGGGCTCCAGGCCGTAGCCGTAGGTGTTGATCAGCTCCCCGTAGACTTTAAATTTATCCCGGCCCTCCGTGTCCTTAAGCTGCCTGGACTGCAGGTCGTATTTCTTTCGGTTCCTCTCCAGGGCCGTCTGGACAACGTGGCGCAGATCCGCAGACTTCTGGCGAATACGGGTCAGTGTCTCCCGGGAGGAATAGTAGGTGCGGATCACCTGGGAGATGGAAGAAAGTTCTTCCCTTCTGTAATTGGAGAAATGACTCAAGGGCAGGGCGGAAAACTCCTTCGGTTCCGTGCCGTCGTAATAGATGGCAGGAGAGAAAGAGCCAAGACGCACCTGTTCCATATAGTAGCTGAACTGCCGGTGGAGATGGATGAGCATGTCCCCGGAGAGGTCCTCCGCTGTCATCCGGGATTCCAAGGCGGCCAGATAACAGATCTCCTCCGCCACCACCGGGCTGATGCCGGTAAAGCTGGTATAGATGGCCTTTGAGATGGGGCCTCCTTTTTCCTTCAGCGCCTGGATGAAATCTTCTTGTGTCACAGTCAGCGGATCCAGCTTGTGCATGGTATCCGGTATAAAATATTCCCGCCCCGGGAGCACCTCCCGGACAGAGCTTGTCTGGGCAGATATATGTTTGATGCTGTCGATGATGCGGCCGTCGTCATCGCAGAAGATAATGTTGCTGTGTTTTCCCATCAGCTCCACCACAAGCGTCTTTTGACAAAGATCTCCCATCTCATCCAGATGCTCGATGTCAAAGCGGATGATGCGCTCCATCTTTGGCTGATGGATGCCCACGATGCGCCCGCTGCCGATGTGCTTGCGCAGCAGCATGCAAAAGCCCGGAGCCTGCATGGGGCTCGTCTTGTTTTCGTCAGTGAGATATATAAGAGGAAGAGAGGCGCTGGCGCAGATGCACAGCCGCCTCTGTCCTGCGGGAGTCTTGACTGTCAGGAGAAGCTCATCTGCCTCCGGCTGAGCGATCTTGCTGATCCGCCCGCCTTCCAGGGCCTCCTTTAATTCTTTTGTCACAGCTGCGATCGTAATTCCGTCAAAAGCCATATAGATACAATCCTTTCTATTTTAAGTGTCCACAGTGCCAAGTGTTCACAGGACCAAGTGTTCACAGTATACCACAGAAAGGGGGTTTTGCAAAGTTGACGGAGGAGGGGAAATGAATTATAATAATGCAGTATTAAAAAGCGAAAAAGAGGTTGCCAAAATGATAAAGAGTATGACAGGCTTCGGGCGGTGTGAATTTGCTGACGGAGAGCGGAAATTTACGGTGGAGATGAAGGGTGTCAACCACCGCTACCTGGATGTCAACATCCGCATGCCCAAGAAGCTGAATTTTTTTGAGACATCTATCCGCAGTCTTTTAAAGCAGTCTGTCTCCAGAGGCAAGGTGGATATTTTTATTACCTACGAGGATCTGTCTGAGGGGCAGGCAGTGCTGAAATACAATGCGTCTATGGCAAAGGAGTATATGGAAAGGCTCAGGGAGATGGAGGAACAGTTCGGTCTGGACAATGATGTCCGTGTGTCCACGCTGTCCCGGTATCCGGAGGTCCTCACTATGGAGGAGCAGGCCCTGGATGAAGAGGAGATATGGAACTGCCTGAAAAAAGCTATAGAGGGGGCCATTGCCCAGTTCGTGGAGACTCGGACCCTTGAGGGGGAGAACCTCCGCAGAGACATCATTGACAAGCTGGACGGCATGATGGAGCTGGTGGACTTTATCGAAGTCAGGTCTCCGCAGATCATTGCCGAGTACAGAGAAAAGCTGGAGGAGAAGGTGAAGGAGCTCCTTCAGGACACCCAGATAGACGACAGCCGCATCGCCGCGGAGGTAGTTGTATTTGCAGATAAGATATGCACGGACGAGGAGGTAGTGAGACTCAAAAGCCATATCAGCCATATGAAGGACGTGCTTCTCTCCGATGAGGCGGGTATAGGAAGAAAACTGGATTTTATCGCTCAGGAGATGAACAGGGAGGCAAATACCATCCTGTCCAAGGCAAACGACCTGGAAGTCTCCAACAGAGGCATTGACCTGAAGACAGAGATCGAGAAGGTCAGAGAACAGATACAGAACATAGAATAGAAAAGCGGGGACATGAACATGAGCAAGCAAAAAGGAATTCTCACCGTCCTGTCCGGTTTCTCCGGAGCAGGGAAAGGGACTGTGCTTAGAAGGCTTCTTGAGAAGTATGACAATTATGCGCTCTCCATCTCAGCAACCACAAGAGGACCCAGAGAGGGAGAGGAGAACGGCAGGGAATATTTTTTCAAAACGCGGGAAGAATTTGAAAAAATGATTGCGAAAGACGAACTGATAGAGTATGCTATGTACGTGAATAATTACTATGGCACGCCCAAAGCGTACGTGCAGGAGCAGCTCGCAGAGGGAAAAGATGTGATCCTGGAGATCGAGGTCCAGGGCGCTCTGAAGGTGAAGGAGAAATTTCCCGACACGCCTCTCATCTTTATCACGCCTCCCACCGCAGGTGAGCTGAAAAGAAGGCTGACAGACAGAGGAACAGAAAGTCCCGAAGTGGTGGAGGAGAGGATGAAGACAGCGGCAAAGGAAGCCCGCTTCATGGAGTCCTACGACTACATCATCCTCAATGAGAGAGACCGGCTGGAAGAGTGCGTGGAGGCAGTCCACGGGGTGATCCTGGCGGAGCACGAGAAGAGTACGCGCAATCAGGCATTTATTGATCATATGAAAGAAGAGTTGAAAGGAGAATAAGAATATGCTGCATCCATCATACACGGATCTGATGAAAGTAGTGAACAAAGACGTGGAGGAGGGCGAGACAAAGGTTGTCAACAGCCGTTATTCCATCGTCATGGCAACAGCAAAGAGAGCCAGACAGCTGATCGACGGCGATGTGCCTCTGGTAAAGACCAAGGACGGCGAGAAGCCCCTTTCCATCGCTATCGATGAACTGAACAGCGGCAAGATCACGATCATTGCAGAGGACTCTGAAGAATAAGCAGACGAAAATGATAAGGCAGATGCTTTTACAAGGTATCTGCCTTTCTGACTGAAAGGAGAAAAAGCTATGAATGTGCTTTTTATTTCACTGGGCTGTGATAAAAATCTGGTGGACTCAGAGGTCATGATCGGCCTGCTGGCAGACAAGGGCTACCAGATGACGGACGATGAGACCCAGGCTGATGTGATCGTCATCAACACCTGCTGTTTCATCCATGATGCCAAGGAGGAGAGCATCCAGACCATCCTGGAGATGGCAGAATACAAAAAGACAGGCACTCTGAAGGCGCTTATTGTCACCGGCTGCCTGGCCCAGAGATACCAGGAGGAGATCCTGGAGGAGATACCGGAAGTGGACGAAGTGCTGGGCACCACATCCTACGACAAGATCGTGGATGCCATACAGGAGGCACTGGAGGGAAAAAGCGGCGTCCGGATCGAGGACATCGACGCCCTGCCCCTGCCTGATACCAAGCGGCTTGTGACCACAGGCGGACATTTTGCCTACCTCAAGATCGCGGAGGGCTGCGACAAGCACTGCACCTACTGTATCATACCGAAGATCCGGGGCAACTACCGCAGCGTTCCCATGGAGCGGCTTGTGAAGGAGGCCAGGGACCTGGCGGAAGACGGCGTGAAGGAGCTGATCCTGGTGGCCCAGGAGACCACTATCTACGGGACTGACCTATACGGGGAGAAATCCCTGCACCGGCTTTTGCGGGAGCTGTGCAAAATCGATGGCATCCGGTGGATCCGGATCCTCTACTGCTACCCGGAGGAGATCGACGATCACCTCATCCAGGTCATGAAGGAGGAGCCCAAGATCTGCCACTATCTGGATCTTCCCATCCAGCATGCCAGTACAGAGATCCTGCGCAGGATGGGACGGCGTACTTCAAGGGAGGACCTGGAGGAGATCATCGGGAAGCTGAGAAGAGAGATCCCGGACATTGCCATCCGCACCACCCTCATCACTGGATTCCCCGGGGAGACAAAGGAACAGCATGAAGAGCTGATGGACTTTGTGGATCAGATGGAATTTGACCGCCTTGGCGTCTTTACCTACTCACCGGAGGAGGGGACCCCGGCAGCCCAGATGGAAGACCAGATCCCGGAGGAAGTAAAAGAAGACCGGCAGGCAGAGCTGATGGAGCTTCAGCAGGAGATCGCCTTTGACCTGGCAGAAGACATGATCGGCCGGGAAGTGCTGGTTATGATCGAGGGAAAGGTAGCCGATGAGAACGCCTACGTGGGCAGAACCTACAAGGATGCGCCGAACGTGGATGGGCTGATCTTTGTAAATACAGATGAGGAACTGATGTCCGGCGATTTTGCCAGGGTGAAAGTCACAGGGGCAGCAGAATACGATTTGATAGGAGAGTTGATGTAAGATGAATTTGCCAAACAAACTGACCGTACTGCGGGTAATCATGGTACCATTTTTTGTGTTTTTTATGCTGACGGATTTCGCCGGGGATGCCAGCAAATGGATCGCTCTTGTGATCTTCTGCGCTGCCAGTCTCACGGACATGCTGGACGGAAAGATCGCCAGAGCCAGGAACCTGGTGACAAACTTCGGAAAATTCATGGATCCTCTGGCAGATAAACTCCTTGTGTGCTCTGCCATGATCTGCCTGATCCCCTCCGGACAGCTTCCGGCCTGGGTTGTGATCGTCATCATTGCCAGGGAATTCATTATCAGCGGTTTCCGCCTTGTGGCAGCTGACAGCGGCATTGTCATCGCGGCCAGCTACTGGGGGAAATTCAAGACCGTGTCCCAGATGTTCATGGTGATCGTGCTGATCGCTGATCTGGGTGGTGTGTTTGACACCATCGGCACTGTGCTGATCTGGATCGCGCTGATCCTGACAGTGATCTCTCTGATTGATTATATTGCGAAAAACGTGGAAGTGCTGACAAAGGGAGGAATGTAGGATGACCGTTGAGCTGATATCAGTCGGTACGGAGATACTTCTTGGAAATATTGTAAATACAAACGCCGCCTATCTGGCAGAGAAGATCGCCCTTCTGGGACTTTCCTGCTACCACCAGAGCGCGGTGGGAGACAATGAGGAGCGTCTGGAGGACGCCATCCGGCTGGCCCTTTCCAGATCCGACATTGTGATCCTGAGCGGCGGCCTTGGACCCACCAAGGATGACCTGACAAAAGAGGTGACGGCAAAAGTGTTCGGGAGAGAGCTCTATGAGGATGCCCACTCCAAAGAGCGGATCCAGGCTTACTTTGACAGGAGGAGAGCCCAGGGCCGGGAGATCACGGCCAACAACTGGAAGCAGGCCCTTGTCCCGGAGGGAGCCATTGTGGTGGACAACTACAACGGCACAGCGCCGGGCATCATCCTGGAGGATAAGGAAAATGGGAAGACAGCCATTCTGCTGCCGGGACCTCCCAATGAGATCCGGCCCATGTTTGAGCGGGACATAGCGCCCTATCTGAATAAACTGCAGCCGGAGGGCATCTACTCAAAAATGGTGAAGATCTGTTCCATCGGCGAGAGCCAGGCAGAGACTATGGTGGCAGATCTGATGGATGCCCAGAGCAACCCCACTCTTGCGCCCTATGCCAAGACAGGTGAGGTGCATTTCCGGGTGACTGCCAAGGCAGCTGACGAGGAGACAGCCTGCAGGCTCATGGAGCCCATGCTTCAGGAGCTTAAGAAGCGGTTTGGGGATTACATCTATACTATGGACGAGGAAGTGACTCTGGAAGAGGCAGTTGTGGACATGCTTCGGGAGAGACAGATGACAGTTACTACGGCCGAGTCCTGCACAGGGGGACTGCTGGCCGGAAGGATCATGAATGTCCCCGGCGCTTCCAGCGTTTACAGGGAGGGGTATATCACCTACTCTAATGAAGCAAAAGAAAAGCTCCTCGGCGTAGAGCACCAGACGCTGGAGACCGTTGGGGCGGTGAGCCCGGAGACGGCGGAACAGATGGCCAGGGGCGCAGCACGCCAGGCAGGGGCGGACGCGGCCCTGGCTGTCACCGGCATTGCAGGGCCGGACGGAGGAACGCCGGAGAAGCCGGTGGGTCTTGTGTACATTGGGTGCTGTGTGCAGGGAAGGATCCGGGTGGAAGAATTCCACTTTACCGGAAACCGCAGCAAGAACCGCGACTACGCTGTCGTCAGGGCACTGACCCTGCTGCGGGAAGAGCTTCTCCGGGATCAGACACAGGCAGAGATACGATAGAAGAAGGAGGAAGATCCTATGATCATACGCAGACTGGAAGGACAGGAGGTACTGGATGCGCTCCATCTTGTGTGGGAAGTGTTTGCACAGGATGTGGCGCCTCTGTATACAGCAGAGGGTGTGGCTTCTTTTCAGGATTTCATCAGATATCCAAACATAGAGAAAAAGATGCAGGCAGAAGGGCTGGCTCTGTTCGGCGCCTTTGAGGGGCCACAGATGCTGGGAGCAGGGGGAATTCTGCCCACAGGACATATCGCCCTTCTCTTTGTGAGGCGGGAATACCAGCACAGAGGGATTGGGAAAGCCCTTTTGATGGAGATGTGTTCTTTCGCAGTCCAGGTGTACGGCGTGCAGAAATTTACTGTCAACGCCTCTCCGGGAGCGGTGGATGCCTACCGGCACATGGGGATGCATGACACGGCGCCGGAGCAGAATGCAGGCGGGATGCGCTTTATTCCTATGGAGATGTGGGCTGCATCTGTCCCTATCAGGAAGAAGAGGGGAAAAGGCATGTATATCGCCGGTGCGGTGGGAGCTCTGTGTCTTGTGCTGACCTTTGTGGTAGGCGCTGCCATTACCAGGGAACTGGACTACGCAGCCGAGAACGGCGTGGACGGATACCTGGAGGACGGCGGCCAGTGGGGAGAGGACGGCTCTTCTATCGAGGACTGGTATGATGAATTTTACGGGGATTATGGGCAGGATGACAGCGAACCTCAGGAAGAGTCAGGCATAGACGCCATTCCGGAGTATGTGGATGAGGACTGCGGTTATGAGGTGACAGAGGACAATTATACCTACACGGCGGATAACACCAGCAGTACGACGATCCAGTTCGAGGTCTATTATCCCCAGGTGGACGGCCTGGATGCAGCTGTGCAGGAGAGCGTGAACGCTGCGCTTCAGGACTGCGCCCTGGCTTCTGTGGACAAGCTTTACCTGGACCCTTCCGATGAGATGAAGGAGAAGGTGCTGGGGGAGGAGTACCCGGTGCTGGCCAGCTTTGTGGAATATAAAGTGACCTATCAGAGTCAGTCCCTCTTAAGTGTTGTGTTCCAGGATTACAGCTACGAGGGAAGCGAGAGTGATTATCACGTGGCTCTGCGCTGTGTCAATATCAACCTGCAGGACGGGACTCTCTACGAGGTGAAAGATATTGTCAGCCTGGACGACCATTTTGTCTCTGCGTGGGCAGAAGGCATGCGGGACGAGGCAGATGACGATACGCTTCTGTCCGAATTGAACACAGAAGACATGAAGGCTGTCCTGGGCGGAGATACGAAAGACGGCGTCTACGAGCCGGAATTTTTCGTGGATGCAGAAGGCCTGGAGATCGGCCTGTCCTTCCGCTATCCGGCGGACAGCCAGGATGACAGAGGCTATGCCTGGGTGACAGCCCCCTTTGAATTTGATGAGATAGCAGCCTTTGCCTCAGACAGCAGTTTCTGGACACTGGTCCGGTAGAATAGAGTTTCTGAAAATATAGGAGAAGATTTGTAAATGAAAGCATTGGTTATCGCAGAAAAGCCGTCGGTGGCAAGAGATATCGCCAGAGTGTTAAAGTGCGGGAAAAATATTTCCGGAGCCATTGAGGGCGGACAGTACATCGTCACCTGGGGGCTTGGGCATCTTGTAACCCTGGCAGACCCGGAGGACTATGATCCCAAGTACAAGGCCTGGAAGCTGGATGATCTTCCCCTGATGCCCAAGGAATTTAAGCTGGAAGTGATTCGCCAGAGCCAGAAACAGTATCAGGCCGTCAAAGCCCAGATCCACAGGAAGGATGTGGGGGAGATCATCATCGCCACAGACGCTGGCCGGGAGGGCGAGCTGGTAGCCAGGCTGATCCTTGCCAAGGCGGGCAGCAAAAAGCCCATCAAGAGACTCTGGATCTCCTCCGTCACAGACAAGGCTATCCGGGAGGGATTTGCCCATCTGCGCAGCGGCCATGACTATGACCCGCTCTACGACGCTGCTCTGTGCCGTGCGGAGGCGGACTGGCTTGTGGGGATCAACGCCACACGGGCGCTGACCTGCAAGTATAACGCCCAGCTCTCCTGCGGCAGGGTCCAGACCCCCACCCTGGCCATTGTGGCAAAAAGAGAGGAGCAGATCCGCAGCTTTGTCCCCCAGACATACTATGGCATGCGGGCGGCCGCAAAGGGACTCACTCTTGTGTGGAAAGATGGGAAGTCGGGGAGCACAAGAACCTTTGACAGAGGAAAGATCCAGAACCTGAAAAAGGAACTGGAAGGGGAGGAGGCAGTGATCCGGGAAGTGAAAGCGTCCAGGAAAAAGACATACGCGCCTCTTCTCTATGATCTGACAGAACTCCAGAAGGACGCCTACAAAAAGTTTGGCTTCTCCCCCAAGGAGACACTGAACATCATGCAGCGGCTCTATGAGAACCACAAGGTGCTGACCTATCCCAGGACAGACTCCCGGTATATCAGCAGCGATATTGTGCCTACTATAAAAGACAGGCTCGGCGCCTGCGCTGTAGGTCCCTACCGGAAGCTGGCCGCAAAGGTGATGCGTGTCCAGGTGAGTCCAAAGGCCTCCTTTGTGAATGATAAAAAGGTGTCCGACCACCACGCTATTATTCCCACAGAGCAGTATGTGGAGCTGACCCACATGACAAACGAAGAGAGAAAGATCTACGATCTGGTGGTAAGAAGATTCCTGGCTGTCCTCTATCCCCCGGCAGAGTATGAGGAGATCCAGCTTGCTGCCTCTGTCGGGAGAGAAGATTTCACTGCCAAAGGAAAACATATGCTGAAAGAAGGATGGCGGGAAGTCTATGACTCTGACCAGGAGGAAGAGGAAGATGACGAGGAGGATGTAAGAAGCCAGGCGCTTCCGAAGCTGGAGAAGGGAAGCCGGATCAGCGGCCTTCACCTTACTGTCACCGAGGGCCGGACAAAGCCCCCTGCCAGATTTAATGAGGGAACTCTCCTTGCGGCGATGGAGAACCCGGCAGCCTACATGGAAAGCCATGACAAAAAGGCGGCAAAGACGCTGGGAGAGACCGGCGGCCTGGGGACTGTGGCTACAAGGGCGGACATCATGGACAAGCTGTTCGGCAGTTTCCTCCTTGAGAAGCGGGGAAATGAGATCTATCTCACCTCCAAGGCAAAACAGCTTTTAGAGCTGGTTCCTGCGGACCTGAAAAAGCCGGAGCTCACAGCTGACTGGGAGATGAAGCTCTCCCGGATCGCGGAGGGAAAGCTGAAGCGGACTGCCTTTATGCACGATATCCGGGATTACGCCGGGGCAGTCACAGAGGAGATCCGCACCGGCACAGGAACCTTCCGCCACGACAATCTGACCAACACCAAATGCCCGGTCTGCGGAAAGCGGATGCTGAAGGTGAAGGGAAAGAACGCGGAGATGCTGGTGTGTCAGGACAGAGAGTGCGGCCACCGGGAGACCATTGCCCGCACCTCCAACGCACGGTGTCCAAACTGCCACAAGAAGATGATGCTCAAAGGGCAGGGAGACGGGCAGGTCTTTGTCTGCTCCTGCGGATACAAGGAGAAGCTGTCCGCCTTCAAAGAGCGCAGAAAGAAAGAGGGGGCAGGCGTCAGCAAGCGGGATGTCCGAAAATATCTGGACAGGCAGAAGGACGAACCTGTCAACACGGCATTTGCGGATGCCCTCGCAGGCATAAAGCTGGACCAGTAGAAAAATTGCTGAAACCAGATTGACGAATGTCGAAAATTATGAGAGAATAATTTTAGGTATGGGTTAAATATATAACGACCCTGCAAATAATCCGTACATGCAGCCAAGGGCATGTACGCATATCGAAAGGAGTTTTAAAATGATTTATTCACATGAAGTAGAAATGATGTGTCCGGTAGCTCAGGGTGCAAATCACGGACCGGCTCCGATCCCGGAAGAAGCAAAATGGGTACAGGCTAAAGAGATCAAAGACATCTCCGGATTTACACACGGTGTGGGCTGGTGTGCGCCTCAGCAGGGAGCATGCAAGCTGACACTGAATGTAAAAGACGGTATCATCCAGGAGGCTCTTGTTGAGACACTGGGATGTTCCGGAATGACTCACTCCGCAGCTATGGCTTCCGAGATCCTGCCTGGAAAGACAATTCTTGAGGCACTGAACACAGACCTTGTCTGTGACGCTATCAACACAGCCATGAGAGAGCTCTTCCTCCAGATCGTTTACGGAAGAACACAGAGTGCGTTCTCTGAGAACGGCCTTGCTATCGGAGCAGGACTGGAAGACCTCGGAAAAGGACTCCGTTCACAGGTTGGAACTATGTATGGTACATTAGCCAAAGGTCCCCGTTACCTTGAGATGGCAGAGGGATATGTAACAGGTATCGCTCTTGACGAGAACGATGAGATCATCGGATACCAGTTCGTAAACCTTGGAAAACTGACAGACTTTATCAAAAACGGCGATACACCGAACGATGCCTGGGAGAAGGCAAAAGGCCAGTACGGACGTGTGGATGACGCTGTGAAGATCATCGATCCGCGCAAAGAGTAATAGCAGGTTGTCGCAGAGAATAAAGGTAATAATTCAGGAGGATACATAAATGGCTTTATTTGAATCATATGAAAGAAGAATTGATAAAATCAATGAAGTATTAAACAGCTACGGCATTGCTTCACTGGAAGAAGCTGAGAAGATCACAAAAGATGCCGGACTGGACGTATACAATCAGATCAAAGGTATTCAGCCGATCTGTTTCGAGAATGCATGCTGGGCTTACATCACAGGTGCAGCTATCGCCATCAAGAAGGGCTGTGAGACAGCAGCAGACGCCGCAGCAGCCATCGGAGAGGGCCTGCAGGCTTTCTGTATTCCGGGATCCGTTGCTGACCAGCGTAAAGTAGGTCTTGGACATGGTAACCTTGGCAAGATGCTCCTTGAGGAGACAACAGACTGCTTCTGCTTCCTGGCTGGACATGAGTCCTTCGCAGCAGCAGAGGGTGCGATCGGTATCGCTGAGAAAGCAAACAAAGTGCGCAAGAAACCTCTCCGTGTTATCCTGAACGGACTTGGAAAAGACGCTGCAAAGATCATTTCCAGGATCAACGGTTTCACATATGTACAGACAGAGTACGACTACTTCACAGGCGAGCTGAAAGAAGTACAGAGAATTGCTTACTCTGACGGACTTCGCTCCAAAGTAAACTGCTACGGTGCAAACGACGTGCGCGAGGGTGTTGCCATCATGTGGAAAGAGGGCGTTGACGTTTCCATCACAGGTAACTCCACAAACCCGACACGTTTCCAGCATCCGGTTGCAGGAACATACAAAAAAGAGTGCGTAGAGGCAGGAAAGAAATACTTCTCCGTTGCATCTGGCGGTGGTACAGGACGTACACTTCACCCGGACAACATGGCTGCAGGACCGGCTTCCTACGGTATGACAGATACAATGGGACGTATGCATTCTGACGCTCAGTTTGCAGGATCCTCTTCCGTACCGGCTCACGTAGAGATGATGGGTCTGATCGGTGCAGGAAACAACCCGATGGTTGGTATGACTGTTGCAGTTGCCGTTTCTATTGAGGAAGCAAAGAAAGCCGGCAAATTCTAGGAAAAGATCAAAGTGGACTTCCCGGAGCAGCGCAGGCTGCGGGGAAGTCCTTTTTTCATGCTGATGAGAGTGGAGACAAATATTATGGAAAAGAAAAGAGCGTTCCTGATCAATATAGGCTATTATGGCTTTTTTGTGATCCTGCTGCTTCTGGCGGCCAGGTACCTGCTTCCGGTGCTGATGCCCTTTCTCGTGGCTTTTGTCCTGGCTTTCCTGATCCAGAGGCCGGCGGCGTGGATAGCACGGCGCCTGAGAGCTCCGAAGGGGAGACTTTCCGTGCTGCTGCTGGTCCTTGTCTATGTGGCCGTGTTTGGCGTTGCGTTTTCGGGAGGAGGAAGGGTGTTTGCCGTGATCCGGGAGTTTGTGATCGATGTGCCGGATATTTACCGCAGGGATATCCTGCCGCTTCTCAACTATGTGCTGGAGGGGGTGGCGGAGAACCTCTCGGAGGCGGATCCCTTCGTGTCGGCTCAGATCGAGAACAGTCTGCAGCAGGCGGTGCAGAGCATCGGGCAGATGGTGTCCGGCCTCTCGGTTACTCTCCTGCAGATGGTATCTGAATTTATTACAGGAGTTCCATCCGTACTGATACGTGTTGTGCTCACAGTCATCACATCCTTTTACATTTGTTCGGACTATGACAGGATCCTGGCCGCACTCTGGAGACTTCTGCCGGACAGATGGCAGAACCTGTGCAGGGATATCAAGCAATACGGGCTCAATATGATCCGGGTCTATATCCGGTCCTACTCCCTGTTGTTCCTTCTGACGTTTACAGAGCTGACCATAGGTTTTCTGATCTTTCAGATCCCACACTCGCTGCTAGTGGCCGTTCTGATCGCAATATTTGATATTCTGCCGGTTCTGGGAACAGGCGGCGTCCTGATCCCGTGGGCCGTGATCCTGGCGGTGATCGGGAATTATCCTCTGGCTGCGGGGATCCTGATCCTCTATGTCATCATCACGGTCGTCAGGAACTCTGTGGAGCCCAGGATCGTTGGCAAACAGATCGGACTTCATCCGCTGCTCACCCTGATCGCCATGTTCACTGGAGTCAGCCTGGCCGGTCTGCCGGGTCTGATCCTTCTGCCCATGGCAGTGATGATATTTGTCAATATGGAGAAGAACGGTGCGATCCATATATTCGGCGGCGTAAAAGAAGAAAACAGACAGGAAAGAGATTGAGGTGAAAAAATGCAGGTCAAAGCGATAACCCCGAGGGGATACTGTAAGGGCGTGGTCCGCGCCATAGAGATGGCCAAAAAGGCACAGAATGAAAAAAAGCCCATCGTGATCCTGGGCATGATCGTCCATAATAAGTATATTGTCGAGGCCCTCAAAGAGATGGGAATCGAGACCATCGATCATCCGGGCAAGACCCGTCTGGAACTTTTAGATGAGATCCAGGAAGGGACTGTGATCATTACAGCCCACGGAGCCGGAGACCAGGTGTTTAAAAAGGCGCGGGATAAAGGGCTCCATGTCATTGACGCGTCCTGTCTCGATGTCATCAAGACCCACAATGTGATCAAGACAAGGCTGAAGGAAGGAAGAGAAGTGCTGTACTTCGGGAAGGCCGGGCATCCGGAGGCCGAAGGAGCTGTCTCCATTGACAGCGACCGGGTCCATCTCATTACCTGCAAAGAGGATCTCCAGGCGATAGATCCGGGCAAGTCTTACGTCATCACAAATCAGACGACCATGTCCCTCTATGATGTCCGGGATCTGTGTGAGTATGCAGAGGCATCCCTTCCCCATGTGATCGTCGAGAAAGAGACATGCACGGCCACCAAGATCAGGCAGGAGGCCATCAAACATATGGATGAGGATATTGATATTGTATTTATCGTAGGCGATCCCCACTCCAACAACACGCAGAAGCTGGCTGCCATTGCAAGGGAGAAAAGGGAAGTCCACATGATCGAGAGCCTGGATGACCTGGATGTGGAGCTGCTGAAGGGAAAGAAAAAGGCGGCTGTCTCCTCAGGAGCTTCCACCCCCACCTATCTGACCAATCAGGTCATCCGGTTTCTTCAGCAGTTCGATGAAAACGTGCCGGCCACCTATCACAAGCCGTCCATTGATCTGCGCAAAATTCTTGACTGACACACGTGCTTTGGGCAAGTGTCAGGCGAAAAAGGGCGGCTTTTTGGCCTGGTCAGAGAAAGGGAACCTGATGAGAGAAAAAAATTACAATCTGGAACTGATACGTATGGTATCCTTTGTCCTGGTGATCGCCATACATGTGAGCAATTATTTTTGCCGCGGCTACGGGGAGATCCCTGAAAGGGAATATCTTTTTTCTCTTGTGGTGGATACCGCTGCGAGAGTGAGCGTGCCCTGCTTTTTTATGATCACCGGGGCGCTTCTCATGGGGAGGGATGAGCCCCTTGAAAAGCATGTGAAGAGACTTCTCAGATTTTTTACCGTACTTGTGGTGTGGAGCCTTGTCTACTATCTGTGGAATACCTTTTACATGAAATCGGAGTTTGATCTGCGGACCATTCTCTATGAGCCTGTGGAAGCACACCTGTGGTATCTGTATGCCATGATACCCATCTATCTTGTTCTGCCATTTCTGCAGGTGATGTGCAGGAACTTCAGCGAGAAGCTGGAGAAGGCTTTTTTTGTGGTGACAACAGGAACGGTGCTCGCCAATTATCTCCTGTGGCTGATGCATGGCGAATTTTACTACGATCCGCCTCTGATAGGGGACAGGGTCTATGTCTACTATCTGTACGCGGGATACTATCTCTATAAATACAAGGACCGTATCCGCCTCAGCCAGCCGGCGGCAATGGGGATCTGTCTGGCAAGTCTTGGGGCGGCCTTTGGCATTACGCTGGGGGCAACAGTAGCCCAGGCGGACCATTATGAGGGCGCACTGACCTACGGCATGCCTCTGATCGTGCTCGCGTCTGCCATGTTCTTCCTGTTTATGCTGCGGCTTGGAAGGGGAAAGATCCGGTTAGGGGAGAGGACAAAAAAGGTGATAGATCTTTTCTGCGGGTGCTCTTTTGGTATCTACCTGATCCACATCCTCTTTCTGGACAATTACAAAAAGCATATGGAACCTTATGATCTGTCTGCCTGGATCGCAGTGCCATCGCTTGTGGCGGGGATCGCCGCTGTTTCCTTTCTGTGTGTCTGGCTGATGAGGAAGACCAGGATCGGAAGGAAGATTACCTGATCTGCCGGCACGGTTTACCGCGTCGTTGATTGACAAGGACCGTCAGTCTTACTACAATAAAAGCAGCAGAAATGAGAAAGGGGGCAGGTGACCGGATGATACAATTAAACGAACAGGCCAAAGAATATATGGCAAAACTGGGGTGGAGTGATCTGGTGCTGAGTGTAGAGGAATACACCAGCTGATGTGCGCCTCCGTACAAGGAGATCGTGGTAAGTTTTACCCGAGAGGATAAGGGAGCCATGGAAGCAAAGGGCTATGTGGCAGGAAAGAGCGAGGTGGGATACGTGTATTACCCAGCGGAAGGGGTGAAGACTTCGGAGGAAATAGCTGTGAATTATATAGAATATCCTTGGCTTACCAGATTTGAAGTGGAAGGGATCGAGCCGTCGTAGAGCCGGCGGCAGGTGAAGGAGGGGGATGCTTTATGGACAGCCGGACTGTAATGGAGCTTGTGCTGGTCGCAGTACTTGCGGTTTTGGGCATTGCCATGACCGTCTGTGAGAGCAGGAGGGTGGCAGAGCCGACAACCGTGCAGACTACGCCTTACCGCTCTGTCCTGATCAGCGGGATGACAGCCGCTCTCGCAGCAACCGTGTTATTCGTGGCCGCACTGTGGGAGCATGCAGGGATGTACAGCATTCTGGCGGCCGGAGCAGCTAGAAAAAACTCTGTGCAGATGAAAGACAATGGATCTGCACAGAGTTTTTTTCTGTCACGTGGAGACGATGGTAAAATAGTATTTCCGGTCTCCCACAGTGACCCGGAAAACGGTGTCATCTTCTCTCTGAACGGATACATCCCCGGAGCTGATACAGAAGAGCCAGAGAGTGTCAATGTCGGCGTCGTGGCGCCTGGTGGAGCCCGCGTCCCACTGGACCAGATAGTCGTCCACAGGCAGCCGTGTCAGCAGGCCGTCCCTGGCAAATACAGTGGGGTTTAACCAGAAAATAAGCAGAAACAGCAGGATGGCTACGGCCAAAAGAAACAGCAGTCGTTTTTTCTTTGCCTTCATTTACACCGCCTCCTTGGAGAAAATGGATGCCTTTTTAACTATTTCAAAAAGATACTGACAACATCTTTCCGTATGATATAAAATTATAGCACAGAAAGAGGTGAAAGCGATGATCAATTACTTGGAAAATGCACAGAAGCTGGTCACGGACAGCGGGGGGGCTTGAGCTGGGGGCTGACCGGCTGGGAACAAGCAGGCTGGTGAAGTTGATGAAGAGCAGTTGAGAAAACAATTTCAAAAAACAATTGATAAAAAAACAAATTGACAGACAAGTATGTCCGGTGCTATACTTACTACCATAAACCGGAGACGGGGAAGTTGTATTGTCAAACGGTCTGCAGCGAATTCGGGATGGTGGAAGCCGAAGAGACGTCAGTGGCAGTAAGTGGGCCCCGGAGGGCGAAGTGAAAAGAAGAGGTCTGCATCTGAACAGTTTTTGCGGGCGGCTTCCCAGTAGCCGAGACGCAAGGCCAGCGTTAGTGGGCCAGGGATGTGATGGCATTCCGGCAGAGTGGGCATATCATATATGATTTGTCAAACAGGGTGGTACCGCAGGTTTTTACCTGTCCTTGAAGTGTTTTCAAGGACGGGTTTTTTTATTTTACAGGAAAGTCCTTCGGGCTCCACTGTTGCAGAAAATCTGTCAGCCGGGTGCACTAGGAAGACAGTCTGGAGGTGAGAAAATGGATGACAGCTTTATGCTCTATGACCTGAAGGTGGAAGTGATCGGGTCAGAGAAGCCCATGGTGTGCAGCCATAAGGAAGGAGATCATTTTCTGGTGATAGGAGAAAATCTTGTCTTTCCGGAAAACAATTCCTTTTCCATGTACGCCCTGAGCGCGCTGCTCCCCCTGCTGCCTGCGAAGCAGCGGGTGCTGGATCAGAACGACTGGATGCTCTCGGACAGCGTCATTGCCTGTCCGGACCCGAACTGCGGGGCGAGATTTAAGATCACCCGCATCGGGAAGAGAAAATTCAGTCACGGCGAGTGTACAGTGGAACCTCTGTACAGAGGGGAAGATTAAAGGACACAAAAAAGGAGAAGACAGACTATGACAGAGAAGATCGAACTTACAGACGGCTATAAGATAAACAGAGTGATCAACGGATGCTGGCAGCTCTCTGAGGGGCACACCATCAAGAATGATCTGGATTTTGGCGATGTGATGCGGGCCTTCCACATGCTGACCGAGAGAGGATTTACCACCTTTGACTGCGGCGACATCTACACAGGGGTGGAGGAGTTCCTGGGGAAATTCGTGCTGGAGCTGAAAAACGGCAGCGGCGTCTCCCCGGCAGACATCCAGATACACACGAAATACGTACCGGACCTGGATATGCTGGACAAAGTGGATTTCCAGTACACGGAAAAGATCATTGACAGGAGCCTTAAGAGGCTGAACAGGGATGTACTGGACATGGTGCAGTTCCACTGGTGGGATTACGATGTGCCGGGATGCGTGGAGACAGCCGGATATCTGTGCAGGCTGAAAGAGAAGGGGAAGATCCGCAACATCAGCGTCACCAATTTCGACACGGCTCATCTGGCAGAGCTGGTGGATGCGGGGATTCCTGTGGTCACAAGCCAGACCCAGTACTCTGTGTTCGACAGAAGGCCGGAGAAAGGATATCTGGATTACCTGAAGCAGCATCACATCCCCATGCTCTGCTACGGAACCCTGTCCGGCGGATTTCTGGCGGAGAGATGGATCGGAAAGAAGATGGAGGAGCCGGAGACAAGGTCCCAGGTGAAATACATGCAGGTCATCGAGGACTCCCTCGGCTGGGACGGGTATCAGCAGCTTCTCCTCATACTGAAGGAAATCGCTGATAAATACGGCGTAGGCATCTCCCAGGTGGCATCCCGGTATATCCTGAGCCAGGAGGGTGTGGGAGCCGCCATCATCGGCGTCAGGAACAGCCGCCACGTGGAGGCTAATATGGGGATATTCTCCTTTGAGCTCTCTGAGGAAGATATACAGAGGATACGGAGCTTCCTTAAGCAGTACCCCACAGTGGAGGGCGAGCCCTTCCAGCAGGAGAGGACCGTGGGGTCCAAGTACAGGAGCATCATGTGGATGAACCTGAGTGAGGAAGAGTAAGAGAATGTAACAGAATAAGGAACATGCGGAATAAACATTATAGAAGGAGGTATTTTTATGGAGCAGCAGAAAAACACGCAGACAAAAGAAAGACTGGAATTTCGCGGCGGATGGGCCATGGCTTTTCTGCCGGTGGTGATCTTCCTCTTTTTCTGTATCCTCTATTTTGTCGTCTTTAAGGCGTTTGAGATGTACGCGCTGGCCATGGGAGCCTTTGTGGGGCTTCTCGTGGGGGCCATGTTTGTGAAAAAGGGACAGTATGACCGTTTCTGGGAGGCGGTCTATGAGGGGGCCAAGGAAGCGGTGTCCATCGGTATCCTCCTTCTGATCATCGGCATGTTTGCCTCCATGATCAAGGCGGCTGATATCTCCTCCGGCTTTGTATGGCTGGCAGATTATTTCCATGTGAGCGGCGGGCTCTTTACGGCATTTACCTTTTTCGCTGTCTGCGTCATTGCCACTGCCACTGGCTCCTCCCTGGGGACCATGTTTACCTGCTTCCCCATCTTTTACCCGGCAGGCATCCTGCTGGGGAGCAACGCGCCGGTGCTGGCCGGGGCCATCGTGGGCGGCGCTATCTTCGGTGACAATCTGGCGCCTATATCGGACACCACCATCATCTCAGCCGGGACCCAGGAGTACAGGAACCGGCCGGGTACAGCGGATGTGGGAGGATGCGTGTCCACCCGCCTGAAATATTCCCTTGTGGCAGCCACGCTGTCCTTTGTCCTGTTCTGGGCGTTCGGCGGAGGCGGGACCGCAGGGACAGGAGGAGAGGAGATCCTGGCGGGAAATATGAACCCGTCCACCCTGATCATGCTCATACCTGTGGCAGTCATGCTGGTGCTTGCGGTGAAGACGAGAAACATTTACAAGGCCATCACAGCCGGCATCCTTCTGGGCACAGTGATCGGCCTGGCATCCAGACTTCTCACCTTTGCCGATGTGATCTCCATTCAGGACGGGGTTCCGGCAGGCTTTCTGACAGACGGCATCAGCGGTATGATGGCTACAGTAGTTCTGGTGCTCTCCGTGTACGGCATCATGGGCGTGCTCACGGCAGCAGGCGTTCTGGACCGTATCGCGGAGGTAATCCTGCAGGGCCGCCTCGGAAAGAGCGCGAGAGGCGCGGAGGTGGCCATGATGCTTGGCATCTCGGTCACCACCCTGATCTTTGGCGGCGTGACCAGCGCCTCCATGGCGACCTTTGGAAAGATACAGAATGAGATCGGCAAGCGGGCCGGGCTCCATCCCTACCGCCGGGCCAACCTGCTGGACGGCTTCGCCAATGCCATTGTGCTGAACGTTCCCTTCCTCAGCGTGTTTGTCTTCATAGGGACCTCCCTGACAGAGGGCTACGACATGGCGGCGCCCCTCACCGTCACACAGGTGGGAGGCAGCATGTTCTACAGCATGATGCTGTTCCTCGTTCTCCTTTTCTCTGTCATCACAGGATGGGGCAGAGACTTTGAGGGTGAGAACGGCGAGCCTGTGAGGGGGAAGAGCGGGATAATGTCCGGGGCAGCTGGAAGAGTGATGAAATTTGAATAAGCGTGGAGACATCTTTGGATCTTCGATGAACGGATGCTCATAGTCAATAACCGCAAGGATTTACATGATATATGCAAACCCTGCGGTTATTGACTTTGTAAAAACAAAGGCTATTGATCGATCAATATATCAGCAGGCAGTTGGTGCGCCTGATTTCCGAAAGTATATCTCTGGTGGAGATGGTCAGCTCGCTTTTCAGTTTGGAATCCTCCTTTAAGGGACTTAAGGAAAAGATAACCTTAAAAGAGGTTGGACTGCGGAGCGATTCGGAAAGTCCTAATAAGAGGCCGTTGGATGTTCCGTGTGTATGAAAGGGAGATTTCGCATAAATATAGATTTGATCCGAAACATTATGTGGATTATCCAGCCGCATTGTCACATGCGAATCATAATAGTTTATGCTTCCATAATAAATGAAAGCTGATTTTGAATAGTTTTTAGTGCTTTCAATATCGTAATATAAAATGATTTTGTCGCTGGCTTTTCCTGTTTCGTATTTATCTTTTACGATCTTCAGGGCACAATCATAAAATTTTTTGTCCACTCCGAAATAGGAATACATATAAAAGAGATCCGACTGCTGAAAGAAATTGCCGGATGAAAGGAAATTGGTATTCGTCGGAGCTACTGACCTGTCGAAATCCACAAGCTGATTAACCGTAATATTCAAAGCGTCTGCGATTTCAAAAAGAGTTTCTATATCTAATACAATTTTTCCGGATTCATATTTTGACAATGTGGAAGGACTTTTTAATATAAGCTTGGAAAATTCTTCTAACGAAAGATGGCGTTGTCTGCGGAAAAATTTAATTCTTTCTCCAATTTTCTGACTTACTGACACAAAAATCACCCTTTTTAACAATAATATCTAGTTTTTGTTGGAACGTTGATGTGTTTTATTATTTTATCTGTGAATTGACAAAAATACAACAAAGATTGCTTTAAAATGCTTGTGAAAGTAAAAATAATTAAAAAACAGGTTTATTTTAAATTTTAATAGAAAAAAACGATAAAAAATTTCGTTTAAAGAAAAAAATAATAAATAAAGCGGATTTTAAGGAGAATTTTGGCGAATAGAAAAGGAACAAAAGTTTGTTTATAATATAACAAAGATCTTTAAAACATCCTTTTGAAAAGTATAACTGCAGATATGCAAAGAGGAATCACAACACAGAAAAGGAAAGTGAGATACGAGAGAAGGAGGAATGTGATATGGAGCAGAACACCCAGGCAGGATATAAGAAAAACAGAATTATCATTCTGTTGATTGCGCTGGCAGGAATGAGTGTTTATCTTTTGCCATATTTTCGCAGCTACTATTATGATGCGTATTTAGCATACTTTGGTATTAATGATATGCAGATGGGTATGCTGGGAAGTGCATATGGAGCATTGGCAATCGTAGGATACTGTTTAGGAGGCTGGGTAGCTGACCGGGCCCCGCTGAAGATTGTTGTCCCGGGATCTCTGATCGTAACAGGAGTAGCTGGATTAATTCTTCTTTTAAAACCGCCATTTCCTGTACACGTAGCTGTTTACGCAATATGGGGAATCACGACAATACTGACCTTCTGGAATCCCCTGATGAAGGTTCTGCGCAGTTTAAGCCGGCCGGAAGAGCAGGCAAGAGGCTATGCTCTGTTTGACATGGGGCGGGGCATTTTAAACTTCGCCTCAGGTATTGTGATCATGGCAGCTTTTACTGCGGCCTGTCGCGTGGTAGGTGATCATGCAGGTATGACCGGACTTATCATATTTTATGATCTAGAGGCCATTATCGTAGGTGTTATTTGCTACTTTGCACTCAGGAACAGACTGCCTGACTTTACAAAGGAGAAAGGCGAGAAAAAGACCAACTTTGGACGGGAAGTGCTTCATGCGCTTAAAATGCCTACAACCTGGATGCTGGTCATCATCATGTTTGCTACATATGGTGTTATTATAAGCTATACATATGTTGTGCCTTACTGTACAGCGGCCTTCGGCATGTCAGCAGCTTTGGCAGGTATTATGGGATATGCGGCAAATGGATTCCGATTTGCAGGCTGTTGGATCGGCGGCCAGATAGCGGACCGAAAGGGACTGTCTGCCATGATGCTGGCTGATATAGCGCTGATGATGGTTGGTGTGGCCGGTCTGATGCTGATGCCTCAGTCCATGAATTATATGTGGCTGCTGATTTTGTTTATCGCTATTTTATGTATGTCCATGTATTCGGCCCAGGCTTTACACTATGCTGTTATGGAGGAAGGCAGCTATCCGGTTGAGACAATGGGCGCGGCAACATTTATCATAACGCCGCTTGGCTATGGCGCTGAAAGCGTAATGCCCCTGTTTAACGGATGGTGTCTTTCAACTTTCGATGGTGTACTTGGATACCGTTACATGTTTGGCGGCTTTTTGGTGCTTCTTGCTATTGGATTTATCGCCTGTCTCATTTTCAGAGCATGTACAAAGGAGCGTAGAGCTGAGCTTGCACGGCTGAGAAAAGAAGACAAAAACAAGTAACTTTTGAACATCTTTTTATCTGGAAAGGAATGGAGGAAAGAAAAATGTTAGATCAACAGAGAGTGCAGAATGTAATCAGCAACATGAAAACAGTGGGATTAAAACAGATTCTGGTGGGAGATGATCCGTCTATTTTTTATCTGACCGGACGCTTCGTAAATCCTATGGAAAGATGCGGAGCCATTTTGATCAAGGACAACGGTGAAATACATGCTTTTATGAATAACCTGTTCTGCTTTGATCCGATGGACGGCATGACAATGCATTACTATGCGGATGGAGAAAATCCATATGCACTTATAGCGAAGGAGCTGGAGCCGGGAAAAGTAGGTTTTGACAAAAACTGGGCCTCAAAGCATACAATCTCTGTTCTGCAGGAAAGAGATGACCTCATTCCTGTAATTGGCTCGGATTGTGTAGACTGGTGCAAGGCCAGGAAGGACGAGAAGGAGAGAGAGCTTCTGAGGCAGGCGGCCCGGGTAAATGATATGGCTGTTGAGTTTGCCATCAACCATATTGATCCCGCTTTAGATGAAAAACAGCTTTCCGACATGATCGAGGAATTCTTTGAAGAGCATGGCGCTGTGCAGGATATGCAGCTTCAATATGTTTGCTACGGGAAAAATGCGGCTGAGCCGCATCACGGAGCGGTTGCGGGAGAAACGTTAAAAGAAGGCGATGCCGTTCTGTTTGATCTGTGGGCTCCGATCAATAATTACTGGTGCGATATGACAAGGACTGTATTCTATAAATCTGTCACAGAAGAACACAGGAAGGTATACGAAATTGTCAAAAAGGCTCAGCAGGCAGCAATAGATTTTGTAAAGCCGGGTGTGAAAATGTCTGACATTGATGCGGTTGCCAGGAAAGTCATATCTGATGCCGGATATGGGGACAAATTCCTCACACGTACAGGTCACGGCGTTGGCATGACCGTTCATGAGCCGCCGGAGGCAAGTGCTTCATGTGATCTCATCGCTGAGCCGGGCATGTGTTTCTCTATCGAGCCAGGTATCTACTTAAAGGATGATGTGGGTGTAAGGATCGAGGATCTCGTCATAGTGACAGAAGATGGCTGTGAAGTGTTGACAAAATATCCAAAAGACCTGCAAATTGTAGGAAATGATTAAATAATGAGCAAGGAAAACCCCGGAGGTCTGGCACACCTCCGGGGTTTTCCTTTTGCATGTCCCTCCTCAAATCTACCGCATCTGCCCGTACAGCTTCACCAGCTCCATGAGTATGTCCACAGCCTGGTCCATGCCCTCCACAGTGGTATGCTCGTAGGGGCCGTGGTAGGCGTGGCCGCCGGTTCCCAGGTTGGGACAGGGCAGTCCCATGAAGCTGAGCTGGCACCCGTCCGTGCCGCCCCGGATGGGCAGGACCCGGGGCGTGACGCCTGCAAGCTGGCAGGCCTTCCTGGCGTTCTCGATGAGGTGCATGCAGTCCGCGATGACGCTGGCCATATTTTTGTACTGGTCCGTGATGGTGAGCCTGACCGTGCCCGGCCCCCACTTCTCGTTCAGGTTTTTCTCGATCAGGCGGAGAGTGCGCTTTCTCGCCTCAAAGAGGTGCTCGTCGTGGTCCCGGACAATGTAGTGGAGCTGGGCGGAAGCCACATCTCCGGACATGCCCGTGAGATGGTAGAAGCCCTCGTAGTCCTCCGTGCCTCTGGGAGTCTCCATGCCGGGCAGCAGCTGGTTGATCTCCATGGCCACCAGGGAGGCGTTGATCATGGTGTCCTTGGAGGAGCCGGGGTGGACCGCAAAGCCGGTGATCTCAAAGTCTGCCTTGCAGGCGTTGAAGTTCTCGTACTGGATCTCCCCTTCCGTGTCCCCGTCCAGGGTGTAGGCGTAGTCCGCCCCAAAGCCCTCCACGTCGAAACGGGAGGTGCCGGCGCCGATCTCCTCGTCCGGGGTGAAGGCGATACAGATGGCGCCGTGGGGGATGCTCTCGTCCTGCAGGCGCTCTGCCATGGTGAGGATCTCGGCAATGCCGGCCTTGTCGTCCACGCCCAGCACCGTATTTCCGTCAGAGCTGATGAGGGTGCGCCCCGCCAGGTCCGGCAGGTGGGGGAAATCCTTCACAGTAAGCGTGCGCCCGCTTGTGCCCAGGGGCAGATCCTTCCCGTCATAGTTCTCGTGGAGAACGGGTCGGATGGGGGCGCTGCAGTAGTCGCTGACTGTGTCCATGTGGGCGATAAACCCAATCCTGGGGCAGCTTTCATACCCCGGCGTGGCGGGGATGCGGCCGTACACGTAGCAGTGCTCGTCCAGGCGCACGTCCTGGATGCCAAGGGCCGTCATCTCCTCTGTCAGGAGCTTTGCCAGGTCAAACTGGCAGGCGCTGGAGGGGGATGTGCCGCTGCCCTCGTCGCTGGGGGTGGGGATGACCACATATCTTAAGAGTCTTTCAAAGGCTTTCATGAGCTTTCCTTCCTTTCCTTGTCTGTGTCATAGCAGCAGGCTGCCTCTTTATTCTAGCTCTGGAATGCAGGGGCGTCAAGCGGGCAAAACAGGGCGAACAGAAAAGATAAAAATTCGTCAAAAGCTATTGCATTTTAGCCATAGCTATGTATAATAGAGAAGGTTCATTAATTTTTAACGAAAAGTATAGTATTAGAAAACAGGAGGCGCACAGGTGGATATTGGAAAAAAATTGAAAGAACTTCGTCTGCAGAACGACCTGACCCTGGGAGACCTGGCATCCAGGAGCGAGCTGACAAAGGGATTTCTGTCCCAGGTGGAGAGGAACCTGACGACCCCCAGCATTGCCACTCTGGAGGATATTCTGGAAGCCCTGGGCAGCAGTCTGTCTGAATTTTTCCGGGAGGAGGAAGAAAAGCAGATCGTCTTTCCGACAGAGGATTTCTTTGTGGATGAGCAGGAGGACTGCACCATCGAGTGGATCGTCCCCAATGCCCAGAAGAACCAGATGGAACCCATCATTCTGACGCTGCACCCGCGCAAAAAGAGCCAGGTCATGTCCGCCTACCAGGGGCAGGAATTCGGATATGTGCTCAAGGGGAGCGTGACCATTGTACAGGGAGGCAAGAAGTACAGGGTGAAGGCGAAGGAGACCTTCTACCTGGACGGGACCACAAGCCATTATCTGTACAACCACGGCAGCAGTGATGCCAGAGTGCTCTGGATCACCACGCCGCCCATGTTTTAGCATGTTCTTACAGGAAGGAGAAGTGAGATGGAAGAGAAAAAACTGATAGAGTTCCGCAATATTGTAAAGAATTTTGACGGACAGATCGTTCTGAAGGGGATCAACCTTGATATATACGAAAATGAATTTGTCACCCTGCTGGGGCCCAGCGGATGCGGAAAAACTACCCTGCTGCGCATCCTGGGAGGATTTCTGGATGCGGACGAGGGTTCTGTCATCTTTGACGGGGAGGAGATAAGCAAAAAGCCGCCCTACGAGAGGGAGCTGAACACCGTGTTCCAGAAATACGCCCTTTTCCCCCATCTGAGTGTGTATGAAAATATCGCCTTTGGGCTGAAGATCAAGAAGATGAGCAAGGACGTCATCGACCAGAAGGTGATGAAGATGTTGAAGCTCATCGGCCTGGAGGGCTTTGAGGACAAGAATACCACCCTTCTGTCCGGCGGACAGCAGCAGAGGGTGGCCATTGCCAGGGCCCTTGTAAACGAGCCCAAGGTCCTGCTTCTTGACGAGCCACTGGCCGCCCTGGACTTAAAGCTCCGAAAGGAGATGCAGTACGAGCTGAAAAGAATCCAGCAGGAGGTAGGGATCACCTTTATCTTCGTCACTCACGACCAGGAGGAGGCCCTGACCATGTCTGACAAGATCGTGGTCATGAAGAACGGAGAGATCCAGCAGGTGGGAAGCCCCCAGGATATCTACAATGAGCCTGCCAACCGGTTTGTGGCCAACTTTATCGGGGAGAGCAACGTCATCCCGGCAGTCATGCCGGAGGACTACAAGGTGCGCTTTGACGACATCACCTTTGACTGTGTGGATTTTGGCTTCAAGGAAAATGAACCCGTGGACGTGGTCATCCGTCCCGAGGATATCGACATTGTGGATGTGAAGGACGGCAAGATGACAGGCGAGGTGTTGAGCGTGCTCTTTAAGGGCGTGCACTATGAGATCATGGTGGAGACCGTGCCCGGTACCAGCGTGACAGTCAACATGCGCGTCATAAGGAACCAGGATGTAAAGAGCGAGGACGGCAGAGAGATGATCAGCGCCAACGACTTCTATGTGGATATCGACGATGTGGAGGCACTGGACGACAAGGAGATCATCGCCCTGTCCAACGCCCAGGCATGGGATCCGGAGACGGACGAGTATATTTCCATCGCAAAGGTGGAGTACAGTCTGGAGAAAGAAGAAGGAAAGTACCCGGTTACCTTTGCCACATCCAGCGGAACAAGTATCGAGAAGACCATCTACGTGGTGGACCAGCCCTTTGTCAAGAACGAGAAGGCAAACGAGGGTGTCATGGCCTTCAACTTCTTCAAGACTGTGGACGAGATCACAGAGTCCCAGGCTCTTGACACAGATCTGAAGACCTGGGCCGGCGCACAGGGATGGAAGCTGAGCAACGAGGATGAGTCTGTGGATCTTGGCGTGGACTATGATTTCGAGCCGGAGAACGTAAAAGAAGGCGTCTACCAGATCACCTTCTCCACAACAGGCCGGGAGTTCAAGATTCATACGACAGATTACACGGAAGAGGGACAGGAGGTGGGTCTTACCTTCTTCCCGGAGGATATCCATGTCATGTCCAGGGAGGTATTTTAAATGAAAAGATTTTCAACACTGGCAGTGCCCTACATTGTGTGGGCCGCGCTGATGCTGGTGCTTCCCATGGCGCTGATCGCCATGTACTCCTTCATGGAGCCGGGAAACAGCATCATATCTTTTTCCTTTACGCTGGAACACTACATTAAGTTCTTCACGGATCCGGATTTCCTCCTGATCCTGTGGCGTTCCCTTTTGATCGCTGTGAAGACCACCATTATCTGCCTGATCCTTGGCTATCCTGTGGCTTACTTTATCGCCAGGAGCAGTGAGAAAGTACAGAATGTGCTGATCCTGTGCATCACCATTCCCATGTGGATCAACATGCTTGTGCGTACTTACGCCTGGATCGGCCTTCTCAGCGAGGGAGGTCTTATCCAGCGCATTCTGGGGATCTTCGGGCTGGGAGATATGGAGCTTCTCTACACGGAGGGGTCTGTGCTTCTTGGCATGGTCTACAACTTCCTGCCTTTTATGATCCTGCAGATCCAGACGTCCCTGTCCAAGATGGACCACTCCCTTCTGGAGGCCAGCGCGGATCTGGGGGCCAGCCCGGTGCAGACATTCAGGCGGGTGACCCTGCCTCTCTCCCTGCCCGGCGTTATCAACGGCATCACGCTTGTATTCCTGCCTGCAGTCAGCTCCTTCTTTATCCCGAAGCTGCTGGGCGGAGGACAGTATTTCCTCATCGGAAATATGATCGAGAACCAGTTCATCACAGTAGGTGAGTGGAACTTCGGAAGCGCCATATCCATGATCATGGCCATTATCATGATGCTGATGATGATGGCGGTGCGCAAGATCGAGATTCGCAACCAGGGAGGAAAGGGGGAGAGAGCATGAAAAAGAACAGGCGTCCTTTCGGGAAGATCCTGATGATCCTGGCGATCGCATTTTTCTATCTTCCCATCCTTTACATGATCGTCTTCTCCTTCAACGAAGGAAAATCGCTGACCAGCTTTACAGGTTTTTCCCTGCGATGGTATCAGCACATGCTGGAGTCAAATGACATGATGACGGCCCTCTACACCACCTTCAGCGTGGCCATCATTGCAACGCTGGTTTCCACAGTGGTGGGTACGGTGGCGGCCATCGGACTTTCCAGCTCAAGGAAGATTGTGCGCAATGTCATGGAGCAGGTAAACAATCTCCCCATGATGAACCCGGAGATCGTGACAGCCATCGGTTTTATGCTTCTTTTCATCACATTCAATGTGGAGAAGGGCTACATGACCATGCTGCTGGCCCACATTGCTTTCTGTATCCCTTATGTCATGCTGTCCGTCATGCCAAAGATCCGATCCCTGGATCCCAACCTGGCGGACGCGGCCATGGACCTGGGAGCCACCCCGTTCAAGGCGCTGACAAAAGTCATTGTGCCCCAGATCACCCCGGGCATCGTCTCAGGCGCGCTGATCGCCTTCACCATGTCTGTGGATGATTTCATCATCTCCTACTTTGTGACAGGGCGGGGCGTGAAGAACCTGAGCATTGTGGTCTACACTATGAGCAAGCGCGTCAATCCCAGCATCAACGCGGTGTCCACTCTGGTGGTGGTGATCATCACCGTGGTGCTCCTTATCATCAACATTGCCCCTGTCATTGCGGCAAAGAGAAGCAGGAAGGCGGAGATGGGCAGAAAGAGAAAGGTGGTGCCGGTTCTGGCAGTCTGCTTTGCCCTGGTAGTCGGACTTTTTGCCTTCCGGGCAGGAGGGGGAGCCGGCGGAGACCGTCCTTTTGAGGGGCAGACACTGCACATCTACAACTGGGGTGAGTACACCGGCGAAAATATCATCGGTGATTTCGAGGAGGCCACAGGGGCTACTGTGGTCATGGAGAACTTTGACTCCAATGAGCAGATGTACATCAAGGTGGCAAACGGAGAGTCCTACGACCTTCTTGTACCCAGCGACTACATGATCCAGCGGCTGATCCAGGAGGGATATCTGCAGAAGCTGGACAAATCCAAGCTGGACTGCTTTGACAAGCTTTCCGGCGATGTCCTGGGGCTGCCATATGATCCTGACAACGACTATTCTGTTCCCTATTTCTGGGGCACAGTGGGCATTGTGTACGATAAGACAAAGGTGGACATCGAGGATCTGAAGAGAGAAGGATACAACATTTTCCTGGATGAAAAGTACAAGGGAGATGTGTACCTGTACGACTCAGAGAGAGATTCCTTTATGATGGCGCTGAAAGCTCTTGGTTATTCCATGAACACGGAGAACGAGGCGGAGCTTCAGGAGGCCTACGACTGGCTGGTACAGTGTGTGGAGACCATGGACACGGAGATCGTTACAGATGAGATCATCGACAACATGGCACAGGGAAGGAAGGCGCTTGGCCTGATCTACTCCGGAGACGCCACCTATGTCATGGCGGAGAATGAGGACATGGGCTACTATATGCCGGAGACCGGCACAAACCTCTGGTCCGATGCCATGGTCATCCCCAAGAACGCGAAAAATCCGGATCTGGCCCACGCGTTCATCAACTTCGCCAGCGACTACGACGGGGCCTACGACAACTCCAGCTACGTGGGCTACACCTCCGCCAACCAGGAGGTTATGGAGGTGCTGTCCGGGGAGGGCGGCGACTATGAGGGTATCAACGCCTACATCCCCAGATCAGGCAATGAGAACGACGAAGTGTTTGTGTACAATGAAAATACAAAGAAGATCATCAGCGACCTGTGGAGCCGTGTGAAGATTGCCGCCAGCAACGCAGGTTAGAAAAAGGAGGAACATGACAGCATGAAGGTATTAATGATCAATGGAAGTCCTCACGCAAAGGGCAACACGGCTGTTGCTCTGGAAGAGATGAAGAAGGTATTTGACGCAGAAGGGATCGAGGCGGAGATCCTCCATATCGGAAACAAGGATATAAGGGGATGCATCGCCTGCCGCTCCTGCCACAACACAGGAAAATGTGTCTTTGACGACTTTGTCAATGAGACGGCGGCGAAATTCGAGGCGTGCGACGGCCTTGTTGTGGGAAGCCCTGTGTATTATGCTTCCGCCAACGCCACGCTCATCGCTTTCCTTGACAGGCTGTTCTACAGCACCCATTTTGAAAAGAGAATGAAAGTGGGAGCCAGCGTGGTAGTAGCCAGAAGAGGAGGCCTGTCCGCCACCTTTGACGAGCTGAACAAGTATTTTACCATCTGTGGCATGCCGGTGGCTTCCAGCCAGTACTGGAACAGTGTCCACGGCCAGATGCCGGGCGAGGCGCTGGAAGATGCAGAAGGGCTGCAGACCATGCGGACCCTTGCGGCCAATATGTCTTTCCTTATGAAGAGCATTGCTCTTGGGAAGGAAAAGTATGGACTGCCGGAAAAAGAAGAGAGCATACACACGAATTTTGTGCGTTAGCAGGCGCCGGCAAATGTGCCAGAGCAAAGAAAGTGCATATTTTGTCGAAAGTGTTAAAATGAAAAAGCCCCTGCCTTGACAAAGCGAAGGGTTCAGAATAACATGGAAGAAAGGTATATCATTACGGATGAGGAGGAAAGCAGGATGCGGGGGTCCTGCGCAGAGTACCATGAAAAAATCACCGGTTTTTAGAGCATTTCTTCTGATCCTTGGGTGTCTGTGCTGCAGTATTGCCACCAACTGGATCATGATCCCCAACGGCCTGGCAGCACCTGGGATTACAGGTATTTCTATGACCATTGAGCATTTCACGGGGATCAATTATGCACTGATCTACTACGCCATTACTATTCTCATTCTGATCGTTACCTGGATGACCCTGGGGAAAAAGGATGCATCCAACATTATCATCCTTTCCATCCTGTACCCTATGGTCCTGTGGGTGCTGAGTTTTGTGGATGTGCAGATCATATTTGAGGAGAAGCTGATCGCCCTGGCGGCTTTTGGCGTCCTCTACGGCGTGGGGATCGGCATTCCCTACAGAATCGGTTTTTCCTACGGCGGGGACGACACAGTGGCCAAGATCCTGAAGAAGACTATATGGAAATCCACTGAGCTGAAAAAGATCTATTATTTTGAAGAGATCATCATCCTTCTATTTATGATGCTGGCTTTCAGCCTGGACCAGCTGGCCTACGCTTTTGCGGGGCAGCTCATATATGTGAACAGTATGAACTACATAGTGTTCAATCTGGGGCCCAAGTTGTACGATGTGCAGATGATCGGAAAGGATATGGAAAAGATCGAGGATTTTGTTATCAATAAGATCCACAAAAGCGTGACGATCTACAGCGATGCCATGGGTGGCTATTCCAGGGAGCCGAAGGTGCAGATGAGCTGTGTCTGCAATTCCAGGGAATATGTGCAGCTCAGGGAATTCATCAAGGAGGGAAACTACGAGTGCTTTATCAAGGTCCTTCCGCTGATCCACGTATTTGGAAATAACAGAGATTTTCACAGACTGGATGATGAAAATATTGAATAAAGAGGGTATCCCCCGGGCCAGAAAGTGACCCGGGGGATACCCTCTTCTTGTAAGCAATCTGATTGCCATGCCGCGAGGAAGAGCTTATTTCTCTTTTTTCTCTTCCCTTGGCAGTATGATGTTCAGAAGAATAGCCATCAGTGTGGCAATCACTACCGGTGAGCTTCCAAATACAGTCGTTACCCACTCCGGGAAAGCTGCCAGGGAGCCGGAAGCCTGGGTGATTCCCATGCCCAGCGCAACGGACAGTCCCACAATGGACGTGTTGCGGAAGTTCATCTCTTCCTGGAAGATCAGCTTGATACCCGTCATGGCGATGGAGGCGAACACGGAGATGGTGGCGCCGCCCAGCACGCACTGTGGGATGGTGGTCAGAAGTCCGGAGAACTTCGGCACAAAGCCGGCGATCATCAGAATGATGGCTGCCAGTCCCAGCACGCACCGGTTGATGACTTTGGTGGTGGTGACGATACCTACGTTCTGGCTGTAAGTGGCTGTGGGAAGTCCTCCGAAGAACGCGCACAGGATGTTGCTGATTCCGTACATGACAATGCCGCCTTGGAGTTCCTTGTTCTCCGGCATGCGGTTCATACTTCCGGATGTGGTGGCGGAGAAATCTCCGATGGCCTGGATGGAGTTGATGGCAAAGAGAAGACCGATAGCCACACAGGCAGAGGGCTCAAAGCTCATGGAAAAATGCATGGGCTGGGGAAGCTGGAACCATCCGGCGGACTGTACACCCGACAGATCCACAAGGCCGAAAGGAATGGCAAGGATGTAGCCGGCTATAATACCGATCAGGATGGAGGCCAGTTTCAGAAAGCCTTTCGCGAAGTGATTCAGCCCTGTCACGACAGCCAGCGTAAAGAAGGCTACCAGCCAGTTCTGCCAGGAACCGTAAGTCTCGCTGGATGTTCCGCCGGCCATGTAGTTGACAGCTGTGGGGTAAAGAGACAGACCGATGGTGAAGACCACAGTTCCTGTCACAAGGGGCGGGAACAGGACGCGGATCTTTCGGATAAAAAGACCAACGATAATGGCAATGACGCCGCCCACTACCTGGGCGCCCAGAATGGTGGCAATGTCGTACGTGCCTGCGATGGCCTGCATGCTTGGCACATAGGCAAAGCTGATACCCATGATGACAGGCAGAGCGCTTCCAAGCTGAAAGTTCCCGAATTTAATAAAGGGGAAGAGCTGCAGAAGCGTGCTGATGGCGGAGCAGAACAGTGCGGCCTGTATGAGGATGACGCGGTCGCTGTCGCTGATCCCGGCCACTCCTGCGATAATGATGGACGGAGTGACGCAGCCCACGATCATGGCGACTACGTGCTGCAGTGCCAGGGGAAGAGCCTGTCCGAACGCCGGAACACCGCTCAGCTCAAAGACAGACGCATGTTTTTTGCTGACAGATGAATTTGAAGCAGACATAATTTCCTCCTAAGTATAATGAATTAGATTTACCTTCTGTCTCCATGTCGTATTCTGCCATGGAAACTACCTTATTACTTTATCACTAAACAGAGAAAATGCAAAGAAGAAAATCAAATCACTGGCAAATTCCTGCCCAATGCGATATAATGGGCAAAGCGGTATTTTGCAAGGAGGATTATAGAATGGCAGATTTTGTGATTACAACAGACTCCAACTCAGATGTGCCGGAAGGATTTCTGGTACAGCATGGCATCCCTGTCATACCCCAGTATTATATGTTCGGGGAGACGGTGTACGGAGACGAGATAAAGATGGAACCGTCGGAATTTTATGAGACGATGCGGAAGGGAGAGCTTCCCAAATCCATGGCCAACAATCCGGAAGTGATACGGGAGAAATTTACGAAGATATTAAAAGAAGGAAAAGATATACTTCACATTGCGTTTTCCAGCGCGTTAAGCGGCAGCTGCCAGAACGTGCAGGTGGCGGCCCGGGATCTGATGGAAGACTATCCGGAAAGAAAGATCCTTGTGTTCGACTCACTCAATGCCTCCCTGGGAGAGGGCGTGTCCGTGATGCGGGCAGTGCAGCTTAAAGAGGAAGGCAGGAGCATGGAGGAGATCTACGATATCCTGGCAGAGGAGAGAGCGCATGTCAATGTGTGCTTTACAGTGGACGACCTTCACCATCTGCAGCGGGGAGGGCGTGTCTCAAAGACGACAGCCGTTGTGGGAAGCATGATCAATATCAAACCTCTCCTTACGGTGACAGCCACCGGGGAACTGAAGTCTGACGGCACTGTGCGGGGCAGAAAAAAGGCTCTCAAAACCCTTGTGACCAGAATGGAGCAGTGTCTGGACACAGAGCATTTCGGAAAGGACAGGCCTGTGGCCATTGTCCACGGTGACTGTATAGACGATGCCCTTGCCGTGCAGGAGCATGTAAAAGAACTTGGATTTGAAAATGTAGTGATCAACGACGTGAGCCCCAGTATCGGCACCCACGCGGGTCCCGGGGTAGTCGGGCTGATCTTTTATGGGAAAACCGTAAAATAAAGAAAGCTTTACTTTGATTTGACAAAGGCTTAATCCTTTTGTGACAAAGATATGCTACTCTTCTTATAGCAACAATTTTAAGACAGCGAGGTTGATAAAGATGCGTAAAGAGAGAAGAAGCCGCAAGAGGATCAAAGCGGATCTGATGAGATCCTACTATACCATGGAGTCAAAAGTGGACCCCAGGGCAAAGGAAGTTTTCAAAAGAAAACCTTACGCTGCGGTGCACTAGAACAGTTGCCGCAATAGCAGGCAGGAAAGCATTCCCATATCAGTCCCCGAAAAAAGGGAGATATGGGAATTTTTCTGTTCTGAAAAAATACAGATGAAGAGGCAGATATTATGACGAACATGGAGCGAAGAGAGGCGCTGCGGGGCATGGCTATCGCCCTGATCGGCGGCATTTTCTGGGGACTGGCAGGCGTCTTCGGGCAGTTTCTATTTGAATACAAGGGGACCAATGCCAGGTGGCTTGTCAGCGTGCGTCTTGTGCTGGCGGGCATCCTGCTTCTGTCCACCGTGGTTGTGAAACAGCGGGCTACATTCTGGAAGATCTGGACAGACAGAAAAGACGCCGTCACTCTGATTCTTTTTGGCATTCTGGGTATGGCGGGGTGTCAGCTTTCCTACTATACGGCGGTGGAACTGTCCAACGCGGGGACGGCCACTGTGCTGCAGTACACAGCGCCTGTCCTGATTCTCGGGTATGAGGCTGTCAGAATGAGGCGACGTCCCAGGGGCTTTGAGATCGCGGCTCTCGTCCTGGCACTGGCAGGGACGTTTCTTCTGGCGACTCACGGAAATCCGGGATCCATGTCCCTTTCCGGAAAGGCCCTTGCCTGGGGACTTATGTCGGCGGTGATGATGGCGGTATACAACCTGCTTCCTGCAAAGCTGATGAAAAAGTACGGGACATTCTGCGTCATAGGCTGGGGAATGCTGGTGGGAGGCATTGCCCTGTCCGCTTTTACCCATCCCTGGTATGTTGTGGGGCACTGGGATCTGGAGGCAGTGGGAGCGATGGCAGTGGTCGTCGTGCTGGGGACTGTGCTGTCCTTTTCCTTCTATATGGAGGGCGTGCGCATGATCGGGGCGGCAAAGGCCAGTCTGCTGGCCTCGGTGGAGCCTGTGACAGCCACCATAGCCTCAGCCCTTATGATGCACGTGGTGTTTGCCGGGATGGATGTGCTGGGCATCGTCTGCATCCTGGGAGCCGTGCTGCTTCTGTCTGTGCCGGGTCTTAAAAAGGCCTGACCTTAGCTGAAAAGATATAAATAAAAATGATAAATAAAAAGGAGAAAGACATGGAAAAAGCAAAAGTGTATTTCACGGACCTTCGGGCTCTTCCCGGAACGAACCTTCCCGGAAAGCTCCAGAAACTTATCAGAAAGGCGGGCATCGGGGACATTGATTTCGAGAAGAAAATGACGGCCATCAAGATCCATTTTGGCGAGCCGGGCAATCTGTCCTACCTGCGTCCCAACTATGCCAAGGCTGTGGCGGATGTCATCAAAGAGCTGGGAGGGCGCCCCTTCCTTACAGACTGCAACACGCTGTACGTGGGCAGAAGAAAGGATGCCCTGGAGCATTTGAGTGCAGCCTTTGAGAACGGGTTCAACATGCTCTCCACAGGCTGTCACATCATCATTGCAGACGGTCTGAAAGGAACAGACGAGGCCTATGTACCCGTGAAAGGCGGGGAACTTGTGAAGGAGGCCAAGATCGGCCGGGCCATCATGGACGCGGACGTCTTTATCAGTCTGAACCACTTCAAAGGGCACGAGGCCACCGGATTTGGCGGCGCGCTGAAGAATATCGGCATGGGCTGCGGCAGCCGGGCCGGAAAGATGGAGCAGCACAACAGCGGAAAACCTACCGTGGACCAGGAACATTGCGTGGGCTGCACTGTCTGTTCAAAGAATTGCGCCCACGGCGCCATCTCCTTCCACGAGAAGAAGGCCAGCATTGACCACAGTAAATGTGTGGGCTGCGGACGGTGTCTGGGGGCCTGCAACTTTGACGCTATCTACAATGAAAACAGCTCAGCTGTGAAAGATCTGGACATGAAGATCGCCGAGTACTCCAAGGCGGTGCTGGACGGAAGACCCAGCTTCCACATCAATCTTGTCATCGATGTGTCTCCGTACTGTGACTGCCATGCGGAGAATGATCTTCCCATCCTGCCGGATGTGGGCATGTTCGCAAGCTTTGATCCGGTGGCCCTGGACCAGGCCTGCGCGGACGCCTGCAATGCACAGCAGCCCATCCCGGGCAGCCTTCTTGACGACCGGATGCACGAGCATGATTTCTGCGATCACCACGACCACTTTGTCAACACCACGCCGGAGAGCGAGTGGGAGACCTGCCTGGCTCACGCGGAGAAGATCGGCATCGGCACACGGGAATATGAACTAATTGAAGTAAAATAAAGAGTCTGGAACAAGAGTTTCAGCATGAAAAAAAGCTGGCCATGTCCGGGATCCCATTCCCTAGTGCATGGTCAGCTTTTGTATCTGTCTTTGTATGAGCACGCCGGCGGCCTCGCTGAAGCGCTCCATCTTTTCTATGCGGACAAACTCGGTGCCGAAGATTTCCCTGGCGGCTTTTGTGTCTCCGTCTGTCCCTGTCAGTATCCCGCACACGTGCACGCCCTTTTTGCGGAGAGCACGGACTTCGGCGGCGGTATCCTTCACGCCGGCGCGGCCGGAGTAATCCTGGCTGACAAGCCTTCTGGCGGCCGGATCCGGGGGAATGCGGCGGTCATCGTTGGGGCTGGCGTCCGTCAGAATGATAAGAAGCCGGTTCTTTGCCGGGGAACCCTCCATAAGATGGCCGGCGCCTCGAAGGGCAAGTCCGTCCCTGTTCCAGCCAGCGGCGAAATATCGGAAAATCTGCTCCGCACAGCCTTTGCCTGTCCCGTCATAGTCCACAAACCTCTGCATAACCGTGCATCCCCGGACGCTTAAAAAGGAAAAGACCTGCACCGGGATCCGGTTGAGCTGCAGGCTTCTGGCTATGACGTAGCCCTGGGCGGCGATGATCTCCTGGCTTTCCAGTCTCGACGCGGAGGCATCCAGCATCAGATCCACGGAAAAGTCTGCCTCCGCCTCGTTCAGCGTGTCCATGAAGACCCGGGGATCATGCAGATACAGCCCTCTCCAAATCTGGGAGGGATAGAGCCTTCCGGAGCGGCTGCGGACACGGATGGGCTGGGGGTAGACAAGGAGACAGTTCCGGATCTGCTGGGAAAGCCGGGTGATGCTTCCCTTGTAGAGCCGGTATCTGCCCTGGAAGTGGGCTTTGTTTTTGTGCATCTGCTCCCTGGCGTCCCGGCGCACTTTCTGGATGGCCGGATCCGGAGAGGGGGCAGGGCTCTGCTTTCCGTCTGTAAAATAGAGGTGGGAGTCCGCGTGGGCGCCTGTACAGAGCAGATCTTCCACCAGATGATGCTCTTCATCAGACAGGAGCGGTCTGCCAAAGCATCCTTCAATATAGAGCCGGTCAGCCCTCTGTGCCGCGGGACTGCGGCGCCTGGCATCCAGGCCCCGGCGTCCTTCCGCCACCCGGCCATTTGCGGCGGCGGTTCCGGTCATGAGAAGGGTGTCTGTGCGCACCAGGCGGGAGGGCAGTTTTTTCAGAAGGAACTGGTGCATTTTATTTCGCATTTTCCCGAGAATGGAAAGGCGGCCAGGTCCGGAGGAGAAGCCGGCGTGGAAGAAACGGCGGAATACCTGGATGGTCCTGTCCGCGATCTCCTGGGCTGTCAGGGAGCCGTCGTACTGAAGAGCCAGAAAAAGGCTGCGCTCCCAGGGATTGGCAAGGCCCATGTCCTTTCCCAGCACGAGGCGGCACCGGGCAGCCTGCAGCGCGTAGACAAGGCTGTTCTGGGCCATCCACTGCTGACGGGAACGTGTCAGCTCGCAGGCGAAGAATTCTTCTGCGTGACGGCGCCGCAGCTCCGTCAGGACCGGGCGGTCTGCCACCTCCTTTTCGTAGACGCAGTTTTCCAGAGCTACCCACAAAAGGCCGTCCAGCGTCTCGCTGAAAGCGGAGCTGCTGATGCGGTCAAAGAGATCATTCATAATGTCCGGGTCATACCATTTATGCACATATCCGATGATGGAATTCATGTAGAAATCCGGCTCTCCGTCCTGGGTGAAAGCTGTAAAGGCGGGCGTGAAAGAGTAGTCGCCGGCGGCGGTCCAGATAATGTTCAGCGCCCTCCTTTCCGGGCGGGGCAGCTTCTTTGTTTCCATGATATATGTATCCTGCCTTCCTTTTACACTGTGAAGATGGTATCCCTGTCGGCCTTTCTGGAGATCCGGGAGGAGATGATGTCCCGCACAAGAGACTGCTCGTAATCATCGGCGGTTTTGTTTGTGATGCCCATGTCCAGCGCCTGGCAGGGGGCAAGGCCGCCCTCCATCATCCGCAGGGCTCCGGTGAGTCCCCGCAGATCCAGGACTTTCTCCGTCAGCTCCCCGCTTCTGCATTTATCCCTTATATCAATGAACAGGGAAGTGAACTGCTTTACATACTCCGGCTTCATGGATGGAAATTCTTTTTCCAGAAGCCGGGACAGATCCTCCTTTGCAATCTCCGGCATGGCAAGGACCATGAAGCGGGAGGAGAGTGCCTCGTTGAGCTCCCTCGTGCCCGCATATCCGTAGTTCATGGTGGCGATGAAGCGGGAAGCCGGATGTATCCGGATCTTCTGATAGCCGGGGATCTGGATGCTGCGGCGGAAGTCCAGGACAGAGTGGAGCACGGCCAGGGCTTCGTTTCTGGCCATGTTGATCTCGTCCAGCACGCAGAAACCACCCTCCGTGGCAGCTTCGCAGACCGGGCCGGGGCGGAAACTCACCTCCCCGTCTTTAAATGTGTCAGTTCCCAGCATGGAGGCGGCGTCGGCGTTGATATGAAGAGACACATTGTACACCGGGCGGCCGAAAGCGGCGGCCAGATTTTCTGCCAGTACGTTTTTTCCTGTGGCTTTGGCCCCTGCAAGAAGCAGGTTTTCCCCTGCAAGAAGAGCCTGGGCAGCCTGTTCCCAGACTTCTTTTCCGTAATAAAAATAGCGGGGCAGCACAGTGTCGTCTGCCTCCGGTACAAACCTGCGGCGGAATTCTCTGATCCCTTCAATGACCCGCGGATCGATCTGTTCTTCCTCTAAAAATTTCAGCACATTGGTTCCTCGCTTCCTCGTAAAATGACAGATACATTATAGCACCCGGCACGTAAAATGAGAAGATAAGTCAGAATATTGCGAAAAAGATTAAAAAAGATCAAGGTATGCTGATTAAAATAGTTCATTTACATTTGAAATTCACGCTGTTACACTAAAGTGGTGCATAAAAGTGTAACATATGGAATGAGAAAAAGGAGGGAAACATATGGCAACTTTTATTATCGGTCTCGCCATTTTGTTCGTCGGCGCTGCGCTGTACGGCAAATTTTGCGAGCATGTTTTTGGTCCTGATGACAGGAAGACTCCTGCCTACACAAAACAGGACGGTCTTGATTACGTTCCCATGAGAGAGTGGAAGAACAGTCTGATCAACCTGCTGAACATTGCAGGTACTGGTCCTATCCTTGGACCTATCCAGGGTATTCTGTTCGGACCTATCGCGTTTATTACGATTCCTATCGGAAATATTATCGGCGGTGCCATGCACGATTATTTTTCCGGTATGATCTGTCTGCGTGACGGCGGAACACAGATGCCGGATATGATCCGCAGGTACAGCAATAAGGGTGTGTACACGTTCTACCAGATTTTCTGCAGCCTGCTGCTTCTCCTGGTAGGAGCTGTTTTTATCTATACACCTGGCGATATCGCAGCTACACAGGTATTCGGATTTGATGGATCAGCTACATCCGTATCCACATGGGTGATCTACGGTGTGATCTTTGTTTACTATCTGGTGGCTACTGTATTCCCCATTGACAAGATCATTGGACGCATCTACCCGATTTTCGGAGCAATCCTTCTGTTCTCTGCTATCGGTGTGTTTATCGGCCTCTTCGTGAAGGGCTATCCGCTGATCAACCTCTGGGACAGCTGGAACGGCGCGCTTGTATCCTATGGTGACTACTTCAGCGCGAACCACTTTATCCCGATCTTCTTCATCACGGTTGCGTGCGGTATCCTGTCTGGATTCCATTCCACCCAGACAGCCATCATCTCCCGTACAATGAAGAGTGAGCGTCAGGGACGCATGACATTCTACAACATGATGGTCCTGGAGGGCTTCATCGCTATGGTGTGGGCTGCCGGCGCCATGGGTGTCTACAACCTGGGCCTGCAGGCTGCTGACGCGGGACTGGCTACAGCTACCATTGGCGTTGTCTGCAAGGATATCCTTGGACCTGTGGGCGGCGTTATCGCCCTTCTGGGTGTTATCGTGCTTCCCATCACATCCGGCGACACGGCGCTCCGCTCCCTTCGTATGGCGGTTTCTGATGCCCTTCATATTGACCAGAAGAATGTGAAGAAACGTCTGGGACTGGCTGCTGTCATCTTTATCCTTGTGGCTGTGATCCTCGTGTTCGCGAAGAGCAACGCGGAAGGATTCAACATCCTGTGGAGATACTTTGCATGGTCCAACCAGACCCTGTCCCTGTTCGCGTTCATCGCCATCTCTGTCTGGATGTTTGAGAACGGAAAAGCGAGATTTGTCTGGATGCCTCTGATCCCGGGCGCATGGTATGCGTTTGTCACCATCACATACATTGTCAATGCCAAGATTGGCTTCAATGTACCGTGGGGCGCAGCCTACGTGATCGGTATCGTGGCGGCGGCTGCCTATGTGGGCCTCATCCTCTGGTACGGCAAAAAACGTGCGGCGCGCAAAGCACAGAAAGCGTAAATTCTAACAAAACCATATACACTTTAAGACTTATAAAGGACAGGAACCTGTTTTGGTCCCTGTCCTTTGGTGTGTTATAATGATATGGTGCGCACTGTAAATACGCATTGTAAAATTGTAAGAAGAGGTTAAAGAATATGCAGATGACAGGTTTTGTTTTTGTGGGACTTGGAGGGGCGGTGGGAGCCCTGCTCAGGTACGCTGTCAGCCTCCTGCCGTACCGGGGAACCTTTCCGGTGCTGACGCTTGTGACGAATATACTGGGTGCCCTGGCCATCGGACTGATCGCAGGGGCGGCTGCCAAAAGGCAGGCGCCGGAGGGGCTGATCCTGTTTCTGAAGACAGGTGTATGCGGTGGATTTACGACCTTTTCCACCTTCTCCCTGGAGGCCTGGCAGCTTCTGGAGAAGGGTGAGACGGGACTTTCCGCGCTGTATGTGCTCCTCAGCGTTGTGTTCTGTCTTGCAGGCGTGGCTGCCGGGATGTGGGCTGCCTCCCGGTGGTAAATTCTGCCTGGGTCCGCATGGCTGAAGTGAAAGGCAGGACAACCATAGTCAGATCCAGCGCTGCGTAGAGGAGCAGGCACAGGCCCTGGAGAAGAATGACTGCGGTCATGGACGGGCTGCCGTCCATCTGTGCCAGCGCCCTGTGGATCAGCCAGATCCGGCTCAGCACCATCTGGCCGGCCACGGCAAAGGTAAAGGCGCACAGCAGAAACATCATGGCTGCTTCAGCGGGCATGATCATTCGAAGAAAGACGCCTCTTTCAAGAGCCTTTGACTTGAGCCGGGTTTTCCAGAGTCCCAGAACGACAGTGAGAAAGCACTGTAGAAAGAGAACCGGTGGCGGCAGAGTGAAGGCAGGGCTGTGTGTCACCTGAAAAATAAGGATGCCCGTGATGACCAGAAAAGAGCACAGGTTGGCAAGGGCGAACAGAAGATTGCCGGATAGAATGCGCTGTGTCCGATCCAGTGTGTCCCCAAGAAGGGGACCTTCCACATCCAGATGCGCCAGATCCGCGCCGTTCTTCAGCTTTTGGAGAAGGCGGAGGGACTGCCTTGTCCTGGACAGTTCTTTTTGTTTGCACTGGATTTTTTCTTCCAGAATGGAGGAGGGAGCGCCGCCGCTCAGATAAAGGCGGACTTCGGTGACGGAAAAATCCAGCAGGCGCAGCTTTTTTATGATCAGGAGGCGCTGGATCGTTGCGCTGTCGTAATCTTTATATCCATTTTCTTTTTGGGTCGGGTGGATCAGCCCGTTTTCTTCATAGTACCGGATGGCCTTGCGGGTCAGCCCGGTCCGTTCCTCAGCTTCCTTGATTTTCATGCTGTCATCCTCCGGTTTCATACGTTTCTGTGCTTCCTTTATAGCATGTTCCCCCGGGGAACAGTCAATAGGAAACACAAAAATCTATACGGCCGACAGCCTTTTTTGCGGATACTTGCAGGGAGAAGGGAAATTAGATAAAATAGCGTCGGGTGCAGTGTTTTTTGTGCGCCTAAAGATGCCCTGCAGAGGCAGGAAATATATGGAGAGGTTTTACTTATGAATATCATCAACATAGAACACATCAGCAAAATATTTGGCGGGAAAACAATCTTTGAGGACGCTTCTTGTGGTGTGCAGGAGGGGGAGAAGACAGGCATTATCGGACTGAACGGAACCGGTAAGACCACCCTTTTAAGACTTGTGGCAGGTCTTGAGACGCCGGATGAGGGACAGATCATTACACAGAACGGCATCCGCATGGCGTACCTTTCTCAGACGCCGCAGTTCGGAGAGGAGGAGACTGTGTCCTCCTGGGCCTTCACCGGGGATCCGAATGTGGATTGGAAAGTGCAGAGTAACTTAAATGAACTGGGCATCACAGACTGGGAGGCCCGCATCGATACCCTGTCCGGGGGACAGAAAAAGAGGACGGCCATGGCAAAGGTGTTGGCCGATTCCTTTGACGTGCTTCTTCTGGATGAGCCTACCAACCATCTGGACCAAGAGATGATAGGCTGGCTGGAGGAGTATCTGAAAGCTTTCCGGGGGACCATTCTGATGGTGACCCACGACCGGTATTTCCTTGATAAGGTGACAAACCGGATCCTGGAGATCGATGACGGAAAGATCTTCAGCTACGAGGCCGGCTATTCCGGTTTCCTTGAGCAGAAAGCGGCCCGTGAGGAGATGGAGCTTGCCTCTGAGAGAAAGCGCCGGAGCGTGCTGCGTATGGAGCTGGAGTGGGCAAAGAGGGGGTGCCGCGCCAGAACCACCAAGCAGAAAGCCAGACTGGAGAGACTGGAAGCGCTGAAAAATCAGACAGGACCTGTGGCGGAAGAGACGGCACGGATTGATTCCGTGGAGACAAGAATGGGAAAGAAAACCGTGGAACTCCACCATGTAAGCAAGGCATACGGAGAGCAGATCCTCATCCGTGATTTTGACTATATTTTTCTCAAGAACCAGAAAGTGGGGATCGTAGGACCTAACGGCTGCGGAAAATCTACGCTTCTTAAGATCATTGCCGGGCAGACGGAGCCGGATGAGGGCCAGGTGGAAGTGGGAGAGACCGTGCGCATTGCCTATTTTTCCCAGGAGCTGCCCCAGATGGATATAAAACAGCGGGTCATTGACTATGTGAAAGATATCGGTGAATATGTGCAGACAAAAGAGGGCAGGATCACTGCATCCCAGATGCTGGAGCGCTTCCTTTTCACACCGGAAATGCAGTATTCCCCGGTTGAAAAGCTGTCCGGCGGGGAGAAAAAGAGGCTGTATCTGCTGGGGATTCTGCAGTCTAATCCCAATTTCCTTGTGCTGGATGAGTGTACCAATGATCTGGATATTCCTACTATGACGATCCTGGAAGACTATCTTTCCTCTTTTACGGGGATTGTGGTGACCGTCTCCCATGATCGGTATTTCCTGGACAATGTGGCGGATCGGATTTTTGAGTTCTCCGGCAATGGAACGCTTACACAGTATGAAGGCGGATATACGGACTATATCCAGGCCAGGGGCCAGTCTGTCCCGGATGTGAAAGCAGGGGCCGGAAGCGACAGAAAAGCTGAGGCTGGAAAGGAGAAAGACTGGAAAAAGCCGCGGAGTACAAAGCTGAAATTCTCCTACAAAGAACAGAGAGAATATGAGACCATCGATGAAGATATCGCGGCGCTGGAAGAAAAGATTGAGAAGCTGGATGCAGATATCATGGCCAATGCCACAAACTCTGTGAAGCTGAAAGAGCTGATGGAGGAAAAGGACAGGGTGCAGGAAGAGCTGGATGAAAAAATGGAAAGATGGGTCTATCTGACAGAGCTGGCAGAAAAAATTGCGGAACAGGGGTAAACCGCTTGACAAAAGTGTGGATCCTTGTTATTATTAAAAAACAGAACGCACTCTGTTTTTGAAAATCAAGAGAGAAGAGGTGCAGGTATGAAAAGAGTATATTCATTGCTCGTAGATAATAATCCAGGTGTACTGAGCCGTATTTCCGGCCTGTTCAGCCGAAGGGGATACAGTATCGACAGCATCACGGCAGGCGTGACGGCGGATCCCAGATTTACGCGGATCACCATCGTGGCCAGCGGAGATGAGCTGATCCTCTCCCAGATCGAGAAGCAGGTACGCAAGCTGGAGGACGTGATCGAGATCAAGGTGCTGAAGGAAGGAGAGTCCGTTTACCGTGAACTGATCATGGTGAAAGTGAGGGCCAACGCAGCCCAGAGAGCGGAGATCATCTCTGTGGCGGACATTTTCCGGGCCAAAGTCGTGGATGTTGAGAAAGGTTCTCTGATGCTGGAGCTTACCGGAAACCAGTCAAAGCTGGAGGCGTTTTTAAATCTGCTGGACGGATATGAGATCCTGGAGCTGGCAAGAACAGGTATCACCGGGCTGTCCCGCGGAATGAAAGATATTACATTTATCGACGAGGACGGACAGAAGAAGACATGGTCTGCGGACGATGAGGCATAGTTGACCGCTAAAGGACAATATCCTTTAACAATATAAAATCATCATATTTTAGGAGGAATGTTAAAATGGCAGCAAGAATTTTTTATCAGGAAGACTGTAATCTGGCAGCACTGGAAGGACAGAAGATCGCGATCATCGGATACGGAAGCCAGGGACATGCACACGCACTGAACCTTAAGGAGTCAGGATGTGACGTTATCGTAGGACTTTATGAGGGAAGCAAATCATGGGCAAAGGCAGAGGCACAGGGCTTCCAGGTTTATACAGCAGCAGAGGCTGCAAAGCAGGCAGACGTGATCATGATTCTGATCAATGACGAGCTGCAGGCTGATATGTACAAAAAAGACATTGAGCCGAACCTTGAGGAAGGCAACATGCTGATGTTTGCACATGGCTTCAACATCCATTTCGGATGCATCAAACCGCCGAAGAATGTTGACGTTACCATGATCGCTCCAAAGGCTCCCGGCCATACAGTAAGAAGCGAGTACCAGGCTGGAAAAGGAACTCCGTGTCTGATCGCTGTTGAGCAGGATGCTACAGGAAAGGCATGGGACCGCGCACTTGCATACGGTCTTGCCATCGGCGGAGCAAGAGCTGGACTTCTTGAGACTACATACCGCGTAGAGACAGAGACAGACCTCTTTGGTGAGCAGGCTGTTCTTTGCGGCGGCGTATGTGCTCTGATGCAGGCTGGATTTGAGACACTGTGCGAGGCAGGATATGATCCGAGAAACGCATACTTTGAGTGTATCCATGAGATGAAGCTCATCGTGGACCTTATTTATCAGAGCGGTTTCGCCGGCATGAGATACTCCATCTCCAACACAGCAGAGTACGGTGATTACATCACAGGACCGAAGATCATCACAGAGGATACAAAGAAGGCTATGAAGAAGATCCTGGCTGACATCCAGGACGGTACATTTGCAAAAGACTTCCTTACAGATATGTCTGATGCAGGACGCCAGGTACACTTCAAGGCTATGAGAAAACTGGCTGCAGAGCATCCGGCAGAGAAAGTCGGCGAGGAGATCAGAAAGCTTTACAGCTGGAACGGCGAGGACAAACTGATCAACAACTAATCCGTGGTACAGATTTATAAGAGTTTAAGAGAGGTATCTTCCGGGGCAGAACACTCCGGGGGATGCCTTTTTTGTTAAGAGATGTACAAAAATATATCTGACAATATTCCAATTTCTGTTAATTTATGATAAAATACGAATTAGCAGAAAAAAGGAAAAATAAGTTGCAGCAGAAGGGAGGAATTGGGAATATGGATGTGCATTTTGAGGATCTACGCTCCTGGAAAAACCCGAAAGCAAGGGTGAAAGTTATGAGAGGTCATTTTGTGACGACGCATTCCCACGTCAACACATACATTGACCTGTCTACCATGAAGTCCAGGTGCAACAATGCGAGAGAGACAGCCAAAGTAATGGCAGAGCCGTATCTGGCCACGACAGAGGTAGATACTGTTGTGTGCCTTGACGGCATGGAAGTTGTCGGGACTTTTATCGCAGACATTCTCTCCAGACCGGGAACGGTGTCCATCAACACGGGAAAGAATATTTCCGTTGTGTCGCCCGAGACGGACAAAGCCGGACAGATGATCTTTCGTGACAACACAAGAAGGATGATCGAGGGACAGAATATCCTGATCGTGGCAGGGCTTATCACAACAGGCAAGACTATGATGCAGGCCATTGAGAGCACTCTGTATTACGGCGGAAGAGTGAACGGAATCTGCGCCGCGTTCAGTCTTGTCTCAAAAGTGGCTGGGATGGATATCAATGCAGTGTTTACGCAGAAGGATGTGCCTGGTTACGAGAAATATTCGGATGGAAACTGTCCCATGTGCACGGCGGGGCAGAAAGTAGATGCTTTCGTGAACAGCTATGGACACTCGGCGCTGTAAAGAGAGTAGTGCGGATAATAAAAAAGACAACCACTGACGGTATGGTTGTCTTTTTTTAATCTCTTTATTCTTAAGCAATTCCGTTAACAGCTTTTGCTAAACGGGAAATCTTTCTTGCGCAGGTATTCTTGTGATAAACACCCTTGCTTCCTGCTTTGTTGATCTCGATTGTAGCAACTCTAAGAGCTTCTGCAGCAGCAGCGGCATCTTTGTTTGCAACGGCTGTCTCAACTTTTTTCACGCAGGTCTTAACTTTAGATTTGATTGCCTTATTTCTAGCAGCCTTTGTTTCGTTTACTAAAATCCTTTTTTTAGCAGATTTGATGTTAGCCAACTTGTCCACCTCCATAAAACTATTTCGAAATTAATCGATGACCGTTCGTTAGAGCCGGACACGGACGTTCTAACGAAACATACTAGTTTATTTTATGCCAAGGTTTCCGGGATGTCAATACATATTTCTTAAAATATTGCAAAAACTATCAATAAAAACAGAGACTGAAGTGAGGGTATCAGACATGATTGAGAAGTACAGTATCCGGACAGACCTGGCACTGGAACAAAAAGAACGATTTGAGGCGGACAATGTGGAGATCCCCGGAGTGGTGCTGGAAGAAAACAACGATGAGGGAAGGAATATCAAAGTGACAACGGTCAGGATCGAGACTGAAAATGGCGCAAAGATCATGGGAAAACCAGTGGGAACGTATATCACCCTGGAGGCCCCGGAGCTGACCGTGCCGGATGAGGGATATCACAGAGAAGTCTCGGCAGAGATCCTGCAATTCCTCAGACAGCTCCTGGATATAGGAAAAGAAGATTTCTCCGTCCTGGTGGCGGGACTGGGAAACCGCCAGGTGACGCCGGATGCACTTGGACCGTACGTGGCGGACAATCTGAATATTACAAGGCACATTGTAAAAGAATACGGGAAATATGCCATGGGAAAAGATCGGGTATGTCTTTTGAGTGCCATTGTGCCCGGAGTCATGGGACAGACCGGCATGGAGACGGTAGAGATCATCAGGGGTGTGGTGGAGGAGACCAGGCCGGATGCGCTCATCGCCATAGACGCCCTGGCTGCCAGAAACTCCAAAAGGCTGAACCGCACCGTCCAGATCACAGACACAGGGATCAGCCCGGGGTCGGGGGTGGGAAACCAGAGAAATGCGATCACAGAAGAGACTGTAGGAGTTCCTGTCATTGCCATTGGTGTGCCCACAGTGGTGGACGCAGCTACGATCGTCAATGACGCCATGGAAAATCTGATCGCACAGATGGAACAGTCGGAGGCGCTGAAAGGGGTGGGGGTGGTCCTGCAGGGATACAATGGTGCCGAAAAATATGAACTTGTCAAGGAGCTGATCGCCCCGCATCTGAACGGCATGTTTGTCACGCCGAAAGATGTGGATGAGACGGTAAAGAGGATCAGCTACACCATATCAGAGGCGCTGAACCAGCTATGCTGCTCATAATGCTGACAGAAGCCTCATATAGTGTAAAAGCGGCAGAACGGACCGAATAATATGAGACGAGCAGGTGGGAGAGCTGTTGGGAAAAAGATGGAGATTAAACAGAATAGCAATGGGAGTGATCCTGCTTGTACTGGCCCTCTACGGGACCGTGCAGGCGGGATTTCATCCGCTGGATCATATAGGAGGGCAGATGGCAGAGATCCTGCTGGGGCAGTCGGAGAAGATGTACCTGCCCGGGGCATCCTGTGCAGAACGCAAGATGGACATTTCTGTCCAGAGTCTGCTGGCAGGCGGCATCCGCCTGCTGGCGCCTATTGGAAGTTACGTGGACAGCCAGGAAACGGAGGAGACAGATGTGGAGGACGACGCCACATATCGGCTGATCCTGGCCCAGCAGGCAGGGGATGAGAATGAAGTGGGAGCGGACGGAACGCTGGTCAGCGGAACAGACGACTCCGCCCAGACCACCATACATACTTCCGGCACGCCGATAGATACTTCTATCGAAAAAATGAGCAACTTCGATTACCTGCTGGGCAATTTCTACACAGTGGACAGCACCACCATGATACGGCCCGATGAACTGAATGGAGCGGATCTTCTGAGTAAAAACATGAAGATCGACCAGAGCACAGAGGGGCCGAAGATTCTGATCTACCACACCCACTCCCAGGAGATGTTTGCAGACTCAGTGGAGGGAGATCCGTCTACTTCCATTGTCGGGATCGGGGATTATCTTACCACGCTTTTAAATGATACCTACCATATCCCTACCATGCATCACACAGGCGTCTACGACCTGATAGACGGAAAGCTGGACCGGAGCCTTGCCTATGATCTGGCAAAGCCGGATCTGCAGAAAATCCTGGAGGAAAATCCAAGCATTGAAGTGGTCATTGACCTGCACAGAGACGGTGTGAATGAAGGGACGCACCTGGTGACCGAGGTGAATGGGAAGCCCACGGCACAGATCATGTTCTTTAACGGCCTGAGCAAGACGCGGGCCAACGGGGAGATCGACTATCTGGCCAATCCCTATATCCAGGATAACCTCTCCTTCTCTTTGCAGATGCAGGTGGCGGCGAACAATGCATACCCTGGATTTACAAGGCGGATCTATCTGAGGGGCTACCGCTATAACATGCATTTCATGCCTAAAACCCTTCTGGTGGAGGCTGGCGCCCAGACCAACACCGTGGAGGAGATGCGAAATGCTATGGAGGTGCTGGCTGATCTGCTCCACACGGTACTGGTGGGCTAGAAACACGCGCTGTTTTATTTGCAAGGCCCTACATTTTGTGCTAATATTGAAACAGTGTGTAGAAAAATACCAGAAATGGGAGAGAAAGGATCGGAAGGAACATGGCAAATAAGAACACATATGATGCAGACAGTATTTCTATACTGGAAGGCCTGGAGGCTGTCCGCAAGCGGCCGGGCATGTATATAGGAAGTGTCTCCACGAAAGGACTGAATCACCTGATCTATGAGATGGTGGACAATTCGGTGGATGAGCATCTGGCAGGCTACTGCAGCGAGATCCGGGTGACGCTGGAGAAGGACGGTTCCTGCACGGTCAGCGACAATGGCCGCGGCGTCCCTGTGGGCATGCATGCAAAGGGACTGCCGGCAGCCCGCATCGTCTATACCACACTGCATGCCGGCGGAAAATTTGATGACTCTGCCTACAAGACCAGCGGAGGACTTCACGGTGTGGGTTCCTCTGTCGTGAACGCCCTCTCGACCTACATGGATGTGGAGATCAGCAGGGAGGGGTATATCCACCACGACCGGTATGAGCGGGGCGTGCCTGTAGTGGAGCTGGAGGACGGACTCCTTCCCAAGATCGGAAAGACCAAGAAGACCGGGACCAAGGTGAACTTCCTGCCTGATGACACCATTTTTGAGAAGACAAAGTTCCGGGGGGAAGAAGTCAAGAGCCGCATGCACGAGACGGCTTATCTCAATCCTTCGCTTACTATTATATATGAAGACAAAAGGGGACCGGAGCCGGAGAAGATCACTTACCATGAGCCGGACGGGATCCTGGGCTTTATCCGGGAACTGAACGAGAAAAAAGAGACGGTCCATGAGCCGGTCTACTTTAAAGGGGAAGCGGACGGCATCGAGGTGGAAGCCGCTTTTCAGTATGTCAATGAATTTCACGAGAATGTGCTGGGCTTCTGCAACAATATCTACAATGCGGAGGGCGGAACCCATCTCACCGGTTTCAAGACAACTTTCACGACAGCTATGAATCAGTATGCCAGAGAGCTGGGTATCCTGAAGGAGAAAGACGCCAACTTTACCGGAGCGGATATCCGCAACGGCATGACTGCCATCGTCTCCATCAAACATCCGGATCCGAGATTTGAGGGGCAGACCAAGACCAAGCTGGATAACCCGGACGCGGCCAAGGCGGTCAGCAAGGTGACAGGAGACGAGATCGTCCGGTACTTTGACCGGAATCTGGACAACCTGAAAAAAGTCCTGTCCTGCGCGGAGAAAGCGGCCAAGATAAGGAAGACGGAGGAGCGCGCCAAGACCAACCTTCTTACAAAACAGAAATATTCTTTTGACAGCAACGGGAAGCTGGCTAACTGCGAGAGCCGGGACGCCTCTAAGTGTGAGATCTTTATCGTGGAGGGAGACTCTGCGGGAGGCTCCGCAAAGACGGCAAGAGACCGCATGTTCCAGGCCATCCTTCCCATCCGTGGAAAGATCCTGAACGTGGAGAAGGCCAGCATTGACAAGATCCTGGCCAACGCGGAGATCAAGACCATGATAAACGCCTTTGGCTGCGGCTTCTCGGAAGGGTATGGAAACGACTTTGACATTTCCAAATTAAGATATGACAAGATCATCATCATGGCGGATGCAGATGTGGACGGAGCTCATATTTCCACCCTGCTCCTGACGCTTTTTTACCGCTTTATGCCGGAGCTGATCTACGAGGGACATGTCTACATCGCCATGCCGCCTCTCTATAAAGCCATGCCCAAGAAGGGGGAAGAGGAGTATCTCTACGACGATAAAGCGCTGGAAAAGTACAGGAAGACTCACGACGGTCCCTTCACGCTCCAGAGATACAAAGGTCTGGGCGAGATGGACGCGGAGCAGCTCTGGGAGACCACGCTGAACCCTAAGACCCGCATCCTGAAGCTTGTGGAGATCGAGGACGCCCGCATGGCTTCCAGTGTGACAGAGATGCTCATGGGCAACGAGGTTCCGCCGAGGCGTGCGTTTATCTACGACAATGCCACAGAGGCTGAACTTGACATATAGAAGGGAGTAAAGAGATATGCCGGAAGAACAGATCATACGGACAGAATACTCTGATCTGATGAAAAAATCATATATCGACTACGCCATGAGCGTAATCATTGCCAGGGCTCTCCCGGATGTGCGGGACGGGCTGAAGCCTGTCCAGAGACGTACTCTCTACGATATGCATGAGCTGGGCATCCGCTGGGACAGGCCCTACAGAAAATGCGCCCGTATCGTGGGAGATACCATGGGTAAATACCACCCTCACGGGGACAGCTCCATCTACGAGGCCCTGGTGGTCATGGCCCAGGACTTCAAGAAGGGCATGGTGCTTGTGGACGGCCACGGCAACTTTGGCTCCATAGAAGGAGACGGGGCGGCTGCCATGAGGTACACTGAGGCAAGACTTGCCAAATTTACCCAGATGGCGTTCCTCCAGGATCTGGACAAGGACGTTATCAATTTTGTCCCCAACTTTGATGAGACGGAGAAAGAGCCGGAAGTGCTGCCGGTGCGTGTTCCCAACCTTCTGGTCAATGGGGCGGAGGGAATTGCCGTCGGCATGGCTACCAGCATCCCCACCCACAATCTGGGCGAGGTCATCGATGCGGTGAAAGCCTATATGAAAAACGATGATATCAGCACAAGACAGCTGATGAAATATGTGAAAGGTCCGGATTTCCCCACAGGGGGCATCGTGGTAAACAAAGACGACCTTCTGAATATCTACGAGACCGGTGTGGGCAAGATCAAGATCCGGGGCAAAGTGGAAGTGGAGGACATGAAAGGCGGCAAGCAGCGCCTTGTCATCACAGAGATCCCCTACACCATGATCGGCGCCGGCATCGGAAAGTTCCTCAATGATGTGTGCGCCCTTGTGGAGACGAAGAAGACGGGGGATATTGTGGACATCTCCAACCAGTCTTCCAAGGAAGGTATCCGCATTGTTATTGAGCTGAAGAAGGGCGCGGATGTCAAAAACCTGACCAACATGCTCTACAAGAAGACCAGGCTGGAAGACACCTTCGGCGTCAACATGCTGGCTGTGGCGGACGGGCGCCCGGAGACCATGGGCCTTAAGAAGATCATCGAGCACCACGTGGATTTCCAGTTTGAGCTGGCCACCAGAAAATATAAGACTCTCCTGGCAAAAGAGCTGGAGAAAAAAGAGATCCAGGAAGGTCTCATAAAAGCCTGCGATGTTATTGACCTGATCATCGAGATCCTTAGGGGCAGCCGCAGCGTCCAGGATGCGAAGGCCTGTCTCACCCAGGGCATTACGGAAAACATTACATTCAAGTCAAAGATCTCAAAGAAGATGGCATCCATGCTGCGGTTCACAGAGCGCCAGGCGGACGCCATCCTGCAGATGCGCCTGTACCGTCTCATCGGACTGGAGATAGACGCCCTGATGAAGGAGCATGAGGAGACGCTTGCCAACATTGCCCGGTATGAGGATATCCTGAACAATTATGACTCCATGGCGGACGTCATCATAGAGGAGCTGGACGCCTTTAAAAAGGAATTCGCTGTTCCAAGAAAAACCGTGGTGGAGAATGCGGAAGAGGCGGTCTTCGAGGAGAAGAAGATCGAGGAGCAGGAAGTGGTGTTCCTGATGGACCGTTTCGGCTACGCAAGGTGCGTGGACACGTCCACCTATGAGAGAAACAGGGAGGCAGCGGACAGCGAGAACAAGTTTGTCCTGACCTGTCTCAACACAGGAAAGATCTGTATTTTCACCGACACAGGAAAAATGCACCAGGTAAAGGTGCTGGATGTGCCCTACGGAAAATTCCGTGACAAAGGCCAGCCCATAGACAATATGAGCAACTTTGACAGCACTTCCGAGGAGATTGTCTACATGTGCGACGCGGAGCAGATGCGCTTTGCCATGCTGTTCTTTGCCACCAGGCAGGGAATGGTGAAGAAAGTGGCGGGAACAGAGTTCCAGGTATCCAAGAGAACCATAGCGGCCACCAAGCTGCAGGAGGGCGACTCTCTTGCCGCAGTGGCAGTGATCAACGACAATCAGTACGTGGTACTGCAGACCCGGGACGGCTATTTCCTTCGCTTCCCGGCGGAAGAAGTGTCCGAGAAGAAGAAAGGGGCTGTGGGCGTCCGGGGGATCCGCCTGAAAAAGAACGACGAGCTGGAAGCAGCTTACCTGTTTGAGGACGGCGAAGATCCGAAGGCTGTCTACAAGGAGAAGGAAGTGGCGCTGAACCGCCTGCGGATCGGAAAGAGAGATACCCAGGGAGTGAAGAATCGGGGATAAATAAGAAATATTGGCAAAATCTATGTAAAACCCCTTGATTTCCGAAAAAAGGAGTGCTATACTAGATGCCAGTTACATAAGCATGCGGCAGAAGAGTGGACGAAAGTTCACTCTTCTTTATATGATAGGGAGCTTTTCCATTTTTCATATATTTTCCGCTGGATCTATGTCTTTATCAGCGCCTGCCTGGCGCGCAAGGTACGATAGGAGGTTTTACATTGGCGAAGAGAGAAACGTATGAACAGAAGACCGAGGAGATCCTTCTTCCTATTATAGAGAGGAACGGATTTGAACTGGTGGACGTAGAGTATGTCAAGGAGGGCGGTAACTGGTATCTGAGGGCCTACATTGACAAGCTGGGAGGCATCAATGTGGATGACTGTGAGATGGTCAGCAGGGAACTGTCTGACATACTGGATGAGAAGGATTTCATTGACGAGGCCTACATCCTGGAGGTCAGCTCCCCGGGGCTTGGTCGTCCCCTGAAAAAGGAGAAGGATTTTAAGAGAAGCCTTGGACAGGAAGTGGAGATCCGCACGTACCGCATGGTGGACAGGAAAAAAGAATTCACCGGGATCCTTAAGGATTATGATAAGGACACTGTAACAATAGAAATGGAAGATGGAAGCTTAAAAACATTTGAGAAAGGCGATATCGCGCTTATTCGTCTGGCATTCGATTTTTAGTTTAGGAGGAAAGTCACATGAACACAGAATTACTGGAAGCGTTGAATATTTTGGAAAAGGAGAAGGATATCAGCAAAGATACGCTGATGGATGCCATTGAGAATTCTCTCATCAATGCCTGCAAGAACCATTTTGGAAAGGCAGACAACATCAAGGTCATCATGGACAGAGAGACCTGTGATTACAAACTTCTCCAGGAGAAGACGGTTGTTGAGGAAGTGGAAGACAAGGTAGAAGAGATCAGCCTTGAGGACGCAAAGAATATTGACAGCAAATATGAGCTGGGCGATGTGGTTCAGATTCCGGTGGAGTCCAAATCTTTTGGCCGTATCGCAACGCAGAACGCCAAGAACCTGATCCTCCAGAAGATCCGCGAGGAAGAGAGAAAGGTGATCTACGACCAGTATTTTGAAAAAGAGAAAGATATCGTGACCGGTATCGTGCAGCGCTATGTAGGAAAGAACATCAGCATCAACCTGGGCAAGGCGGATGCTATGCTGACAGAGAACGAGCAGGTAAAAGGCGAAGTGTTCAAGCCCACAGAGCGTATCAAGCTGTACGTTGTGGAGGTTAAGAATACGACGAAAGGACCGAAGATCCTGGTGTCCCGTACCCATCCTGAGCTGGTGAAGCGTCTCTTTGAGGCTGAAGTTACCGAGGTGAAGGACGGCATCGTGGAGATCAAGAGCATCGCACGTGAGGCGGGAAGCCGTACAAAAATCGCTGTCTGGTCCAATGATCCGGATGTGGATCCGGTGGGCGCCTGCGTCGGCATGAACGGAGCCAGAGTAAACGCTATTGTCAATGAGCTGAGAGGTGAGAAGATCGACATCATCAACTGGGATGAGAACCCGGGTATCCTGATCGAGAATGCCCTGAGCCCGGCAAAGGTTATCTCTGTTATGGCTGATCCCGATGAGAAGACAGCAAGCGTCATCGTGCCGGATTATCAGCTCTCCCTGGCCATCGGCAAAGAGGGACAGAACGCAAGGCTGGCAGCACGACTGACAGGCTACAAGATCGATATCAAGAGCGAGACACAGGCCATCGAGTCCGGCGAGCTTCCGGAGAACTACATGGAGCTTGGCGAGGGCGTATACGAGGAAGAAGTGTACGAGGAAGGCTACGACGAGGACTACGATGACAGCTACGGCGAGAACTATGAAGATGATTACGGGTATGAAGAAGAAGGCTACGGTGAGGAGAGCTACGATGAAGGCAGCTACGACGAGGAGCCGTACGGAGACGACCCGGATGAAATAGAGTTCCATGAGACGGAAGAATAGGTGATCATTTGAACAGTAATAAAAAGATCCCCATGCGCAAATGTGTGGGATGCCAGGAAATGAAGAGTAAAAAAGAGATGCTGCGTGTTATCAGGACCCAGGAAGGAGAATTCCTTTTGGACGCCACCGGGAAAAAGAACGGAAGAGGCGCTTATCTGTGCCCCTCCTCCGACTGTCTGGCGAAAGCGATCAGGCAGAAAGGACTGGAGCGGTCGTTCAAACAGGCGATCCCCCAGGACGTCTATGAGATGCTGGAAAGGGAGATGAGAGAGATTGAGTCAAAATAAAGCCCTGTCCATGATCGGACTTGCGACAAAGGCGGGAAAGACGGCAAGCGGAGAGTTCTGTACAGAAAAGGAAGTAAAGACAGGCAGAGCTGCCCTTGTGATCGTCGCCGGAGATGCATCGGATAATACAAAGAAAAAATTCCGGAATATGTGTGAGTATTACGAAGTGCCCATCCGTTTTTACGCAGATAAAGATACGCTGGGCCATGCCATGGGAAAAGAATTCCGGGCATCCCTGGCAGTCCTGGATACCGGGTTTGCAAAAGGGATCATGAAACATCTTGATACGGAAAGATAATGATGCTGCATAGAGGAGGTAATTGCATGTCGAAAATTAAAGTGTATGAGCTTGCAAAGGAGCTTGACAGATCCAGCAAAGATCTGATGGAGTTTCTGGCAGACAAGAATATAGAAGTAAAAAGCCACATGAGTTCTCTGGAAGATGATGACGCCCAGATGCTCAGAAAGGCTTTTGGCAAGAAAAAGGAGGAGGCTCCGAAAAAAGAGGAAGCCCCGAAGAAAAAGAATATTGTCCATGTCTTCAGGCCACAGAACAGCCGGGATGGGAAAAATCTGATGCGTCAGGGAAGACCCCAGCAGGGGCAGCGTGGAGCAGGATCCCGCCCGGGAGCACCGTCCGATAGACCGCAGGGCGGCCGCCCGGGAGCAAGACCCCAGGGAGAGAGACCCCAGGGGAGCGCCCGCCCGGCAGGCACAGCTGAGAGAGCGCAGGGAGGCCCCCGTCCGGCAGGTGCAGCCGAGAGAGCGCAGGGTGTTGCCCGCCCGGCAGGACGTCCGGGAGCGACCTCTGAGAAGCCGCAGACAGAGAGAACCCATAGTGACAGACCGAGGACAGAGGGACGTCCGGCAGGCCGCCAGGAGAGACCCCAGGGACAGCGTCCCGGCAGAGGGTTTGACGGCGAGAGAGGTGACAGAAGAGATGGCCGTGCGCAAGGAAGACCAGGGCAGGACAGAAGAGATGACAGACGCGAAAACGGCGAGAGAGGCGACAGAAGGCCCGGACAGCGCTCCGGCAGGCCGTTTGACAGTGACAGAGGCGACAGAAGGGACGACAGGCGTGACAGCCGTGAGAATCGGGGCGGCCGCTTTGGAGACGGCAAGGACCGCCAGTCCAGAAAGAACACATCCATTCCCGCACCTGCTCTGGAGGGACAGAAACCCCAGAGAGCCAAAGGAAAAGGAAAGGATGACTACAAGAAGAAAGATTACCGCGGCGATGAAGACGAGAGGATGACAAAGGGCAAAGGAAAGAAACAGGAGCCCAAGAACCAGCTTCAGAAGCCCCAGCACAAAGAGCAGAAACAGGAGGAGCAGATCAAGTCCATCATTATTCCTGAAGTGCTGACCATCCAGGAGCTGGCTGACAAGATGAAAGTTGTTCCTTCCGCTATCATCAAGAAACTGTTCATGCAGGGCAAGATCGTCACAGTAAATCAGGAGATCGACTACGATACAGCGGAGGAGATCGCTCTTGAATTTGAGATCCTCTGTGAGAAGGAAGAGGTTGTGGACGTGATCGAGGAACTCCTCAAGGAAGAGGAGGAGGACGAGAAGAAGATGAAGAAACGTCCGCCGGTGGTCTGCGTTATGGGCCATGTTGACCACGGAAAGACCTCTCTTCTGGATGCCATCCGCCACACCAACGTAACCGACAGAGAGGCAGGCGGTATCACACAGCATATCGGCGCCTACGTGGTGGAAGTCAACGGAGAGAAGATCACCTTCCTTGATACACCGGGACATGAGGCTTTCACAGCCATGCGTATGCGCGGAGCCAATTCCACGGACATTGCCATCCTCGTTGTGGCTGCGGATGACGGCGTGATGCCTCAGACAGTGGAGGCCATCAACCACGCGAAAGCAGCCGGCGTTGAGATCATCGTGGCTATCAACAAGATCGATAAGCCAAGCGCCAATATTGACCGCGTGAAGCAGGAGCTGGCAGAGCATGAGCTGATCCCCGAGGACTGGGGCGGAAGCACCGTGTTTGTTCCTGTATCCGCCAAGACGGGCGATGGACTTTCCGATCTGATGGAGATGATCGTCCTGACAGCGGAGATGATGGAGCTGAAGGCCAACCCCAACCGCCGCGCAAGAGGTCTTGTGATCGAGGCCCAGCTGGACAAAGGAAGAGGTCCGGTTGCCACGGTTCTGGTACAGAAAGGAACCCTGCGGGTGGGCGATCCGGTGGCTGCCGGAAGTTCATTCGGAAAAGTGAGAGCCATGATGGACGACAAGGGAAGGCGCGTCAAAGAGGCAGGTCCTTCCATGCCGGTGGAGATCCTGGGTCTCAACGATGTCCCCAACGCAGGAGAAGTGCTTGTGGGATGCAAGAACGAGAAAGAAGCAAGAAGCTTTGCAGATACATTTATCTCCCAGAACAAGGCAAAACTTCTGGAGGAGACAAAATCCAAGCTGTCTCTTGACGATCTGTTTACCCAGATCAAGGAGGGCAATCTGAAAGAGCTTGGCATTGTCGTGAAAGCCGACGTGCAGGGATCTGTGGAGGCCCTGAAGCAGAGCCTGCTGAAATTGTCCAACGACGAAGTGGTCGTAAAAGTCATCCACGGCGGCGTGGGCGCTATCAACGAGTCGGATGTCAGCCTTGCCTCTGCGTCCAATGCCATCATCATTGGATTCAATGTGCGCCCGGATGCTGTGGCCAAGGAGACTGCTGACAGAGAAGGCGTGGATATCCGTCTGTACCGCGTCATCTACAATGCCATCGAGGATGTGGAGGCTGCCATGAAGGGTATGCTGGATCCTGTCTTCGAAGAGAAGGTGCTGGGTCATGCGGAGATCCGTCAGACATTCAAGGCTTCCGGCGTTGGCACTATCGGAGGAGCCTATGTACTGGACGGCACATTTGAGAGAGACTGCCAGGCAAGGATCATCCGTGATGGCGTGGTCATCTACGACGGAAAACTTGCATCACTGAAGAGATTTAAGGATGATGTCAAAGAGGTGAGATCCGGCTATGAGTGCGGATTTGTCTTTGAAAACTATAATGATATCAAAGAGGGAGACCAGGTGGAAGCCTACAAGATGGTAGAGATCCCCAGATAGGCTTTTTTGCCTGGCTGCCGCGAAAAGGAGAGAGATCTATGAGAAAGAACAGCATTAAAAATACAAGAGTCAACACAGAAGTGCAAAGGGAACTCTCCAATATCCTTCGCGGCGGCATAAAGGATCCGCGGGTTGCACCGTGGACCTCTGTTGTCGCTGTGGAGGTGGCTCCGGACTTGAAGACCTGCAAGGCGTACATCAGTGTGCTGGGCGATGAGAATGCCCAGACGGATACCCTCGCCGGTCTGAAAAGTGCAGAAGGGTATATCCGGAGAGAACTGGCACACAGACTAAACATGAGAAACACGCCGGAGATCCGGTTCATCCTGGATCAGTCCATTGAGTACGGCGTCAATATGTCCAAGAAGATAGCAGATGTAACCAAAGGCATGGATCAAAAAGGAGATGCGGAGGATGCAGAATAAACTGGCAGAACTTCTTGAGGGTAAGACCTCTGTTGCGATAGGAGGACACGTGCGGCCCGACGGCGACTGCGTCGGCGCCTGCATGGGACTTTACCAGTATTTGAAGGAGAACTATAGAGACATAGAGACTGAAGTATATTTGGAGGAGATCCCCTCTCATTTCTCCTTTATCCGGGGAACAGGGGAAATCCGACATGAGGTACAGCCGGAGCAGACATGTGACCTGTTTATCTGTCTGGACTGCGGGGACGCTGAGCGTCTGGGTTTTTCCAGGCCTCTGTTCGAGCGTGCGGGCCAGACATTCTGTGTGGATCACCATATCAGCAACCAGGCATTTGCAGACGAAAACTATATTGTGCCGGATGCAAGCTCCACCTCGGAGCTGATCTTCCGTCTTCTCGACAGGGAGAAGATCACAAAGGAAATGGCGGAGGCACTGTATATAGGGATCGTCCACGATACCGGCGTGTTCCAGTATTCCTGCGCAGGTCCGGAGACCTTCCGGATCGCAGCGGAGCTGCTGGAGAAGGGAGTGGATGCCCCCTCCATCATTGAGCGCACTTACTATGAGAAGAGCTATGCGCAGAACCAGATCCTGGGAAGAGCCCTTCTCGAAAGTATTGTCTTCATGCATGGGCAGTGTATCTTTTCCTCAGTGTCCCAGTCTGTCATGAAGTTTTACGGTGTGACGCCAAAAGAGCTGGACGGCATTGTCAGCCAGCTGCGGGTCACAAGAGGCGTGGAGGTTGCCATTTTCCTCTACGAGCTGGAGCCCAATGTCTACAAAGTCAGCCTGCGCTCCAAAGAGAAGGTGGATGTGAGCAAAGTGGCGAAATATTTCGGCGGGGGCGGCCACGTGAAGGCGGCCGGCTGTACCATGCCCGGGACGGTGCACGATGTGATCAATAACCTGGCAGGGCAGATCGTCCGCCAGCTGGAACAGGAAGAAACGAAGACTGAAGAGGCATAATACATGTTGGACGGCATTTTCAATGTTTACAAAGAGAAAGGCTACACATCACACGATGTGGTGGCAAAACTGCGGGGGATCGCAGGTCAGAGGAAGATCGGGCATACAGGGACGCTGGATCCGGATGCGGAGGGCGTCCTTCCCGTATGTTTGGGAAAAGCAACCAAGGTGTGCGGCGTACTGACAGATAAAAGCAAGACATACCGGGCTGTGCTGCTGCTTGGGCGAAGGACAGATACGCAGGATATCTCCGGCGCCTGTCTGGAAGAAAGAGATGCCTCCGGCCTCACCCCGGAGGATGTGGAAAGAGCAGTGAAGAGCTTCCTCGGAGACTACATGCAGACGCCTCCCATGTACTCTGCCCTGAAAGTGGGTGGAAAGAAGCTCTATGAGCTGGCAAGGGAAGGAAAGACTGTGGAGCGCAAAGCCCGGAAAGTGCAGATCCACAGGATAGAGATACAGAAGATGGAGCTTCCCCGCGTCTGGCTGGAAGTGGAGTGCTCCAAAGGCACTTATATCCGCACGCTCTGTGATGACATCGGGGAGATGCTGGGCGTGGGCGGATGCATGGAGGAGCTGCTGCGTACCAGAGTGGGGAATTTCAGGATAGAGGACAGCCTGAAGCTCTCCGATCTACAGCAGTACCGGGATACGGGCGCTCTTGCAGAACACCTGATACCGGTGGACAGAGTGTTTGAGACCTGTCCCAGAGTGGATGTGCCGAGACATCTGGAGGCGCTTTTGTACAACGGCAATCCGCTGCGCCTGCAGGGACAGACAGGAGAAGCGACGCAGATAAAGGACGGGGATGTGGTGCGCATGTACGACTGCTCGGGCCGTTTTATCGCTCTGTACCGCTATCAGCAGAAAAGTAATCTATACAAGAATGAAAAAATGTTTTTCAGCCCTTAGGGGCAGGACTGACGACAAAGAAGGGATCGCAATGCAGTATATAAATGGACTGGAGGCTTTCAGCGGAACAGGCAGGAGCGCCGTGACGCTTGGAAAGTTTGATGGCCTGCACAGAGGACACCAGAAATTGGTGGAGCGGGTAACAGAATATAGCAGGATGGACGGTATCAACAGCATTGTCTGCTCTTTTGACATGGAGCCTCTGTACCGTCGTCTGGAGCGCCCCTACCAGGTGTTGATGACGAAAGCGGAGCGGCAGATGCATCTGGAGGACCAGGTGGACTATCTGGTGGACTGCCCCTTTACAGAGACTTTCAGCCAGATGAGTGCAGAGGACTTTATCCGGGATGTGCTGGCCGGGCTTTTCCACGCGGACTATGTTGTGGTGGGCACGGACTTTCACTTTGGACATCAAAAGAGAGGAGACATCCACATGCTTGCCGCATACCAGGACCAGTACAACTACCAGCTGGAAGTGGTGGACAAGGAGCGCTATGAAGGACGGGAGATCAGCAGCACCTTTGTGAAGGAGGCGCTGGCAGCCGGCAAAATGGATCTCGTGGAGACGCTTCTGGGATACCCCTACGGGGTGGAAGGTACCGTGGAGCACGGGAAAAAGCTGGGCCGCACGCTGGGCTTTCCTACGTTTAACGTGGAGCCGCCCAAAGAGAAGCTGCTCCCTCCCAACGGTGTCTATCTGGAGCAGGTGGAAGTGGATGGAAAATGGTACAATGCCATCGGAAACCTGGGAGTCAAGCCAACGGTGACAGACAACGGCAGGATGCTCATTGAGAGCTATCTTCTGGACTACAGTGACAATGCCTATGGGAAACAGGTAAAGATCCGCTTTAAGTCCTTCCGTCGGCCGGAACAGAAGTTCCGGGATGTGGCGGAGATGAAACGGCATGTGGAGCAGGATATCGCCTGCGGCAGAGAATTTTTCGCCCGCTTAAAATAAAAAAGTGTTTACTTTCCCATCTGCGTATGCTATACTACGCAAGTGGTAAAGAACAGCCGGTGTTCGGTAAGAGGAAGACTCCGACCATTACTTAATACCTGGCCATGTATAAGAAAAAGGAGGAAATGAAACATGATTTCAAAAGAGCAGAAAGCACAGATCATCGCTGAGTATGGAAGAGGAGAGGGAGACACAGGTTCTCCGGAGGTACAGATCGCTATCCTGACAGCAAGGATCAACGACCTGACAGACCACTTCAAGGCTAACCCGAAGGATCATCACTCAAGAAGAGGACTTCTGAAGATGGTTGGACAGAGAAGAGGACTTCTTGCATACCTGAAAAAGAAGGATATCGAGAGATATCGTGCACTGATCGAGAGACTTGGCCTGAGAAAATAATCCGGCCGGAAGATAGAAGGGAACACCCAAAATGGGTGTTCCTTTTTCTTGCCTGCCGGTCGTTTCTATGATATAATATCTTAGATTGTGGGCAGGGATAAATTCCGAGACCACTGAAAAGCACAGTTGCGGCGGCAAATATGTTTTTCAGTAGTTTCGGTTTTGCCTGCCCCGGCTGAATAATATTTTTTAAAGGAGAACGCCATGTATAAGAAGTATGAAATGGAATTAGCCGGAAGAACACTCCGTGTCGATGTGGACAGAGTGGCAAAGCAGGCCAACGGCGCGGTGCTCATGCACTACGGCGACACAACAGTCCTGTGTACGGCGACTGCATCTGAGAAACCGAGAGAGGGGATCGATTTCTTCCCCCTGAGTGTGGAGTATAATGAGAGAATGTACGCTGTGGGAAAGATCCCGGGCGGATTTAACAAGCGTGAGGGAAAGGCTTCTGAAAACGCCATCCTGACATGCCGTGTCATTGACCGTCCCATGCGTCCTCTCTTCCCGAAAGACTACAGAAACGACGTGACACTGGAGAACCTTGTTCTGTCCGTGGATCAGGACTGCTCACCAGAGCTGACAGCCATGCTGGGAGCTGCCATTGCAACATGCATTTCCGACATCCCCTTTGACGGCCCTATCTCCGCTACACAGGTAGGACTTGTGGACGGAGAGTTCGTGTTCAACCCGACAGCAGCGCAGAAAGAGGTCTCTGACATGGCCCTGACTGTTGCCTCCACAAAAGAGAAAGTGATCATGATCGAAGCGGGAGCCAACGAAGTGCCGGAGGCACAGATGATCGAGGCTATCTTCGCAGCTCACGAGCTGAACCAGAAAGTCATTGCTTTCATCGAGACCATCGTTGCAGAGTGCGGCAAGCCGAAGCACGCGTACGAGAGTTTCGCTGTTCCCCAGGAACTGTTTGATGACATCCAGAAGATCGTTACTCCGGAAGAGATGGAGGGAGCGGTATTTACGGACGATAAACAGACAAGAGAAGAGAATATCCGCCAGGTGACAGAAAAGCTGGAGGAGGCTTTCGCAGAGAACGAAGAGTATCTGGCAAAGCTGCCTGAGGCGGTATATCAGTATCAGAAGAAGACTGTGCGCAAGATGATCCTGAAAGATCACAAGCGTCCGGACGGCAGAGCCATCGACCAGATCCGTCCGCTTTCCGCGGAAGTGGATCTGATCCCGAGAGTACACGGATCTGCCATGTTTACAAGAGGACAGACACAGATCTGTACACTGACAACTCTGGCGCCGCTGTCCGAGGCACAGCGCCTTGACGGACTGGATGAACATGAGACATCCAAGCGCTACATGCACCACTATAATTTCCCGTCCTACTCTGTAGGTGAGACAAGACCTTCCAGAGGACCGGGACGCCGTGAGATCGGTCATGGAGCTCTGGCTGAGAGAGCCCTCATACCTGTGCTTCCCAGCGAGAGTGAGTTTCCCTACGCGATCCGTACTGTGTCCGAGACGTTTGAGTCCAACGGATCCACATCCCAGGCCAGCGTATGTGCATCCTCCATGTCCCTGATGGCGGCAGGCGTGCCCATTAAGGCGGCTGTGGCTGGTATCTCAGCAGGTCTTGTGACAGGCGAGACAGATGATGACTACCTGGTGCTGACAGATATCCAGGGTCTGGAAGACTTCTTCGGAGACATGGACTTCAAGGTGGCCGGTACACACAAAGGTATCACAGCGATTCAGATGGATATTAAGATCCACGGTCTGACAAGACCTATCATTGAGGAGGCTATTGCGGCCACAAAGAAGGCAAGGACCTACATCCTTGACGAGGTGATGTCAAAGACTATCGCTGAGCCGAGACCGGAAGTGGGACCGTACGCGCCGAAGATCATCCAGATGCAGATCGATCCGCAGAAGATCGGCGATGTGGTTGGTCAGAGAGGAAAGACCATCAACGCCATCATCGAGGAGACCGGCGTGAAGATCGATATTGAGGACGACGGATCCGTATCCATCTGTGGAACAGAGAGCGATGCTATGGAGCGGGCAAGACGCCTCATCGAGATCATTGTCACAGAGTTCGAGGCAGGCCAGGTGCTGGAAGGAAAAGTTGTCAGCATCAAAGAGTTCGGCGCCTTCCTCGAGTTTGCTCCGGGAAAAGAGGGAATGGTCCACATTTCCAAGATTTCCAAACAGCACATCAAACAGGTGGAGGACGTGCTCACCCTGGGCGATGTTGTGAAGGTCGTATGCCTTGGAAAAGACAAGATGGGACGCTTCTCCTTCAGCATGAAGGACGTGGCAGAGTAAGATCCCGCCATACAGAACAGATAATATAAGGGTATGTCTCAAAGCCTCTTAAACAGGCTTTGGGGCATGCCCTTTTTCATTTCTACAGAAAAACATTTTGAAAACAGGGTGAATAAATGATTGTCCGCAACATATATATGGGTTAAAGAGGTGGACAAAGATGCAGAAAGAAAGAGTATGGAGAATCCTCCCGGAGAGGGTGCGGCATGTGTTGGATCAGGAAATTAAAGACTATGATGATCTCCAGGAGATCAAGCTAAGGACCGGCCAGCCGCTGCTGATCCGCTGCCTTGGCGAGGAGAAGATCCCCGGAGGGGGACATCCCTATACTGTGACAGCCAGGGATGTGCGGGAGGCTGTGGACTATACCAGCAACTATTCCCTCTATGCCTGCGAGGAGGAGATGCGGCAGGGATTTATCACCATCGAGGGAGGACACAGAGTGGGGATGACCGGACAGGTGATACTGGACGGAGGGCACGTGAAAAACCTGAAATATATTTCATCCGTCAACATCCGGATTTCCCATGAAGTCCAGGGATGTGCGGACAAGGTCATGCCTTACGTGACGCGCAACAGGCAGATTGCGCACACCCTGATCCTGTCTCCGCCCGGATGCGGGAAGACAACCCTGCTGCGGGATATGGTCCGGCAGATCTCAGATGGCAGCTATCTGGTAAAAGGGATGACCGTGGGTGTGGTGGATGAGCGCTCGGAGATCGCGGGCTGCTACAGGGGCGTGGCGCAGAATCATCTGGGGATACGCACCGATGTGCTGGACGGGTGCCCGAAGGCGGAGGGGATGATCATGCTGATCCGCTCCATGGCGCCCCAGGTGATCGCTGTGGACGAGATCGGGGCCCAGGAGGACGTGCACGCTATCGAGTACGCCATGCACTGCGGATGTAAGCTGATCGCCACCATGCACGGTTCTTCTGTGGAAGAGCTCAGGAAGAAACCGGTATCCAGAAAAATGATCGACGAAAAAAGGTTCGAGAGGTATATTGTCCTGGCCGGCAGAGGACAGGTGGAAGGCATATACGACGAGTACGGAAGACCGGTTAGGAGAGAGGAATGATCCGGCTGGCAGGGGGCCTTATGGTAATCGGAGCGGCCACGTTGTTTGGCTTCCGGGCCGCGGACGCGCTGGAGGAAGAGTACAGACAGATTCAGGATATCCGCAGGATCATGCACATGCTCCAGGGGGAGATCCGGTATGCCAGGTCCTTCCTGTCGGAGGCTTTCCTCCTCATTGCAGACACACAGCAGGAACCCTACGCATCCTGGCTCACATGTCTCCAGGAAAAGATGGACCTGCGCACGGAGGGCAGTTTTCCCGGTATCTGGGAGGAGACGGCCAGAGAGCATCTGGGAGGACTGGCGCTGAAAGAGGAAGAGAAAAAGAGACTGTATGACCTGGGACAGTATCTTGGCACGGCAGATGTGAAGATGCAGATCTCCCACCTCCAGATGTATGTGGAACATCTGGAAGGGAGGATGGAGGAAATGCAGCGTACCATGCAGACACAGAAAAAACTTTACAGGGTCCTTGGAATGTCCGGCGGCATCCTGCTGGCGATCCTGCTGATATAGGAGGAGAAGATGGAAGTAGATCTGATATTTAAAATTGCGGCGGTTGGCATCCTTGTCTCTGTGCTGAGCCAGGTGCTGAAGCACAGCGGCAGAGAAGAGCAGGCCTTTCTCACAAGCCTGGCAGGCCTCCTCCTTGTCCTGTTCTGGATCGTGCCCTACATTTATGACCTGTTTGCGGCTATACAGGATCTGTTTTCTCTGTAGGGAAGCTGCCGCGGGAAGACAAAAGGTGATGAGAGATGGACATTGTGCAGATCGCTCTGCTGGGCGTGGCGGGAACGCTTCTGGCTATCCAGTTCAAGGGCGGAAAAACAGAATATGGGATATACATATGTGCGGGCATCAGCCTTCTCATCTTCTTCTCTGTCATTGGCAGGATTTCGGTGGTGGCGGAGCGGCTTCAGGAGATTACAGCCTACATAGACCTGGCGCCGGTCTACATCGAGATGCTCCTGAAAATGCTGGGGATCACATTTGTGGCAGAATTTTCCTCCGCACTGTGCAGGGACGCAGGATACCAGACCATCGCCCAGCAGATCGAAGTGTTTGCCAAACTGGCGGTTCTTGTGCTGGGACTCCCGGTGGTCTTCTCCCTTCTGGAAATGATAAAGGACTTCCTGGCATGAACCGCGGGAGAAAGGAAAGCCGATCCCCGTTTGTACAGGCAGCTATCTTTCTTATATTGCTCCTTGCCGTTACGCTCCTTGCGCCTGTGAGGTGTCTGGCCGCAGATCTTTCCGGGGAGGAGGATGGATCAGAGACGGCCCGGGCGGAAGAGATGCTGGAGGAGGAGCTGGATTTTGACGCCATAAATGAGACACTGGAGGAGATCTTCCCTGAGGAGAAGATGGACTTCGGCGAGACAGTCAGGAGTATCGTCACAGGGGATCTGTCTGTGTCTGTGGATCTTCTGGGGCAGCTTTTATCAGACCAGCTTTTCTACGCATTGCAGGTAAACCGGGAAAGCCTGGTTCACATGCTCCTCATTGCGGTGATCGCCGCCATGTTTACCAATTTCGCCGATGTGTTTCAGGCGCGCCAGATATCAGAGATCAGCTTCTATGTGCTCTACATACTGATGATCGCTCTATGCCTGGGAGCCTTTCAGAGCGCGGCGGCCTGGGTGGAGGACGGGATCCGCCTACTGACAGCATTTATGAAGGCACTCTGCCCGGTGTACTTTATCGCTGTCTCCCTGGCAAAGGGGAGCATGACTGCCGCAGCGTTCTATAATCTGGCCCTCCTTGTCATCCTTCTGGTGGAAGTGTTTATGGTGAATTTCCTGCTTCCGGCACTCCACGTGTACATGATGATCAAGGTGCTGAACTACCTTTCCCAGGAGGAGTATTTGTCCAGGTTTACAGAGCTGATCGAGACGGTGGTGTCCTGGACGCTGAAGACACTGCTGGCGCTGGTCATAGGGCTGAACACGATACAGGGGCTGATCGCCCCGGCTGTTGACAGCGTGAAGAGAAGCGCCCTCACCAGGGGCGTGGAAGCCATACCGGGAGTGGGGGATGCCATTGGTGGAACTGCGGAAGTTATATTGGGGACAGCTGTGGTGGTGAAGAACGGCATTGGCATAGCAGGGGCAATCATCTGCTTCTCACTCTGTGCAGTACCTCTGGTGCAGGCTGGCATCATGGTGCTCATGTACAAGTTGGCTGCCGCGGTTCTGCAGCCTGTGTCGGACAAAAGGTTGGTGGGCTGTATTGGAGGCATGGCAGATGCCTGCCAGCTTCTGATGCGTCTGGTCTTCACAGCAGGCATGCTCTTTCTTTTGACCATTGCCATCGTGGCGGCTACCACAAACAGCACATAAGAGCAGGCGGCGGGAAAAGGAGGGATGGAATGCTGGAACAGCTGTATGAATGGATCAGAAGCATTGCTTACTTTATGGTGTTCTCTGCTGTTCTTACGCATGTAATACCGGGACAGGCGTACAGGAAATATATCCGCTTTTTTACCGGCCTTCTGCTGGTCCTCCTTCTTCTGCATCCTGTCATGGAGATGCTCGGCATGGGAGAGGAATTTCTCTCGGTGTACCGGGGAACTGCTTACGAAGAAGAGCTCCGGCAGATCCGGGAGGCAGGCGCTTACCTGGAAAATATAGGTGCAGAAAGCAGCAGCCAGGAAGAGGCGGGACTGGGCGAAGAAGAGGAAACCGGGGAGGAAGAAGGAGATGATAACAGGATCAGTGTGGAGGAGATCAGGATTGGACAGGAATAAGTTGAAAGAATGGTGGGGAAAGATGACCAAAGGGAAGGGCGGCAGCACGTGGCTTCGGAAGGACCGCCTGCTGATCCTTCTTTTGTCTGGCGTGCTGCTGCTTGTGATCACCCTTCCGGTCTCGGATGGAAGCGGGGAGAGTGAGAGATCCGGCGCAGCGGGGGAGCAGTCCGGCGGCGTGCTGCCCGGGGAGGAGGACTATGCGGAGTATATGGAGCGAAAACTGAAAGATGTGCTCTCGAAGGTCTCCGGCGTGGGGGAGGTGGAAGTCATGGTGACGCTTCGGTCCACTTCTGAGAAAGTCGTGGAGAAGGATGAGGAGAAAGAGAGTGAGACGGTGACAGAGCAGGACAGCCAGGGAGGCACCCGCACTACATCCAGGAACAGCTCCAGCGGCACCACTGTTTTCGGGGAGGATGGAAGCGGGACCTCCTCCGGGCAGGAGCCCTATGTGACCAAGGAACTGACTCCCACTGTGGAGGGCGTTGTGGTGATCGCCCAGGGCGGAGATGAGCCTGTTACAGTACAGAATATAACAGAGGCGGTGCAGGCATTATTTAATGTAGACACGCATAAAATTAAGGTAATGAAGCTCAATGAAAATTAAGGAGGTAGCAGAGTGAAAAAAATATTCAGGAAAAACCAGATTATCATTGCGGCTCTTGCGGTTATGATCGCTGCCGCCGGGTACCTGAACTATTCGGGACGGCTGTTCGGGGAGGAGGATACAGCTGCCCAGACAAGCGGGGATCTGGCCAGCCAGGAGCTCCTGGACATATCGGAGGAGGATGTGTCGGCCAGCTCAGGTGACATTGAGAGCCAGGATGCGGACGCGGAGGCTGCAGGGACAGAGGAGGGCGCGGATGATGGAAGTGTGGACGGCACTCCCGGGGAGGCTGTACTTACAAGCGGAGATGCCAGCGCCGTGGTGGCCGAGGCGAAGGTGACAAGGGAACAGGTGCGCGCTAAGAATAAAGAGGATCTGCTCTCCATTATCGACAATCAGAATTTAAGCGATGAGCAAAAACAGGACGCTGTCAACCAGATGGTCCAGATGACAGACTTAGCAGAGAAGGAGGCCGCAGCTGAGACACTTCTTGCTTCCAAAGGGTTTGACGAGGCTGTCGTCAGCCTTACGGCGGACAGCGCGGATGTGGTGGTCAACGCCTCGGAGCTTTCGGACGCGAACAGGGCCCAGATTGAGGATATCATCACCCGGAAAACCGGGATTGCCGCCCAGAACATCGTCATCACGCCCATCAATACTGCGGAGTGATCTTTACAAAGATTTAACGGGAAGCAAAGATGGATTTGAACTGGAGCTGTTAAGATAAGGGCAAACAAAGATACCAGGGTCAGGAAGGGAATGAGAGGATGACAGGAAGAGAAAAGCAAGCGCTCCGAAAGGCGTTTATAAAAATTTTGTCCGCAGCTGTGGTGGCGGCCGGTCTGGCCGGCATGTACGGGATGAGATCCAACGGTGCGGAAGCGCCGGCGGAGCAGGTGGTCATTTCCCAGTTCTACGGAGCCGGCGGCAGCGAGGGCGTCTTTTCCAGCGACTATGTGGAACTTTACAATCCGGGGGACAAGGCAGTCAGCCTGGAAGGATACATACTGGGCTACAGCTCCGGGAGCGAGGAGGGAAAGGCCGGTTCCACTGTGGACAGCGACGGCATGCGGACGGAGAAGACCATCGGGCTTGCCGGAACTATCCCGGCAAAGGGATATTATCTTGTGTGCGGCGCAGATAATACATGCAGGAAAGAGGCCTATCAGATACAGAGCTTTAACAGAAAATGGCAGGATCTTGTGATCGATGATCAGGCTACGGTCACAATAAAGCTCTATGAGGGAGGCAGCCTGGCAGATGTACTGTCCACAGAGGGAAGCAGCTGTCAGTATATGGTTTCCTCCAGCACCTCGGTCATCAGCCTGGAAGCTGACAGAGGAAGCGGCAGAGGTGGAAATGGCCTGAGGACCTTCTACTGGGGGGACGGCGTCTCGCCGGAATATGAAGACCGCTATGAGCCCCGCAGCTCCTACGGTGCTGCGGACGGGGAGGATCGGTGAAAAGAGGATGTATAAGAAGAGGATCAAAGCGAGGAAAGCCTTGATCCTTTTTTTGTTCGATAGTAATTGCACACACAGCATGACCTGTGGTAAACTGTATATTCGGAGTAAAACGACTATCTGATGTAGATGAAAATATAGAGGAGAGCTTATATCATGCCGGAATTGACAAAACAGATGAAAGATGAAATCAAAAGGCGCCGCACCTTTGCCATCATTTCCCACCCGGATGCGGGAAAGACGACCCTGACAGAGAAGTTCCTGCTCTACGGAGGAGCCATCAACCAGGCGGGAAGCGTGAAGGGAAAGGCCACCGCAAAGCACGCTGTGTCGGACTGGATGGAGATCGAGAAGGAGAGAGGTATCTCTGTCACATCCTCTGTCCTGCAGTTTGAGTATGACGGTTACTGCATCAACATCCTGGACACACCAGGGCACCAGGACTTCTCGGAGGATACCTACCGTACCCTCATGGCAGCGGACTCTGCCGTAATGGTGATAGACGCCTCCAAAGGCGTGGAGGCCCAGACGAGAAAGCTGTTTAAAGTCTGCACCATGCGCCACATCCCCATCTTTACCTTTATCAATAAGATGGACCGGGAAGCCATGGACACTTTTGAGCTTCTGGATGACATTGAAAATGAACTGGGTATCGCCACCTGTCCCATTAACTGGCCTATTGGATCAGGGAAGAATTTTAAGGGCGTGTACGACCGGAAAGAGAGAGAGGTGGAGCTCTTCTCCGACACGAAGAAGGGGACGACACAGGGAGAAGTCAAGAAGGTGAAGATCGATGACCCGGAGATTACCTGGCTCATCGATGAAAACCAGAGACTGCAGCTGGAAGAAGAGATCGAGCTCCAGGACGGGGCGGGCGCTGAGTTTGACCAGGAGCTGGTCAGCAGAGGCGAGCTGTCGCCTGTGTTTTTCGGCTCTGCTCTCACCAACTTCGGCGTGGAGACCTTCTTGCAGCACTTCCTTTCCATGACATCCTCCCCCCTTCCCAGAAAGTCAGACAAGGGGGAGATCAACCCGATGGAAGAGCAGGATTTCTCCGCTTTCGTGTTCAAGATACAGGCAAATATGAACAAGGCCCACAGGGACAGGATCGCCTTTATGCGCATCTGTTCCGGCAAATTCGACGCCGGTATGGAAGTCCATCACATCCAGGGCGGGAAAAAGGTGCGTCTCTCCCAGCCTCAGCAGATGATGGCCAGCGAGAGAAAGATCATCGAGAACGCCTATGCGGGGGACATTATCGGCGTGTTTGACCCGGGCATTTTCTCCATCGGAGATACTCTGACTGCCTCCCCGGAGAAGTTTGCCTTTGAGGGGATCCCCACCTTTGCGCCGGAGCATTTTGCGAGAGTTCGCCAGGTGGACACTATGAAGAGAAAGCAGTTTATCAAGGGGATCAGTCAGATCGCCCAGGAGGGAGCCATCCAGATCTTCCAGGAGTACAACACCGGTATGGAGGAGATCATCGTGGGCGTGGTGGGCGTCCTGCAGTTTGACGTGCTCAAATACCGACTGGAAAATGAGTACAAGGTGGAGATCCGCCTGGAGACGCTTCCCTATGAGCACATCCGGTGGATCGAGAACGAAGAGCTGGATCTGGACCGCCTTGTGGGTACTTCCGACATGAAGAAGATCAAAGACCTCAAAGACCGCCCACTGCTTCTCTTTATCAATGAGTGGAGTATCCGCATGACACTGGATCGGAATGAGGGACTCATCCTCTCTGAGTTCGGCCGTTCCTAGCGGCGCAGAGCCGAAAAGCCTCACAGGAAAGAGGCCGAAAGTGTTGGCATTTGCATATAATTTTGTTATAATGTATATTAATAATGTAATGTGAATTTGTAACACAAATATGGAGGTCATTTTTATGGGAAAAGATGAGAGAAGTACCTATACAATAAAAGAAGATGAAAATCTCGGAGAAGTAAAGATCGCTGACGAGGTGGTTGCCATCATCGCCGGTCTTGCAGCCATGGAAGTGGACGGTGTGGCGTCCATGTCCGGCAATGCCACCAGAGAGCTGATCAGCAAGCTGGGCATGAAATCCCTGTCAAAAGGCGTCAAGGTGGACGTGCTGGAGGGGATCGTCACCGTGTCTCTGAAGCTGAATTTAAAATACGGCTACAACGTCATGGACATCTGCCAGAAAGTGCAGGAGAAAGTGAAAGCAGCCATTGAAAATATGACAGGCCTTACCGTTGCGGACGTCAATATCCGCATCGCAGGCGTGGATGTTCCGGAGGAAGCATAAGTGAAGAGAACAGAGGCAAGGGAACATATATTTAAGATGGTGTTTGGCCTGGAGTTCAACACCGCAGATGAGATGCCCCAGCAGCTGGAGATGTACTTTGACCAGCTCGAGGAGGCGAAGGAGAAGGACAGGGAATATATCCAGAAGAAAGCTCAGGCTGTGGCAGAGCACATAGAAGAGATTGACAGACTGATCAATGAGCATACGACAGGCTGGAAGACCACCAGAATGAACAAGGTGGATCTGACCATCCTGCGGCTGGCTGTCTATGAGATGAAGTGGGACGATGACGTGCCTGTATCCGTGGCCATCAATGAGGCTGTTGAGCTTGCCAAGCGGTTTGGCGGAGACGAAAGTCCCTCTTTCATAAACGGCGTTCTGGCCAGGATCGCAGACTGAGACGAGAGGTGCATTGACAGATCATGGCGGGAAATGTTTATACAGTAAAACAGGTAAATGCCTATATCCGGAATATGTTCACCCAGGATTTCATGCTGAACCGCATTTACGTTAAGGGCGAAGTGTCGAACTGTAAGTACCATACGTCGGGTCATATATATTTTTCACTGAAGGATGAGTCCGGAACGATTGCCTGTGTCATGTTTGCAGGGCAGCGTGGAGGGCTCTCTTTTCGTATGGCGGAAGGACAGCAGGTGATCGTCTTTGGATCGGTCAGTGTGTACGAGCGGGGCGGCACATACCAGCTCTATGCCCGGCAGATACGCCTGGACGGAGAGGGCGTTCTGTATGAGAAGTTCCAGGCATTGAAAAAAGAGCTGGAAGAGATGGGCATGTTTGCGCAGGAGTACAAAAAGCCGATTCCTCCCTTTGCCATGCGGGTGGGAGTGGTGACGGCCTCCACCGGGGCGGCGGTACGGGATATTATGAATATCAGCAGGCGGCGCAACCCCTATGTACAGCTGATCCTCTACCCGGCCCAGGTGCAGGGAGAGGGAGCCAGTGAGAGCATTGTAAAGGGTATACACATGCTGGAGCAGGCCGGCGTGGATGTGATGATCGTGGGAAGAGGCGGCGGCTCCATCGAAGATCTGTGGGCCTTCAATGAGGAGATAGTGGCCAGAGCTATCTTTGAATGCTCTGTGCCCGTGATCTCGGCGGTAGGACATGAGACAGATATCACCATTGCCGACTATGTGGCAGATCTGCGGGCACCCACGCCCTCGGCTGCGGCGGAGCTGGCAGTCTGGGATATCCGTCTTTTTGACCAGCGCCTGCAGGAGACAGCCCTTCAGATGAACCGGCAGATGGACCGGCAGATACAGGTGAGCCGTCTGCGTCTCCAGAAGTACGAGGCCAGGCTGCGGTATCTGCACCCCGGCAACAAGCTGCGGGAAAAGCGCCAGATCCTGGTGGATCTGGAGGATGCCATGCGGCGTGATATCGAACAGAAGATACAGAGGGCAAGACACCAGCTTGCCATTTATATTGAAAAAATGCGGGGCCTGTCCCCAGCCGGAAAGCTGAATCAGGGCTACTCCTATGTGGAGAAGGAGTCTGGAGGCAGCCGGGAGGCGGTAAAGAGCATCCGCCAGGTGGAAAAAGACATGGAGCTGCACATCTATGTGTCGGACGGTGTGATCCGGGCCAGAGTGGAGGATGTGCAGGATGAAGGAGGAACGGCATGGAAGAGAGAATAGAAGAACAGACGGCTCCCGTGGAGGACGAGAAGACACTGGAGCAGCTTTTCTCGGAGCTGGAGGCAGTGACGGGAGCGCTGGAGGCAGAGTCTTCCCTGGAAAAGTCCTTTCAGCTCTACCACAGGGGAATGGATATGCTGAAGGCATGCAGTGACAGGATAGACCGAGTGGAGAAACAGATACAGGTTCTGGATGAAAAAGGAGAGGCCCATGAGTTGCAGTAAGATAGATTATGAGAGAGAAAGAGACCGGAAGGTAGAGGAGATAGAAGACATACTTAAAAATTATCTGCCCCGGAAAGAGGGAATGCAGAAGGTCATCATGGAGGCGATGGAGTACAGCCTTATGGCAGGCGGCAAGCGGCTTCGCCCCATGCTGATGCAGGAGACTTACCGCCTGTTCGGCGGAGAGAGCGGGATCATTGAGCCATTTATGGCGGCTATAGAGATGATCCACACCTACTCTCTTGTGCACGATGATCTGCCGGCCATGGATAACGATGAGTACCGCAGGGGACGAAAGACCACCCATGTAGTCTACGGGGAGGATATGGGGATCCTTGCGGGGGATGCTCTTTTGAACTTTGCCTTTGAGACAGCGTCCCTGGCTTTTGAGCAGTATCCGGACAAGGCGCTGCTGGCAGGCAGAGCCCTCCGTGTCCTGGCCGGGAAAGCGGGCATCTACGGTATGATCGGCGGCCAGGTGGTGGATGTGAAAGAGACGGGACATGCCGTCTCCCGGGAGGTCCTGGATTTTATCTATGAACTGAAGACGGGAGCCCTCATCGAGAGCTCCATGATGATCGGAGCCATCCTTGCCGGAGCTTCGGATGAAGATGTGAAGAAGGTGGAGAAGATCGCCTCAAATATAGGATTTGCCTTCCAGGTCCAGGACGATATCCTGGATGTGACCAGCACAAGCGAGGTGCTTGGCAAACCGGTCCACAGTGATGAGAAGAACGAGAAGAGCACCTATGTGACCCTGGTAGGTCTTGCGGAGGCGGGGAGACTGGTGGAGTCCGCTTCCATGGAAGCGGTGGGGCTTCTTGGAGAGCTTCCCGGAGAAAACGGGTATCTGGCGTGGCTCATCGAAAAGCTGATCCACAGGGAAAAATAAGGAGCGACAGGTATGTTGTTAGATCGGATCGAGAGAGAAAATGATATTAAAAAACTGAAGCCCCAGGAGCTGGAGGAGCTGGCCGGCGAGATCAGGCAGTTCCTGATAGAGAAGATCAGTATGACAGGGGGACATCTGGCCTCCAATCTGGGCGTGGTGGAACTGACCATTGCCATGCACCGGGTATTCCAGCTCCCGGAGGACAAGATGATCTGGGATGTGGGGCATCAGTCCTACACCCACAAGATCCTGACCGGGCGCAGAGCCGGGTTCGATGATCTGCGCAAGTATGGAGGCATGAGCGGTTTCCCGAAGAGAAAAGAGAGTGCCTGCGACGCATTTGACACAGGCCACAGTTCCACTTCCATCTCAGCCGGACTTGGATATGTGCAGGCCAGGGACCTGCTCGGGGAAGACTACAGCGTCATCTCTGTCATTGGAGACGGAGCCATGACAGGCGGCATGGCCTATGAGGCGCTGAACAACGCGGCCCAGATCAAGACGAATTTTATCATTGTACTGAATGACAATTATATGTCTATCTCAGAGAATGTGGGGGGCATGTCCGATTACCTTGCCCGGCTCCGGACAGCCGACATCTATACAGGACTGAAAAAAGGGGTTACCAACACCCTGCACAGGATCCCGGTGGCAGGGGACTCCATTATCGAGCAGATCCGGAGAACCAAGAACAGCATCAAGCAGCTTGTGGTGCCGGGCATGCTTTTTGAGGATATGGGGATCACTTACTTAGGCCCTATTCCAGGACACGATATTCCCATGCTGTGCCGGGCCCTGCGGGAGGCAAAGAAGGTAGAGGGGCCTGTGCTCCTCCACGTCCTCACCCAGAAGGGCAAGGGGTACAAGCCTGCAGAGCAGGAGCCGGCCCGCTTCCACGGCACCGGACCATTTGACATTGAGACAGGGAAACCATTAGGGACTGCAAAAAAAGATACCTATACGGATATATTTTCGAAAGTAATCTGTGACATAGGGAAAAGAGATCCGAAAGTGGCGGTCATCACCGCTGCCATGGCTGACGGCACTGGGCTTTCCGAGTTCCGGCGCCGCTTTCCCAGACGGTTTTTTGACGTGGGGATCGCGGAGGGCCATGCGGTCACCTTTGCTGCCGGACTGGCGGCAGGGGGGATCAAACCCGTATTTGCCGTGTATTCTTCCTTCCTCCAGAGAGGATATGACCAGATCATACATGATGTGGGACTGCAGAATCTGCCGGTTGTCTTTGCGGTAGATCGGGCGGGTCTTGTGGGAAGCGACGGGGAGACCCATCAGGGGATCTTTGACCTGTCCTACCTGGGCGGTATTCCCAATATGACAGTCATGTCCCCCAAGAACCGCTGGGAGCTGGCGGACATGCTCCGCTTTGCCGTTGACTATGACGGTCCGGTGGCCCTCAGGTATCCGCGGGGCACAGCCTATGACGGCTGCGAGGAGTTCCGGGCGCCTATTCAGTACGGCAGGAGCGAGGTGATCTACGAGGAGGAGAGCATCGCTATCGTGAGTGTAGGACACATGTTTGAGGAGGCTCTGAAAACCCGCAGGCTCATCAAGGAGACGGGGTATAACTGCACCCTCGTCAACGCCAGATTCGTCAAGCCTGTAGATGAGCAGATGATCGAGGAACTGGCAAAAAACCACAGCCTGATCGTCACCATAGAGGAAAATATCCTCTGCGGAGGCTTCGGGGAGCGGGTGACAGAGTATGTCTCCGAGCATGATCTGCCTGTACAGGTGCTGAACCTGGCGCTGCCGGACGACTATATTGAGCACGGCAGCGTGGACGTTCTGCGCAGGGAGGTCCTCCTGGACGCCCCCTCCATGACAAAGCGCATTGTGACAGAGTATATTCTTGCTTGCACCCGGAAGACAGTCGGCAAGAGAGAAATATAAACAAACAGGATGATAGAAATAGACAGGAGAACAGCCATGAAAGAGCGTCTGGATGTATTGCTTGTGAAAAGGAACCTGGCCGGTTCCAGGGAGAAAGCCAAGGCCATCATCATGTCCGGCATCGTGTATGTGGACGGGCAGAAGGAAGATAAGGCGGGAACCACCTTCCCGGAGGACGTGCAGATCGAAGTCCGCGGCCATACCCTTCCCTATGTAAGCAGGGGGGGACTGAAGCTGGAGAAGGCACTGAAGTGCTTTGATGTGTCCGTGGAGGGCAAGGTATGCACGGATGTGGGATCATCCACCGGAGGATTTACAGACTGCATGCTGCAGAACGGCGCAGTCAGGGTATACGCCATCGATGTGGGACGGGGCCAGCTGGACTGGAAGCTCCGCCAGGACGAGCGGGTTGTCTGCATGGAGAAGACAAATATCCGCTACGTGAAGCCGGAGGACTTAGGTGAGCCTATCGACTTTTCCTCCATAGACGTGTCCTTCATCTCGCTCTCAAAAGTGCTGGGGCCGATCCGGGACTATCTGACGGACAATGGGCAGATCACAGCTCTCATAAAGCCCCAGTTTGAGGCCGGCAGAGAAAAAGTGGGAAAGAAAGGCGTTGTGCGGGACAAGAGTACCCACATAGAAGTCATTGACAATGTGATCGCTTATGCCCTGTCTATCGGATTCAGAGTCCTGGACCTGACATTCTCCCCTATCAAAGGACCTGAGGGAAACATTGAGTATCTGGTTCACCTGGAAAAATGCCAGCCACAGGAGGCGGCTGTAGAGGAAAAGATCGATGTGAAGACTGTTGTGTCAGAAGCATTTGAAGCACTGCGAGGTTAGAAGATGGAACGGTTTTATATAGTGACGAACGATGGGAAAGACAGGGATGGGCGTGTAACCGAGAAGATCCGGCGGATCCTTGAGGGCGCGGGCAAGACCTGCCTGTTCTCAAAAAGGGATGACAGAAAAAATATCATCCGGGAGTCTGTCCCGGAAGACGCGGACTGCGCCATTGTCATCGGCGGGGACGGAACCCTTATAGAGGTGGCCAGAATATTAAAAAGCGAGATCCCGATCCTTGGCATCAATATGGGAACGCTGGGATATCTGACAGAGGTAGACCCGCCCAGGCTGGAGGAAGCATTGGCCCAGATCCTGCAGGGCGACTACTGTATTGAGGACAGGATGATGCTGGAGGGACATTTCCAGGGAATGAAACCGGATGTGGCCCTCAATGATATCGTCATCTCACGTAAGGGAAACCTGAGGGTTATACATTTTGATCTCTATGTAAATGGATCTCTTCTGAATTCCTATGAGGCGGACGGCATGATCATCTCCACCCCTACCGGTTCCACGGCCTACAATCTGTCAGCAGGGGGGCCGGTGGTGGAGCCCACGGCATCCCTCATCGTCCTCACACCCATCTGCTCCCACGCCCTGAATACAAGCAGCATTGTTTTGTCTGCGGATGACGAGATCGTTGTGCAGATTGGAATGGGGAGAAACGGAAGAGAAGAGGAAGTGTTTGCCACATTTGACGGCGCGGATGTGGTGGAGATGCGCACCGGGGACCGGATCCTGGTACGCAGATCAGAACACGTGACTAAGCTGATGAAGCTGAGCAAAGTCAGCTTTCTTGAAATCATGCGCAGAAAGATGAAAGGAAATTAGTACCATGAAGATCAACCGACACGCAAAGATTGTAGAACTCATCAGTAAATACAGGATCGAGACACAGGAGGAACTGGCAGAATACCTGAACAAGGAAGGATTTAAGGTAACTCAGGCCACTGTATCCAGGGATATTCGCGATCTGAAACTGACCAAGGTTCCCACGGATGACGGGAGACAGAAATATGCGGTCCACCAGAAGGGTGAATCGGAGATGAGCGAAAAATATATCCGCGTACTGAGAGACGGATATGCCTCTATGGATATGGCCCAGAATATCCTTGTGATCAAGACGGTAGTGGGCATGGCCAATGCTGTATGTGCTGCTCTCGATGCCATGAAGTGGAGTGAGATCATCGGGAGTGTGGCGGGAGATGACACCATTATCTGTGTGATCCGCAGTGTGGATGATACCATCGCCGTCATGGATAAGATCAGTAAAATCATTTCTTAAAGGCTTATAGAAGATACAGGAGGCTGTATGTTACAGAATTTACATGTGAAAAATCTCGCCCTGATCGACGAGGTGGAGATTGACTTCCAAAAGGGGCTGAATATACTGACAGGGGAGACCGGAGCGGGGAAATCCATCATCCTCGGTTCGGTCAGTCTCGCTCTTGGGGCCAGATATTCCACGGACATTCTGCGGAAAGGAGCGCAGTATGGATTTGTGGAACTGACCTTTACTGTTGAAGATAAAAAGCAGGAAGAGAGACTGAAAAAGCTGGATATTTTCCCGGAGGAGGGGACTGTTGTCCTGAGCCGGCGGCTCATGGAGGGGCGCAGCACCAGCAAGATCAACGGGGAGACGGTGCCCATCTCTCTTCTGAAGGAGGCGGCAGGGATCCTGATCGACATCCATGGACAGCACGAGCACCAGTCTCTCCTCTACAAGAAGAGACAGCTGGAGATCCTGGATGCCTTTGCCTCTGAAAAGATCCTGGAGGCAAAAGAGAAAGTCTTCGTCTCTTTCCAGGAGTACAAGAAGTGGAAAAAAGAGCTGGAGGAAGCAGATCAGGATGAGGCCGCGCGGGCCAAAGAGGCTTCCTTCCTGGAATTTGAAATAGGGGAGATCGAGGAGGCGGCTCTGCAGGACGGAGAGGACGAGGAGCTGGAAGAGAGCTACCGGCGCATGGTCAACAGCAGAAAGATCGTGGAGGGCGTCCATGAAGCCCACGGCTACACCAGCGAAGATGGGGATAGCGCAAGCGAGTCGCTGAGCCGCGCCATCAGAAGTCTTGCCGAAGCAGCAGGTCTGGATGAAGCTGCAAAGGAACTGTACGACCAGCTTTTGGAAGTGGACAGCCTTCTGAATGATTTCAACAGAGAGCTTGCAGACTACGAAAAGTCTCTTGACTTTTCTGACGAAGATTTTGCAGAGACTGAGAACAGGCTCAATGAGATCAACCGACTCAAGACAAAGTACGGCAGTACGATAGAGCAGATCAGGGTGTACTGTGAGGAGAAAAAGAGCCGTCTCCTTGTCCTGAATGATTATGACCGCTATCTTGAGGAACTGAAGGAGAAATATGAGCGTGCTCTCAAGCATCTGGAGAAGAACACAACAGTACTGACAAGACTCAGAAAGGAGCAGAGCCTTCTCTTTTCCGAGAAGATCACAGAGGGACTTAAGGATCTGAATTTTGCGGATGTGCGGTTCCAGATCGATTTTTCCAGTCTGCCGGAGTACACGGCAAACGGAAAGGATGACATCTCCTACATGATCTCCATGAACCCCGGTGAACCCCTGAAGCCGCTGGCTGAAGTCGCTTCCGGCGGTGAGCTGTCCAGGATCATGCTGGCCATCAAGACTGTGATGGCAGATAAAGATGAGATCCCCACCCTGATCTTCGATGAGATCGATGTGGGGATCAGCGGCAGAACGGCTCAGAAAGTATCCGAGAAGATGGCTGTCATCGGAAGAACCCATCAGGTCATTTGCATCACCCATCTGGCTCAGATCGCCGCCCAGGCGGATGCCCACTATCTGATCGAGAAGACAGTGTATGAGGGAAAGACCCACACAGATATCCGCCAGCTCTCCAACGAAGAGTCGGTGGAGGAGCTGGCCAGAATACTGGGAGGCGCAAAGATCACGGATACTGTCCTTGAGAATGCAAGGGAGATGAGAGAGCTGGCCCGCAGCGGGAAATAAATCTGTTTAAATAATGAGTTGACAATTTATTTTATTCCTGGCATTGATCGCCAGTGCAGTATTTCAAATAAGTCTGCTGGATACTGTCGCTGTATTTGAAGTTACATACAAAGTAATTTATTTGTGTTGCTTCATGTATAGAAAAACAGTATCCAGAAAAAGGAAAACGCCCATCCGCTCGGCAAAGCAAGGTGGGCGTCTGCGTCATTCGAGACACAACTAACACTTCTCTTACATATTCGTATATCCCATCAGATATTCATCCACTTCTCTGGCGCATTCCCGGCCTTCGGCAATGGCCCAGACCACAAGGGACTGGCCTCTGTGCATGTCGCCTGCGGCAAATACCTTTTCGGTGTTTGTCCTGTAGGAGGAGGGGGCAGTGGCGGCCACGCCTCTGGGTGTGAGGTCAAGCTGGAAGGCGTCTGACACATAGGACTCACATCCGGTAAAGCCTGCCGCGATGAGGAGAAGGTCTGCCTCCAGGATCTGTTCACTTCCCTCTACCTCTGTCATTTTCCCGTCCTTGAAGGCAAGCTTCACCGTTTTCACTCCTGTGAGCTGGTTTTTGTCGTCTGTCAGGAACTCCTTGATGGTCGTCTCGTAGATCCGGGGATCGTGGCCAAAGCAGTAGATGGCCTCCTCCTGCCCGTAATCGGTCTTGCAGATTTTGGGCCACTCCGGCCAGGGATTGGATGGGGTGCGCTCATCCGGGGCCTTGGGCATCATCTCGATCTGTGTGACAGAGGCGCAGCCCTGGCGGATGCAGGTTCCCACGCAGTCGTTGCCGGTGTCTCCACCGCCCACGATGATGACCTTTTTGCCCTTTGCAGACACCCAGGGAGTGCCGTCCAGCAGGTGCTTTGTGGCCCTTGTGAGGAAGTCCACGGCAAAGTAGATGCCCTCCGCCTGACGGCCCTCACCGTTTAGGTCCCTGGCTCTCTTGGAGCCGCAGCACAGGACCACAGCGTCGTACTCCTCCAGCAGCTTCTGTGCCGGGATGTCGGCGCCGATGTTGGCTCCGGTCACGAACTCTATGCCCTCCGCAGTCATAAGATCCACCCGGCGCTGCACGATGGATTTGTCCAGCTTCATGTTGGGGATGCCGTACATGAGGAGCCCTCCCACACGGTCCTCCCTCTCAAAGACAGTCACATGATGGCCTCTCTGGCCCAGCTGGTCGGCGGCTGCCAGGCCGGCGGGACCGGACCCAACCACGGCCACCTTCTTATCCGTGCGCACCGCCGGGATGCGGGGCTTCATATTTCCCTCAGCAAAGACTGTCTCTATAATGAAGAGCTCATTGTCGCGGATGGTGACCGGATCATCGTGCATGCCGCACACACAGGCCTTTTCGCACAGAGCCGGGCAGACTCTTCCGGTAAATTCCGGGAAGCTGCTGGTCTTGCGCAGACGGGAGAGCGCCTGGGAGTAATTCCCGTGAAACACCTCGTCGTTCCACTCCGGGATCAGATTGTGGAGCGGACAGCCTGTCACCATGCCTTTCAGCTGCAGTGCAGACTGGCAGAAGGGAACGCCGCAGTTCATGCAGCGTGCCCCCTGGAGCCTTCTTTCCTCAGGGGAAAGAGGGGGATGAAATTCATTGAAATTCTTGATGCGCTCCTCCGGAGCACAGGATGAATTATCCATTCTTTTATATTCTAAAAAACCAGTTGGTTTTCCCATAGTCAGTCTTCCTCCTTTGGACTATTTCTGGATCTCGTAAAATGCTTCAAGCGCCGCGTCTTCGTGGGAGAGACCCTTCTCTTCGTACTTGCTGATGGCGTGGAGCATGCGCTGGTAATCGTTGGGAAGGATCTTCTTAAATCCCGGCAGATAGTCTCCGAAATGCTCCAGGATATCCTTTGCGAGAGCGGAAGAGGTCTCCTTCTCGTAGTCCTTCAGTATATTTTTCAGCTCTGCGATGTCGTGCTTTTCTGTCACCTCAGACATGGTTACCATATCCTTGTTCAGCTTTTTGTAGAGCTGGTGATCCATATCCAGCACATAGGCTGTGCCGCCGCTCATGCCCGCGGCAAAGTTTTTGCCGGTTTTTCCAAGGATCACCGCGCAGCCTCCTGTCATGTATTCCAGGCCGTGGTCGCCGCAGCCCTCGGCCACTGCTGTGGCGCCGGAGTTGCGGACGCAGAAGCGCTCGCCGGCCACACCGCACACATAGGCCTTACCGGATGTGGCGCCGTAGAGGGCCACGTTTCCGATTATGATGTTCTCGGAGGCCTTAAAAGTGCTGTGTCTGGACGGATACACGATCAGCTTTCCGCCTGACAGGCCTTTGCCGAAGTAGTCGTTGGCGTCTCCCTCCAGCGTCAGGGTCAGACCCTTGGGGATAAAGGCGCCGAAGGACTGCCCGCCGCCTCCGGTGCAGTGTACCTTGAAGGTGTCGTCCTTGAGTGTGTTCTTGAAGGCGGCCGTGATCTCGGATCCCAGGATGGTTCCCACAGAGCGGTTCACGCTGTTCACGCGGATGCTCTCGCTGTGCTTCCTGCCGCTCTTCAGAGCCTTCTCAAAGCGGGGCAGGAGAATGGCCTCGTCCACGGTCTTCTCCAGTTCAAAGTCAAAGACATCCTCCGGGTTGAAGTGAACTGCGCTGCCCTCCGGGGAGGAGCAGAGGATCCTTGAGAGGTCTACCTTTTTCGCCCTCGGGATCGTACAGTTCTCCCTCACCTTCAGACATTCCGTGTGTCCCACCATCTCAGAGAGAGTGCGGAAGCCAAGCTTTGCCATGATCTCCCGCAGCTCCTGGGCCATGAAGAGCATGAAGTTCATGACGTACTCCGGTTTGCCCTTGAAGCGCTTGCGCAGGCACTCGTTTTGGGTGGCAACGCCCACAGGGCAGGTGTCCAGATTGCAGACACGCATCATCATGCAGCCCATGGTCACAAGGGGAGCGGTGGCAAAGCCGAACTCCTCAGCGCCAAGCAGGGCGGCAATGGCCACATCCCGGCCGCTCATGAGCTTGCCGTCTGTCTCGATGACTACACGGCTCCTCAAGTGGTTCTGTATCAGCGTCTGATGCGTCTCAGCAAGGCCCAGCTCCCAGGGAAGTCCCGCGTGATGGATGGAGCTCTGGGGCGCAGCTCCTGTACCTCCGTCGTAGCCGGAGATGAGCACAACCTGGGCGCCTGCCTTGGCCACGCCGGAGGCGATGGTGCCGACGCCTGCCTCGGACACCAGTTTGACAGCGATCCGGGCCTTTCTGTTGGCGTTCTTCAGGTCATAGATGAGCTGCGCCAGATCCTCGATGGAGTAGATATCGTGGTGCGGCGGAGGGGAGATCAGGGACACGCCTGGGGTAGAGTAGCGGGTCTTTGCGATCCAGGGGTATACCTTCTTACCGGGCAGATGTCCGCCTTCTCCGGGCTTTGCGCCCTGGGCCATTTTGATCTGGATCTCCTTTGCGCTCACCAGGTACTCGCTTGTGACGCCAAAGCGCCCTGAGGCCACCTGCTTGATGGCGCTGTTTTTCTCCGTTCCAAGGCGCTCCGGCTTCTCGCCGCCCTCGCCTGAGTTGGACTTGCCGCCCAGCCGGTTCATGGCAATGGCCATGCACTCGTGGGCCTCCTCGGAGATGGAGCCGTAGGACATGGCCCCTGTCTTAAAGTGCTTGACAATCTCAGAGGCGGGCTCCACCTCGTCGATGGGGATGCCCCCGTCCTCCGGGAACTGGAAGGCCAGAAGACCCCGCAGGGTGTGGGGACGGGTCTCGTCGTCCACCATGGCCGTATATTCCTTAAACCTGTCATAGTCGCCGTTCTGTGTGGCCTGCTGGAGGGCGATGATGGTGGCGGGATTGTAGAGGTGGTCCTCCTTGTCCTCGCCGCTTCTCAGCCTGTGGAAGCCGGTGCTGTCCAGCGTGGTATCCACGCCCAGGTCCAGCGGATCAAAGGCCTTGTTGTGGCGGGCGATCACGTCGTCATTGATGTCCTTCATGCTGATGCCGCCTACCCGGCTGACAGTGTTGGTAAAGTATTTGTCTATGACTTCCTTGCTGATGCCCACAGCCTCGAAGATCTGGGCGGACTGGTAGGACTGGAGGGTGGAAATGCCCATCTTAGCCGCGATCTTCACGATGCCGTGGAGAACAGCCTCGTTGTAGTCGTGGATGGCTGTGTGGTAGTCTTTATCCAGGATACCCCTGTCTATGAGCTCGGAGATGCACTCGTGAGCCAGATAGGGATTGACAGCCCGGGCGCCGTAGCCAAGGATGGTGGCGAACTGGTGCACGTCCCTGGGCTCGCCGCTCTCCAGGATGATGGAGACAGCGGTCCTCTTCTTTGTCCGGATCAGGTGCTGCTCCATGGCGGAGACAGCCAGGAGGGAGGGGATGGCCACATGGTTCTCATCCACGCCCCGGTCGGAGAGGATGATGATGTTGGCCCCCTTCGTGTAGGCCCGGTCGCAGCTGACAAAGAGCTGGTCCAGCGCCTTCTCAAGAGAGGTATTCTTGAAATAGAGAAGGGAGACCACGGCGCTCTTAAAGCCCGGGCGGTCCAGGGACTTGATCTTCATCATGTCCACACCGGTGAGGATGGGGTTCTTCACCTCCAGCACAGTACAGTTGCCGCTCGCCTCCTCCAGCAGGTTTCCGTCTGAGCCGATGTACACCGTGGTGTCTGTGACGATCTCCTCCCGGAGAGAGTCGATAGGCGGATTGGTCACCTGAGCAAAGAGCTGTTTAAAATAGTGGGAGAGAGGCGGATGCTTCTCCGACAGCACAGCCAGGGGAATGTCAGTCCCCATGGAGGCTGTGGCCTCGGACCCGTTTGTCGCCATGGGAAGGAGCACATCCTTCACGTCCTCGTAGGTGTAGCCGAAGACCTTGTAGAGCTGGTCCCTTCTCACCTGGCTGTGGACCGGCACCTTCTTGTTGGGGACCGGGATGTCCTTTAAGTAGAGCAGGTTCAGGTCCAGCCATTCGCCGTAGGGCTGGCGGGTGGAGTAGTACTCCTTGCACTCCTCGTCAGAGATAAGCTTTTTCTTCTTCGTGTCCACGAGGAGGATCTTTCCCGGCTGCAGCCTGGATTTCTCCACCACGTGCTCCGCCGGGAGATCCAGCACGCCCACCTCGGAGGAGAGGATGAGGTGCCGGTCGTCTGTGATGTAGTACCTGGAGGGACGAAGTCCGTTCCGGTCCAGCACAGCACCCAGGATATCTCCGTCTGAGAAGAGGATGGCCGCAGGGCCGTCCCAGGGCTCCATCATGGTGGCGTAGTAGTGGTAGAAATCTTTTTTCTTCTCATCCATGTACCGGTCATGCCTCCAGGGCTCCGGGATGGTGATCATGACGGCCAGGGGAAGGTCCATACCGTTCATGTAGAGGAACTCCAGGGTGTTGTCCAGCATGGCGGAGTCAGAGCCGCTGCTGCCGATGACCGGAAGTACCTTGTCGATGTCGTCTGAGATGACAGAAGAGTGCATGGTCTCCTCCCTGGCCAGCATGCGGTCCGCGTTGCCTCGGATGGTGTTGATCTCCCCGTTGTGGAGGATCAGGCGGTTGGGGTGAGCCCTCTCCCAGCTGGGTGTCGTGTTGGTGGAGAAGCGGGAGTGGACCATGGCGATAGCCGTGCGATAGTCCGTATCCTGCAGGTCGTCGTAGAACCGGCGGAGCTGTCCCACAAGGAACATGCCCTTGTACACGATGGTGCGGGAGGAGAGGGAGGCCACGTAGGTGTCCTCGCAGCTCTGCTCGAACTCTCTTCTGGCGATGTAGAGACGGCGGTCAAAGTCGATGCCCTTTGGGCAGTCCGCCGGCCTCTCCACAAAGCACTGCATGATGTAGGGCATGCGCTCTCTGGCGTAGTCTCCCAGTATCTCCGGGTGGACCGGCACCTTTCTCCAGCCAAGCAGTCTAAGGCCGCTTTTTTCTAAAATGACCTCAAACATTTTCCGGGAAAAATTCCGCTTCAGTGTGTCCTGGGGGAAGAAGAACATGCCTACGCCATAATCCCTCTCATCTCCCAGGGAAATGCCTGCCTGTGCGGCGGCTTTGGAAAAAAAGGAGTGGGAAATCTGCGTCAGGATCCCCACTCCGTCACCAACCTGTCCAGTGGCGTCTTTGCCTGCGCGGTGTTCCAGTTTTTCTACGATCGTAAGGGCGTCGTCCAGAATTTTGTATTCCTTTACGCCGTCGATACTGACAACAGCTCCGATGCCGCAGGCATCGTGCTCAAAACTGCTCTGATATAAAGTTTGATTTTCCTGGTTCATATAGAAAACTCCTTTCGTGTTGCGGCGCTTTTGTCTAAACGCCGCTTGCTCCGTAGTTGGAGAGTACTCTTGCGGAAGGATCATCCACATCGCAGCCCTCCCACTCTTTGTTGGGCATCCAGAAGTCCGTGATCATCTCAGACTGTCCGGGATAGTACTTCTCAAAGATCTCCCGGTACAGGAGGGACTCCTTTGTGAAGGGAGCTGCATGTGTATATTGTTTCCGTTTTTCTTCAAATTCTTCATCGGAATAGCAGCCCTCTGCGTATTCCTTCAGATAATCCACCATGGAGTGGCCCACTGCGTCGGAGAAGGCGGCCTTCTCACGCATCAGGATGTCGTGGGGGAGATAGTCTCCCTCAAAGGCATGGCGGAGAAGATATTTTCCTTTGTTATAGATGTTCATTTTCTTAGATGGATCCACGCCCATGACGTAGGAGACAAAATCCAGGTCGCCGAAGGGAACACGTGCCTCCATGGAGTTCACGCTGATACACCGGTCAGCCCGGAGCACATCGTACATGTGGAGCTCGTGGACTCTCTTGACAGACTCTTTTTGGAAGGCCTCCGGTGAGGGGGCGAAGTCTGTATATTTGTAGCCGAAGAGCTCGTCTGAGATCTCTCCGGTCATGAGGACCCGCACATCTGTCTTCTCGTGGATGGCCCTGCAGAGAAGGTACATGCCCATGGAAGCGCGGATGGTAGTGATGTCAAATGTGCCGAGAGCTTTGATGACATCCGGCAGGGCATGAAGCACATCCTCCTTTGTGATGATGACCTCTGTGTGGTCGCTGCCGATATAGTCCGCCACTTCCTTTGCGTACTTTAAGTCAATGGCGTCCTCGCTCATGCCGATGGCAAAAGTGCGGATGGGGCGGCCAAGGATGCGGGCTGACACAGCGCACACGAGAGAGGAGTCCAGGCCTCCGCTTAAGAGGAAGCCAAGGGGAGCGTCCGCGTCCAGTCTCTTGCGGATGCCTTCCACCAGCTTGTCGTGGATGTTCCTGCAGACCTCCTCCGTGTCATCCGTACAGACAGAGGAAACCGCAGTGATATCGCGGTAGCAGATGAATTCCCCGTCCTTATAGTAATGTCCGGGCGGGAAGGGCATGATCTTATCGGTCAGTCCCACCAGGTTCTTGGCCTCGCTTGCGAAAATAGCGGCGCCGTCTTTGTCATAGCCATAGTAGAGAGGGCGGATCCCGATGGGGTCCCTTGCCGCTATGTATGATCTCGTGTCGCCGTCAAAGAGGATGAGAGCGTACTCTGCATCCAGCATGCCAAACATGTCTGTCCCGTATTCCTTGTAGAGGGGGAGAAGGATTTCGCAGTCGCTGTCACTCTTAAAGGTATAGCCTTTCTCCTCCAGCTTTTTTTTCATTTTTCTGAAGCCATATATTTCTCCGTTGCATACAAGGGTATGACCGCAAAGGGAGAAGGGCTGCATCCCTTCTCCTGTAAGTCCCATGATCGCAAGTCTGTGAAAACCGAGAAGGCCGAAGCCGGTATCGATGATCCGGCTGTCGTCCGGTCCTCTCGAGATGGTGCGGTCAAATCCCTCCTTGAATAGATCGTGATCGGCACTGGGTGAACAGTACCCCATGATTGAACACATAGATGTTACCTCCGGGATTTGATTTTTATAAATCAGGCGCTCTGCCTAGATGATGCCAAAGAGCAGCTTTCCGTAAGTCGGGAATGGCCATACAGATGTGTCTGTCATGGTCTCCAGCAGATCCATGTCGCCGCGGAGGGCGTCCATGGCCGGGATGACCATATCTCTGTAGTAGAAGGCCTCCTTCTCGAAATCGGAAATGGTTCCTGCCTCGCTGGCAACCCTCTTCAATGTCTCCAGCTTCTCGTAGGCGGAAGCAGTGAGAGAGGAGATCTTCTTGACTGTGCTGTATTCATAGGATGTGTCGATCTCAGCTCCGAGAGAGCGCTTTGCGAGTACAGTATCCGTGAGTGAGTGTGCGTATCCACTGACTGCCGGGAGGATATCCCGCTCAGCCATCTCGGCCATGGTCAGGGCCTCGATGTGCAGCACCTTCACGTAATTTTCCATCATGATCTCATAGCGGGACTGCATTTCTTCCTCGCTGAACACCTTGTGGGAGGTGAACAGTTTCACGTTCTTCTCGTGGAGGAAGCAGGGCAGTGCGTCCGGCGTGGTGCGCAGGTTCAGAAGACCTCTCTTTTCGGCCTCCTCAAGCCATGCGTCGTCGTAGCCGTTTCCGTTGAAGATGATCCGCTTGTGGTCCCGGATTGTATCCCGTATCAGGTCGTGGAGGGCGGTCTCGAAATCGTCCGCGCTCTCCAGGATGTCGGCGAACTGCTTCAACTCTTCTGCCACCGCCGTGTTCAGGATCACGTTGGGGCCTGAGATGGAAGCGGAGGAGCCCAGCATGCGGAACTCGAATTTATTTCCGGTAAAGGCAAAGGGTGATGTCCTGTTCCGGTCTGTGGAGTCTTTGGGGAACTTGGGAAGAACGTGTACGCCGACACGCATCAGCTCTTTTTCCTTTCCGTCGTAGGACTCTTCGTTTTCAATGGCCTTGAGGATTTCGGTCAGCTCATCGCCAAGGAACATGGAGATGACGGCCGGCGGCGCCTCGTTTGCCCCCAGTCTGTGGTCGTTTCCGGCTGAAGCGGCGGACAGGCGCAGGAGATCCTGGTACTCATCCACAGCCTTGATGACCGCGCAGAGGAAGAGGAGGAACTGGGCGTTCTCGGAGGGCGTGTCGCCGGGCTCAAGAAGATTGATGCCGGTGTCCGTGGAGATAGACCAGTTGTTGTGCTTGCCGCTTCCGTTGATGCCCTCAAAGGGCTTCTCGTGGAGAAGGCAGACAAGGTCGTGCTTCTTGGCGATCCGCTGCATCAGCTCCATCATCAGCTGGTTGTGGTCTGTGGCAATGTTGGTAGTGGTGAAGATGGGCGCCAGCTCGTGCTGTGCGGGAGCCACCTCGTTGTGCTCTGTCTTGGCCAGGATTCCCAGCTTCCAGAGTTCTTCATTGAGTTCCTTCATATATGCCTGGACGCGGGATTTGATGGTGCCGAAGTAGTGGTCCTCCAGTTCCTGGCCCTTGGGAGCGGGTGCTCCGAAGAGGGTCCTGCCGGTGTAGATCAGGTCTTTTCTTTCCTCATAATACTTTTTATCTACCAGGAAATATTCCTGCTCCGGGCCTACCGTTGTCTTTACGGATTTCACATCCTCATTTCCGAAGAGATGCACAACCCGGAGAGCCTGGCGGTTGATGGCCTGCATGCTCCGCAAAAGAGGCGTTTTCTTGTCGAGCGCGTGGCCGCTGTAGGAGCAGAAGGCCGTGGGGATGCACAGGACACCGTTCTTGATGAAGGCGTAGGCTGTGGGGTCCCAGGCTGTGTATCCTCTGGCCTCAAAGGTGGCCCGAAGTCCTCCCGACGGGAAGGAGGAGGCGTCCGGTTCACCCTGCACCAGCTCTTTGCCGGAAAATTCCATGATGACTTTTCCGTCCACATCCGGGCTGATGAAGCTGTCGTGCTTTTCGGCTGTTATGCCTGTCATGGGCTGGAACCAGTGGGTGTAGTGTGTGACTCCCTTTTCAATCGCCCAGTCTTTCATGGCGTTGGCGACTACGTTGGCAATATTTATGTCCAGGCTCCTTCCGTCTTTCATCGTGCGCTGAAGCTGCCGGAAGGTCTCCTTTGGAAGGCGTTCCTTCATGACAGACTCATCGAAAACCATTGAACCAAATTTTTCTGCTGCTGTACTCATGACTCTCTGACTCCTTTTCATTTTAATTAGAATTAAAAAAGCGGCAATGGAGACTCCTTCGTCCCAGTGTGGCCATCCCCGGGGCGAAAGAAGCGACTCCATTGCCGCATACAAAAGTAAAAGAAAAAACGGCGCGCAGAAAAAAGGGGTAATTTCTGCGACACCGTTGCCGTTCTTTGCCTGTAACTATACTGCCGGGAGAATGATTTGTCAAATGTTTTCTTGTATTTATTTCCGTACAATCCACAAGGACGTCCCCTCAAAAGTTGACATGGAAAAGGAAATCCGCTATATTTTTTACTGTAATGACATAGTGTGCAGGTGAAAATGCATATCCTGTGTCAGAAGAAATATGAGAGACAGAGAATATGGGCAAAGGCGTTCATCTGAAGGTAGAGAAAGTTCTCGCGTATGCGTATCTTTCTCTTTCAGAAGGCGCCTTTTTATCATATGCAGATATAAAAGGAGGATTGAATATGGATATGTATCAGTACGAAAAGGTTATGACATTCGTGGATGAGGAGGATGTGAAATTTATCCGGCTTGCCTTTTTTGACGCCTTTGGCGTGCAGAAAAATATTTCTATCATGTCCGGTCAGCTGGAGCGGGCCTTTAAGGAGGGGATCTCTTTTGACGCCTCCGCTGTGGCAGGCTTTGGCGGTGAAGTGAAGAGCGACCTCTTTCTCCACCCGGACCCGTCCACCTTTTCTATTCTTCCGTGGCGGCCTTCCACAGGCAGGGTGGCCAGGATGTACTGCGACATCCGTTACCCGGATGGAACCCTGTACGAGAAGGACAGCCGTTATATATTAAAGAAAGCCGTGGAAAAAGCAAAGGAGAAGGGGCTGAAGATCGATTTTGGAACGGAGGTGGAATTCTACCTTTTCCAGACGGATGAGAATGGAAATGCCACAAAGATCCCCTTTGACAGGGCCGGCTACATGGATGTGGCCCCGGAGGACAAAGGAGAGAATATCCGCCGGGAGATCTGCTTTACCCTCATCGACATGGGCATCGAGCCGGAGGCCTCCCACCACGAGGAAGGGCCGGGGCAGAACGAGATCGATTTCCAGTACAGCGATCCCCTCACTGCCGCAGACAATACGGCTTCCTTTAAATGGGTGGTGAGTACGGCCGCCATGGGCAACGGACTGTACGCCGACTTCTCCCCGAAACCTATCAAGGAATATGCGGGCAACGGCATGCATATCAATATGTCAGTGAGATGCGAGGATGGATCGGACTGCAATGGACAGTTTATGACAGGCATCCTGGAGCATATACGTGAGATCACCCTGTTCCTGAATCCTTCAGAGGACTCCTACCGGAGGCTGGGGGAGAAGAAAGCGCCCAAATATGTGACCTGGTCCCCGGAAAACCGCTCCCAGCTGATCCGCATCCCGGCCGTGAAGAGCGGGAAGAAGAGGATCGAGCTTCGCTCCCCTGATCCCACAGCCAATCCTTATCTCGCCTTTGCCCTTCTGATCTACGCCGGCATGGACGGCATTGAGAGAAAGCTGCCTCTCCAGAAACCGGCCAATGTCAATCTGTACACAGCAGACCACGATGTGACAGACCAGCTGAAAAAACTGCCGGAGAGCCGGGGGGAGGCCTGGGACGCGGCAGCTGCAGGCACCCTCGTGAAACGGGTGCTGCCGGAAAGCTATCTGGCTGCCTACAAGAACCCGCCTGAGACACACTGACAGATATATGGACAAAGATAAAGGAGTGGGAAGAACATGACAGCAGAAAAAGCGGCATACCGCGTACTGGTGGCTTCTGCGTCAGACAAGATGGCCTCCGTGGTGAAGGATGTGCTCCCCGGCCCTCAGTACAGAGATATCTCTTACGTGTCCACCATGGGGGATGCAAAACGGATGCTGGTCAGCCAAACTTACGATATCCTCATCATCAACACACCGCTGAAAGATGATTTCGGCATACAGGCCGCCGTTGACATAGCAGAGCAGCATGAGACAGGGATCCTGCTTCTGGTCAAGGCAGAGATGTACGAGCAGGTGTCTTCCCAGGTGGAGGACTACGGCATCGTCACCCTGGCAAGGCCCACCACGCGGCAGAGCCTTTACACATCCGTCAAAATGCTGAGCGCGGTCCAGATGAAGATCAGAAAGCTGGAGAAAGAGATGCGCAGGATGAAGGAGCGGATGCAGGAACAGCAGACCATTGACCGGGCCAAATGGCTTCTCGTGGACCAGCGGAAGATGAGCGAGCCGGATGCCCACAGATATATAGAAAAAGCAGCCATGGACCGGTGCGTGAAAAAGATCCGGATCGCGGAGGAGATCCTCAGGGAGAACTGACAGCCATTTATTACCAGTGTAAAAGTTTTCCTCCTTCGCATACTAACGATAAAACGCCTCCACATGAGGGGCGGCAGTATGGAGACGATAGTATGCGAAGATATTGGTACAGACGAATTTTGATCATGATCCTTGTGTTCACCATTTCGGTGGGAGGAAGCTGGTACCTGATCGAGGAGAGCAGGGCCAGTCTGGAAAAAGAAGTAAATGCGGACACTTCCGATGAGCTTTTGATCCCCGGAGGTATGCCTGTGGGGATCTATCTGGAGACAGAGGGAGCGCTGGTGCTGGGGACAGAGAAGATCGAGGGGGAGGATGGACAGGAGTATGAGCCGGCTGCAGATCTGGTACAGGAGGGAGACTATATCATTGGCCTCGACGATGAGAAGATCTCGAACAAATCCCAGCTGGTGGAGGCAGTGGCCGCATTGGACAAAGAGGAAGTGGTGCTGAAGGTGCGCCGGGATGAGCAGGAAATCGCCATCCGCATGAAGGCGGTCCACTGCGGCAGGGATGAGTACAAGCTGGGGATCTGGGTGCGGGATAATGCCCAGGGACTTGGCACAGTCACTTTCCTGAATGCGGACAGCCAGTTCGGGGCGCTGGGGCACGGCATCAGGGATACAGATACCGGCCAGCTTCTGGACGCCTCCGACGGTCTTCTCTACACCACCAGCATCAAGGATATTAAGAAGGGAAAAGACGGGACGCCGGGAGGCATGGAAGGCGTGATCATCTACAACAATTACAATATTCTTGGAAGTATTAATGAGAACACAGAGGACGGCATTTACGGTACGCTGGACAGAGTGGATACCCTCTTCACAGACACCCGGCCTCTGGAACCAGCCGGCGACGAAAGTGAGATACAAGAGGGGGAGGCCGTCATTCGCTGTGCGGTCAGCGGCACGGTGGAAGATTACAAGATCCGTATTACAAAAGTTGACAGGAATGCCCAGGAAGCGAACAAAAAGATCATGCTGGAAGTGACAGATGAAAAGCTGCTGGAGCTCACAGGAGGGATCGTCCAGGGAATGAGCGGCAGTCCCATTATCCAGAACGGGAAGCTGATCGGAGCGGTGACCCACGTGTTTGTGAACAGCCCGGAGGAGGGATACGGCATCTTTATCCAGGACATGTTGAAACATATCGAAAGTTAAGAAAATAGTGGGAAGGTGTCGAGATCTTCCGACCCTAAATCCTTGATTTCGCATTCTTGTAATTCTATAATTTTCCTTGACAGTTTTTCAAGAATAGATAGGAGGATTTATGGAATGGGAGAGATTCGTGTAGCAATCGCCGACGACAACGAGAGAATTCTGGAGCTGCTTGGCGAAATCGTCAGCAGCGATAAAGACCTGAGCCTTGTGGGGAAGGCGGACAACGGTGAGGATATGTGCCGGGTGATCCGGGAAAAAGAGCCGGATGTTGTCCTGCTTGATCTGATCATGCCTAAAATGGACGGACTTGGCGTGATGGACGCCGTCAACCATGACAAAACTTTGAAAAAACGCCCGTATTTTATCATAGTCACAGCTGTGGGCCAGGAGCGGATTACAGAGGACGCTTTCAACAAAGGGGCCATGTACTATGTTATGAAGCCTTTTAAGAATGAGGTGATCCTGGAGCGGATCAAGCAGGTCACCCAGAAGGGGAGGACGAGCTATATCCACGGCCTGGATGCTGCTGCCCAAAGTCCGGAGCAGGAGGAGGCCAACCTGGAGACAAGGGTGACGGATATGATCCACGAGATCGGCATTCCCGCCCATATCAAGGGGTATCACTATCTGAGGGACGCCATTATGATGGCAGTGGAAGATATGGATGTGCTGAACGCCGTGACGAAAGTTCTCTATCCCACAGTGGCCAAACATCACCAGACAACGGCCAGCCGGGTGGAGAGGGCTATACGGCATGCCATCGAGGTGGCCTGGAGCAGAGGAAAGCTGGACACTCTGGATGAACTGTTCGGATACACGGTGAGCAATGGCAAGGGAAAGCCCACAAACTCCGAGTTTATCGCGCTGATCGCAGATACGCTGCGCCTGGAATATAAAAACAGATAACCCTTTTCATCTGAATAAAAATACGGTATAATAACTATATATACCTATATACCGTAAGGATGGGAGGAAAATATCATGAAACAAATACTTTTTGCAGCGTCCGAGGCCGTGCCTTTTATCAAGACAGGCGGACTGGCAGACGTAGTTGGATCTCTGCCGAAATATTTTGACAAAGAAAAATATGATGTCCGTGTCATGCTGCCGAAATATCTCTGTATGAAAGAAGAGTGGAGAAATCAGCTGCAGTACAGGACACATTTTTACATGGATCTGAACTGGCGTACAGAGTACGTGGGAATTCTCGAGCTGCAGTACGAGGGAATTACATTCTATTTTATAGATAATGAGTATTATTTCAGCGGGTGGGCGCCCTACGGCGACATGTATGCGGATATTGAGAAATTTGCCTTTTTCTCCAAGGCTGTGCTGAGCGCGCTTCCGGTGATCGGTTTCCGCCCGGATATCATCCACTGCCATGACTGGCAGACCGGACTGATCCCCATCTTTCTTGATAATTTCCGCTACGGAAACGAGTACTACCGTGGGATCAAGACCATCATGACCATCCACAACCTGAAATTCCAGGGCACCTGGGATACAAAGAGAGTGCAGGATATTACAGGTCTTCCTTCCTACTATTTTGTGCCGGACAAGCTGGAAGCATACAAGGACGCCAATTACCTGAAGGGAGGTATCGTGTATGCTGACCGCATTACAACTGTCAGCAGTACATATGCCGAGGAGATCAAGACGCCGTTCTACGGGGAAAAACTGGATGGACTTATGAACGCCCGCGCAGGCAGCCTGTCCGGTATCGTGAACGGTATTGACTATGACGACTACAATCCGGAGACGGACAAACATATTGCCCGCAATTACTCTGTCAAGAATTTCAGGAAAGAAAAGGTAAAGAACAAGGTCGCTCTCCAGGAAGAGCTGAATCTCGAGCGGGACAATCATGCAATGATGATCGGTATTGTCTCCAGGCTGACAGATCAGAAAGGATTCGACCTGATCGACTGCGTGCTGGATGAGCTCTGTCAGGATGCCATCCAGATCGTGGCTCTGGGAACCGGGGAGGCAAAATACGAAAATATGTTCCGTCACTATGCGTGGAAGTATCCGGGAAAAGTTTCTGCCAACATTTATTATTCAGAGCCTATGTCCCACAAGATCTACGCGTCCTGCGACGCCTTCCTCATGCCGTCTCTCTTTGAGCCCTGCGGCCTGAGCCAGCTTATGAGCCTGCGCTACGGCACCCTGCCCATCGTCCGTGAGACCGGCGGTCTGAAGGATACGGTGGAGCCTTACAATGAGTACGAGAAGACCGGAACCGGCTTCAGCTTCAGCAATTACAATGCCCACGAGATGATGGCCACTGTCCGCTATGCGGAGCAGATCTTCTACGACCGCAAGAGAGACTGGAACAAGATTGTTGAGAGAGCCATGGAGCAGGATTTCTCATGGAACCATTCTGCAAGAGAATACGAGAAGCTTTACGACGAACTATAGAATGCATGACAGGATGATTTTAAGCTGCCGCACCTGTTTATCTGGCGCGGCAGCTTCTTTATTCTGACGCACAAGAAGACAAAAACAGAAAGGACAGAACATGAGCATGATGGACGCGAGAACCAAGGAGGCGGTCCGCTATCTGGGATTTGGGAGACAGGAGGCGGACGAGGCGACGCTGGCCATGGTGGCCCGCTCCTTTGAGGAGCTGAAAACCGCCGCCTCTCCCAGGATCGTCTGGCGTATCTTTGACCTGAATCCGGAGGGGGAGGATTCCCTCAATATAGGCGGGATGAAGATCCACAGCAAAAGCCTGTGCAGGAATATGAAAGGATGCTGTCAGGCAGTAGTCCTTGGAGCGACGCTGGGAGCCGGGGTGGATCTTCTCATGCGCCGTCAGTCCCTCACTGACATGGCAGGTGCTGTGGTGACCCAGGCCTGCGCAGCTGCCATGCTGGAGGAATATCTGGACGGGGAACAGGAAGAGATCGGCCGGGAGCTGGAGCGGGAGGGAAAATACCTGCGGCCCAGATTCAGTCCCGGTTATGGTGATTTCTCCATCACCCACCAGAGGCAGATCCTGTCCATGCTGGAAGCGCCAAAAAGGATCGGCCTTTCCATGACAGAAAGCTCTATGCTGACTCCGGTAAAATCCGTCACAGCTGTGATCGGAGTATCTGCCGAGCAGGAGCCCTGCCACAGGAAAGGGTGTGAGGCATGCGAAAAGAAAGACTGTATATATCGGAGGAACGAAGGATGATACTGGAAAGACTAGGAAAAGAGCTGCTTTTTTTTGACGGCGGCATGGGGACGCTCCTGCAGGAGAAAGGGCTTCGCCCGGGAGAACTGCCGGAAGTCTGGAATCTGGAGCACACAGAGGAGATCGTGGACATACACAGGCAGTATTTTGAGGCTGGCAGCGACATTGTCCTCACTAACACCTTCGGCGCAAACGCCCTCAAATTCCACAGCGGTGACTATGATCTGGAGGATATCATCACAGCAGCTGTGGTAAGCGCCAAGGAGGGGGCTTATCTTGGGGTCCACGATGACAGGGAGGTCTATGTGGCCATGGATATAGGTCCCACAGGAAAGCTCTTAAAGCCTCTGGGAGATCTGGATTTTGAGACCGCGCTGGCAGCTTTCGGGGAGGCCGCCAGGTACGGGGAGGCCGCCGGTGCCGATCTCATCCACATCGAGACGATGAGCGACATGTATGAGATGAAAGCCGCTGTGCTGGGGGCGAAAGAGAACACCTCCCTCCCGGTCTTTGCCACCATGATCTTTGACGAGAAAGGGAAGCTCCTGACAGGCGGAGATGTGGCAGCTGCTGTCGCCATGCTGGAAGGCCTCCGGGTGAATGCTCTTGGCATCAACTGCGGACTGGGACCGGAGCAGATGCTTCCCATCCTGGAGGAGATCATGAAGTATACCTCTCTGCCGGTAATCGTCAAGCCAAATGCAGGCCTGCCCAGACAGAGAGACGGCCGCACCGTGTATGATGTTGCCCCGGAGGAATTTGCCGCTTCCATGAGGCGGATCGTGGAGATGGGGGCCTGCGCGATCGGCGGCTGCTGTGGCACTTCCCCGGCTCACATCCGGCAGATGACCAGCCTGTGCAGGGGAATGGAAGCAGGGCTGCCCGTCAGGAAGACAGATACCATTGTCTCCTCCTACGGAAGAGCGGTGGTGCTGGGTGAGAAACCGGTGATCATCGGGGAGCGCATCAACCCCACAGGGAAAAAGAAATTCCGGCAGGCGCTGAAAGACCATGACATGGATTACATTCTGAAGGAGGCTGTTGCACAGCAAGAGCAGGGAGCCCACATCCTTGACGTCAATGTGGGACTGCCGGATATTGACGAGACAGCCATGATGAAGGAAGTGATCGGGGAACTCCAGAGCATCACAAGCCTTCCCCTGCAGATCGACACAGTAGAGCCTTCTGCCATGGAAGCTGCCATGCGGATGTACAACGGCAAACCTATGATCAATTCCGTCAACGGCAAGCAGGAGTCCATGGACCAGGTCTTTCCCCTTGTGAAAAAGTACGGAGGCGTGGTGGTGGGACTGACCCTGGACGAGGCGGGGATTCCTGCAGACGCCGAAGGGAGGGCGAAGATCGCCGGAAAGATCATAGCAGAGGCTGCCAAGTACGGAATCTTGCCGAAAGATATTGTCATCGATGTGCTGGCCATGACGGTCAGCTCTGACCCGGAGGGGGCTAAAACGACCCTGGAGGCCCTCCGCCTTGTGCGGGAGAGATACGGTGTCCGCACGGTGCTGGGTGTCTCCAATATATCCTTCGGGCTTCCCTGCCGCCCGGTCATCAACGCTCATTTCTATACCATGGCTCTTCAGAGCGGCCTTACAGCCGGGATCATCAATCCCGCATCAGAGGAGATGAGGAAATCCTACTATGCCTACTGTGCGCTGATGGGCTATGACAGCAACTGCGAGGATTATATCCGGGAGTTTGGGAATGCCCGGGCAGATCAGAGTGCCTCACCTGTGGCATCCTCCCTCACGTTGAAAGATGCGATCGAGAAGGGGCTGAAAGAAGACGCTTCCGCCCTCACCAGAGAGCTGGTAAAAGAGCGGGAGCCTCTGGAGATCATCGACAGTGAGCTGATCCCGGCGCTGGACCAGGTGGGGAAGGGCTTTGAGCAGGGCACTGTCTTTCTCCCCCAGCTTCTTATGAGCGCGGATGCGGCTAAAAATGCCTTTGCTGTGCTCAGAGACAAACTGGAGGAGAGCGGCAGCTCCGCAAAGAAGAAGGAGAAGATCATCCTGGCCACAGTCAAGGGAGATATCCATGATATTGGAAAGAATATTGTGAAAGTGCTCCTTGAAAATTACAGTTTCGATGTGATCGATATGGGGAAAGACGTTCCGCCTGAGGATATTGTCAGGCGCGCACTGGACGAGGATGTGCGTCTGGTGGGTCTCTCCGCCCTTATGACCACCACTGTGGGAAGCATGGAAGAGACTATCCGCCAGCTTCGGAAGGAGAAACCGGACTGCAAAGTGATGGTTGGAGGCGCTGTGCTGAACCAGGAGTACGCGGATATGATCGGGGCGGACTTCTATGGGAAAGACGCCATGCAGTCTGTCTACTACGCCCAGCGTCTGTTTGAAAAATAGGACGGAAAATGTTTCTTATTTTATACACGCTGTCTCCTTGACAGAAAATTAACATTTGGCTATAGTGGTAGTGTTAAATGACCCTTTTTGAGGGGGCAAGTTCTATTACAGGAGGAGACCGCTTTATGATGAGAGGATTGGATACAACGGTGAGGAGACTGCGCCGGAAAGTATTCGAGGAGGTTGCCAGGCTTGGATTTAAGTCCAACCCGGAGACATTGAACGATGACATGGAAGCCATTCCGTACAAAATGGTAAACGAGGACACAAAAATAAAATACAGGGAGAGTGTGTACAGAGCCAGGGCGATTGTCCGGGAGAGACTCCGGCTGGCCATGGGACTGTCGCTCCGTCCGGAAAATAAACCTGTCCATCTGACAGCAGGTGTGGAGGCCAGTAATATCTCCGATAAATATTATGAGCCGCCGCTTATGCAGGTTATCCCATCTGCCTGTGAGGCCTGTGAGGAGAAGGGATATGAGGTCAGCAATATGTGTAAGGGATGTCTGGCCCACCCCTGTATGGAAGTCTGCCCCAAAGGAGCGATTTCCTTTGTGAAGGGAAAATCCTATATTGACCAGTCCAAATGTATCAAGTGCGGCAAGTGCAAATCCGTCTGTCCCTACGACGCCATCGCCAAGAAGGAGCGTCCCTGCCAGAAGGCATGCGGCGTGGGTGCGATCACGTCTGACAAGATGGGCCGGGCCTACATCGACAGCGATAAATGCGTGTCCTGCGGCATGTGCATGGTCAGCTGCCCCTTTGGCGCTATCTCCGACAAGTCACAGATCTTCCAGCTGGCGAGAGCACTGAAAGAAGGAGATCATATTATCGCCGAGATCGCGCCTGCATTCTATGGACAGTTTGGAGATAACATCACGCCGAGAAACCTGAAGGCTGCTCTCATGGAACTGGGCTTCAAAGAGGTGTATGAGGTGGCGCTGGGCGCAGATATCGGAGCTATTGCGGAGGCCCACCACTATGTGGAGAAGGTGACGACAGGAGAGCTGCCCTTCCTTCTCACATCCTGCTGCCCATCCTGGGCAATGCTGGCCAAGAAGTTCTTCCCGGATCTGATCGATGAAGTGTCCCAGGAGCTGACTCCCATGGTGGCCACAGCCAGGACTATCAAACAGGAGCACCCGAATGCCAAAGTGGTCTTCATCGGTCCCTGTGCGGCCAAGAAGCTGGAGGCCATGAGAAGAAGCGTTCGCAGTGATGTGGATTTCGTAGTAACTTTTGAGGAGCTTCAGGCCATGTTTGACGCAAAGGATATTGATCTCAGCCAGTATGCTGCCGAGTCCTCCTTCCACAACGCCACCGGAGCAGGACGTGGTTACGCAGTGGCAGGCGGCGTGGCTGACGCTATCAAAAAATGTGTCAATACCTACTATCCGGACGTGGAGGTACATATTGAGCACGCGGAGGGACTGGCTGACTGTAAGAAGATCCTGACCCTGGCAAAGGCAGGGCGGATGAACGGCTGCCTTATCGAAGGCATGGGCTGCCCGGGCGGATGTGTGGCCGGAGCAGGAACCAATATCCCGGTTGCAAAAGCGCAGAAGAAGATCCAGGATTTCGTAAAGGCATCCTCCAAACAGGTGCCGCCCAAGGAACTGGAAGAGATCGAGCTGAAATAAGACGGATAAGAGATGAGAGCGGAACAGCAGCCGCATGCGGCATAAGTCTGACAGGCCCCGGCGTTGACAAACGCCGGGGTTCTCTTTATAATTAGATGTTAGTTTGAAAAATTAGGAGGAAACTATGCAAAAATACGGTGTAAATGAATTAAGAAAAATGTTCCTTACATTTTTTGAGAGCAAGGAGCACCTTGCGATGAAGAGTTTCTCGCTTGTGCCCCACAACGATAAAAGCCTTCTTCTGATCAATTCCGGTATGGCGCCCTTGAAACCTTACTTCACAGGTCAGGAGATCCCGCCCAGAAAGAGAGTGACCACCTGCCAGAAGTGCATCCGCACAGGCGATATTGAAAATGTGGGAAAGACGGCCCGCCACGGTACATTCTTCGAGATGCTGGGCAATTTCTCCTTTGGAGACTATTTTAAGAAAGAATCCATTGCCTGGACATGGGAGTTCTTAACAGAAGTGGTAGGTCTTGACCCGGACCGCCTGTACCCTTCTGTGTATGTGGATGACGATGAGGCCTGGGAGATCTGGAACAAACAGATCGGGATTCCCGAGGAGCGCATCTTCCGTTTTGGCAAAGAAGATAACTTCTGGGAGCACGGAAGCGGACCCTGCGGTCCCTGCTCAGAAGTCTACTATGACCGGGGCGAGAAGTATGGCTGCGGAAAGCCGGACTGTACAGTAGGCTGTGAATGTGACCGGTATATGGAGATCTGGAATAATGTATTTACCCAGTTTGACAATGACGGCCAGGGCCACTATACAGAGCTGGAGCAGAAAAACATTGACACAGGAATGGGACTGGAGCGTCTTGCCTGCATCGTACAGGACGTGGACTCCATGTTTGATATAGACACCATCCGTGCTCTCCGTGAGCACGTGTGCCGCCTTGCAGGCAAAGAATATGAGAAGGATTACGCCACAGATGTCTCCATCCGTGTCATCACAGACCATATCCGTTCCGTAACCTTTATGATCTCCGACGGTATCATGCCCTCCAACAGCGGAAGAGGCTATGTGCTGCGCCGGCTTCTCCGCCGCGCCTGCCGTCATGGCCGTCTCCTCGGCATCCAGGGCGAATTCCTTGTGGAGCTGGCCCAGACCGTTATAGACGGATCCAAGGACGGATATCCGGAGCTGGATGAGAAGAAAGATTTCATCTTCAAGGTGATCACAAAGGAAGAGGAGCAGTTTAACAAGACGATCGACCAGGGACTTTCCATCCTGGAGGGCCTGCAGGCTCAGATGGAAGCGTCCGGAAGCACGGTTCTCTCCGGCGAGGAGGCTTTCCGTCTCTATGACACGTACGGTTTCCCTGTGGATCTTACAAGAGAGATCCTGGAAGAAAAGGGATTCTCCATTGACGAAGAGGGATTTGAAAAGGCGGCGAAAGCTCAGAAAGAGCGGGCGAAGGGAACCTTCGGCGAGACAAACTATATGGGCGCTGACGTGACCGTGTACGAGTCCATCGATCCTTCCGTGACCAGCACATTTGTGGGATATGACCATTTAACATACAGCTCTAAGATCACAGTCCTCACTACAGAGGATGAAGTCGTGGACGCACTCTCTGACGGCGAGAAAGGCACCGTGTTTGTAGATGAGACTCCGTTCTACGCTACAAGCGGCGGCCAGGAGGCGGACAATGGCGTGATCCGCACAGAGGACGGCGTGTTCCAGGTGGAGGACACCATCAAGCTCCTGGGAGGAAAGATCGGCCATGTAGGCCATGTTGTGAGCGGTATGCTGAAAGTGGGAGACAAGGTTTCCCTGGAAGTCAATGAAGAGAAGCGTGCGCTCTCCGCAAGGAACCACAGCGCGACACACCTTCTTCAGCAGGCGCTCCGCCAGGTGCTGGGAACACATGTGGAGCAGGCGGGATCTTCTGTCAACGAATACAGACTCCGCTTTGACTTTACCCATTTCTCAGCCATGACAAAGGAAGAGCTGAAAAAGGTGGAAAACATCGTCAATCAGCAGATCATGAACTGCCTGCCGGTAAAGGCTGAGAACATGCCCGTCGAGGAGGCAAAGAAGACAGGAGCGGCTGCCCTCTTTGGCGAGAAGTACGGCGACATCGTCCGGGTTGTGAGCATGGGCGATTTCTCCAAAGAGTTCTGCGGCGGAACCCATGTGGACAACACGGGTGTCATTACTGCCTTCAAGATCATTTCTGAGACAGGTGTGGCTGCCGGCGTGCGCAGGATCGAGGCCCTCACATCCAAGGGGCTTCTCCGGTACTATGATGAGCTGGAAGAGAAGCTGGAAAGGTCGGCAAAGCTCCTCAAGACCACACCGGACAAGGTGGAGGAGAGACTGTCCCACATGATCTCTGAAAACAAAGAGCTCCACAGCCAGGTTGAGAGCCTGAAGAGCCAGCTGGCCAAAGAGTCCATGGGAGATGTGACAGACCAGGTGACAGAGGTGAAGGGAATGAAGTTCCTGGCAGCCAAGGCACCAGGCGCTGACATGAACGGCCTCAGAGACCTGGGCGACCAGCTGAAGGAGAAGCTGGGAGAAGGCGTAGTTGTGCTCGCTTCTGATGCAGGCGGCAAAGTAAACCTGATGGCCACAGCCACAGACGGAGCTGTCAAAGCAGGAGCCCATGCAGGCAACCTGATCAAGGTCATCGCATCCTGCGTCGGCGGAGGCGGAGGCGGCCGTCCGAATATGGCTCAGGCAGGCGGCAAGAACCCGGCTGGCATTGATGAAGCCCTGGAGAAAGCAAAAGAAGTACTGGAAAACCAGCTCTAAAACGAAAAAAATGATTGACGTCCAGGAAAAATGTGCTATAATCTAATGTAGTGCAATAAATATACCCGAACAGTCGTATGATGCACAATATAGGGCTGGAGGGGAGGTTAGGTGTGAGACTATGTCAAATGTAATCGTTAAAGAAAACGAGACGTTGGACAGCGCTTTACGCAGATTTAAAAGAAGCTGCGCAAAGGCTGGTATTCAGCAGGAAATTCGGAAAAGAGAGCATTACGAGAAACCAAGCGTAAGACGCAAAAAGAAATCCGAAGCTGCAAGAAAACGTAAATATAACTAATGTGCAAAATAAAGATGACACGCTTTTGCGTGTCATCTTTTTATATCTCTTCCATCTCTCTCAGCTCATGGTACAGCTTTGCAATGGGAAGTCCCACCACATTGTTGTAATCTCCCTGTATCTCCTTTATATGAACGGCAAAAGGCCCCTGTATCCCGTAGGAGCCCGCCTTGTCCATGGGATCGCCGGTCCGGATGTAGGAGAGCAGCTCTTCTCTGCTCACCGGGTAGAAAGTAACCTGGGTGCAGACGTGGAACGTGCGCGTATATTTCTTTTCGCCTTTCATCTGGATGAGGCAGACACCGGTATAGACCTGATGCGTCCGGTCTGCCAGCATGGAGAGCATGGCCAGGGCCTCCTCCTGGTCAGTCGGTTTTCCCAGGATCTCGCCCTGGTAGGCCACCACGGTGTCCGCCCCGATGACAGTGAAGTCTTCCGTCATGGAGCCTAAGGACTTGTCAAAGATATCCCGGGCTTTCAGGGCTGCCAGTCCTTCCACGATCTTAGCAGGACTTTCTCCTTCGATTCTTTCTTCTGCGCCGGAAGGGCACACATCAAAAGTAAATCCGGCCTGAGCAAGAAGCTCCTTTCTTCTGGGAGATGCAGAGGCAAGTATATATTTCACTGCTGATCACAACCTTTCCTTACTGTTTTTTGATACCGGCCGGGCAAAAATTATTCTCTGTCTTGCGAAAGACCGGGCCGGTGCACTATAATAGCTATTATAAGACAAAAATGAAATGGAGGAAAGACCCCTATGTATATCAGCGAAATCACAACCACTCCACCGGACAATGTGTCTGAGAGAGTTCCACTGGAACAGGAAGTGTACAAGGTTTTTAAAAAGCTTGGCATCCCCTATGAGAGAGTAGACAATGACCCTGCCTCTTCTATGGAGGAGTGCGCCGAGATCGGTGAAGTTCTGCAGGCTCCGGTGCGGAAGGATGTCTTTCTGTGCAATCAGAAAAAGACCTCTTTCTTCCTTCTTCTCATGCCTGATGACAAACCATTCGACACATCGTCCTTCAGCAAAAAGCTGGGCGTGTCCCACATGTCTTTTGCCCCGCCGGAGTTGATGGTGAAACATATCGGCTGCACGCCCGGCTCTGCCAGCGTGGTGGGTCTTCTGAATGACGAGGACGACTATGTGCAGCTCATCATCGACAAGGAGGTGGCGCAGGCAGAGTGGTTTGTCTGCAATACAGGCATCAACACTACCCACCTGAAATTTAAGACCCAGGATCTTTTAAAGAAGTTTCTCCCCTACACCCATCACAGGCCAAGAATCGTGGAACTCTAAAAAGGTTCATACAGCAGGGGATCCGTTATCCTTCTATCCCTGCCTCCGGGTCCATCCTGACTTCAATGCCGTTGACTTCCACCTGGTCATCCACAGGGATCACCAGGCATTTCCGCCCGTCTACGATCCTGACGTCCACCAGGTCTGTCCGGTCCGGATTGACATTGATCACAATGTCCGGGGTCTTGATGTTAAATTTCTTTGTGCTGGCAATGTTGGAGGCCAGAAGAGAGGCCTTCTCGCCCACTGTCTCGTCAAATTCCCGGTCAAAACCTTCCAGGTTCTCCTCCGGCACGCCGCTCAGAGAGAACAGACGCCGGACTTCCAGCTTGCCCAGCTCCAGGGGTTCCGGCTCCTCTTTATTCTCCTCGATCAGTGTGTTCAGATTTTCATGGATGTTGCGGATCACGCTGTATGAGCAGTCCTCGCCCAGTGTGTCCGCGATCATGGCCTGGAACGACTCTTTCTGCGTACCGGCGCTTAAGACCTGGCTGCATCCCAGTACCTGGGTGAGAAAGACTTCCTGCAGCTCTTCCGGCTTCTTGGAGTAGTAGAGAAGGCTGTGCACATCTTGGGCCCTGTCATTGAAAGCGGGGAAGAGGAATCCACTTATCGGGTCGTTTACGATCCAGTCCCGGATCCGGTCCTCGATGCTGTTGTGCTCTGCGTTGTAGCAGAGCCCTGCCTTGGACAGAGAGACCGGACAGATGCTGCACAGTATGTAATCATAAACCGTGTCAGAGGCGTCGTACATCTCCATTCCGTCAGACGCCTTTCCCGGCACGTCGTAAGCAGCGTGGATGAGAAGGATCAGATAGTGCTCCCCAAAATCATAGTTCTCGATCACCTTGTCATAAAATTCAGAGACAAGCATATCATCCGTGAGTTTGCCGTCCTTGAGCTGCATCAGGAACTCCTGGGCGCCGCCCTTTAACTCTTCATCCAGCGGAAAACTCATGTTGAGAAGATTCTTCCCCACTGTGCCGGACAAAGTCCTCTTAAACAGGTCAAAATACTTGAATTCTTCCTCCTCGGGAAGGGAGAGGAAGGCCTCCTTAAATTCCAGTTTCTTTTCCTTGTCTCCGTCCACGTAGCAGCCGCAGATGCGTGTGATAGCACAGTTCTGCGGTGAAAACTGCTTCCGGATTTCCAGAACTTCTTTTTTATTCATGAAATACCCCTTTTCTTTATAAAATCAGCTGTCATCTCTCTTCTGCGAGATAAATTCCGGAGTAATTATTTTAACACAGATGGGAATAAGTGAAAAGAATAAAAATATATTAGTAACAGACGATATATGCAAGGAGAGATGTGCATATGAAGCGATTTTTGACGGCTCTTCTGTGCGGGGCGCTGCTCCTTCAGCCTGTCCTTATCAAAGCTGCCCCCGAGGCCGGCACAGAAGCCGGTGCAGAAGAGCCCCATACAGCCGGACCTGAGGTGAGCTCACCCTCCGCGTTTCTGGCAGAGGCATCTACAGGGAAAGTGATCTACGAGAAGAACGCGGATGAAAAGCGCCCTCCTGCCAGTGTGACCAAGATCATGACCCTGCTTTTGATCTTCGACGCCCTCTCGGAGGGTAAGATTTCTCTGGCAGACCAGGTCACTGTATCCGAGTATGCGGCCTCCATGGGCGGATCCCAGGTGTTTCTGGAACCTGGTGAAGTGCAGACCGTGGACACGATGATCAAGTGCATCGCAGTGGCCAGCGCCAATGACGCCTGCGTGGCCATGGCAGAACATGTGTGGGGCAGCGAGGAGGAGTTCGTCAGGCATATGAACGAGAGGGCTGCCGGTCTGGGGATGGAGAGTACCAGCTTTGTCAACTGCAATGGCCTGGATGCCGACGGGCATCTGACTACGGCGCGGGATATTGCGGCCATGTCCAGAGAACTGATCCTTACATACCCGCAGATCCGGGATTACGCCTCCATCTGGATGGAGGATATTACCCATACAACAGCAAAGGGAAGCAGCACGTTCACGCTGGCAAACACAAACAAGCTGATCCGCCAGTACGCCTACGCCACCGGCCTTAAGACCGGTTCCACAGACGACGCCGGCTTCTGTGTGTCCGCCACAGCCAAGAAGAATAATATGGAGATGGTTGCAGTGGTCATGGGAGCCGAGACGTCCAAAGAGCGGTTTAAAGATGCAGTGACTCTTCTGGACTATGGTTTTGGAAGGACTGTGAAATATGTGGATGAGGGAATACAGGCATTGGAGCCTGTGGATGTGGAAGGCGGCCGGGAGAGGCAGGTGCCTGTCCGGCAGAAGGAGCCCTTTCAGTATGTGGACACTGACGGAGCTGATCTGGCGGCCATTGAAAAAAAGTATGAGACAGAAGAGAAGCTGAAGGCCCCTGTAAAGACCGGGGACTTTGCCGGGAGCGTCGTGTACTTTCTGGATGGCACCGAGATCGGCAAAGTGGACATTGTAGCGGCAAAAGAGGTTCCCAAGGCCAGCTACCTGAACTGTCTGGAACAGACGCTGGAGCTGTTCTTTCCGGCATAGTAAACAGTGAAAGGATAGGCGGGAGCGGCGGAAGATAAGTTGCAAAATATCAGTACAGACTATATAATCATTACCAGAACTGCCCGAATGACACGGGGCATACGACGGAGGAAAGGAAAATGTGGAAGAAGCCTTTGGCCCTGCTTGGCACATCCGCTCTCATATGTGCCGGGGAGATGGCGAGAGAATTATCAACTTTCCGTGTGAGGCGCTACAGGATGGAAGTGCCAGGGCTGGAAAGCGGCAGAGAGATCAGATGTCTCTTCCTCTCTGACCTGCACGGAAAAGAATACGGAAAAGAGAACAAAAAGCTTCTGGAGCAGATCGAGAAGGAGCGCCCGGACTTTATCCTGGCAGGAGGCGACATGCTGACCCGCACACAGCCGGAGACTGACAGGACGGCTCTCGCACTCATGCGTCGCCTTGTCTCAGTGGCGCCTGTCTATGCCGCAAACGGGAACCATGAACAGAAGATGAAGGAGAACACGGAGCTGTACGGAGATAGATATGATAGATACCGGGATGCCCTGAAAGAGGGAGGGATCCGTGTCCTGGAAAATGAGACCTGCCTGTTCCGGAAGGGCAGCTTTCAGGCCTCTATCACCGGCCTTGAGATCCCGCTTTCCTGCTACAGACACTTCGGCAGAGAGGAGCTGCAGGTGGAGGAAATCAATAAGAGAGTCGGAGAGTCGCCCAAAAAAGGATACCGCATCCTTATGGCTCACACGCCGGCCTACATGGATACGTACTGGGAATGGGGAGCGGACCTTGTCCTTTCCGGGCATCTCCACGGCGGCGTGGTGCGCCTGCCCGTCCTGGGAGGCGTCATCACACCCCAGATGCAGCTTTTTCCCAGGTATTCGGGGGATATGTACACAAAAAAAGACGGGCAAAGCTGTGTGGTCAGCCGGGGGCTGGGTACCCACACAGTCAATGTCCGTCTCTACAATATGGCAGAGCTTGTCTGCTTCTCACTCATCGGAAAACGGGATTAAGGCCGGTGCACCCGGAACACACCTACTCCCAGAGCCCCTGCCCCTGTATGGCAGCCAATGCTCATGGTGAGAGGGTAGTGGACGATCTCCATGTCCGGGAAATATTCTCTGTATTTTTCTTTCCAGAATAAAAAATCCTCCTCGCTCATGGCCGTCTCAGCCATGCCCAGCTTGAGGACACCGGCGTCCCTCAAGTGGGAAAAGCGGGTGTCTATGTCTTTTTCTACCGCCTTGCACATGGTGCGGAAAGCAGCCTTCATGCCACGCACTTTGGCGAAAGCATCCAGCTTGTCTCCCTGGATCGTGAGGACGGGCTTTAAGTTCAACACGGTGCCCACCGCAGCCGCAGCAGGAGTGATGCGTCCGCCCCGTTTCAGGTACTTCAGCGTGTCCACGGCAATGTAGATACTGGCGTCCAGCGCCTCCTCTTCAAGATGCTCCTTGATCTGGCGTCCTGTCTTTCCTTCTTCCGCCAGAAAGTGGGCATCCAGCACGGACTGGGTCTGGGTTACGGAGATCCGGTGGTTGTCCACCACATGCACACGCCCCTCAAACTCTCCTTCAGATGCAAGAGCCAGCGCGCTTGCACAGGAAGTGGAGAGGCCGCTGGACATGGGAATATACACCAATTCTTTGTAATCCCGCAGAAGGGAGGACCACATATCCATCACATCCCCGGGGGAGGGGAGAGAAGTGCTGACAGCGGCATCGGAGGCAAGCTGCCGGTAAAACTCTTCGGCTGTAATACTTTTTCCCTCATAAAAAGTCTCACCATCGATCAGGACAGGCATAGGGATGATATGGATGTCGGGAAAAGGCTCGCATCCCGGCATGATCCCGCAGTTGCTGTCCGTCATAATAGCAATGTCTGACATAGTATTCTCCTTTGCAGTTCCAAGATATAGCTTTACAAAACATAAAATATCTTACACATTGACCGATATTTTAACAGATGTTAAAATATTATAGCAGATGGTTTAATAAAACTCAATTACAGACCATTCTGTTTTGTCAGTTATTTATACAGTTTGAGGGAAATGTTATGGAAGACAGACGCATCACCAAGACAAAGAGAAATCTGAAAGGCACGCTTATCTCCATGCTGCCGGAGCAGCCTTTCGAGCAGATCTCCATTACGGAGCTCTGTGCAAGGGCAGAGATCAGCCGCATCACCTTCTACTCCCACTACAGCGATAAATATGCTCTGGTGGACGAGATCTTCCAGGATATGGTTGCCCTGGGCACGGAAGACTATGAGAAAATGCAGCAGGAGAACAATCCGGGCCGGGATGAGGTGATCAGCTACTGCAATATCCTGGACGCCATTATGGAGCTGTACTACAGCCACTATGATTTTTTTCGCTATACTGCTCCGGAGCACAATCCCTACCTGGCTTTTGCCTTTTACAGCATTGTCCTTGAGACAGTAGAAGATCATACAAAGCGGATGAAAAACCGGAGCCGTCTTCGGTTCTCTCCAAAGCAGATCGCTGGTTTTCTCTGTTATGGCATCATCGGCTTTTTCAACGAGGGGCACGCAGAGAAGGTTCCTGTGGACAGACTCAGGCGGGAGGCAAAAGAGTTGCTCATGGGCGTACTGCGGTCCAGGGTGCTGATCCAGCTTTAGAAAAACTGTTGAGAAAAGCGCAAAGGTCATATATAATAGTAAAGCTAAGTTCAAAAAGAGCGGAGGGTGTCTGTGGGATTAGAGGTAAAGCTGCAGGTGTTTGAAGGTCCTCTGGACCTTCTTCTGCACCTCATTGATAAAAATAAAATAGATATCTACGACATTCCTATTGTGGAGATCACGAATCAGTATATGGAATATATCCGCGCCATGGAACAGGAAGACCTGAACGTGATGAGCGAATTCCTTCTCATGGCTGCCACGCTGCTGGATATCAAGTGCCGGATGCTTCTTCCCAAGGAAGTGAATGAGGAGGGGGAAGAGGAAGATCCCCGGCAGGAGCTGGTGGACCAGCTGCTCCAGTACAAGATGTACAAATATATGTCCTATGAACTGCGGGACAGGCAGGTGGAGGGAGAGCGGTCCCTGTACCGGGAACCGGATATACCGGAGGAGGTGCAGGACTATGTGGAGCCGGTGGATCTGGACAGGCTTCTGGACGGACTGACACTGTCAAAGCTGAACAGGATCTTCCGGGAGATGATGCGCAGGCAGACGGAAAAGATCGATCCCATCCGAAGCCGTTTTGGAAAGATCGAGAAGGAGGAGGTCTCTCTGCCGGAGAAGCTGGGCTATGTGGAGGAGTACGCTGGGGCCCACCTCTCCTTCAGTTTCCGACAGCTGCTCTCAAAGCAGGGGTCCAAGGTGCAGCTGGTAGTCACCTTTCTGGCTGTGCTGGAGCTGATGAAGACAGGCAAGATCAAAGTTATGCAGGAGCAGCCTTTTGACGATATCCTTATCACCTCTATGATATGCGGCAAAAAGGAGACACAGAAAGAAGAGCAAAGGGAAGAAGGGGAAGTGTAAAGTGGAGATCAGCAGATTAGAGGGGATCATAGAGGCGATCCTTTTTACGATGGGGGACTCGGTAGAGCTCTCCAAGATCGCGTCAGCCATTGGCCATGACGAGGAGACGACCCGGAAAGTGATCCACAATATGATGGATAAATATGAGACCGATGACAGAGGGATCCACATCATCGAACTGGAAGACTCCTTTCAGATGTGCACAAAGCCCCAGATGTACGAGTACCTCATTAAGGTGGCAAAGCAGCCAAGAAGATATGTGCTCACAGATGTGCAGCTGGAGACTCTCTCTATCATTGCCTACAGGCAGCCGGTCACCAAACTGGAGATCGAAAAGATCCGTGGCGTCAAGTCAGACCATGCAGTGAACAAGCTGGTGGAGTACGATCTCGTGTGTGAGGTGGGAAGGCTGGATGCGCCAGGCAAGCCCATTCTGTTTGGAACGACAGAAGAGTTTCTGCGGCGTTTCAGCATCCATTCTCTGGAAGACCTTCCGGGCCTCAATCCGGAACAGATCGAGAATTTCAAGCACGAAGCGGAGGAGGAAGCTCAGCTCAAGCTGGACGTATAGACATATTTCCCGGACAGAAGACATACATATAAGTTAACTGTCTATGTTCTTCGGGTCGTGATGTATATGATAAAACGAAAAAAGAAAGCCGGTCTTTTTCTGGCATCTGTTCTTTTCACCCTGGCCCTGGCGGCCTGCCCTTGCTTCTGCCGGGCAGCTTCCCAGGCGGATGAAGAGGAGACGCCGGAGGAACTGGCACAGCTCTACGCCCGGTCCGCGGTCCTTATGGATGCTGACAGCGGGCGTGTTTTATTTGAGAAAGACGGGAATACAGCCCGGCCTATAGCCAGCACCACAAAGATCATGACATGTATCCTGGCACTGGAGGAAGGAAAACCGGATCTGGTGTGCTCCGTGTCAGAAAAGGCAGCTTCCCAGCCGGAAGTCCGCCTGGATGTGCGGGAGGGAGAGACCTATCTGCTGGAAGATCTACTCTATTCCCTCATGCTGGAATCCCACAATGACAGCGCAGTGGTGATCGCGGAAAACACAGCCGGGAGTGTGGAGGCGTTTGCCGGGCTGATGAATAAAAAGGCGGAGGAGATTGGCTGTCAGGACACCTATTTTATCACTCCCAACGGGCTGGATGCGTCCGACGAAGGGGGAACCCACTCTGCAACGGCAGAGGATCTGGCCCGGATCCTCAGATACTGTATCATGGAATCGCCAAAGAGGGAGGCATTTCTTACTGTCACAAGAACAGACAGCTACTCTTTTACAGACCTCTCAGGGCAGAGGAGCTTCTCACTTCAGAATCACAATGCCTTCCTCTCCATGATGGAGGGAGCGCTCACCGGGAAAACAGGCTTCACGACGGATGCCGGCTACTGCTATGTAGGAGCCCTGGAAAACGGCGGGCGCACCTTTATCGTAGCACTTCTGGCCTGTGGATGGCCAAATAACAAAGGGTACAAGTGGGAGGACACAAAAAAGCTGATGCAGTACGGAATCAATCATTACCAATATGAGACCATTACTCTGGACCCGTCTCTTCCTTCTCTTCCTGTATCCGGCGGAGCGCCGCCCTCCGGAAGCCTGGGCAGTGATGCACTGGCCCTCCTGTCTTCTGAACCATTTCAAAAAGAGCTTCTCATGGCAGGTGAGGAGGCTGTCACCGCACAGGTCAAACTCCCGGCAGAACTGGATGCGCCTGTGGAAGAGGGACAGGAGGTGGGGGAGATCCTTTACCGCATAGGAGAATTCGAGGTGGGGCGGCAGAAAGTGGAAGCAGCCATCAGTGTGCCGGAGAGAGACCTTCTGTGGTGCCTGGATCAGATTATTGTCCGGTTTTTTGCAGGAAAGAATAAAATAAGTCAATAAAAATGATTAAATTTGTCACTATTATTTTGGGTATATGTGTGATAGGATAGACGAGTATTAAAAAAGAACAACAAAGTTGATAAATATTCAGCTTTTGTGCTGCTGAAAGGAAGAGATGGAACATGAAAAATTTTGAGAAGTATGAACGGCAGTATTTTATGCCGCCGGAAGTCACCTATGACTGGGTGAAAAAAGAATACATAGACCAGCCGCCTATCTGGTGCAGCGTGGATCTGCGGGACGGCAACCAGGCTCTCATCGAGCCCATGAGCCTGGATGAAAAGCTGGAGTTCTTTGAACTGCTTGTCAAAGTGGGATTCAAGGAGATCGAGGTGGGCTTCCCGGCTGCCTCCGAGACAGAGTATAACTTCATGCGCGCTCTGATCGAGCGGAATATGATCCCGGATGACGTGACGGTCCAGGTACTGACCCAGGCCAGGGAGCACATCATCAAGCGGACCTTCGAAGCTGTAAAGGGAGCGCCTCACGCGGTGATCCACCTTTACAATTCTACGTCTGTAGCGCAGAGAGACCAGGTGTTCAAAAAAGATAAAGAGCAGATCAAGAAGATTGCCATAGACGGAGCAGAGCTTCTGAAGAAGCTGGCAGACGAGACAGAGGGGAACTTTACTTTTGAGTACAGCCCGGAGAGCTTTTCGGGTACAGAAGTAGACTACGCAGTGGAAGTGTGCAACGCTGTCCTGGACGTGTGGAAGCCCCAGGCAGACAACAAGGCGATCATCAATATCCCCACAACTGTGGAGAACGCCATGCCCCACGTCTTCGCTTCCCAGCTGGAGTACGTGCACAAACATCTGGCCTACAGAGAGAACGTGATCCTCTCCCTTCACCCCCACAACGACAGAGGCTGCGGCGTGGCCACAGCTGAGCTGGGTATCCTGGCAGGGGCGGACAGGATTGAGGGTACGCTCTTTGGAAACGGAGAACGGACAGGAAATGTGGATATCATCACTCTTGGTATGAACATGTTCTCCCACGGCGTGGATCCGAAGCTGGACTTCTCCAACATGGAGGAGATCAAAGAGGCCTATGAGCGTCTGACAAGGATGACGGTGGATGTGCGCCAGCCCTATGCAGGCGAGCTTGTCTTCACTGCGTTTTCCGGATCTCATCAGGATGCCATCGCCAAGGGCATGTCCTGGAGAGAGGAGAAGAAGTGCGACAAGTGGACAGTACCCTATCTGCCCATCGATCCCCAGGATGTGGGAAGACGGTATGACTCAGACGTTATCCGCATCAACAGCCAGTCCGGAAAAGGCGGCGTGAACTATATTCTGAAGCAGAGCCACGGCATCAATCTTCCGGAGAAGATGCGCGAGGAAGTAGGCTACCTTGTAAAGGGCGTTTCCGACAAAGCCCACAAAGAGCTGACGCCGGAGTGGGTATACCAGATCTTTACAGATAACTATGTGAATGCCAAGACCATCTTTTCCATTGATGAGTGCCATTTCCGTCAGGCGGACGGCATCATCGCGGACGCCACCATTCACCATGGAAATGACGAGCAGATCGTGACTGCCTCCGGAAACGGGCGTCTGGATGCCGTCAGCAACGCCATTAAGCAGTACTTTAATATCAGCTATGAGCTGCGCTACTATGAGGAGCACTCTCTCACAAGAGGATCATCCTCCAAAGCGGTTGCCTATGTGGGCATCATCTCCCACGAGAAGACCTTCTGGGGTGTGGGCATTGACGCGGACATCATCCGCGCGTCCATCGAGGCCCTTATCGTTGCGGTGAATAAGATCGAGGAGCTCAGGACTACCGATCCGGTGAAGGACGCCCGCATGATCGAGATCATGAACTATATACAGGCCAACTATATTGACGTGACACTGGATGATCTGGCAGATAAGTTCTACCTTTCCAAGCCTTATCTCTCAAAGTACATCCGGGAGAAATCAGGCATGACCTTCGGTGACCTCGTAAAGAAGATCCGAATGAAGAAGGCCAGGGCGCTCTTAAAGAGCAGCAGCATGACAGTGGAAAATATTGCCCTGTCTGTTGGGTATCAGAATGTGGAGCATTTTAACCGTCTCTTTAAAAAAGCATACAATATGACGCCGGTACAGTTCCGGAACATGAAATAGAAAAAACGGCTGCTTACACGCAGCCGTTTTTTTCTGTCTGGTCCAGCCATTCTGCAAGAAGGCGTATATATTTTTCAGTATCATCCACAAAGCACATGTGGCGGCATCCCTCAAAGAGTTCCCACCTTGCGTCTGGTATGCGGTCATACATAGTCTTGGCAATGAGAGGCGTACAAAGGTCATCTGTACCGCTGATAATGAGAGCCGGACAGTTGATCCGGTCCAGCTTGTCCGTGTACTCCCAGTTCCCAAGGGAACCTGTGGGATTATACTCGTTAGGGCCCCAGCCGTAAAGATAGGCCTCCTTCCCGGCCCTCTTGGGTCTGCTCACACATTCTGGCACATCGCCGAAGAGAGAATCACAATGGCGCTCCATAAAACGACTGTTGGCAGCCAGGTATCCGGGCGAATCAAAATGGCCGGTCCGCTCTGCTTCTGCGATGGCCTCCTGGTCCTCCTCTGAAAGCAGGCGGATCATCCGGTGCTGTTCCCTTGCCCACAGACTGGCAGAAGGAAGCGTGCTGGAGAGGATGACTGAGGCAACGCCTTTGGGATGATAGTCGCAGAGATACTCGATAGCCAGCATACCGCCCCAGGACTGCCCCAGAAGGTGGACTTCATCCAGACCCAGGTGTTTTCTCAGCTCTATCAGCTCGTTGTCCCAGGTCTTCTGGCACCAGAGTTCCGGGTGACCTTCCACATAAGAATTTCCACATCCAAGCTGGTCGTAGGAGATGATGGACCGACCGGTGTCTGCCAGGACGTCCAGCACTTCAAAGTAATTGTGAGTAGATCCAGGGCCGCCGTGAAGAAGGAGAAGAGGCTTTCTTTTGTCTCTGCATTCACCGACGATCCGATAATAGGTCTGATACCCCAGATAAGGCATATATCCTTCTGTGATCTTCATGTCATTTACCTCCTGATGATCTGTCTGTTCAGTACAGCATAAGAATAGCATAAGAGGATTTTGTTTGACAAGGCATGACAAGGGGATCTGATCCATAAAAGTCAATGTTTTCAAAAATTTTGGGCGGCGGTTTTGAGTTTACAAACCATGGTTTATACTGTAAAATAATCTCGTCCGCGCCTGGTGCGCCTTTGAAGGCCGCCCTGCGGGGACAGATAGTGGATTGATAATTAATGCAAAATTATAATAATGGAGGCGAAAAGGTCATGGATATAACCGAGAGAGTTCGGAAACTGCACGAGATCATGTGTCAGAACAAGGTGGATGTCTACATCGTGCCCACGGCTGATTTCCATCAGAGTGAGTACGTGGGAGAGTACTTTAAGATAAGAGAATTTCTCACCGGATTTACCGGATCTGCGGGCACGGCCGTCTTTACAGCGGACGAGGCTTATCTCTGGACGGACGGCAGATATTTTATCCAGGCTGCAAAGGAGCTGGAGGGGACGCCGGTCAGGCTCATGAAGATGGGCGAGCCTGGAGTGCCGGACATTGAGCATTTCTTAAACGACAGTCTTCCGGAGAGGGGCGTCATCGCCTTTGACGGAAGATGCGTTTCCCTGGGTGACGGGAAGCTCTACGAGCAGATCGCCGCTAAAAAGCAGGGATCTGTCTTTTGCGAGAGGGATCTGGCGGCGGACATATGGGAAGACCGCCCGGCTCTCTCAGAGGAGCCGGCATGGGAGCTTGCGCTCCAGTATGCGGGTGAGGACCGCGGCTCAAAGCTTGAGAGGATCCGCGGGTTTATGCGTGAGGTGGGAGCGGACTGCCATATCTTGACCACGCTGGATGATATATGCTGGACGCTGAACATCCGAGGAAACGATATCGAATTTTTCCCGCTGGTGCTATCCTACGCAGTGATCGGGATGGATCGGATGGATCTCTATGCAGACGCGTCCAAGTTTTCTGATGAGCTGCGGCAGAAGCTGGAGGGGGACGGCGTTGTGTTCCACCCCTACAACGACATCTATGAGGATGTGAAGAAGCTGGACGAGGGCGCTACTGTCCTCATCGACCCGGCAAGACTGAACTACGCGCTCTGGAAAAACATACCCGGGAAGATGGGAAAGGTGGAGATGCGCAACCCGGAGATCCTCTTCAAGGCCGTCAAAAATCCCACGGAGATCGACAATATCCGTAAAGCGCAGCTCAAGGACAGCGTTGCCCACGTTAAATTTATGAAATGGGTCAAGGAGAACTACGACAAAGAGGTGATCACAGAGCTGAGCGCCTCCAGGAAGCTGGATGAACTGCGGGCGCAGCAGGGAAATTTTATCCGTCCAAGCTTTGAACCTATCGTATCCTTTGGCGAGCACGGGGCCATCGTGCACTATACATCCTCGCCAGAGACAGACGTGCGCCTGGAAGGCGGAAGCTTTCTTCTGACCGACACGGGCGCGGGCTTTTATGAAGGATCTACCGATATCACGAGGACCTATGCTCTGGGCGACGTGACGGACAAGATGAAGGAACACTTCACGCTGACGGCTATCAGCAACCTTCAGCTTGCATCGGCAAAATTTTTGCACGGCGCCACCGGGATGACGCTGGACATGCTCGCCAGAAAGCCGTTTTGGGACAGGAACCTGAACTTCAACCACGGGACGGGTCACGGCGTCGGTTATCTTCTGAACATACACGAGCCGCCTACAGGCTTCCGCTGGCAGTTCCGGGCAGGTGAGATTCAACCCTTTGAGGATGGCATGGTGGTCACGGACGAGCCAGGTATCTACCTGGAGGGCGAGTACGGGATCCGACTGGAGAATGAGCTGCTGACACGGAAGGGGCTTCGGAACGAGTACGGGCAGTTCATGTATTTTGAGACAATCACATTTGTCCCGATGGATCTGGACGCCATCCTGCCGGGTATGATGACAGAAGAGGAGAGACGTCTTTTGAACAACTATAACAGTGCGGTGTATGAGAAGGTTTCCCCTTTCCTCGACGAGGAGGAGAGGGCATGGCTTGAAAATTACACAAGAGCTGTGTAGGCAATAATAATAGAGAGGTGTGTATGGTATGAACAAGGGAAGAATTGAGAAAATCTTAAAGTCAATGGAAGAAAACAACATTCCTCAGATGATCATCTCTGATCCGGTAGCGATCTTCTACCTGACAGGAAAGTGGATCCATCCGGGCGAGAGGATGCTGGCTCTGTACCTGAATGTGAACGGGAACCACAGGATGATCATCAACAAGCTGTTTCCCCAGGAGAGGGATCTGGGCGTTGAGCTTGTGTGGTACGACGACGTGGAGGATGCGGTGGAGATCCTGAGCCGTTGCGTGGACAGGGATGCCGTCATGGGCGTGGACAAGAACTGGCCAGCCAGATTTCTCCTCCGCCTCCAGGAGCTGGGTGGCGGAAGCGGCTTTGTCAACGCCTCCTGGATCGTTGACCAGGTCCGCATGATCAAGGATGAGGAGGAGAAGCAGCTGATGCGGATCTCCTCTCGGATCAACGACAGCGTGATGGAGAAGGTCATTCCCCTTGTGGCAAAGGGGCTGAGCGAGATGGAGCTGGATCACAGGGTTCGGGAGATTTACAAGGAGGCAGGCTGTGAGGGCGTGTCCTTTGACCCCATCACCGCCTACGGAAAGAACGGGGCGGACCCCCACCACGCCACAGATGACACAAAGGGAAAACGGGGCGATTGCGTGGTCATCGACATCGGCGGCTTCAAGGACAACTACGCTTCTGACATGACAAGGACCGTTTTCATCGGAGAGGTGTCAGACCGGGCGAGGGAGATCTACAACATCGTCCTGGAGGCCAACCTGAGGGGGATCGCCGCCGCGAAGCCGGGCAACCGGATGTGCGACGTGGACCTTGCCGCGAGAAATTACATTGAGGAGAAGGGCTACGGACAGTACTTCACACATCGCACCGGACACTCCATCGGTCTGGAGGACCACGAATTCGGCGACGTATCATCTGTCAACACAGACATCATCAGACCGGGACAGTGCTTCTCCGTGGAGCCGGGCATCTATCTGCCCGATGAGGGTATCGGCGTGCGCATCGAGGATCTTGTCCTCATCACAGAGGACGGCTGCGAGGTGCTCAACCGCTTTACAAAGGATCTGATCGTTGTGCCGGAAGAGTAAGGATTTCTACTTGCGGACCGGACCGACAGGATTTATAATAGTACAGTGAATATACACAGAGGACAGGAACCGGAGGTTCTATGTCCTCTTGTGACTATAAAGAAAAGGGACCTGTAAAATGGGAACAAACAACGAATTACTGCAGAAAATTGATGATGGTTACGCAAAATTCAGCAAGGGACAAAAAAAGCTGGCGGATTATATTCGCAGGGATTACGACAAGGCTGCCTTCCTCACAGCAGCCAAAATGGGACAGGTAGTGGGAGTCAGCGAGTCTACCGTAGTACGCTTTGCTACAGCCCTTGGGTATTCCGGCTATCCGGCTTTTCAGAAGGCCCTTGAGGAGATGGTCCGCACCCGCCTGAATTCCATCCAGCGCATGGAAGTGACCTACGGGCGTATCACCCAGGGAGAGATTCTGGCTTCTGTCCTTCAGTCTGATATCGAAAAAATCAAACTTACCATGGAAAGTATTGATCACGAGGCATTCGAGCTGGCTGTGGAAACCATCCTAAAGGCAAGAAAAGTGTATGTGGTGGGTATACGGAGCTGTGCGCCTCTGGCCAGTTTCTTAAGCTTCTATCTCAATCTGCTCTGTGAAGATGTGACGGCTGTGAGCACCAACAGCTCCAGTGAGATCTTCGAGCAGCTCATCCGCATCGGAGAGGAGGATGTGATTATCGGCATCAGCTTTCCGAGGTATTCCATGCGAACCCTGAAGGCGCTGGAGTTTGCCAGCAACCGGAAGGCAAAGGTCATTACCCTGACAGACAGCATCCACTCACCCATGAATCTTTACTCCTCCTGCAACCTGATCGCCAGGAGCGACATGGCCTCCATTGTGGACTCTCTGGTGGCCCCCTTAAGCGTGGTCAATGCACTGGTGGTTGCTCTGTGCATGAAAAAGCAGAAGGAGGTGGTCTCCACTCTGGAAATGCTGGAGGAGATCTGGGACGAATATCAGGTGTACAGCGGGGATGAGCTGGACAAGGTAAGCGGCAAAGTGGAGCTGTCTCCAGCAGGAAGAAATGAGGACAAAGAGGCAAATCATGAGTAAAGTTCTGATCATCGGCGCCGGCGCGGCCGGCATGTATGCGGCCCTTGCAGCTGCCCGGCAGGGACATCAGGTCCACTTGTTCGAGAAAAACGACCGGGCGGGCAGGAAGCTTTTTATTACAGGCAAGGGACGGTGCAACCTGACAAATGACTGCGATACAGAAGAGATGCTCCAGGCGGTAAAGAGCAATCGGAAATTTCTCTACAGCAGTTTTTACACCCACACAAACCAGGATGTGATCCGTTTCTTTGAGGAGAACGGCATGCCTGTAAAGATAGAGAGGGGCGGGCGCGTCTTTCCCTCTTCCGATCACTCCTCTGACGTGATCCGCACCCTGGAACAGCAGATGAAGGCTTTCCAAGTACACCTTCATCTCCACGCTGAGGTAAAGAGTCTTCTTGTGGAGAACGGGCAGGTCGCCGGTATTACCCTCGCTGATGGCAGGGAGGAAAAGGGTGACGCCTGTATCGTGGCAACAGGCGGATTTTCCTATCCCCTGACAGGATCCACGGGGGACGGATACCGGTTTGCCCGGGATGCGGGACATAAAGTAACCCCTCTTTTCCCTTCCCTTGTGCCGGTGGAAGCCAAAGAAAAGTGGGTGGGAGATCTGATGGGGCTCTCCCTGAGAAACATACAGCTGACTGTGAAGGACGGTAAGAAAGAGGTGTACCGGGATTTCGGCGAAATGCTCTTTACTCATTTCGGCCTCAGTGGCCCTGTCATCCTGAGCGCCACAAGCGAAGTGGGGCCGAGGCTGGAGAAAGGTCCCCTGACCTTCCACATCGACCTGAAGCCCGCCCTCTCCCAGGAGCAGCTGGACCAGAGGATACTCAGAGATTTCGGGGAACAGAAGAACAGACAGTTCAAGAACTCCCTGGGGAAACTTCTCCCCTCCAAACTGATCCCTGTGGTGGTGGAGCTGTCAGGCATCCCTCCGGAAAAGAAGATCCACGATATTTCCCGGGAGGAGAGAAGAGCCCTTGTATGTCTGATCAAGGATCTGACGGTGACGGTCGTGTCCCTGCGGGGCTGGAGCGAGGCCATCATTACGAAGGGCGGCGTCTCGGTGCGGGAGATCGATCCGGCCACCATGGAGTCAAAAATAACAAAAGGGCTCTATTTTGCGGGGGAAGTGCTGGATCTCGACGCGGTGACGGGAGGATTTAATCTTCAGATCGCCTGGTCCACTGCCTACATGGCAGGGAGCAGCATCCCCTAGCACAAAAGAATCTACAGGAAAAGGAATGATATTATGGAACCAATATACTATATGGAATACAGCGAATCTTTCAAAATTGTGAACGAAATGTACACGGCTCTCTATAAATACAGAAACACAAAAGCCTGGGGGCCCTTCAAGATCCAGGACATCAGGACAAAGGCCTACGAGGGTGCAAAGAAACGCTGGGCGGAGCTGAAGAAGATCAGCCGGAAAGAGCGTCTTGTGAAAGTCAGCTTCTATGAGGATCGTTTCACCTGTGTGACGGGGGATGTTACTCAGGAGTTTACCTACGATGAGATAGAAGGCATATACGAGACAGATACCACCCTTGCTCTGGTGGCCGGAAAGAAAAGGAAAAAGGACGGGTTCATCGCTCTGAAAAAGGGAAGCGTAAAGGGACACAGCCTGGCGGACCTGAAAGAATTCCTTCTGAAAAAATGCACAAAGGCCGGCAGCGTAGAGCATCTCTAAAACAGACAGAACAAGGAGCAGAAGTTATGGGTTACAATATAGCGATCGACGGACCGGCAGGTGCGGGAAAGAGCACCATCGCCCGGCTTGTGGCAAAAGAAAAAGGATATATCTATGTGGACACAGGAGCCATGTACAGGGGACTGGCAGTACACTTTCTGAACAGAGGTATCTCCCCTGAGGAGACAGATAAGATCAAAGAAGCGTGCCAGGATGCGGAAGTCTCCATCGGCTACGAGGACGGACAGCAGCAGATCTACCTGAACGGAGAGAATATCACTTCCAGGCTGCGGCTTGAGGAAGTGGGGAATATGGCTTCCAAAAGTTCCGCCATCCCGGAAGTGAGGGAAAAGCTGCTCTCCCTGCAAAGAGAGCTGGCCCGCAGACAGGATGTGGTGATGGACGGAAGAGACATCGGCACATGTGTCCTGCCTGACGCAGACGTGAAAGTCTACCTGACGGCCAGCAGCCGGACCAGGGCAAAGAGAAGATATGATGAGCTGACTGAGAAAGGGATCCCCTGTGATCTGGCACAGATCGAGAAAGACATCATCGACAGGGACACAAGAGATATGAACCGGGAGATCTCCCCTCTGCGTCAGGCAGAAGACGCTGTGCGGGTGGACAGTTCGGACATGACTATAAGGCAGGTGGCAGATGCCATTCTCGCTCTCTGCCGCTGAAATATACGCAGAACTCCAAACGACATATAATTACATTAAATTCAAAGATTTAGTTGAAATTATCTCGAAAAAGGGGTATGATATAACTGTTTTAGATACGATTTACTGTGCTGTAAAACGGCATTGTGGATCATGCATGTAACAATACGTACTACATACAGACACTTGACGATTTTGATATGAATCAATTAAGGTCCGTGGAAACAGTAGGTATTACAGCAGGGCATCCACGCCCAACAAAATAATTGAGGAGGTTCAAAATAATGTCAGAATTAACTTTTGAACAGATGTTGGAAGAGTCTTTTAAGACAATACGTAACGGGGAAGTGGTAGATGGTACAGTCATCGACGTAAAGCCTGATGAGATCATTTTAAATATAGGTTACAAGGCAGATGGCATCATTACAAGAAGCGAGTATACCAATGAGCCTAACGTGGATCTGACTACGATCGTAAACCCGGGCGATACTATGACAGCAAAGGTATTAAAAGTAAATGACGGCGAAGGTCAGGTGCTGCTCACTTATAAACGGCTTGCGGCTGAGAAGGGAAATGAGCGTCTCAGAGAAGCATTTGAGAACAAAGAAGTGCTGAAGGCTCCCGTTACCCAGATCCTCGGCGGCGGACTTTCCGTTGTGATCGATGAAGCCAGAGTATTTATCCCTGCAAGCCTGGTTTCCGATACTTATGAAAAAGATCTGAACAAATATCAGGATCAGGAGATCGAATTTGTTATCAGCGAATTTAATCCGAGAAGAAACCGTATCATCGGTGACAGAAGACAGCTCCTCGTTGCAAGAAAAGCAGAGAAGCAGAAAGAGCTGTTCGAGAAACTGCAGGTTGGCGACAGGGTAGAAGGTACAGTCAAGAATGTGACAGACTTCGGCGCCTTTATCGATCTTGGCGGCGTAGATGGGCTGCTCCACATCTCTGAGATGTCATGGGGAAGAGTGGAGAATCCGAAGAAGGTATTCCAGGTTGGCGAGAAGGTAACCGTTCTCGTGAAGGATATCCATGACACGAAGATTGCGCTCAGCCTGAAATTCCCGGAGACCAATCCATGGGCAAACGCAGCGGAAGATTACGCTGTGGGCAAAGTCATCACAGGCAAAGTTGCCCGTATGACAGACTTTGGCGCTTTTGTTGAGCTTGCACCGGGAGTAGATGCTCTGCTTCACGTTTCACAGATTTCCAGAGCTCACGTTGACAAACCTTCTGATGTTCTTACAGTCGGACAGGAGATCACAGCTAAGATCGTAGATCTCAACGAGGAAGAGAAGAAGATCAGCCTGAGCATGAAAGCTCTTGAGAGTGCACAGCAGGCAGAGGAGACATCAGCTGAAGCCGAGACAGAAGAAGAGTAAAGCGTATTTTCGCACAAATATATAATGTATAAAAAGATGGAGACTATGTTATAGTCTCTTTCTTTTCATGTGCAGTATTGTTAAAAATGCGACAAGATGTACTTCGAAATATACAAGAAAAATGCCGGAAAAACTAGAAGAAGCCGGGTTTTTCTTGTATAGTATATACAGATTATAGTAGGAAGGAAGGAAAAAAGAGATGGCATTGTTGACATTTAAGGGTGGTATACACCCGGATGATGGCAAAAGTCTGGCAAAAGACAAGGCTATTGTCGAAATTAAGCCAAAGGGAAACCTGGTTTATCCGCTTTCTCAGCATATTGGCGCCCCGGCCTCTCCAGTTGTAGCAGTGGGCGATCATGTATTAAAGGGACAGAAGATCGCGGAGGCCGGCGGATTTGTATCTGCCCCCATCTATGCGTCTGTCTCAGGGACAGTCAAAGCGATCGAACCCCATTTCAACCCCACAGGGGCAAAAGTAAACTGTATTGTCATTGAAAACGACGGTGAGTATACAGAAGTGGAGTACGCTCCGGTGAAACCGCTCGGCGAGATGACAAAAGAGGAGATCTTGAACGCCATCGGCGAAGCCGGTGTTGTCGGCATGGGTGGCGCAGGTTTCCCGACAAGGGTAAAGCTCTCACCGAAGGAGCCTGAGAAGATCGACTATATTATTGCAAACTGTGCAGAGTGCGAGCCCTATATTACAGCAGATTACCGCAGGATGATGGAGACACCGGAACTGCTGGTCGGCGGTATGAAGGTAGTCCTTTCCCTGTTTGACAACGCAAAGGGTATTTTTGCAGTGGAGGACAACAAGCCTGACTGTATCGCAAAACTAAAAGAACTGGTAAAAGATGAGCCCCGTATGGAAGTGATGGCGCTGAAGACAAAGTACCCCCAGGGAGCTGAGCGTCAGTTGATCTATGCTACCACAGGAAGAGCCATCAATTCCTCCATGCTTCCGGCGGACGCAGGCTGCGTTGTGGACAACGTAGAAACTATGATCAACATTTACCAGGCAGTTGTAAAAGGGCTTCCTTCTATGGAGCGTATCGTGACAGTCAGCGGAGATGCTGTAAACGAGCCGGGCAACTTTAAAGTACTGTTTGGTACAAACCAGGCAGAGCTGGTGGAGGCTGCCGGCGGATTTAAAGGGGAGCCGAAGAAAGTGATCTCCGGCGGTCCTATGATGGGATTTGCCATGTTCACACTGGACACTCCTGTCACAAAGACTTCTTCCTCCATTCTCTGTCTTTCCAGAGATGCGGTGGCAGAAATGGAGCCTTCAGCATGTATCAACTGCGGACGCTGTGTGGATGCCTGCCCAAGCAGACTGATCCCCTCCAGACTGGCAGACTACGCAGAGCATCACGATGAGGAGAAGTTTGAAAAGTTCAGCGGACTCGAGTGTGTGGAATGCGGCTGCTGCAGTTATGTATGCCCTGCAAAACGTCAGTTAAAGCAGTCCATTGGTTCTATGAGAAAAATTGCGCTTGCTAACCGCAAGAAAAAGAAATAAAGAATAAGAGAGGAAGAGGTGAACAAACGTGGAGAATTCATTTAACATTTCATCTTCACCACATATACGTTCCAAAGTGACCTCCGGCAATATCATGCTCATGGTAGTCATTGCACTGCTTCCGGCAACTGCATTCGGAGTGTACAACTTTGGACTGCCCGCCCTGATCATGATGGTCAGCACAACGGCGGCGGCTGTGCTTACAGAATATATCTATGAAAAACTGATGCATAAAAAAGTCACGATCGGAGATTTCAGTGCGGTTGTCACTGGTATGCTCCTTGGTCTTAATATGCCTCCTACAGCTCCCTGGTGGATGGGTGCTCTGGGCAGCGTATTTGCCATCCTGATCGTAAAGCAGCTTTTCGGCGGACTTGGACAGAACTTTATGAACCCGGCTCTTGGTGCCAGATGTTTCCTTCTTCTGTCCTTCACCGGCCCCATGACAAGCTTTGTCTATGACGGTGTTACAGGACCTACACCGCTTTCCTATGTGAAGAGCGGAGCTCTGGATCAGGTCAACACTATGGACATGCTGATCGGAACCATTCCCGGAACCATCGGTGAGACATCTGTCATCGCCATTATCATCGGCGCGATCTTCCTGATCCTGATGGGCGTTATTGATCTGCGCATACCGGGTACATACATTGTGACCTTTGTGATCTTTGTCGGTATCTTTGGTCATGTGGCACATCCGGAGATCGGATTTTTTGATCCCACTTACCTGACAGCCCATCTGTGCGGCGGCGGTCTCATGCTGGGCGCCTGGTTCATGGCGACGGATTACGTCACATCCCCCATCACAAAGAAGGGGCAGTACCTGTACGGTATCTGCCTGGGTGTTCTGACAGGTCTGTTCCGTATCTTCGGCGGATCTGCAGAGGGTGTTTCCTATGCCATCATCATCAGTAACCTTCTGGTTCCGCTGATCGAGAGGGTTACTCTTCCAAAACCGTTCGGTAAAGGAGGAGAGAAATAATGAATAAGATCATCAAAAATACAATTATTCTTACAGTAATTACACTGGTATCCGGCCTTCTTCTCGGACTTGCCTACGAGGTGACAAAAGCTCCTATCGCACAGTCCCAGGAGAACGCGAAGAAAGAGGCATGGCAGGCTGTGTTCCCGGATGCGGACCTGGATGCCTTTGAAGAGGCGGATGTAGATACAGATGTGGCTGATCAGGTAATTGCTGACCTGGGCGTTGAGGCTACAATCGATGAGGTCTGCACTGTTGATGGCGGTGAGACAGGCTATGTCATCACAGCAACTGACAGCGAGGGATACGGCGGCGACATACAGGTAGTTGTCGGCATCACAGCAGATGGAACAGTCAGTGGCATTTCCTTCCTCTCCATCAGCGAGACGGCAGGTCTTGGAATGAATGCTCAGAATGAGTCTTTCTACGGACAGTATGTGGGTGTGCAGACTGATAAGTTTTATGTTTCCAAAGACGGCGGCGAGGGCGAGCCGATCGATGCCATCAGCGGCGCCACCATCACAACAAGGGCAGTGACCGGTGCGGTAAATGCAGCGCTTGGTTACTTCCAGAATGCGTTTTAGGAGGTAGTTGAGATGAATGAATGTGGCGAGAGACTGAAAAATGGTCTCATAGATGAAAACCCGATTTTTGTTCTGATGCTTGGTATGTGTCCCACACTTGCGGTGACGACCTCAGCGACGAACGGTATCGGCATGGGACTTTCCACAACGTTTGTACTTGTTATGTCCAACATGCTGATCTCCATGCTTCGTAAGATCATACCGGACTCTGTCCGTATGCCTGCGTTTATTGTAGTCGTGGCATCTTTCGTAACTATTGTAGATTTCATGATGGAAGGTTTTACACCGGGACTCTACGACTCCCTGGGTATTTACATTCCTTTGATCGTTGTAAACTGTATCATCCTCGGCCGTGCAGAGAGCTATGCCTCCAAAAACAAGGTGCTTCCGTCCATTTTCGACGGACTTGGAATGGGACTTGGATTTACCGTGGCTCTGATCGCCATCGGTATGGTCCGCGAGATCCTCGGTGCAGGACAGATCTTCGGCTATCAGATCCTTCCGCTGGCAGATGAGGCTACCGGAGCTGCCGGATACACGCCTATCACGATCTTCATCCTGGCTCCTGGCGCGTTCCTTGTACTTGCTTTCCTTGCTGCTATTCAGAACAAGGTGAAGATCAACATGGAGAAGAAGGGCAAAGATGCTTCCAAGATCCAGTCTGGCTGTGGCGCAGACTGTGCCACATGCGGCGGATGCCCGTCAGCAGCCGGAAAAGATAAGGAATAGGAGGGTGAAAGATGGATTTAGCAAATTTAGTATTAATAGCAGTAGGTTCCTGTCTTGTGAGCAACGTAGTGCTCAGCCAGTTCCTCGGAATCTGTTCCTTCCTCGGTGTATCCAAAAAGATCGAGACTTCCGTCGGTATGGGCGGAGCCGTTATCTTCGTTATCACCCTGGCGTCTCTGGTGGCAGGACTTCTGCATCAGTTTATCCTGCAGCCGCTTGGCTTTGACTATCTGAACACCATCGTGTTCATTCTTGTCATTGCGGCTCTTGTACAGATTGTAGAAATGTTCCTGAAGAAATTCGTTCCGTCGCTTTACAGCGCTCTGGGCGTTTATCTTCCTCTGATCACAACAAACTGTGCCGTTCTCGGTGTTGCTCTTAACAACGTACAGGACGGATACAACCTGCTTGAGGGTGTTGTAAACGGTTTTGCCACAGGCGTCGGCTATCTGATCGCCATTGTCCTGCTGGCAGGTATCAGAGAGAAAATGGAATACAACGATATCCCGGAATCCTTCAAGGGAATGCCGATCGTTCTTCTTACATCCACACTGATGGCGATTGCGTTCTTCGGATTTTCAGGACTGATATAGGAGGAAAAAAACTATGAGTATAACAGGAATTATCTTGGCTGCAGTCATTGTAGGCGGTACTGGTTTATTCATCGGTATTTTCCTCGGACTTGCAGACAAACAGTTTGCAGTAGAAGTAGATGAAAAAGAAGAGCAGATCCTGGGCGTGCTGCCGGGCAACAACTGCGGCGGATGCGGATACCCGGGATGTTCCGGACTTGCTGCGGCCATCTCAAAAGGAGAAGCTCCGGTTAACGCCTGTCCTGTAGGCGGTGCCCCTGTGGCAGCCAAAGTAGGCGAGATCATGGGAGTGGATGCTGGTGAGCAGATCCGGGAAGTGGCATTTGTAAAATGTGCAGGAAACTGTGAAGTAGCGAAACAGACATACAACTATAATGGTGTACATGACTGTATCATGGTTAACATGATGCAGAACGGCGGACCGAAAGGTTGTACGTTCGGATGCCTCGGCGAGGGTTCCTGTGTGCAGGCCTGTCCCTTTGACGCCATCCATGTGGTGGACGGCGTGGCTGTCGTTGACAAAGAAGCCTGCAAGGCCTGCGGCAAATGTATCGCCGTATGTCCGCGTCATCTGATCGAGCTTGTTCCGTACGAGCAGAAGCATCTTGTACAGTGCAGCTCCAGGGACAAAGGTAAGGATGTCATGTCTGTATGCTCCGTGGGATGTATCGGATGTAAGATGTGTGAGAAGGTCTGCGAGTTCGATGCTGTAAAAGTGGTAGACAATATTGCCCACATCGATCCTTCTAAGTGCACTAACTGCGGAAAGTGTGCGGAGAAGTGTCCGAAGAAAGTGATACTGTAAAAGGGTTTTACATGATGAAACATATCCGATCCAGTGCGAAGCTACTCTGGACAGATATAAAGAATATAAAATGGGCGGTTATTTGTATAATCGCCTGTTTTATATTTTTATATATTTTGTTCGGGAGCATATGTCCGATCGCAGGTCTGACCGGCTTCCCCTGTCCGGCCTGCGGCCTCACCAGGGCGGGATTTTTGGCCCTCACTCTGGACTTTCGCGGCGCATGGGAGATGCAGCCCTTTATCTTCCCCATCATACTGTGGCTTGCGGCAGCCTTTGTACAGAGGTACGTCTGTCTCAGGGCACGTCTCTTTGGATGGATGAAGTGGGCGGGTATTCTCCTCATCTGCGGAATGGTCGTCTTCTATGTCATATCCATGTGCAGATATTTTCCTGACAGAGCGCCCTATATTTACCATTCTGATAATCTCATCCAAAAGATTGTCATTTACAGACAATTATGGTAAAATGTGCACAAATCATCATGTGTCTCAAGGAGGAAACAAAATGGATAATAATTATAACAATCAGCCGGATAACGGACAGGACAATACATATTCCGGAAATGGAGACAGCGCGGGGAATACCCAAAATCAGCAGGAGCAGCAGTACACGGATCCCAACGCTGGATACAGCTATGGCGGCAGTCAGGGACAGGGAGGATACTACAGCCAGAACGGCCAGACCCAGTACCAGGACCAGAGCCAGTATCAGTACCAGAATTACAATTACAGCCAGAACTATAATCAGCAGTATGGAGGAAACGGCGGTTACAATCCCCAGCAGTATGGCGGCATGGACACAAGCCCCATGTCTATGGGAGACTGGGTACTCACCATCCTGGCACTGATGATCCCCTGCGCAGGCATCATTCTCTATTTCGTATGGGCTTTTGGTAAAAACGGAAACATCAACCGCAGAAATTACTGCCGGGCTGCCCTGATCATCGAGGCGGTGGTCATTGTTCTTACCATTCTTGTCATGTTTGTCTTTGGAGCTGCGCTCTTCAGCGCTTACCCGACATATGGCTATTGATCTTAAGCTGCGATGGTACTTTGATGAACGATAGACTGCATATGAAAAAGGAACTTACTCAACCTGAGAAGTTCCTTTTTATCTTATTTCTGAAAGTTATTTGAGTAGGTAATCCGATTGTCCGTGTCCACGAATACGGCCTCCACATTCTCCAGCTGGTTGACAAGGTTCATGCCTTTTTCAGGACCCAGCAGAAAGCAGGTGGTGCTCAGCGCATCGGCAGTGAGAGAGGAGTCAGTGATGATGGAAACGCTAGCCAGACCATTATTGCAGGGATAGCCGGATGCGGCATCTAAGATATGGTGGTACAGAGAACCGTCCTTCTCAAAATATCTCTGGTAGGTTCCTGATGTGACAATGGATTTGTCATCAATCCTGACAGACGTAAGCGGGATGCCGCTCTTGTCAAAAGGCTTCTGAATGCCTATATGAAAGGGCGAACCATCCGGCTTGTCGCCCACTGCCAGCACATTGCCCCCCAGATTTATGAGTGCGTGGTGCACACCCTCTCCCTCCAGGTACTCCTTCAGCCTGTCTGCTATGTATCCCTTTGCCACAGCTCCCAGATCGATAGCTGCCGCAGGGTCCTGAAGGGTAACTGTGTTCCCCTCCACAACTACCTTCCTGTAATTCACATGAGCCAGGGCAGAGGCGATAGCTGTCGGATCCGGAGGAGCTGGTGCCTCAGCTTTAAAATCCCACAGCCTGGACACGGAACCGATGGTAATGTCAAAGGCGCCGTTTGAAAGCTTGCCGTAGTAGAGCCCCTTCTTGACAAGCTTGGCTGTGTCTGGAGACACTTCCACCGGATTTCCCTGGGCGTTGTTGATCCTGGAGACTTCGCTCTCCTCGTTGGTCCGGGAAAACATAGCGTCGTACTTCTTGCACAGCTCTTTGCATTCCTCCAGGATGTCCCGATCCTTTTTGTCGTAGATCTGCAGAGAGATCACACTGTCGAATAGTGTGTCAGTATATGTCATAGGTTCAGAGGAGACGGCCGAACAGCCAGATGTCAGAAAGACAGCCGCTGCAGCTGCCAGGCCTGCAATGGACCTTTTCTTGCGTAAAATCATATTTTCCACCTCATTTGTCAAAGTTGGGCCAGCGCTGCACTTTGCTGCTGCCCTGCAGGATCTGTTCTGTAAGCAGCTATACTGACCACGATGTGGTTATTATACCATGGCCGTGGCAGAACAGCCAGTCCGAACATGTGGTTGCATATCACAAAACGATATGGTAGAATAGCACATATAGTATTTAGAAGAAAGCGAAAGCAGTAGACATGAGAAAACATCTGAAGGCAAAAGATATCATACTGATCATTCTCATCCTGGTGGTAGCCGCGGGAGCCTGGCTTCTCCATGAGGTGCTCAAGGACACAGGCAGCGGTGTGGCCGTGATCCGTGTGGATGGTGTGATAGAGGGCACTTATCCTCTCACGGAAGACCGGGAGATATCCATCAACGGAGGGTCCAACACGCTTCGGATCAGAAATGGAAGTGCCAAGATGATCGATGCAGATTGTCCGGATCAGCTCTGCGTGAATCAGCGCGCTGTATCTGCTGACAATGAGAGCATAATTTGCCTCCCCAACCGGGTGATCGTTGAGATCCAGTCCCGCCAGGAGAGCGAATACGACGCTGTCACAAATTAGGAGGTGCTGCTTTTGAAGACCAGAGTCGCTTATTTCGGGGTTTTCACGGCACTGGCCCTGATTTTCAGTTATGTGGAATCCCTTATACCATTCCAGATCGGTATTCCGGGAGTTAAACTTGGACTTGCCAATCTGATCATAGTGATCGCACTTTACAAGATGAGCCTCAGAGAGGCTTATCTTTTGTCTGTAACAAGAGTTGTCCTGGCCGGCCTTATTTTTGGCAGCATGTTCAGTATTCTGTACAGTCTTGCCGGCGCTCTGCTCAGCCTGACTGTGATGGCTCTTCTGAAAAAGAGCGGAGGCTTCAGTATTCTGGGAGTCAGCATCGCAGGTGGTGTCATGCACAATGTAGGTCAGCTGATCGTGGCCATGTTTGTGGTCCAGACCTTCAGTGTCTCTTACTATATTCCTGTGCTCCTGATAGCCGGGCTCATTACCGGGCTTGTCATCGGCATTGCCGCTGACAGCATGCTGAGACGCCTGACAGGCATTACATTAAACTGACAAAGGAGATAAGTCACATGATTTCATATATACGAGGCGAGCTTGCCGCAGTGGAAGAGGACAGGATCGTAGTGGAAGCCGGGGGCATTGGATACGGAATCTTTATGCCCGGCAGTGCCATCGGACGACTTCCTGCCATCGGCAGCCAGGTGAAGATCCATACTTATTTCAGCGTAAAGGAAGACAGCATGCAGTTGTTTGGCTTCCTCACAAGAGACGACCTGGAAGTGTTCCGGCTTGTCATAGGCGTCAGCGGCATCGGCCCCAAAGGAGGCCTGAATATCTTGTCCCAGCTGACCTCAGACGAGCTGCGTTTTGCTGTGTTCTCGGGTGATGTGAAGGCTATCTCGGCCGCTCCCGGCATTGGGAAGAAGACGGCAGAAAAGCTGATCCTGGAGCTGAAAGACAAGCTGAACCTGGAAGATGCCCTCAGTCACTCCCAGGAAGCGGACAGCGCGCCTGGCCCTGGAGTCGTTCTTTCCGGCTCTGTCCAGAATGACGCGGTGCAGGCTCTTGTGGCTCTCGGCTATGGAAGTACGGAGGCCCTGAAGGCGGTGCGCCAGGTGGAGATCACCGAGGACATGCAGGTGGAGGGCGTACTGAAGCGCGCTCTCAAATTAATGATGTTCTAAAAGCAGGTAGATGACATGACACGAAGAATTATCACAACAGAAAATCTGGAAGAAGATGTTAAGATAGAAAACAGTCTCCGTCCCAAGTATCTGAAAGATTACATCGGGCAGGAGAAGGCAAAGGCCACACTGAAGATCTATATTGAGGCGGCAAAGGCCAGGGGCGAAGCTCTGGACCATGTCCTGTTCTACGGCCCTCCGGGTCTTGGAAAGACTACGCTGGCGGGCATCATTGCCAATGAGATGGATGTTCACATGAAAGTCACCTCCGGGCCGGCCATTGAAAAGCCGGGGGAGATGGCTGCCATCCTGAACAACCTCCAGGAGGGGGATGTGCTTTTTGTGGATGAGATCCATCGCCTGAACCGGCAGGTGGAGGAAGTACTCTACCCGGCCATGGAAGATTACGCCATTGACATTGTCATCGGCAAAGGCGCCGGGGCCCGGTCCATCCGGCTGGATCTTCCCAAGTTTACCCTGGTGGGAGCGACCACAAGGGCAGGCATGCTGACAGCGCCGCTGAGGGACCGTTTTGGAGTTGTCCATCATCTGGAGTTCTACACAGTCCCGGAGCTTCGGACCATCATCATGAATTCGGCAGCTGTGCTGGGCGTGGAGATCGACGAGGCCGGGGCCATGGAGCTTGCCAGAAGATCCCGGGGGACGCCCAGGCTGGCTAACCGGCTTCTCAAGCGTGTGAGGGATTTTGCCCAGGTAAAATACGACGGCATGATCACTAAGGAAGTGGCGGACTTTGCCCTGGATCTTCTGGATGTGGACAAGTACGGGCTGGATCATATTGACAGAAATATCCTTCTTACCATGATCGAAAAATTTCAGGGCGGACCTGTGGGGCTTGATACGCTGGCAGCCTCCGTGGGGGAGGACGCTGGCACCATCGAGGATGTCTACGAGCCTTATCTTCTGAAGAACGGGTTCATACAGCGGACGCCCCGGGGCCGCGTAGTGACGGCTCTCAGCTATGAGCATCTGGGAATTTCACCTGAAAATATCGAAAAATAGTTGGTTTTTATATGTAAATAGTTTATAATGGATTGCAGGATAAACGTAAAAGGGCGGGAGGTCATTTATGGCATCATCAAAAAATTATACAGAAGTTCTTATAGGGGGGAAAGTCTTCACGCTTAGTGGATTTGAAAGTGAAGAGTATCTGCAGAGAGTGTCCACCTATCTGAACCATAAATTAGAAGAGTGTACGAACAGTGAGGGATACCGCAAGCAGAGCGCCGAGACGAGGAGCATCCTCCTTGCGCTGAACATTGCCGACGATTATTTCAAGGCCAAGAAGCAGGGCGGCACTCTGGAGAGCGATATCGAGGCAAAAGATAAAGAGATGTACGATCTGAAGCATGAGCTCATTTCCGTGCAGATCAAGCTTGAAAACGCAGAGAAAGCTCTGGACCGCATGAAGGAAGAGAACAGAGAGCTTCAGATGAAGATCGTCAAGCTGGAAACAGAGATGAAGAACAATCAGAAAAAATAGGCTGTCATGTGACAGCCTTTTTAAATGCAGATCAAAGAGAGAGGAAAGACAGATATGCCATATCCGCATCAAACAGATAAAAAAGAACCAGGGCAGAAGGGCGGCCCCGTGGAGATCCTGTCTCCGGCCGGCTCGCTGGATATACTGAAGTGCGCCTTTGCAGCAGGTGCCGACGCAGTCTACGCGGGGGGAGCCTGTTTTGGAGCCAGGGCTTTTGCACAGAATTTTACAGAGGAGGAGCTGCTGGAAGGGATCGACTATGCCCACATCCACGGAAAAAAACTGTATCTGACAGTCAATACTCTTGTCAAAGAGCGGGAGTTTGACCAGCTCTACAACTATCTTCTTCCTTTTTACAGACAGGGGCTGGACGCGGTCATTGTACAGGACATGGGAGTGATGGAATTTATCCGGGAGCAGTTCCCGCATCTCCCCATCCATGCCAGCACACAGATGACTGTGACAAACGCCATCAGCGCATCCTTTTTGGAGCAAAAAGGAGTCACAAGGGTGGTGCCTGCCAGGGAGCTTTCTCTTGGAGAGATCCGGCAGATCTCTGACAGGACAGATCTGGAGATCGAGTGTTTTGTACACGGAGCCCTCTGTTACTGCTATTCCGGGCGCTGTCTTATGAGCAGCATGATCGGCGGCAGGAGCGGAAACCGGGGCCAGTGTGCCCAGCCGTGCCGCCTTCCCTGGAGAGCGGAGCATGACAGAAAAGAGAGGGATCTTTTAAGCCTGAAGGATCTTTGTGCCATTGATCTCATACCGGATCTGGTCCGGGCAGGCATCACGTCCTTCAAGATCGAGGGGCGGATGAAGCAGCCTTCCTACGTGGAGACAGTCACTGCCATGTACCGGAAATACACAGATCTGTATAACAGCCTGAAAGAAGGAAAGCAGGATGACTTTCGCGTGTCGGCGGAAGACCGCAGGATACTCATGGAGGCCTACCAGCGGCGGGGATACACAGATGGATACTATACCCGCCACAACGGCAGGGAGATGCTTTCCCTGAACCGTCCGGCGCAGGCGCAGAAGAAGGAAACTGCCGTCAAAACCGGGAAAGAACAGCCATTGCAGAAAAAAATTAATGGGAAATTAATACTTTCCCCCGGAAAAAGTGCTACACTTATTTTATCTGCCGCCCTTACAGGGGGACGTGCGGAGGTAACTGTCACCGGCGACACCGTGCAGGAAGCCCTCAGCAGGCCTCTTTCCCGGGAACAGCTGCAAAAGCAGATGCAAAAAACCGGCAATACAGAATTTGCGTTCCAGGATCTGGACATCCGGACAGAGGGAGATATCTTCCTTCCCCTTCAGTCTCTCAATGCATTGCGGCGGGCAGGCCTGGAAAAGCTGAAAGACAGGATCACAGGCAGTTTCCGAAGAACAGACGATGTGCAGAAAGTGTCCTGCATTCCCTGCAGTGAGCCTTCGAAGGAGCGCCCTCTTGGAGAGATCCCTCTCTTTGTCGCCGCTATGTCTGCAGAGCAGGCATGGGCCGCTCTGTCCATCCCCACTGTGAAAAGGATCTATCTCTCAGACACAGTCTGGGCCCAGGGCGGTGCGCAGGAGCTTCTGGACAAGGCCAGAAGCCAGCAGGTGAAAGTGTATGTTTCCATGGCTGAGATTTACCGCAGAGAGGCAGAAGATTTTTACGGGAAACATTTGGACGCCATAGCCCGGAATTTCGACGGAGCCATGGTGAAAAATCTGGAGAGCTTTCTTCTACTGAAAGAGAAAGGTTTCTCCAAACCTGTGGACACCGGTGCTTCCGCCTACGCCTGGAACAGGAGGGCCTGTGCATTCTGGCGGGATCTGGGGGCAGACTTTATGGAGGCGCCGCTGGAGCTGAACGCGCAGGAGCTGGGGGATCTGGACAGGAGCAGGATGATCCTGCCCGTGTACGGGTATCTTCCGGTCATGGTCAGCGCGGGATGTATCCGAAAGCATACAAAGGCATGTACCAGAAAGGCCGGGTGGACTTCTGTGACAGACCGGTATCACAAGAAATTTATGGTGCGAAGTGAATGCCTTTACTGTTATAATATACTATATAACCCCGATCCTCTTGTCCTTTTTGGGCAGGAAAAAGAAATCCGGGCTCTGGCACCCGGCGCACTCCTCTGCGGGTTTACCTGGGAGAGCGGGGAGAGAACCCGGGAGGTGCTGGAAATGTTCCGCAAGTGGCTTTGCGGCGGCCAGACGCCCCAGTGGGAGGAAGGATTTACCCGGGGGCATTTCAAACGGGGAGTAAAGTAGGTGAAACGTTGGTTAATATTATTGTAGAACTTTCAAAATATCTGATCATTATACTGATCATCATGTACACATACCTGTGCTTCACAATATTTGGCTACCATGATATGCAGAAGAAGCAGGAGATGCTGCGCAGGCAGAACATCCTCATGTTCCTTTTTCATCTCATCGCATTCCTGGTCCTGTACCTGGAGATGGATGATATCCGGATCGCAGGGCTGTATCTGGCCCAGGTTTTGCTTTTTGCTATGACGATCTTTTTATACACGAAGATCTACCCGAGAGTATCCCGGCTTGTGGTCAACAATATGTGCATGCTCCTGTGCATCGGGCTTGTGATGCTGACCCGGCTTGACTACGGCACAGCCATGCGGCAGTTTGTGTTTGCGGCTGCCGGCATTGCCCTGAGTCTTATTGTTCCTGTTATTATCCGGAAAGTAAAAGGCCTTGCAAAACTGCGGAAACTGTATGCCATCGCCGGCATGGCTTCCCTTGCCGTCGTGGCAGTGCTGGGGCAAGTCTCCTACGGAGCCAAACTGGGATTTACCATCGGCTCCATCAGCATACAGCCCTCTGAGCTTGTGAAGATCATTTTCGTATTTTACGTGGCGGCCAGCCTGAAGGAGTCTACCGAGTTTAAAAATGTGGTGGTGACTACTATGATCGCTGCCCTCCATGTTCTGATCCTTGTCGTTTCCACAGATCTGGGGGCTGCCCTCATTATTTTTGTCGTGTATCTGGTCATGCTGTACGTGGCTACAAGGCAGCCCCTTTATATGCTGGCCGGTATCGGCGCCGGGGCCTGTGCGTCGGTGGCAGGGTACTATCTGTTCTCCCATGTACAGACCCGTGTCAATGTGTGGAGAGATCCCTTTGCAACCTACGACAGCGGCGGCTACCAGGTAGCTCAGTCTCTGTTCGCCATCGGAACCGGCAGCTGGTTCGGCATGGGGCTGTGCCAGGGATCACCGGAGAGCATCCCGGTGCGGGACTCAGACTTTATCTTTTCAGCCATCGCGGAGGAGCTGGGGCTTATTTTTGCCCTCTGTCTCATCCTTATATTTGTGAGCTGCTATATCATGTTCCTGAACATTGCCATGCAGCTCCACAATCAGTTCTATAAGCTGGTGGCGCTGGGACTTGGAACCTGCTACATCTTTCAGGTATTTCTGAATATAGGCGGCGTGATCAAATTCATTCCGTCCACCGGCGTGACCCTTCCCCTTGTCAGCTACGGGGGAAGCTCCATGATCAGCACACTGATCATGTTCGCGATCATCCAGGGACTTTACATCTTAAGAGAGGACGAGGAAGAAAGCATTGAAAGAAGAAAGAAAGAACAGAAGCTACGAGCTCAGAAAAGAAGAAGAACGCCAAAAGAGGCGGCAGGAGCAGGCCTCTCTGAGCCGTCAGGGCAAAAAAGAGTTAAAACAGCGGGAAAAGAAAGAAAAAAAGAAAAAGCGGGAAGTAAACAAAGAGTTCGCTAGAGTGACCTATGCCTTTGTAGCTCTCTTCCTTGTGCTGATGGTCTATATCGGATATTTCAACATTGTGGAGAGCAAGGATATCATCAACAGCCCCTACAACCCAAGGCTGGACTCCATGGCAGACCGGGTGGTGCGGGGGAGTATCCTTGATAAGGACGGAAATGTCCTGGCTTCCACAGAGACAGCGGAGGACGGCAGCGAATACCGCAGCTACCCCTATGGAAGTCTCTATGCCCATGTGGTAGGGTATTCCAGCCAGGGGAAATCCGGGCTGGAGTCCACAGAGAACTTTGAACTGCTCACTTCCAACGCCTTTTTCCTGGAGAAACTAAGCAATGAATTCCGGGATGAAAAGAACATAGGTGACAATGTCGTGACCACACTGGACACCAGCCTTCAGCAGGCCTCCTACAATGCCCTGGGTGACAATAAGGGGGCTGTGGTGATCTTGGAACCCACCACAGGGAAGATCCTTACCATGCTGTCCAAGCCGGACTTTGACCCCAACACAGTAGAACAGAACTGGGACGCTTTAAACAGCGACCCGGACAGCAGTCTTCTGAACCGCGCTATCCAGGGGCAGTACGCCCCTGGATCCACCTTCAAGATCGTGACGGCTCTGGAATATATCCGGGAACATGCAGACTATGACAGCTATGTCTACACATGCAATGGTTCCATCACCTCCGATGGTGTGACCATTCCCTGCGCCGGCGGGCAGGTTCACGGGACGGTCAGCCTGGCAGACTCCTTTGCCTACTCCTGCAACTCATCCTTCTGTAACATCGGACTTTCGCTGGATATTTCCGGCTACCGGGACACAGCCGGAGACCTGCTCTTTAACAAAGCCCTTCCAGGCAACGACATCTCCCCGGTCAAGAGCAGCTTTTCCCTGGACGGGAACGCCTCCTCCTCAGAAAGGATGATGACAGCCATGGGGCAGGGGGAGACTCAGGTCAGCCCCTATCATATGGCGCTCATCACTTCCGCCATTGCAAACGGCGGCAATCTGATGCGCCCTTACCTGGTGGAGCAGGTGACGAACTATACAGGTTCCATCGTCCGTGAGGTCTCCCCTGACAGCTATGGATCCCTTATGACATCCCAGGAAGCGGCACAGCTGAAGTCATACATGCAGAATGTGACAGACTACGGCACAGGTTCCGTCTTTTCCGGAGCAGGCTACAGTGTGGCCGGCAAGACCGGGACGGCTGAGTACGCGGACGGCGACTCTTCCAAAAACCACTCCTGGTTCGTCGGATTTACAGATGTGGACAATCCAAGCCTTGCCATCTGCGTGATTGTGGAACAGTCTGACGGCGGTACAAGAGCAGTAGATGTTGCAAAAGAGATCCTGGACAGTTATTATTATAATCAGTAGCAGATCTGTGGAACCGTACCGGCTCGCAGATTGTATAAAGAGGACTTGTCGTTATGAAATTTGCAAAGCGTCTGTATCTGTCAGAGGGATTGGAAAAGAAGAAGGAGAAGGTGATCCGCCGTCTGCGCCGGGGAAAACTCCAGGTGCCGGTGTATCTGGTCGCCCTGTGCAACTATGGCCAGGAGCGTATGGAGATCCTTTCCTCCGCAGAACTTCTGCAGAAAGGTTACCCCTCTGAGGGACTTTTTATCGCAGGTATCGCCAGTGACTATGATGAAGCCCTGGAACTTGTCAGACAGATCACCCAGGAGACGATAGAGACAAACATGGGGACAGATGTCTGCGGCTACATACACTACAGGGAACAGGAAAAGTAATATGCTTCATATTTTATTGTTGATCTTAAAAATTGCAGGCGTCATATTAGCCGTCATACTGGGCATACTCCTATTAGTGCTATGTATCATTCTCTTTGTCCCTTTCTGCTATCAGGGGGCGGCAAAATGGGATGCAGGCAAAAAGGATTTCAAAGCCCAGGGACGGGTCACCTGGCTGCTCGGCCTGCTCGAGATACGGTTTGCATTCAAGGACGGCAGATCTTCTGTGAGGGGCAGGATCGCCTGGAAAAAGCTTGGCAGCTTCCGCACAGACAGTCAGGAAGAGGAGCCGGCACTTTCCCGGGCACCGGAGCCGGAAAAGAGTACGGATGAAGTTCGACCGCAGAAGGAGGAAGAGCATGGAGAAGAACATGAAGAAAAACATGAAAAAGATCCGCAGAAGACTGAGACAATTGAAGAAGCGCCAGCAGCATCTGCGCCAGCTGAGAAGACAACTGAAACTTCTCGTGAAGCGCTTGAAGAAACTTATGCGCGGAGCAAAGAAACACGGGCCGGCGATGAAGAGGAGCACCATAAGATCCGCGAAGCGCTTGAAAAAATATGCCGGCGGCTTCAGCAGGTCATTCAAAAGATAAAATGTACTTTTCGCAAGATCTGTGATAAAATAGACCTGTTCATGGAAAAGAAAGAGCAGGTATCAGATTTTTTAAGTGACGAGATCCATAAAAAGGCATTCTATATTACAAAAAAGGAAGTCATCCGGCTTCTCGTACATGTCCTTCCCAGGCATTTCAAACTTTCTCTGCGCTTTGGATTTGAGGATCCCTATCACACAGGGCAGCTGCTGGCAGGGATCGCGGTATTCTATCCTTTTCTGCCTGGAGAAGTACGCATCTCTCCCGACTTTGAGGAACGGATCTTTCAGGGCGCGGCGAAACTGGAGGGACGGCTTTATACAGCCAGTCTCGTCTTTGCGGTTTTCCAGCTGATCCGGCGCCGGGCAGTGCGGGAGACTTTCCGGGATATACGGGGATTGCTGCATGCGGAAGCATAAGAACATAGGAGGTTAACTAATATGGCTGACAATAATTTTAAAGGGACTGTGGAAGCTCTGTTTCAGGGGATGGACGCTGTCATTTCTTCCAGGACGGTGGTAGGAGACGCCATCCATATCAACGACACCATCATTCTTCCCCTCGTGGATGTGTCCTTTGCCGTTGGGGCCGGCGCCTTTAACGGGGACAAAAGCGGCGAGAAAAAAGAGAAAGGTGCAGGTGGTCTGGGCGGCAAGATGACTCCCAGCGCTGTCCTTGTCATCCAGAATGGCACGACGCGTCTTGTAAATATCAAGAACCAGGATACCATCACCAAAATCCTGGACATGGTTCCGGATGTGCTGGACCGTTTCACTTCCAAAGGAAATGGCAAGATGTCCGAGGAGGACCTGAACGATATTCTGGACGAAGCAGAAGAGGAGAAAAAGTAAGAACTGTAAGTTCTGCCCGGCTGCGGCAAGACATAAGATAGAAAGAAGAAACCCTGTGCGGGGGAGATGTCTTTATGAAACGGGTAGCCGGCTTTGCCTTATTTTGGATCGCAGTTGGGGTTCTGATCAGCATCTGGCTTCCCAACTTGTTTGTGGAAGTCCTCTGTATTATCCTTTGTCTTCTGATTGCATATGAACTGTTTTTCTGCTGCAAAGATGACAAGTGAGAAATATTTTTGAAAATCAGAAAGAAATGCTTGCATTTTAGAACTTCTTCTGATAGAATGTGATTGTTGCGAGTCTGGAGAACAGACTATTATGAGCGTTAGGAGGTGCAGTCATGGCGAAATGTGCTATTTGCGAAAAGGGTGCTCACTTTGGAAACAGTGTCAGCCACTCTCATAGAAAGACACCGAAAATGTGGAAATCAAACGTAAAATCTGTACGTGTAAAAACAGAGAGCGGAGCAAAGAGAATGTATGTATGTACTTCTTGCTTAAAATCCGGCAAAGTAGAGCGTGCTTAATCAGCGAGTGAGAAAAGAGGGCTAATTTCCCTATACAGACATGGGAAGTTAGTCTTTTTTTGTTGTAAAACAATGGAAAACAGAGTATAATACCTTTGTTAAGCAGACTTATATCAAAGTATGAAAATAGAGCATTGGAGGGAACTATATGAAGGGAAGCATGAGCACAGATCTTGGTATCATCACAGTAAATCCTGAAGTAATCGCAAAATATGCGGGTACTGTTGCCGTTGAGTGCTTCGGCATTGTCGGCATGGCAGCGGTCAACGTGAAGGATGGCCTTGTCAGACTTCTGAAAAAAGACAGTCTCACTCACGGCATCCAGGTGACCATATCAGAGGATAACCGGATCACCATTGATTTCCATGTGATCGTGTCCTACGGTGTCAGCATTTCCGCTGTCACGGACAATCTGATCAGCAATGTAAAATACAAAGTGGAAGAATTTTCCGGCATGCCGGTGGATAAAATCAATATCTACATCGAAGGCGTCAGAGTCATCGATTAGTTAAGGAGGACTTTTAAGTGGCTACAAATTCTATAAGTGTGGATATGCTCGCCAGGATGTTTCTTGCCGGGGCGCAGAATATTGAGGCGAAAAAGGAATATATCAACGAACTCAACGTGTTTCCTGTGCCGGACGGCGATACAGGTACGAATATGTCGCTGACCATCATGGCGGCGGCAAAAGAAGTGACAGCTCTCGCTGACATGGATATGAAATCTCTGGCGAAGGCTATCTCATCTGGATCTCTTCGGGGTGCAAGGGGAAATTCCGGCGTGATCTTATCCCAGCTTCTGCGTGGCTTTACAAAGGCTCTGCGGGATGAGCAGGAGATCAATGTACAAAACCTCGCGGCAGCCTGCGAGCGTGCCAAGGACACAGCCTACAAGGCTGTCATGAAACCAAAGGAGGGGACGATCCTCACCGTTGCCAGGGGCATCGCTGAGAAGGCGAGTGAACTGGCTGAGACCACGGATGATCTGGAAGTGTTCATCCCTGCCCTGCTTGAGGAGGGAGATGCAGTCCTTGCAAAGACTCCGGACATGCTTCCGGTTCTGAAGGAGGCAGGTGTTGTGGACTCCGGCGGACAGGGACTTATGGAAGTCCTGAAGGGTGCCTACGATGCTTTCCTTGGCAAGGAGATTGATTACAGCTCTCTCGCATCCGAGAGTGCCGGATCTGCCTTGGCCGGCCAGCAGAAAGTTTCCGCTGAGTCCGCGGCTGATATCAAGTTTGGTTACTGTACCGAATTTATCATTATGACAGAGAAAGAGTTCACAGAGACAGATGAGCATGAATTCAAGGCTTATCTGGAGTCCATTGGCGACTCCATCGTCTGCGTGGCTGATGAGGACGTGGTGAAAGTCCATGTACACACAAATGATCCGGGACTTGCCATTCAGAAAGCCCTCACCTATGGCCAGCTCTCCCGCATGAAGATCGACAACATGCGCGAGGAACACCAGGAGAAGCTGATCCGTGACGCTGAGAAGCTGGCAAAACAGCAGAAGGAAGCGGAGGAGAAGGCCGCTGCTGCGCAGCCCAGAAAGCCCATGGGATTCATTACTGTCTCCATAGGCGAAGGACTCAATGAGATCTTCCGTGAACTGGGTGCTGATTACATTATTGAGGGTGGACAGACCATGAATCCGAGCACAGAGGATATGCTCAATGCAGTGGATCATGTAAATGCGGACACAATTTTCATCCTCCCCAACAATAAAAACATTGTCCTGGCAGCCAACCAGGCCAAAGCTCTTGTGAAAGACAAGGAGATCATCGTCATCCCGACAAAGACCGTACCACAGGGGATCACAGCTATTATCAGCTTTATGCCTGAGGCCGACGGGAAGGCGAATGAGGAGGCCATGCTGGAGGCCATCGAACAGGTGAAATCCGGCCAGGTGACATACGCTGTGCGCGATACAAAGATCGACGACAAGGAGATCCATGAAGGCGATATCATGGGCATCGGCGATGCGGGTATCATTGCTGTAGGTACGCAGATCGAGGAGACCGCACGGCAGATGCTGGATCAGCTGGTAGATGAGGACTCTGAGCTTATCAGTCTGTATTACGGCGAGGAAGTGAAAGAGGAGGAAGCGCAGCGCTTTGTGGCTGAGATCGAAGAAAAATATCCGGACGTGGATGTGGATGCACATTACGGCGGACAGCCCATCTATTATTATGTGCTGGCTGTAGAATAGATCCAAAGGATACGTTATAGCAGGGAATAGCAGGCATTGGTTTTGCCTGTTATTTCTTTTGTCCGGAAAAATCAGATAGTAAAGCAGGAGATTGTCGTATGAATAAACTGACACCGGTCCATGAGCTGAAAGGGATCGGAGAAAAGACAGAAAAACTTTTTTTGAAACTGGATATCCATACCGTGGGGGACCTGATCCAGTACTATCCAAGAGGCTATGATGTGTACGAGGAGCCGGTCCTGATCAGTGAGGTTGTGGAGGGCAAAGTCCAGACCGTCACAGGCGCTATTTTCGGCAGAGTGCAGGTGTCAGGGAACCGGTCCATGCAGGTTACGTCCCTCTGTCTGAAGGATATCAGCGGCACACTGAAAGTGGTCTGGTTCCGCATGCCCTTTCTTCGGAACACACTGGCAAGGGGCGGCGTCATCACCCTGCGCGGACTTGTGTCCCGGAAAAAGAGCGGCCTTGTCATGGAGCACCCGGAGATTTTCTACCCCTCTGCCAAGTATGAGGAGAAGCTCCATACCATGCAGCCTGTCTACCCGCTGACCAGCGGCCTCTCCAACAATACGGTCATGAAGGCAGTCCGCCAGGCACTGGATAGTCTGCCTCTGGAGCGGGAACTGCTGCCGGAGACGCTGCGGCTCAGCTATCAGCTGGCAGAGTACAATTATGCCCTGCGCGGCATTCATTTCCCTGAGGACAAGGAAGTGTACTTTCACGCTAGGAACCGGCTTGTGTTCGAGGAATTTTCCCAGTTTGTCTGTTCCCTGCGGCTGCTGAAGGAGGAGACAGACCGGGCACGCAATGATTTCCATATCACGCCAAAGCCACAGGTAGACGCCTTTATCCGCGAGCTGCCTTATCAGCTCACAGGGGCTCAGAAGCGGGTCTGGGATGAGATCCTTACGGATATGCAGAAAGATTTTTCTATGTCCCGCCTGGTCCAGGGAGACGTAGGATCCGGAAAGACAGTCATCGCTCTTCTGGCTCTTATGACAGCGGCACTGAATGGTTTCCAGGGCGCTCTCATGGCCCCCACCGAGGTGCTGGCCAAGCAGCACTACGAGTCCATCACCTCCATGCTGGAGGAGCACCACATTCCCATCCGTACTGAACTCCTTACCGGCTCCATGACGGCAAAAGAGAAGCGGGAGGCCTACCAGCGGATGGGGGATGGGACCGCTCAGATCATCATCGGCACACACGCCCTCATCCAGAAAAAGGCAGGCTACAAGAATCTGGCTCTGGTTGTGACAGACGAGCAGCACCGGTTCGGAGTCAAACAGCGTGAGATGCTGGCCCAGAAGGGACAGATGCCCCACATTCTTGTCATGAGTGCCACCCCCATCCCCCGGACACTGGCTATTATCCTGTACGGAGATCTGGATATTTCCGTCATTGACGAGCTGCCCTCCGACCGTCTGCCCATCAAAAACTGCGTGGTGGACACAAACTATCGAAAAACGGCTTACCGGTTTATAGAAAAACAGGTGGCAGAGGGACGCCAGTGCTACATCATCTGCCCCATGGTGGAGGAGAGCGAGCATCTGGAGGTGGAAAATGTGACAGACTATGCTGCCATGCTCCAGGAGGAGCTGGGGGAGGGCATCGCTGTCGACTTCCTTCACGGAAAGATGAAGCAAGCACAAAAAGACGAGATCATGGAGCGCTTTGGCAGTGGAAAGATCCAGGTACTTGTCTCCACCACGGTTATCGAGGTTGGCATCAATGTGCCCAACGCCACCGTCATGATGGTGGAGAACGCGGAGCGCTTCGGCCTGGCTCAGCTTCACCAGCTGCGGGGCCGGGTGGGGCGGGGGAAATACCAATCCTACTGCATTTTTATGACCGGCTCCCACGATGAGGAGACGAAGAAGCGGCTGGACATCTTAAACAAGAGCAACGACGGCTTCAAGATCGCAGCCGAGGACCTGAAGCTGCGGGGACCGGGAGACCTGTTCGGCATCCGCCAGAGCGGTCTTATGAATTTTAAGCTGGGGGATGTCTTCCAGGACGCAAGGCTTCTCCAGATGGCCAGTGAGGCTGTCTCCTCCCCGGAAGCTGCCGATTCTGAATGGTTGAAAAAAATGGAAAAGCATGCAGGAAATGCTAGTGTAATATTATAAATCCTCCATATACTATCGGTGTAACAACAAAACAAAATGTTACAAAAAAGGAGGAGTATAAAAATGACTAATCGTTCATCTAACAAAGCAGCAGTACCTGAAGCAAAGGGTGCACTGGACAAATTCAAATACGAGGTTGCAAGCGAGCTGGGCGTACCGCTCACAGAGGGCTACAACGGTGACCTTACTTCCAGACAGAACGGATCTGTTGGGGGTTATATGGTGAAAAAGATGATCGAACAGCAGGAGAGACAGATGGCCGGAAAATAGGCTGAAAACCGCTCTAGAATGCGCAGCTGAAATAAAGTGTATAAATACCTGCGAAAATTCCGAAATATCAAAACAAAAAGTGCCTGGCAGATTGAAATAATATCTGTCGGGTGCTTTTTGTTTATTTCTGTTGACACAATTACACACCAGTTAGTATAATTTGGGACGTAATACTTTTTAAAAGTATTACGTCCCAAATGAACAAAAAGGATGTGATTTCATGCGTGTGATCGCCGGAACTGCACGAAGCCTGCAGCTGAAAACGCTGGACGGGCTTGACACCCGCCCCACAACGGACCGCATAAAGGAAACGCTTTTCAATATGCTGGCCCCCTATCTCTATGACTGTATTTTTCTGGATCTTTTTGCCGGCAGCGGCGGGATCGGGATCGAGGCCCTGAGCCGGGGAGCCATGGAGGCTGTCTTTGTGGAGAAGAATCCAAAAGCCATGGCCTGCATAAAGGACAATCTGAAACATACTCACCTGGAGCGGAAAGCTCTCACCATCTCCTCCGATGTGATGACAGCCCTCTACCGGCTGGAGGGGGAGAAACAGTTTGACTACATTTTTATGGATCCCCCCTACAACCAGGAGCTGGAAAAGCAGGTGCTCACCTATCTGGCTGAGTCCGATCTTCTGGCGCACCAGGGCGTGATCATCGTGGAGGCCGCAAAGGATACTTCCTTCGACTATCTGGATGAGCTGGGATTTCAAATCATAAAAGAGAAAGTCTACAAGACGAATAAGCACGTCTTTATAGAGCCTTCGGGGAGGAAAGAAATATGTTAAGAGCGGTTTACCCGGGCAGTTTTGACCCGGTCACATTCGGACATCTGGACATCATTACACGATCCGCAAAACTGGTGGATGAATTAATCGTCGGAGTATTGGTAAATAACGCAAAAAGTCCGTTGTTTTCCGTAGAAGAACGTGTTAAAATACTAGAGAAAACAGTGGAAAATCTTCCAAATGTAAAAGTCATTCCATTTGAGGGACTGCTGGTAGAATTTGTGAGAAAAATGGAAGCGCAGATGGTGGTGAGAGGACTTCGTGCCATCACAGATTTTGAGTACGAGCTTCAGATGGCCCAGACCAATCACAAGCTGGAGCCGGATCTGGAGACGATCTTTCTGACCACCGGCCTGGAGTATTCTTATCTGAGCTCCAGCACAGTAAAGGAAGTAGCCGCTTTCGGGGGAGACATCTCACAGTTTGTACCTGATATCGTAATAGAGCGAATGCAGGAAAAAATGGATAAAAAAGGAGAGTGTAAATTATGAGCAGCCGTATTGAACAGATTATCGAAGAGATCGAGGAGTACATCGACAGTTGTAAATTTCAGCCTCTGTCCACCACAAAGATCATTGTAAACAAGGATCAGATAGACGAGCTTCTCCGTGAACTCCGTATGAAGACACCGGATGAGATCAAGCGCTATCAGAAGATCATTGCAAATAAAGACGCTATCCTGGCTGATGCGCAGGCCAAGGCAGACAGCATGCTCCAGGAGGCACAGATCCAGACATCTGAGCTGGTCAGCGAGCACGAGATCATGCAGCAGGCCTATGCCCAGGCAAATGAGATCGTGACAGCCGCCACAGAGCAGGCACAGCAGATCCTGGACAACGCCACCAACGATGCCAACGACATCCGTATCGGGGCTATGCAGTACACAGATGACCTCCTTGCCAACGCGGAGAGCATCATCGGCCACACGCTGGACAGCTACACGACAAAATATGACGGCCTTGTCAACTCCCTCCAGGAGTGCTACGACATGGTACGCAACAACCGCTCCGAGCTGGAGATCCCGGATCAGTCTGCAAGAGGGCTGGAAGCCGAGTACGGAACACCGGAGGAGCCGGTAGAGGCCTATGAGGAAGACAGCATCGAGCTGGAGTAAGAAATCCTGCCTCGTATACTCCTGTCAGAACATACACAGATAGAGGATGCACATACAGCTGGTCACCACTGCGGTGACCAGCTTTTCTATGAGATAGACAGAGATTTTCAGCCCAGTGCCCTGGATCATACTGTAGGTCTGCGCAGACGCGCAGAATCCGCCAAAAGATGTTAGAGCCATGATCAGCACCCACCGCACCGGGAAGGCCGCCTCCAGCCCGGAGAGCATAGGAATGCCGGCTGTGATCTCCAAAAATGAAAAGAGACACACGGATGTAGCCCCTCCGGTTCCCGGGAGCAGAAAGGCCAGCTCTGTGCAGACAGAAAAGAGCATAATATACCCGCCCACACGTGTGATGGAATCAAAACTGTCCATGATACAGCGATCCAGTACATCAAAGGAAAAAAAGGTGCGTCTCCCTCCGATAGGACTCTTAAATCTTCCGGCAGCGTCCAGGCTGTCATCGTATTTTTTTCGGAGGATCCTGTAAAAAAACTGGCTGCACACAACCGGAGACAGAAAGAGAATGGCCACAGACGGGACAAAGTAGGCGGTCCTTTCAATATTCTGCATCACCACATAGCTTACAATAAACATGGGACTCGTATTGTTGCAAAAAGACAGCAGATACCCTGCCTCATCCCTGCAGATCTTTCCCTCCTTCAAGAGATCTGCCGTCACCTTTGCCCCCATGGGATATCCGCAGAGAAATCCGGAGAGGACCGCAAAAGCCCCGCACCCCGACACCTTCAGCACCCGCCCCAGCACACCGCCTGCCAGGCGGGAAATATAGTGCACTGCACTTGTGCGCACCATCAGATTGGCAGCGATCATAAAGGGGAGAAGGGTGGGAAGGACAGTGCGGAACCAGAGCAGGATCCCCTGGCTTGCCCCCGCAAACACAGGCCCCGGAAAGAGAAGCATGACAAAGAAAAAGAAGATGACTGCCAGTGTGAAGAGGCGGCGTTTCATGGGATGGCACCTCCGGTGCGTAAAAGAAGATCTGGTTTATTTTATGGTGTGGCTTGCATTTTTATGTATTCCGTGACACAATAGAGGAAGACAATCATATAAGACAAAGGAGAGTAATACAATGGCAGTACTTGACAATCTGGAACCAAAAGCAGTTTTTCACTTTTTTGAGGAGCTGTGCAGCATCCCCCACGGGACATTTGACACGAAGCGGATCAGCGATTACTGTGTTCGCTTTGCCGAAGAGCGGGGACTGGAGGTTATCCAGGATGAAGCAAATAATGTGATCATCAGAAAGAACGGAACAGAGGGCTACGAGACAAGTGAGCCTGTGATCATCCAGGGACATCTGGATATGGTCTGCGAGAAGACAGAAGATTCCGATCACGATTTTAAAAAGGATGGGCTTGACCTGTATATTGAGGATGGTTTCGTCAAAGCAAAAAACACTTCCCTGGGAGGAGACGACGGGATTGCTATCGCCATGGCTCTGGCTATTCTGGACAGCAAGGACATTCCTCATCCGCCTCTGGAAGCTCTGTTTACCACAGATGAAGAGACCGGCATGGGCGGTGCTATGGCTGTGGATCTGAGTGTCTTAAAAGGAACAAAACTGATCAATATCGACTCAGAGGAAGAAGGATACCTCACTTGCGGATGTGCAGGAGGGATCACCTGCCGCACCTCATTTGCCCTTGACCGGCAGACCAGCCGCGGACTCTCTCTTGTGATCCGCATTTCCGGCCTGAGAGGCGGACATTCCGGAGCAGAGATCCATATGCAGAAGGGAAATGCCCTGAAGCTCATGGGACAGCTTCTCCATCAGCTGAACCAGGAGACTGGCCTTCAGCTTGTGAGCCTGTCAGGCGGAAGTAAAGAGAATGTCATCGCCATGGACTGCACTGCCTCTGTCCTGGCACCTGCAGGCAGCCTGGAGAAGATAGAGAAAGCTGCACAGGCAATGAAGGAGACATGGGATGTAGAATTTATGGGAGAAGAGCCCGGCCTTAAAGTGACGGTGGAAGAAGCAGGGGAGAAGGAGCTGGAGGCTGCTGCACCGGAGCGGACCACACAGGTCATTGACTATCTCTATCTCATGCCCAACGGCACACAGGATTACAGCCGCGGACTTGCAGGGCTGGTAGAGACTTCTCTCAATCCCGGTGTCATGTCCGTGAAAGACGATGTCCTCACCATATGTACCCTTGTCAGAAGCTCAGTAGACAGCAAGAAGGAGGCACTGCAGGAAAGACTGCGCATTCTTGCAGCTCTCTTCGATGCTGATTTTACAGCAGACAGCGACTATCCGGGCTGGATGTACAAAGAGCACTCACCTCTTCGCGAGATCATGGTAGATACCTACAAAGAGATGTACGGCGAGGATCCAAAAGTCATCACCATCCATGCCGGTCTGGAGTGCGGCCTGTTCCTTGGCAAGCGTCCGGATCTGGACTGCGTATCCTTTGGCCCGGACATTCTGGATGTGCACTCTGTCCGCGAGAAACTGGATATCGCCTCCACAGAGAGATGCTACGACTATCTTAAGGCCGTTCTTGCCAAATGCAGATAGTACACGACTAAAATACCTGTAGTCATTCATATAGTAATACAAAAAGGAGTTTTGCATTGACACAAATAAAAGCCGGAAGGCTGCTCCTTCTTGTATTACTATTTTCTTTTTTCTGTGTTCTCGGGATTGGATGTCTTATGGAGAAAGGACGACAGAACACGCTGGCCTCAAGAACCATCTCATCTGCCTCCTATCGAAAGGACTTTTTCTCCCCCGGCATGCGCAAGGACCAGACCCTTCTCTCCCGGGAGTGCAGAACATTCCTTAAGCAGGTGGAAGAGGACAGCATCTATTTCCCTGTACCTGCGTCCTCCCTGGATCCTTCTCTCACCGTGTCCTACGTAGATTCCTGGATGTACGAGAGAAACTACAAGGAAGGGAACAGCCATGAGGGCACAGATATCATGGCCGCCAGGAACGAGAGGGGAATCTACCCGGTCGTCAGCATATCTGACGGGACCATCACCAATCTGGGATGGCTGGAGCTGGGCGGGTGGAGGATCGGCATCACTTCTCCCCAGGGCGTCTACTATTACTATGCACACCTGGACTCCTACACGGATATCCGTGAGGGGAATACAGTGAAGGCAGGACAGCTGCTGGGATTTATGGGAGATTCTGGCTATGGGCCGGAGGGAACCAAAGGTGAGTTTGATGTTCACCTCCACCTTGGCATTTACTCCTGGGGGACAGGGGAGGAGATCAGTGTAAATCCCTACTATCTGCTGCGATCGCTGGAGGAGCACCGGCTGAAATACCAATATTCTTAGCTGGTGTAATCTGCCCATCTGTGTTATACTTTATCAGATGACTACAAGATAAAAACGGAGGAAAAAGATGAAACTCCCATCTGAGTTTGAAGAGAAAATGAAACGCCTTCTGGGCGACGAATTCCCATCATATATAGCCTGTTACGAGGAACCCAGGTATTACGGGCTCAGGGTCAACACAAAGAAAATATCTGTGGAAGACTTTCGCAGGATCTGTCCTTTTAAGATCCGGGAAGTTCCCTGGATTGAAAATGGTTTTTACTATAATGGGGAGGAAGTATCCCCTGCCAGGCACCCCTATTATTTTGCAGGCCTCTACTATCTGCAGGAGCCCAGCGCCATGACACCGGCAAGCAGGCTTCCTGTGGAACCCGGCGACAGAGTGCTGGATCTGTGCGCCGCCCCCGGCGGCAAGGCAACAGAGCTGGGGGCAAAGCTGGGTGGGAGAGGCCTTCTTGCCGCCAACGACATCAGCAGCTCCAGAGCCAAGGGTCTCTTAAAGAACATCGAACTTTTCGGTATAGGAAATGTTCTTATATCCAGCGAAGAACCCGGACGCCTGGCAGAGTTCTTCCCCTCGTTCTTTGACAAGATCCTCATTGATGCTCCCTGCTCCGGGGAGGGCATGTTCCGCAAAGACCGGAAGATGGTAAAGGCCTGGGAAGAACACGGTCCCGCCTTTTTTTCAAAGATACAGAAAAATATCATCCTGCAGGCGGCCTCCATGCTGAAGGAGGGAGGCATGATGCTCTATTCCACCTGCACGTTTGACCCGTCGGAAAACGAGGAGGTCATTGCCCACCTTTTAAGAGAGCGGCCGGAATTCCATGTCTGCCCCATAGATCCCTACCAGGGCTTTGCTCCCGGCAGGCCGGATCTGGTCCAGAACGGAGACCCCTCCCTGGCTGATACGGTCCGCATCTTCCCCCACAGGATGCACGGGGAGGGGCATTTCCTGGCCCTGCTCCAAAAGGGAAAGCAGGTATCCGGGCCGGAAATAAAGGAGCCTTTGAAGCGGAGAAACCGAAAGCTGCCTGAGGAACTGGAAAAGTTTTTAGAGAAACTTAAGATAGATTTAAGCCCGTCCAGACTGGATATTCACGGCGAAAGGGTTTATTATATGCCCGAAGGACTTTCTGATATCCGGGGGATCCGTTTCCTTCGGACAGGGCTTCTCCTGGGCGAGATTAAGAAAAACCGTTTCGAGCCCAGTCAGGCTCTGGCAATGGCACTCAAAGCAGAAGAATTTGACCAGGTCATCAGCCTGCCCTGCAGCGATGAGCGGGTGGTCCGCTATCTGAAAGGCGAGACCCTGAACGTGGAAGATCTGGTCTCCCCGTCGCAGAAGGGCTGGCATCTCTTCTGTGTGGACGGGTATCCTCTCGGCTGGGGTAAACTGGCCGGCGGAACTCTCAAGAACAAATATCTGCCGGGATGGAGATGGCAGTCCGTATGATGAGATTAGATAAATACCTGGCAGACATGGGTGAGGGCACCCGCCAGGAAGTAAAAAAATATATCCGCAGAGGCTCTGTCACTGTCAATGGTGAGCAGGTCCGCTCGCCGGAGCGCAAGGTGGATGAAAGAGACCAAGTCTGCCTGGATGGAAGAAAAGTCTCCTACGCGGCGGAAGAGTATTTCATGCTCAACAAGCCGGCTGGGGTTGTATCCGCCACGGAAGACAAAAGAGACCGGACCGTCCTGGATCTGATCCAGTATAAGAAGAGAAAAGATCTCTTTCCGGTAGGGCGCCTCGACAAAGATACAGAGGGACTCCTTCTGATCACCAATGACGGCGCTTTATCACACAGACTTCTGTCTCCGAGACACCATGTGGACAAGACCTACTACGTGGAGGTGCAGGGTCATGTGACGGAGGAAACCAGGGCAGCCTTCCAGAGAGGGGTCAATATCGGCACTGAGGAGGAACCCTTGGTCACTATGCCCGCCAGGCTGGAGATCCTTGAGGCAGGCCAGTCTCTGTCCCGGGTGCGCCTTACCATACGGGAGGGAAAATTCCACCAGGTGAAGCGGATGTTCCTTTCCCAGGGGATGGAGGTAACCTATCTGAAGCGGGAGTCCATGGGCTCGCTGCGTCTGGATGACAGCCTTGCCCCGGGCGAGTACCGCCCTCTCACTGAACATGAGATCAAGAGGTTAAAAGAAGAATGAAACAGGGATTTTTACCGATTTGCAGAAAAGAGATGGAGGACAGAGGATGGAGCCAGCCGGATTTCGTCTATGTGTCCGGGGACGCCTACGTGGATCACCCCTCCTTTGGCCATGCCATCATCACAAGACTTTTAGAGTCCCTTGGATATAAAGTGTGCATCCTGGCTCAGCCGGACTGGCGGAAGCGGGAGAGTATCATGGAGTTCGGGGAGCCACGGCTGGCTTTTCTAGTGTCAGCGGGGAACATGGACTCCATGGTCAACCACTACACAGTGGCAAAGAGAAAGCGCCGTACAGACGCTTTCTCTCCAGGCGGCGTCATGGGAAAACGCCCGGACTACGCTGTCGTAGTGTACTGTAATCTGATCCGGCAGGTGTACAAACACACGCCGGTCATCATCGGGGGCATTGAAGCCAGCCTGCGCCGTCTCGCCCACTATGACTACTGGTCCGACACATTGAAGCGGTCCATTCTGCTGGACTCAGGAGCAGATCTTATTTCCTACGGAATGGGTGAGCGGTCCATCGCAGCCATTGCAGAAGCGCTGGATGCTGGTCTCTCCATCCGGGATCTCACCTATATCGATGGGACTGTGTGCAAGGTGCGGGATCTGTCCAGTGTCTACGATCCTGTGATCCTGCCTTCCTACGAAGATCTGAAAAGAGACAGGATAAACTACGCCAAAAGCTTTTATACCCAGTACTGCAACACAGATCCTTTTTCCGGCAGGAGGCTGGTAGAACCCTATTCCGATCACTGCTTTGTGGTCCAGAATCCGCCATCCAAACCTCTCAGCCAGGAGGAGCTGGACCAGGTATACAGCTATCCATACATGCGTACCTGGCATCCGTCCTACCAGGAGGCAGGGGGAATCCCCGCCATCCAGGAAGTCAAGTTCTCCCTTGTCAGTAACAGGGGATGCTTTGGAGGCTGCAGTTTCTGTGCGCTGACATTCCACCAGGGTCGTATCCTCCAGACGAGGAGCCACGAGTCCCTGCTTTCAGAGGCACGGCAGATGACACAGGATCAGGATTTCAAAGGATACATCCACGATGTAGGAGGCCCCACCGCCAATTTCCGGCAGCCCTCCTGCAAAAAACAGCTGACAGAAGGCGTGTGCAGCAGAAGGCAGTGCCTTTTTCCAAAACCCTGTAAAAATATGGAAGTCAGCCATAAAGACTACGTAAAATTATTACGGAAACTAAGAGATGTGCCTGGTGTTAAGAAAGTGTTCATACGCTCCGGCATCCGCTTTGACTATGTGATGGCTGACAGAGATGACACTTTCTTAAGGGAGCTGTGCATGTACCATGTGAGCGGACAGCTGAAGGTGGCGCCGGAGCACATAGCAGATTCCGTACTTCAGAAAATGGGAAAACCGGAAAACAGTGTCTACCAGTCTTTTGTTCAGAAATACGAGAAGATCAACCGACAGCTCGGGAAAAAGCAGTACCTTGTCCCTTACCTGATGTCCTCCCATCCCGGCTCCACGCTGAAGGAGGCCATCGCCCTGGCAGAGTACCTGCGGGATCTGGGCGTGATGCCGGAGCAGGTCCAGGATTTTTATCCCACCCCCTCCACCATTTCCACCTGCATGTACTATACAGAAGTAGATCCCAGGAATATGGAAAAAGTCTATGTGCCGAAAAATCCGCATGAAAAGGCTATGCAGCGGGCTCTGATCCAGTTCCGGGATCCGAAGAATTATGACCTGGTCCTGGAGGCCCTGAAGCGTGAGGGGCGGATGGACCTGGTAGGATTTGACAGAAAGTGTCTGATCCGGCCCAGGAAGCCAAAAGAGAAGGAAAGCGGCATTGTCCAGAAAAAACCGCGCAAAAATCCGTACGCATCTGGTCCGGGGGAGAGAGGGGCCAGAAAAAGCGGAAAGAAAAAGATAATCCGCAATATACATAAAAAGAAAGCCTGACAGCCAGGGAAAGTTGTAACACGCAGACAAGTATAGATAATTGATAAAGAAGGGATTTATATGAAAACAGCGATTGTTACCGGCGCTTCCTCCGGACTTGGAAGGGAGTTTGCCAGACAGATACCGAAGTTCTACCGGAATCTGGATGAGATATGGCTCATCGCCCGCAGCAGCGACAAGCTGGAACAGCTCAGAGAAGAGCTGACACGGGAGAGCGGCATCTACTGCCGCATCTACGACAGCGATCTCACCAGGAATTATATCTACTACCATCTTCAGCGGGACCTGGAGGCACTGAAGCCGGATATCCGCATGCTGGTCAACAGTGCCGGGACCGGGTGCAATGCCCCGGTCTCCCAGTCAGACACCGATACCCTGACAGGGATGATCCAGCTGAACTGTGTGGCCCTGACCCATCTGACCAGCCTTTGCCTCCCCTATATGAACAGGGGAAGCCGCATCGTCAATATGGCCTCCGCTGCCGCATTTGCACCCCAGCCCGGGGCAGCGGTGTACGGAGCCACAAAATCCTACGTGCTCAGCTTCAGCAGAGCCCTGGGGCGCGAGCTGGCTGACAAAATGATCTTTGTCACTGCCGTGTGCCCCGGACCTGTGGAGACAGCTTTCTTCCGGACAGCCGGAGATCCGGCAGGCGGAGCCAGAAAGAAGCTTATGGCCCAGCCCGGAAAGGTCGTGAGAAAAGCTCTGTCTGACGTGAGGAAGCGCCGCAGGGTGTCTGTCTATGGCGCAGCCATGCAGGGAGCGCGGACTGCCGCCAAGATCGCTCCCGACAGACTGACCGACTGGTTTATGAACAAAATGAATACAAGGAGTCTGACTTAAGATGAAGATTGAAAAAGGAACACCTGGCTATCTGAACGCCAGAAAAATACGGCTTTTACTGCTCACTCTCCTGGAGTTTGGCATCGTGATCGCCCTCCTGGTACTGGGATACATGCAGACCGGCACTAAGCTGAATCTGCTTACTGTGGTAGCCATCGTGGGCTGCCTGCCTGCCTGCAAAATGCTGGTGGGTCTTATCACCGTGCTGCCCTACAGGACCGCTGACCAGGAAAAGGCGGCTGAGATCCAGGACAAGGCACCTCTTCTTACCACAGCTTTTGACCTGGTCATCACCAGCCGTGAAAAGATCATGCCCGTGGAGGCAGTGGTCATCTCCGGCAATACAGTCTGCGGCTATGCCCCCAACAAAAAGACTGTCCCGGAGGAGGCAGCCAGACATATTAAGAACATCCTGGAGGAAAACCGTCTGACCAAGATCACCGTAAAGATCTTTTCCGACTACACGCCCTTTCTAACACGGGCAGAAGGGCTGAACAGCATTGCTCAGGTGGAGCAGAGCGAACACAGGAAAAGAGAGAACCGGATCCGCCGGATCCTTCTCAATATCTCCATGTAGGAAAGCAAGAGACATGCAGGAATTAAAGATAACAGAAAACGAAGCAGGACAGCGCCTGGACAAATTTCTTGCCAAATATATGAAAAAGGCGCCCAAAAGCTTTTTCTATAAAATGCTCAGAAAAAAGAATATCGTCCTCAACGGAAAGAAGGCAGCCGGAAGCGAGAAGCTGTCCTCAGGCGACGTGGTGCGCCTCTTCCTCTCCCAGGAGACCATTGACCAGTTTTCAGAAGAAGCCCCTGCTTCAAAAGAGAAGTCTCTCCCGGGGAAAAGAGGAGATTTCCGCCTGGGAAGGGGAAACATTGTCTATGAGGACGACCACATTCTTCTTTTAAACAAACCGGCCGGCCTACTGTCCCAGCGAGCGGACAACAAGGAGTGGTCCATGACCGAGTATGTGACCGACTACCTGCTCACAACCGGGCAGCTTACAAAAGAGGAGCTTCGCACGTTCCGACCTTCTGTCTGCAACCGTCTGGACAGGAATACAAGCGGTCTCATCGCCGCGGGAAAGAGCCTGGCAGGCCTGCAGGAGCTGAGCCGTCTTTTTAAGGACAGGACACTGAAAAAATATTATCTGTGTCTGGTCAGCGGCCGGGTAGAAAAATCTATGCGCATAAGGGGATGGCTGCAGAAGGATGAAAAGACAAACAAGGTCTCCATCCACGCACAGAAGCGGGGACCAAAAGATCTCTTTATTGAGACCGAATACCGGCCGGTCGCCCTGTACAGGGACACCACACTGCTGGAAGTCCACCTTGTGACCGGACGCACCCACCAGATCAGGGCTCACCTGGCAGGGACAGGGCACCCCATTGTGGGAGATTACAAATACGGGGACAGACGACAGAATGACCGGTGGAAGAGAGACTGGGGGCTTGACAGCCAGCTCCTCCACGCGTACCGTCTCGTCTTTCCGGATCTTTCCGGCCCCCTTTCCTACCTGTCCGGAAAGACCTTTGAGGCGCCCCTTCCGGATCTTTTTTCCAGCATTCTTAAAGAAGAGGGGGAAAAGTAGACATGGCAACATGGAGCACAAGAGGACTGCGGGGTTCGGAGCTGGAGGATATCATTAACAGGACCAATGAGCGGTATGCAGAAAAGAATATCGCTCTGATCCAGAAGATCCCCACCCCTATCACTCCGGTCCGCATGGATAAAGAACACAGGCAGATCACCCTGGCCTATTTCGAACAGCGCAGTACTGTAGATTACATCGGCGTTGTCCAGGGGATCCCCGTATGTTTTGACGCAAAGGAATGTGCGGAGACTACCTTCCCTATCCAGAATATCCACGAGCACCAGGCCGTTTTCATGGAGCGCTTTGAACGGCAGGGCGGGGTGGCCTTTCTCCTCATCTATTTCAGCGGGGAGAACAGAGCCTACTATATGAGATTCGAGGAGCTTCTGAAATTCTGGAACCGTTCCCGGCAGGGGGGACGGAAAAGCTTCCGCATAGACGAGCTAGACCCGCGCTTCTTTATGGATATGAAGGCAAATGTCTATCTGCCTTACCTGGATCTTATGAACCTGGACCTGTCTATGAGGGACGAACTTGACAATACATAAAAAAGTGCGTATAATTGCAAAAGAGTTTTAGTGTTTTACCACGGTAAAGTGTGAGGAGGATTTTCATGAAACAGTTACTACATACACCGGAAGGAGTCCGTGATATATATAATGTAGAGTGCGGCAAGAAGCTGTCTTTGGAGAGCCGTCTGCACAAAGTGCTGCAGCTCTATGGCTATCACGACATCCAGACACCTACTTTTGAATATTTTGATGTCTTCCGCAAAGAGATCGGCACCATCCCCTCAAAAGATCTGTACAAGTTCTTTGACAAGGAGGGGAACACGCTGGTGCTCCGGCCGGACATCACCCCCTCCATCGCACGGGCAGCCGCCACACTTTTTGGAGATGAGGATCTTCCTATCCGCCTCTGCTACACAGGGAATACCTTTGTCAATCATTCCAGCTATCAGGGACGGATGCGTGAAAATACCCAGATGGGCGCCGAGCTGATCGGTGTAGATACAGTGGAGGCTGACGCTGAGATGCTTGCCATGGTGGTGGACTGTCTGTCCTCCATCGGGCTGCGGGAGTTCCAGGTCAGTGTGGGCAACGTGGATTTCTTCCAGAGCCTGATCGAGGACGCCTCTCTGGACGCAGAGTCAGAGAGACGGGTGCGCGAGCTGATCGGAAACCGGAACTATTTCGGCGTGGAAGAGTATCTGGACAGCATCCAGGTGCGCAGAAGTGCCAAGGAGGCTCTCTCTGGTCTGGGCGACCTGTTCGGAGGAGTGGAAGTTCTGACCAAGGCCCGGAATATCGCTCCGAACTCCAAGGCTATCATGGCTGTGCGCCGCCTGGAGCTGATCTATGAGATATTAAAAATATACGGAGCAGAGAAGTATATCAGCTTTGATCTGAGCATGAGCGGCACTTACGGATACTACACCGGCATTATTTTCAGAGGATACACTTTTGGCACAGGGGACGCCATCGTAAAGGGCGGACGCTATGACCATCTTTTGGAAAAATTCGGGAAAGAGTCGCCCTCCATCGGTTTTGCCTTGGTCATCGATGAGCTGATGAAGGCTCTCACAAGGCAGCATGTGCGGATCACATACTCCCGCAAAAACAATTTGATCCTGTATGACAAGGGAATGGAAAAGTCAGCTATCGAGCTGGCAAAAGAATTCCGGGATAAGTTCAAAAACACAGAGCTTCTCTGCAAAGAGCCGGGAAAGACTCTGGACGACTACAAAAAGTACGGAAAGAAATACTATGCCGGAAGCCTGATCTACATACAGGAAGACAGGCAGATCTTAATGGTCAACCTTGTCACAGGGGAGGAGAAGGTTGTAGGCAGTAAAGAACAGGAGCAGTAATTATGAGATATCTGACATTTGCCCTGGGCAAGGGCAGACTTGCAAAACATACACTGGAACTTTTTGAGAAGATCGGCATCACCTGCGACGAGATGAAGGACGAAAATTCCAGAAAGCTCATTTTCACAAACGAGGAGCTGAAACTCCGCTTTTTCCTCTCTAAGGGACCCGATGTGCCTACCTATGTGGAATATGGTGCGGCAGATATCGGGGTCGTAGGCAAAGACACGATCCTGGAAGAGGGCCGCAAAGTCCACGAGGTTATGGACCTTGGATACGGCTCCTGCAGGATGTGCGTGTGCGGCCCACTGAAGGCAGCGCCCCTGCTGGAGAACCACGAGATCATCCGTGTCGCCACAAAGTATCCCAATATAGCCAAAGATTATTTCTACAACACAAAACACCAGACTGTGGAGATCATCAAACTGAACGGCTCCATTGAACTGGCTCCCATTGTTGGCTTGTCAGAAGTGATCGTTGATATTGTGGAGACCGGGTCCACCCTGCGGGAGAATGGTCTGACAGTCCTGGAGGAGGTATGCCCTATCTCCGCACGGATGATCGTGAACCCTGTCAGCATGCGCATGGATAGCGATCGGATCAGGGATCTCATCACCCGGCTGCGGACCGTGATCTGAGGCCCCTGTATTTGCGGAAAGCATACAGCCCGGACATAGCGGGCATACAAGTATTGGAAAGAAGGGATTGTGAACATGAGGATACAGAAACTGGACAGCCACACAAAGAGAAATCTCCTGGAGGATCTTTTAAAGAGAAGCCCCAATCAGTACGGAGAGTACGAGGCAGGAGTAGCCCGTATCCTGGAGGATGTGAGGAACAAAGGAGACGAAGCGCTGTTTGCGTATACAGAAACATTCGACCATGCCAGCATAAATGAGCAGAACATCCAAGTGACAGAGGAGGAGATCCGCGAGGCCTATGAGCTGGCCGGAGAGGAGCTTGTCTCCATCATCCGCAAGGCACTTGCCAACATACAAAGCTACCACGAGAAGCAGCGGCAGTACAGCTGGTTTGACAGTAAACCGGACGGCACCATCCTGGGTCAGAAGGTCACTGCTCTGCAAAGGGTGGGGGTCTATGTCCCCGGCGGGAAAGCCGCTTATCCTTCTTCCGTTCTGATGAATATTGTTCCCGCCAAAGTTGCCGGGGTGGAGGAGATTGTCATGGTGACTCCTCCGGGCAGAGACGGAAAGGTGAACCCCAATACACTGGTAGCTGCCCACGAGGCAGGCGCAGATGTGATCTATAAAGTGGGAGGCGCTCAGGCAGTAGGCGCCCTGGCCTACGGCACATCATGTATTCCCAAGGTGGACAAGATCGTGGGACCGGGAAATATCTATGTCGCCCTGGCTAAAAAGGCGGTCTATGGACACGTCAGCATTGACGCCATCGCAGGCCCCAGTGAAATCCTGGTCATTGCAGATGAAACTGCGAATCCCCGGTATGTGGCGGCAGACCTTTTGTCCCAGGCAGAGCACGATGAACTGGCCAGCGCCATCCTTGTCACCACAAGCGAGGAGCTGGCAGAAGCGGTGTCCAAAGAAGTGGACGGATTTTTGCAGGAGCTCTCCAGAAGCGAGATCATTCGGAAATCTCTGGACAATTATGGCTATATCCTTGTGGCTGAAAGCATGGAGGACGCCATTGACATTGCCAACGAGATCGCGTCAGAGCATCTGGAGATTCAGACCCGGAATCCCTACGATGTGATGACCCGGATCCGCAACGCCGGCGCCATCTTTATCGGAGAGTACGCCAGCGAGCCGCTGGGTGACTATTTTGCAGGGCCCAATCATGTGCTTCCCACAAACGGGACAGCGCGGTTTTTCTCGCCCTTGTCTGTGGACGATTTTATCAAGAAATCAAGCATCATCGGCTACTCCCGGGAGGCACTTGAGAGGATACACACGGACATTGAGGCTTTTGCACAGGCTGAACAGCTGACAGCGCATGCCAATTCCATCAAAGTCCGCTTTGAAGATAAGGAGGCGTAATACAGATATGGACAGGAAAGCTACAATCAGAAGAACCACAAAAGAGACAGATATAGAAGTCACCATCTGCCTGGACGGTACCGGAAAGACAGATATAGAGACCGGCATCGGCTTTTTCGACCACATGCTGGACGGTTTTGCCCGTCATGGCCTCTTTGACCTGACTGTGAAGGCTGCGGGAGACCTGGATGTGGACTGCCATCACACGGTAGAGGATACAGGCATTGTACTTGGAAGCGCCATCCTGGAGGCTCTCGGCGGCAAGGAGGGGATCAAGCGATACGGCAATTTCCTGCTGCCTATGGACGAGACCCTGATTCTGTGCGCTATCGATCTGTCCGGTCGCCCTTATCTGAACTATGACGCTCCTTTTACAGCAGAGAGGATTGGAGATCTGGACACAGAGATGGTGAGAGAATTTTTCTATGCTGTCTCTTACAGTGCGAAAATGAACCTGCACCTGAAGGTGCTGGACGGCATAAACAACCACCATATCGCCGAAGCGATCTTTAAAGGCTTCGGAAAAGCCCTGGATATGGCGGTATCCGTGGACCCCCGCGTTGAGGGCACCTGGACCACAAAGGGCACTTTATAGGAAAGGAAGAGGGAAGAGAAATGAGTTATAAAAGACTGATACCCTGTATCTTTATCGACTCCGGCAAGGCAGTTCGCTGGTTCGACGACCACACGGTACTGAGCGACGATGTCATTTCCCTTGCCAAGTATTACAGCGGGCACGGCGCAGACGAGCTTCTTGTATTTGATCTTTCAGAATCTGACGAAGATCACGATGAGGCCATTGATTTGATGAAAAAGATTAACCGTGTCATCCACATTCCCATGGTAGCCGGCGGAAACGTCAAGCGCCAGGAAGATATCAAGAAGATCCTCTATACAGGCGCAAAGAGGGCGTTGCTGAATTTCTCCAAGGCAGACAACCAGAAGCTGATAGAAGATGTATCCAAGCGTTTTGGAAAGGAGAAGATCGCTGTCTCACTGAACGACTTTGACGCTCTCTTCAAGCACCAGCATCTCATTAATGAGTACGCCAGCGAGCTGGTGTTCATGCATCGTTTGGATTTGAATTCTGTGATCAATGTGACAGATATTCCCTGTGTCGTGCTGACAGACACCATGGAGGAAAGTGAGCTCTTTAAGATCCTGAAGTGCTCCGGCGTCCGGGGACTCTCTGGAAAATATGTGAGTCAGACAGACATGGATTTCTCCGCCTTCAAGAAAAAATGTGAGGAGGAGCAGATCCAGATGACCTCCTTTGAGAGCATGATGGATTTCTCTGAGTTTAAGACAGACGCAAACGGGCTGATCCCGGTCATTGTGCAGCACTACAAGACCCAGGAAGTGCTGATGCTGGCCTACATGAACGAGGAGGCATTTGACCAGACCATCAAGACCGGACGGATGACTTACTACAGCCGGAGCCGCCAGTGTCTCTGGGTGAAAGGCGAGACAAGCGGACACTTCCAGTATGTCCACTCCCTGACCATCGACTGTGACAAGGACACACTTCTTGCCAAGGTAGACCAGGTAGGCGCCGCCTGCCACACCGGCAACCCCACATGCTTCTTCCAGCCTCTGGTGGGCTCTGACTACGATGAGACAAACCCGCTCCAGGTGTTTGAGAGCGTCTACGATACGATCGTGGACAGAAGAGACCATCCAAAGGAAGGTTCCTACACAAACTATCTCTTTGAGAAGGGGATCGACAAGATCCTCAAGAAGGTGGGAGAGGAGGCCACAGAGATCATCATTGCGGCCAAGAACCCCAACCCGGAAGAAGTAAAATACGAGATGGCTGATTTTCTCTATCATGCCATGGTGCTGATGGTAGAGCGGGGCATCAGCTGGGAGGACATTGTAAAAGAGCTGGCAGACAGGTAAAGTGATAAAAATGATAAATATAGAAAAACCTCATGGGCATTTTTCGCCTCATGAGGTTTTTTCTCTGTCTGACATTTTTCCGGTCAGATGTCAGGGCATCTGGATAGGTGCTGCCTTTTCCCTGGCCTGCTCCAGATGTTCCAGCAGTTTGTCCAGCTTCTCGTCCATCCTCTCCATCTCATCTTTGTCCACGTTGTAGTTGAGGAAGAGATTTTCCAGAGCCTCTGCAAACTCCGCACCTTTCTTTGAGATTTCAATAAATTTGTCGAAATTGCTGCTGTGCTCTGCATTGCGGAACCTGGACAGATCCTTTTCAATGAACTCGGCAATCTCTGCCGTGTTGGCATACTTTCCCTGCACCATGGCGTAGGGCCGCATTCTCTGGAGAAAATATTTGTCTCCCCGGGTAATGTTGAACACGTAAGATACAAGCAGGCCTTTCTCGAGTTTAAAATCCACTATGTACATATTACTGTTTACAAAAGTGATATTAGACGCGCCCATCTGCCTGAGCTGCCAGTCGACAATATCCCCGCTTACTGTGTTTTTGTTCATACAAGATTCTCCTTCCTTTGTTCCTGCAGACGCTTATGCAAAACGGAGCAGCAGATAAACTGTACTGATCAGGATTGAAATAAGCATCAGCGGAAATCCTGTTTTTGTGTACTGCATAAAGGTGATCGGATAGCCGTTCTTTGCGCTGACTCCCGCCAGTACCACATTGGCGCTGGCTCCCACCAGTGTACCGTTTCCGCCCAGACATGCGCCCAGGGAGAGCGCCCACCACAGCGGGGTCACATCCACGCCGCCGCTTTCCATTGTGAGGATCAGCGGAATGAGCGTTGCCACAAAGGGGATGTTGTCCAGGAAAGACGAGATGATCGCTGACACCCAGAGGATAATGACAATGCCCAGGGCCTCGTTATTTCCTATGAACTCCATCATCAGCTCTGCCAGTGAGGTGATAACGCCTGACTTCTGCATGCCGCCCACCACAACAAAGAGTCCGATAAAGAAGAGGATGGTGGACCACTCAACGCCAAGGATGATCTCCTCTGCATCCTGTTTTCCAAAGACCAGCATAAAGCCTGCAGCAAAAAGAGCTACTGTCGCTGACTCAACCTGCAGCTGTGAGTGAAAGACAAACCCGATCACAACCACTACAGTCATTATAACACTTTTTATCAGCAGCGGCTTATCTTTGATGGAGCGGTTTTCGTCCAGCTCCATTACTTTATGCATGTTCTCCTCTATCACACTGATCTGGCCCCGGTACATAAAATAGTAGATCAGTACAGTCACTGCCAGGATGATCACAATAACACTTCCTGTATTGACCACAAAGTCCATAAAGCTCAGGCCCGCCGCACTGCCGATCATAATATTTGGCGGGTCACCGATCAGCGTGGCTGTGCCGCCGATATTGGACGCCATAATCTGAGACAGAAGATAGGGGATGGGGTTCACCTCCAGCATCTGTGTGATGGCAATGGTCATAGGACCAATCAGAAGTACGGTCGTTACGTTGTCAAGGAAAGCGGACAATACCGCTGTAATAATGGCAAACACGACCAGTATGGCCATTGGGCGTCCTTTCGTAAGCTTTGCCGCCTTGATGGCGACATACTCAAACAGTCCGGAATTCTTGACGACTGCCACAAAGAGCATCATCCCCACCAGAACGCCGATGGTGTTGATATCCACGTATGTCGTGGCCTCATCGACCGACAGCACGTGAAAGAGCAGAAGAATGACCGCTCCTGCCATGGCGGCGACAGCGCGGTGCATTTTTTCAGAAATGATCGCAGCCATGACGAGTAGAAAGACAATGACTGAGATCACTGCTTCTGTATTCATCTTTTGTTACCTCCTAGTAAAAAAAAGTTCAGTTCAGATGGTATTCTACTCTCATTTCCTTGTTTTGTAAATATAATTTTCTAAATATTATTTTAAATGTCAAACTTTTAACACAATTGTTTTCAAATTTTGATTTTCCTTTATTTTCATACCTTGCATTTTGCTGGCACAGTGCTATAATAACAGATATGGAAGCATAGCTCAGCCGGGATGAGCGTTCGCCTCACACGCGAGAGGTCATGGGTTCGAGCCCCATTGCTTCCATTCTTTTTTTGTAAAATATGATGGATCCCCGGAGGCGGACATGCTTCCGGGGATTTAGTTTTAACTGTGAGCTTCAAAGTTGTTTACAAAATACCCGCCCCCAATTATACTGAAGGTATCATATTGTAACAGTTACAAAGGTACGTTTATTTCTGAAGAATAGGAGTGAAGGCAGTCCTGAAAAAAACAGCCCGTTTACTATCCGTATTCTCCTGTCTGTGCCTGGTAGGCGGAACAGCAGCCTGCGCAGCAGGATATCAGGGGACAGACATTCCCAAATCACAATTAGAACTGACTATAACGCAGGTTCCTGTCGTATCAGACTCAGAAATTGCGCAGCTTTTGCTTGTTATAGACTATTATTGGAACATCACTCCGGGATCACTTAGCTCGGATCTGGTCACTGTAAACTGGGATCCTGCCTGCTTTACGTTCGATGACTCATCTGAATACAAAGTGACAAACATGGTTTATAATGTCTCTGACAGAATGTATTATCCTTTCAACTACCAGTCTACCCCCAAAAGAGCTGGGATTGGAAGTCTATCTTTTGAAGCCGGATTAAGGAATCCACGTATCTCACCCAAAGTCACCTCACGTCCTAACGGAAGCGCCTTTATCTATTTGGTTCCAAGAACGCCTATATATACAGACGATCCTATTACCTGCAATTTCTCGGTGGTATACAAACACGGCTCCAGAGAAGAGTCGAAAACCATTACATTTACGCCCGGGACGGATTTCTGACAAAAATGAAAGTAAGCAGCTATGATCATCAATACGACTTGGGATTGACATTGCGCCACGATGAGGATATACAGACTGTTTACCTTTTCTGCCTGGGGTTTGAGCCCGTATCTGTCGAGTGTGACCGTTCACAGCAGGATACCAGAGCAAGACAGATCTTTCCGTTTTTATACAAGTGGGAATTATGCAGAAACGAGTCCGCATACCGCGTCACGATCGGAGATGACAAATACTATATAAGCATAACCTCCGTATAGGCCATACTATGTTCTTTTTCGATATTTAACTAAATCAATGGATTTCCACCAAAAATAATTGTATAATTTATTTAAAACAGAAAATATTGTACATTCAAATTGTGTATCAGGTAACCTTGTAATACCAATTTATCTCTCAGATAAGGATGATGTTATGAATACACTTAGACGCTCTTTTCTTTATGTCAGAAGAAAAAGAACCAATCTGATCCTTCTATTTCTTTTGATCATCCTATTTACAGTAGCTCTTACCAGTGCAGCCATATTCCGTGGCTCCCAGGAGGCGCAGAAGAACATCCGTGAGTCTTTAGGTGGTTCGTTTAAGATGGAGGCAATTATAAGTGATGACCCGGCATATAAGAAAATTACAACCTTGCCCAACGGAGGAACGATCAGCTCTTATGTGGGTCCATTGATTGATGAAAAGATGATCCAGACTGTTCTTAAGCATGATGGTGTTGTAAATTACTCTGTAGATAATTGGATGACCGTTTACATTGATGATATTTCCCTCTTCCCCGGATTATATCAGGGGATCATAGAAAAGGCTGGCAGCGATCCGCAATATGCTGCAACCATGACTGAAGAAGAAATGTCCAAAAAAAATATATATAAGCAAGCAACCGGTCTCTATGGTTGCACCGACAGCTCGCTCCACCATTATTTCCAGACAGGCAGCTTTGAACTCTGTGCCGGGAGGCCGATTACTGACCAGGACAGTGGCGTTGTGCTGATATCTGACAAACTGGCTGAAAAGAACGGCATCAAATTGGGTGATTATTTGAAAGCTGAGATGCGAGAATGTCTGTATCTGTATGACGGCGCTGTAGATAAAAATCTTGGCCAGCCACTCAATCTGGAAGTGATAGGATTTTTCCATGTGAACAGTTCTCAGTCTGTCAATAAATATACAGCAGAAGATCAGATAGCTGACAACCTGATGTTTGCAAGCGTGTCTGACATTAAAACGCTCGATGATTACGGGGGATATGACACGGAATATGACAAGGTCACTTTCTTTGTCCAGGATCCTAAAAAGCTCAACTCTATCATCGAAAGCATTGAGAGTGACAGCAGTATCGAGTGGGCAAATTTCTATGTGGAGGAGGATGACTCCCTTTACAGTGGCGCCATAAAACCGCTAAAACATATTAATATTTTTCTTTCTGTCCTTATTATTGCGACATTCGGGATCACATTTTTCATATTTTATATGATTCTTGCGAGCCGGGTAAAAGACAGGAAACGGGAGATAGGAATTTACCTTTCTATTGGTATTTCAAAGAAGAAGATCCTACTGCAGCTGATCATGGAATGTATGGTCATTCTGATCGCGGCATATATCATAGCAGGTGCAGTGTCTGCCAAACTGGCAGATCAGACTGGCGGCTTTATCCTTTCTGCCTTTACTCCAAAAGCGGAGGCTGTGGAAGAAATATCTGAGCAGGAGCTCATGGAGCAGATCAGGAATGGGTCGACAGAGGAACTGTTTGAGATTCAGGAGACATCCGGCACACCGAAAACGATTGACAGCAGTCTGTCTGTATCTATCCTGTTAGGCCTTTACTTCACATTAAATTTGCTTCTCCTGGCAGCCGTTTTTGTGTCGTCGCGCCCCATCCTGCAAATGAAACCAGGCCATATTTTCCAGGATTATTATTGATATAATCCTTATGTTGAATACAGGAAACGGAGAGCGGAAGCAAAGGGGGACGATATGCTTAGAAGAGCGTTTATCTATCTGAGAAGATTGAAAAAAAGGAATATATCCCTTTTATTGGTCATGACCTTAGTTTTGCTGCTGTTAATGGGTGGAATTGCAGTATACAGTGGAATTCAAAACAGCATGGAAATGTTATACCAGGGATTAGAGGGGCACTTCCGGGTCAGCTCTGCTGATCCTTCCTGTCCCATTGATGATCATTTTATTCGTGAGATTACGGATGAAAACTCCATAGTGAGATACAATGCAACAAATGAAATGTATTTAAGTCTCCCCGATATGCTGTTGATCCCGGGCAGATTCTATGGAAGCGGGAGTGCTGAAGAACACATGACACGCTTTATAAGCAATACCAGAAGCAGTGATTACGCGTATTTTATAAGCAAACGATATGAGCTGATATCAGGAAGCCATATAGTGGATAGCGACTCTGGAACTGCGATCATTTCTGATAATTTAGCAAACATGAATGGCTACAAAGTGGGAGATACGTTCACTGCTGAAATAGTAGAAAGCAGTTTAAATCTGTTTGAAGATACAGCTAAGGGGAAGTCCTACACATTCCGCATTTCTGGTATATATATAAATAATTACGAGCAAAATGTCAGCGCAGATACAGCTGAATGCAATATAGAGGACAATTACATTTTCATTGACAACTATACAGGAAAAGAAATTGCATCCTATTTACAGGGGAACAGAAAAAGTGTCTACAGTGAAGGGGTACAGTTTTTTACAGCCTCCCCGAGGGATATAGACAAGACCATTGACAAAATAAAAGAAACCATGGATCTTGGCGCCAGAGAAATTGACACTACGAATTTGGTCTATGAAAGATCAGAAGCGCCTCTCCAGTCCATGACGCTGTTAACACGTATATATCTGGGGATCATAACATTTGCAGGGATATTGATACTGTTTGGTATAATGCAGATCCACCTAAAGGCAAGGAAAAAAGAGACAGCCATTTTCTTGTCACTAGGATATAAAAAATCCAGCATTATTATGCAGCATATGGCAGAGAACCTTATCCTATACCTTCTGGCCTGGATAATTGCAGTGATCTTCGCTTATTTTGCAGTCACCATTTTCAATAGCCTTTTCGCCGGGATGTCCCTGCACTTTGCTGTTGGAGAAGCCTGCATTTCCGGCGCCATCGGACTGCTTGTTGTTATATTAGCCACATTATTCTCCCAGCTGCTTGTAGTACGGTTTAGCCCCAGACGTATTTTAAGTACATTTTCATAAGAAAGGGGAAAAATATGCGCGAAGAAAAGGTCTTAGAACTTCAAGATGTCAGCTACTGGTATAACAAATCTGCGAAAATACTGGACAAAGTTCAAGCGTCCTTTGTCAGTGGAAAATTATACGCTATTGTAGGACGATCCGGTTCCGGCAAAACAACACTATTGTCTCTGATGGGCGGACTGGACCGTACCATGGAAGGGCAGATCCTATTCAAGGGGAAAAGCATAGACGATATTGGTTACGAAAAATATCGAAGAGAATGCGTCTCCTTTGTATTTCAAAATTATAATCTGATCGACTATATGACTTCACTGGAAAATGTTATGCTGACTTCTAAGTCTTCTCCTCTAGAGTTCCTTAAAGATGTGGGAATAACGGAAGAGGAAGCCAAAAGAAATGTCTTGAAATTATCGGGAGGTCAGCAGCAAAGGGTCGCAATTGCGAGAGCTGTGGCTTCCGAAACTCCTATTATTCTGGCTGACGAACCTACCGGGAATCTTGACGAAAAGACCTCAGACGAGATAGTGGATCTGCTCAGGAAACAAGTGCGTGACAAATCAAAAACAGTCATTATCGTAACCCACTCTAAAGAGATCGCTCTTGCAGCTGATTTCGTATATAAAATCGAAAACGGTTCCCTGGTCCGTGCGGATATGACAAGAACTTAAAGCCAGGAGCAGTTCCCGGTCATTATCCTCGTCCTTTCTGCATACAGATAGAATAATCCGTAATACGGAAGGAAAGAAGAGCAGATGCAGATGGATAGAAGTGACACTGAAAAAAGAAGGCGCAAGCTTCTTGCCCAGACAAGAAGTCTGTACAGCGAAAGGCACTCTGCCCCGGCTGTCCATCCAAGATACCGCAATGCCTACAACAGCATTTACGGAGACAGGGAGGACGAAGAACCTGCCAGCACCTTCGGCCTCCGCGTGGTTTTCTGCTGCCTGCTCTTTATCGGTTTTGTCATGATGGACAATTATGACCTCAAAGTGGCGGATGTCAGCAGCAGCCAGATCACGGAGGCTGTGAAAGATGGGGTAGACGTGCAGGCCGTGTGGCAGGAGCTCCAGAACTTTGCCGGACAAGAGGATGTTCCGTAGAGAAGCATCTTACGCAGAGGGACTAAATAAAGAGCTCGTTCCCCTTGCGGACAGAACAGACCTCTTTCAGCCGCGCAGCAAGTCCGGCCACCTTTTCACTGTCCGCTTTTCTTGCTTTCTGCGGGCAGACTGCCACACATTTCATACAGGAGATGCATCGTGTTTCATCTGTCAGGTCCGGATGTTCCTTTGAGATCGCACGGACCGGACATTTTTCTGCGCACAGGCCGCAGCCGGTACAGGCCTCCCCTGCCGCAGGCACCATACTGGCAGCTTTCGCCTCCTTGTAGGGGCGGTTTCCCGGCACGGATACAGGTTTCTCCTCACCACAGGCCAGCTTCTCTTTGATTTTTTGCGCAATCTCTTTTAACTCTTCTCGATCTTCCGCATCAGGGCGCCCTGCGGCATACTGGTGCATGATAGAGTGTTCCGCAATGGCAGCCACGGCGGCAGTTACGGCAAAGCCGCAGACATTTGCTCTATCCTGTAGTTCCACCAGTGTGTCCTCATACGCCCTGTTCCCATATACACAGACAAGGACGCATTTCATCCCATCGGCACGGATATGGCCAAGACGCTCTGCGGCCACAGCCGGGACGCGCCCTGCGTAGGAGGGAACTGCGATCAGAGCCAGGTCCGCCTCTGGAAGTGAGATGGCCTCCCTGGCATCCAGTCCGGGATCTGCCAGATCCACCCGGCACACTGTATGCCCCCATTCCTCTGCCAGAAGATCTGCCACCTTCTGCGTCCCGCCTGTGGGGCTGAAAACAATCTGTAAAATCTCCATGAAACATTCCTCCTTTGATTCAGATGCCCTCTGCGCAGTAAAGGGTACTGTAATTGATTATATAGATGTGGGAGGTGCGATGTCAACTTTGCGTTGCCTGTTTCCAGGGCAGTTTTCCTCCCGTTTTTCAGGAAACGGGAGGCTTTTTATTTGCAGATCTTAAATAAAATTTGAAAATCTTTCCGTAATACGTTAAACTACTAATGTTTACAAGGTACAGCAGACCTTTATGAAAGCACAGAAAACAGGAGTATATATGAGAAAATTAGCGTTAGATGATGAAATATTATTGAAAATCGAAAAACCCGCCCGCTACATAGGCGGGGAGGTGAATTCGGTGATGAAGGACAGGAATGAGATAGATATCCGTTTCGCCATGTGTTTCCCGGACGTGTACGAAATCGGAATGTCCCACCTGGGCATCCAGATTCTCTACGACATGTTCAACCGCATGGAGGATGTATGGTGCGAGCGTGTATATTCCCCCTGGACGGACCTGGATGCGATTATGCGCCAGGAGAAGATCCCGCTCTTTGCCCTGGAATCCCAGGATCCAATAAAAGAGTTTGATTTTCTGGGCATCACCATCCAGTATGAGATGTGCTACACAAACATCCTGCAGATACTGGATCTGTCCGGTATCTCCCTTCTTTCATCCGAAAGAGGGGAGGGCTGCCCCATCGTCATCGGAGGCGGCCCCTGCGCCTACAATCCGGAGCCCCTGGCAGACTTCTTCGATCTTTTCTATATCGGGGAGGGTGAGACTGTCTACCGGGAACTCCTGGACGCCTACCGTGAGAACAAGAAAGCAGGCGGCAGCCGCAGAGACTTTCTTATAAAGGCGGCTCAGATCGAGGGAATCTACGTCCCCTCTCTCTACTCCGTCACATATAAGGAGGACGGGACCATCGGCTCCTTTACACCGGATCATCCCTGTGCCCCGGCCGTAATAAAGAAACAGGTGGTTATGGACATGTCTGAAACCACTTACCCGGAGCGGCCCATTGTCCCCTTCATCAAGGTAACCCAGGACCGGGTGGTGCTGGAGATCCAGAGAGGATGTATCCGGGGCTGCCGTTTCTGCCAGGCAGGCATGCTCTACCGTCCTGTGCGGGAGCGGAATGTAGAGACCTTGAAAGAGTATGCATACAAAATGCTGAAAAATACCGGGCATGAGGAGATTTCCTTAAGTTCCTTAAGCTCCAGTGACTACACCCACCTGGAAGAGCTGGTCACATTCCTTATCGATGAGTTCGGTGGAAAGGGGATCAATATCTCCCTGCCTTCGCTTCGCATCGACGCCTTCTCCCTGGATGTCATGGGGAAGGTGCAGGATATAAAGAAGAGTAGTCTCACCTTTGCCCCGGAGGCAGGCTCCCAGAGAATGCGGAACGTGATCAACAAAGGACTGACAGAGGAAGATATCCTGACAGGGGCGGAGCAGGCCTTCCAGGGCGGCTGGAACAAGGTGAAGCTCTACTTCATGCTGGGACTTCCCACGGAAGAGAAAGAAGACATGGAGGCCATCGCTGTCCTGGCGGACAAGGTGGCGCGGAAATACTACGAGATCCCCAAGGATCAGCGCAACGGAAAATGCCAGATCACAGCCAGCTCCTCCTTCTTTATTCCAAAGCCCTTTACCCCCTTCCAGTGGGCACGCATGTACAGCAATGAGGAGTATATTTCCCGTGCAGCCACCGTAAAACATGCATTCCAGAACCAGCTCAACAGAAAAAGCCTCAAGTACAACTGGCACGATGCGGAAGTCACCGTACTGGAGGGCGTGCTGGCAAGGGGAGACAGGAGAGTGGGCCCCGCCATACTGGAAGCTTACAGATCCGGCTGTATTTACGACGCCTGGAGCGAGAATTTTGACTATGAAAAATGGCTGAAAGCCTTTGAAAAGACAGGCGTGGACATCGCCTTTTACAACGAGAGGGAGAGAGACGCAGACGAGATCTTCCCCTGGGACTTTATCGATATCGGCGTGACAAAGCAATTCCTGCGAAGAGAGTGGGAGAGAGCCATGAAAGGCGAAGTCACACCAAACTGCCGGCAGCAGTGTTCCGGCTGCGGCGTGGCAAGGTGGAAAGGAGGGGTCTGCATTGAAGGTAAGAATTAAATTTCGCAAATACGGCATCCTGCGTTTCATCGGCCATCTGGATGTCATGCGCTACTTCCAGAAAGCCATGAGAAGGGCCGACATCCCCATCGCCTTTACAGGAGGCTACAGCCCACATATGATCATGTCATTTGCCCAGCCCCTGGGCATCGGCCTGACAAGTGACGGGGAATATATGGACATCGAGCTGACAGATTCTATCTCCTCCGCCAAAGCGGTGGAAGACCTGAATGCTGTTATGACTGAGGGCATGGAAGTTGTCAGCTTCCGGCAGATCAGCGATGACAAAAAAAGCAGCGGCATGACCATTGTGGCCGCCGCAGATTATCTTGTCACACTAAGAGGCGCGGACACGGGCGCCGCATTCTGGCAGGAAAAGCTGGGAGACTTCCTGGCTCAGCCCTCCATCCTTGTCATGAAAAAGACAAAACGCAGCGAAAAGGAAATGGACATACGTCCGCTGATCTACGAGGCTTCCATCACGGAAAACGGGCTGTTCTTGAAACTTGCCGCCGGAAGCGCGGACAACCTGAAGCCGGATCTGGTAATGGATACCTTCTATAACTGGGCGGGAATGTCCCCGGAGCCCCTTCACTTCCACCGTCTTGACCTGTTCGCCAGGACAGAGGACGGCTTTATCACTCTGGAGGACGCAGGGCACAACATCCAGTAGAACTTCAGAGCTGCCGGTATGCCCTGCAGGAATCTACCGGTATGCCCTGACGGAAACAGACGTTGCGCAACTGCCTGCCAGGGTGTTATGATAGAACAGGAAATGAAGGAGGGAACCATGAGCAAAAAAGAATTAAAGACCAACGCCATGCGTATTCTGGACCGTGCCGGGATCCCCTACACATACCAGACTTACGAGTGCGATGAATTTACAGACGGTGTGCATGTGGCCACCGGGCTGGGGCTTCCTGTCGCCCAGGTATACAAGACCCTTGTCGCCGTAGGAAAGACGGGCCAGCACTATGTGTTCGTGATCCCCGTTGCGGAGGAGATCGACTTTAAGAAGGCAGCCAGATCCGTGGGAGAGAAATCTCTGGAGATGCTTCATCTGAAGGATCTGACAAAAGTCACCGGATATGTCCGGGGAGGCTGTACCTCCATAGGCATGAAAAAGCAGTTCCCCACCGTTATCCAGAAGGATGCGCAGGGGCTTGACCATATCTACATCAGCGGCGGGAAGCTGGGCATGCAGCTGTGCCTTTCCCCCATGGACCTGCAGAAAGTAACGGGCGCCTCCTTCGCAGACGTAACGGCAAAGGAGGATACGAAATGAAAGAAAAACTCGCTTTTATAGATGAACATACAGAGGCGGTCATCTTTGATCTTGGAAATGTTCTGCTTGGATATGACTGGCGGCCCTACCTTGCGTCGCTTGGATATGACGACCGGACAAACGAGATACTGGCGGAGGCCATCTTCCTCAACGAGGACTGGGAGAGAGGCGACAGAGGCGGTATCACTTCTCAGGAGTGGGAACAGCTTTTCGTTGAAAACGCCCCTGACTATGAAAAGCAGATCCGGCGGGTGTACAGCGGGATTGAGCAGACGATCTACCCGCTCCCCTACACGGAGAGACTTGTGCGCTTTCTGAAAATGCGGGGGCTGAAGCTCTATTATCTTTCCAATTATTCAGAGCACCTGTACAAAAAGACGCGCCAGCACATGGGGTTTCTGGAGGAGTTTGACGGCGGTCTCTTTTCCTACGAAGTATTGAGTATCAAACCCGAAGAAAAAATATACCGTCTGCTTCTGGACAAGTACAGCATTGTCCCGGAAAAAGCAATATTTTTTGATGACAGGCAGGTCAACACAGAGGCAGCTTCCCGCCTGGGCATCAAGGGCGTGGTATTTGAGCCGGACATGGCCTATCACATACTGGACATATAAATGACGCTGGATACAAAAACATAAGATTACGGAGGATAGACAGATGAAAAAAGTAGTAAAATTCGGTGGAAGCTCCCTGGCAAGCGCAGCTCAGTTCAAGAAGGCAGGGCACATCATACGCCAAGACAGCACCCGCAGATATGTTGTCCCGTCAGCACCGGGGAAACGGCATCCCCAGGACACCAAGGTGACAGATATGCTCTACAGCTGTTATCTCCTTGCCCTTCGGGAGGAGGAGGAAGAAGAGCAGTTCGAGGAGATGATCCTTGCCATCAAGTCGAGATACGATGAGATCATCCGCGGGCTGGACCTCACACTGGATCTTACAGACGAATTTCAGATTATCCGGGAAAACTTCAGCCGGAAGATTGGGCGGGACTATGCCGCTTCCAGAGGAGAATATCTCAACGGGATCGTTATGGCTGCATATCTGGGCTATCCCTTTATCGACGCGGCAGATGTGATCTTTTTCAAAGAGTCCGGCGCCTTTGACGCTGAAAAGACCAACCAGGTCCTCTCAGAGCGGCTGGCGGACTGCGAGAGAGCAGTCATCCCCGGCTTTTACGGCTCCCTCCCGGATGGAAAGGTCAAAACTTTCTCTAGAGGAGGGTCGGATGTGACAGGCTCTATCGTGGCTAAGGCAGTACATGCTGACATGTATGAGAACTGGACAGACGTCTCCGGCTTCCTTGTGGCTGACCCGCGGATCGTCAAAAACCCGAAGGCCATTGACGTCATTACATACCGGGAACTGCGGGAGCTGTCCTACATGGGGGCTTCAGTACTCCACGAGGACGCTATCTTCCCTGTCCGCAAGGAAGGGATCCCCATCAACATCCGCAACACCAACTGCCCTGAAGACAAGGGCACGCTGATTGTGGAAGCCACCTGCAGAACTCCCAGATTTACTATCACCGGCATAGCAGGAAAGAGAGATTTCGCCTCCATCACAGTGGAGAAGGCTATGATGAACTCCCAGGTAGGTTTCTGTCACAAAGTGCTGGGTGTATTTGCCGACAACGACATTTCCATTGAGCATATGCCTTCCGGGATCGACACCATGACCATCTTCGTCCACCAGGATGAGTTTGAAGAGAAGGAGCAGGAGGTCATCGCGGGCATCCACAGAGCCGTGGAACCGGATTTTGTGGAGCTGGAGTCCGACCTTGCCCTCATCGCCGTTGTGGGGAGAGGCATGAAAGCCACCAGAGGTACTTCCGGACGTATCTTCTCCGCGCTGGCCCATGCGAATGTCAATGTAAAGATGATCGACCAGGGATCCAGCGAGCTGAACATCATCATCGGAGTCCGCAACCATGATTTTGAGGCGGCAGTCCGTGCCATCTATGACATCTTTGTCACAACACAGATCTAAAAATATGCGTAAGGAGCGTTAAGATAAAAATGAAACACGCAAACAGCAACATCCTGTTCTTCTTGAAACCCAAGGTGGAGATCGCGTACATTTATGATTATCACACCGTGCGCCAGGCTCTTGAAATCATGGAGCACCACAAGTATTCTTCCATTCCGATCCTGAGCAGAGATGGCAAATATGTGGGCTCTATCACAGAGGGAGATCTTCTGTGGGGTGTCAAAAAACTCCATCTGAACAACCTGAAAGATGCAGAGAACGTGAGCATTATGAAAGTGGACCGGCGCCTGGACTACCAGTGTGTAACGGCAAAATCAAAGATGGAAGATCTGATCGGCAGAGCCATGGAACAGAATTTTGTCCCTGTGGTGGATGATCAGGATAATTTCATTGGCATCATCACACGAAAGGACATTATCGGATACTGTTACAATGAGATGAAGAAGCAGGAGGAAACATGCAGTGATTGATTTTCACACACACATTTTTCCGGAAAAGATTGCCGGTAAGACCCTGGAATTTCTTGCCGCCAGATGCCATATCAGCCCCTATACAAACGGGATGGCTGACGGGCTTCGCGCATCCACCCGGGAGGCGGAACTTTCCTTCTCCATCGTTCTCCCTGTGGTGACAAAGCCTTCCCAGTTTGATTCCATCAACCGGTTTGCCCTGCAGATGCAAGATCCGGGGGACGGGCTTTTATCCTTTGGCGGCATTCATCCGGACAATGAGGATTACAGGGCAAAGCTGCGCTATATAAAAGACGCGGGCCTGAAAGGGATCAAGCTCCATCCGGACTACCAGGGTGTCATGATCGACGATATACGATTCAAGCGGATCATCAGCTACGCCACGGAACTGGGACTGATCATCTGTGTGCATGCCGGTTTTGATCCGGGATACCCGGAGTGCGTCCACTGTCCTCCAAAGCTGGCTAGGGACATGATCCATGACGTGCAGCCCGAGCGGCTGGTTCTGGCACATATGGGCGGTTACCGGAGGTGGGACGAGGTGGAAGAGTACCTGGTAGGTGAGCCGGTCTGGTTCGATACCGCAGCCGTCCTGGGAGAGATCCCGGACCAGCAGTTTATCCGGATCGTCCAAAACCAGGGCGCAGACCGCATCCTCTTTGCCACGGACTCTCCCTGGGCAGGACAGAAAGAATTTGTACAGTATATAAAGGAACTTCCCCTCACAGAAGAGGAGCAGGACCGGATCTTCCGGTTCAATGCTCTGGAGCTTCTGGGCCTGTCAGAATAAAGCCGGCCTGCCGACGGGAAGGTGAATGTGAAAAACTGATATTGTATTTTATAAAAATTTTTGTATAATTATAAACTATAATGTTTTATTACAGCGAAAAAGAAAAGTGAGGTAGATACTATGAGCAGTCTCATGACACCGGAGGGATACACATCCCCCCTCACCATTCGCGAGACAGAAGTCGCGATCAAAGAAGTGAAAGATTTTTTTGAGAGGGCCCTTGCAAAGTCCCTCCATCTGACCCGTGTCTCCGCGCCCCTTTTTGTCAAGCCCTCCACAGGCCTCAATGACAACCTGAACGGTGTCGAGCGGCCGGTGGCTTTTGGCATTAAAGAACAGGATGACGACATTGCAGAGATCGTGCACTCCCTTGCCAAGTGGAAACGCTACGCTTTAAAGCGCTACGGCTTCCACTCAGGCGAAGGTCTGTACACAGATATGAACGCCATCCGCAGAGATGAGGACACAGACAATCTCCACTCCATCTACGTGGACCAGTGGGACTGGGAGAAGGTGATCTCAAAAGAGGAGCGGAACACAGAAACACTGCACTACACGGTCCGCAAAGTCTACGAGGCTCTGAAAGAGACAGAAAACTATATTTCCAGACGCTACAATTACATAGAACCGCTGCTTCCTGAAGATATCACATTCATCACTTCCCAGGAATTAGAGGACATGTATCCGGATCTTTCATCCAAAGACAGAGAGAAGGCCTACGCCAAAGAGAAGAAGGCCATCTTTGTATCCCAGATCGGAAAAGTCCTGGCTTCCGGTGAAAAGCATGACGGCCGTGCTCCGGACTACGATGACTGGGAGCTGAACGGAGATATCATCGTCTACTATCCGGTGCTGGACATTGCCCTGGAGCTGTCCTCCATGGGTGTGCGAGTGGACGAGGATGCGCTGCGCCGCCAGCTGAAAGAGGCAGGCTGCGAAGACCGCGCCGAGCTTCCTTTCCAGAAATCTCTGCTTGCCGGCGAGCTTCCCTACACGATCGGAGGCGGTATCGGCCAGTCAAGAATCTGTATGTTCTGCCTGCGCAAAGCCCACATCGGCGAAGTGCAGTCCTCCATCTGGCCGGATGAGACAGTAGAAGCAGCAGAGGCTCACAATATTCATCTGCTGTAGGGAAGTCTTTCCCTGCAGCTGTCAGAGCATGCAAAAAATATTTCGTTTATTTTTCTGAAAATCATTGATTTTCGCGAACCTTTATGCTAAACTACACTAGTGTGCCGCACAGCGAGGTTCTATAAGTGCGCTCCGAAGCGGAGAGCCGCCGAAGCTGGCGAGTAATGATAATAGGAGGTGCCATATGTACGCAATCATAGCAACAGGTGGTAAACAGTACAAAGTAGCAGAAGGCGATATCATTAAAGTAGAAAAACTTGGTGTGGAAGCTGGAGAGACTTATACATTTGACCAGGTGCTTGCAGTAAGCGATAACGGACTGAAAGTCGGAAATCCTACTGTAGAAGGCGCGACTGTTGAGGCTTCCGTTGTAGAGAACGGCAAAGCTAAGAAGGTCATCGTTTACAAGTATAAGAGAAAAACTGGATATCATAAGAAAAACGGTCACAGACAGCAGTACACAGCAGTTAAGATCGAAAAAATCAACGCTTAATCATCTGGTGACACTTTATGATCCGGGTGACGATTTATCAGAACGAAAAGAAAGAATGCGCAGGTTTTCTGGCAAAGGGACATGCAGGCTTCAGTGAAGCGGGACAGGACATTGTCTGCGCGGCGGCATCTGTGCTGATGATTAACACAGTGAACGCTATTGAGGCATTTACGGATGACAAGACTTCTCTTGTATCAGATGATATGGAAGGGCTCATTGATTTCCGTCTCACAGACCGTCCCGGCAAAGAGGCAGCGCTTCTGTTAAAGGCCATGATCCTCGGACTAGAGGAGATGGCAAATGACAGCAACTATTCGGAATACATTCAGGTAAGATTTGAGGAGGTGTAACGACCATGATGAAATTAAATCTTCAGTTTTTTGCTCATAAAAAAGGTGTAGGTTCTACAAAGAACGGACGTGACTCCGAGTCTAAGAGATTAGGTGCAAAGAGAGCTGACGGACAGTTCGTAAAAGCCGGCAACATCCTTTACAGACAGCGTGGAACGAAGATCCATCCAGGTGTCAACGTAGGACGCGGCGGAGATGATACATTATTTGCATTAGTAGATGGTGTTGTCAGATTTGAAAGAAAAGGAAGAGATAAGAAACAGGTTTCTATCTATCCAGTAGCACAGTAATCAGCGAAGGTAAGACCCTGCCGTATATTGTAAACGGCAGGGCTCTTTTTTCATAAGGAGATTGAAGACATGTTTGCAGACAGAGCAAAAATATTTATCCGCTCCGGCAAAGGCGGAGACGGACATGTTAGCTTCCGACGGGAGCTCTACGTCCCCAACGGCGGCCCGGACGGCGGTGACGGAGGCCGTGGAGGCGACGTGATCTTTGAGGTGGATGAAGGTCTCAACACCCTCCAGGATTTCCGCCACAAAAGAAAATACGCAGCAAAAGACGGGGAGCCGGGAGGCAAGAGAAGATGCCACGGCGCTGATGCGGACGATATCGTACTGAGAGTACCGGAGGGCACGGTCATCAAAGAGGCACAGTCCGGCAAGGTCATTGCGGACATGTCCGGCGATAACCGCAGGCAGGTCATCCTGAAAGGCGGCCGGGGAGGCCTTGGCAACCAGCATTTTGCCACAGCTACCATGCAGATCCCCAAGTACGCCCAGCCCGGGCAGCCGGCACAGGAACTGTGGGTAAACCTGGAGCTCAAAGTCATTGCGGACGTGGGACTGGTCGGTTTCCCCAATGTAGGGAAATCCACTTTCCTTTCCAGAGTCACCAACGCAAAGCCGAAGATCGCCAACTACCACTTCACCACGCTGAGTCCCAATCTGGGTGTGGTGGACATGCCGGGAACGAGGGGATTTGTCATCGCCGACATCCCTGGACTCATCGAGGGAGCATCTGAGGGAGTGGGACTTGGACACGAATTTCTCCGCCATATCGAGCGCACCAAGCTCATCATCCATGTGGTGGATGCAGCCGGTACAGAGGGACGCGACCCGGTGGAGGATATTCGCAAGATCAACGCGGAGCTTCATGCCTACAATCCGGAGATCGCAGGAAGGCCGCAGATCATCGCGGCCAACAAGATCGATGCCATCTACCGGGAAGAAGGGCAGGAGAGCCCTGTAGAGCGTCTGAAGAGGGAATTTGAGCCCGAGGGCATCCCTGTATTCCCCATATCAGGCGTGACGGGAGAGGGCATACAGGAGCTTCTGTACGAAGTGTCCAGAAGACTGGATGAGCTGGACGACGAGCCTGTTATCTTCCAGCAGGAATACTTCCCGGAGGACGAGCTGATCTACGAAGACCTCCCCTACACCGTGGAGAAGGAAGACGATATCTACGTTGTGGAGGGGCCCAAGATCGAGAAGATGCTGGGATACACAAACCTGGACTCAGAGAAGGGATTCCAGTTTTTCCAGAAGTTCCTCAAGGACACTGGCATACTGGAGGAGCTGGAGGCCAAAGGCATCCAGGAAGGCGACACCGTGCGCATGTACGGACTTCAGTTTGATTATTATAAATAGTTTTCAGAACAGATAGGAGAGAAGGCAAAATGACAACAAAACAGCGGGCTTATTTAAAAAGCCTTGCCATGACCATGGATCCTATTTTCCAGATCGGAAAGAACAGCATGACTCCTGAGCTCACAAAAGCCGTGGACGAGGCGCTGGAGGCGCGTGAACTCATCAAGGTGAGCGTTCTCCAGAACTGTGCCGACGATCCGAAAGAGCTGGCCTCCATGCTGGCAGAGCGCACCCGGTCACAGGTCGTGCAGGTCATCGGCAAGAAGATCGTTCTCTACAAAGAGGGCAAAAACGAGAAAAAGAAGATCCAGCTTCCATAAAAAGATCAAAGGAGGTCCTTTATGAAGATCGGGATCATGGGGGGGACATTCGATCCGGTCCACAACGGTCACCTGACTCTGGCAGAATATGCCTGCCGGGATTATCAGCTTGACCAGGTCTGGTTCATGCCCAACGGAAATCCTCCCCACAAAGATAATAAGAATATCGTCTCTACGCCCCGGGAGAGGGCTTACATGGTCTCACTTGCCATCAGTGGACACCGGAATTTCCGCCTGGAAGACTATGAGCTCAGGCGCAAGGATGTGAGCTGTTCTTACCGGACCATGGAGTACTTTAAAAAGCTATATCCGCAGGACCATTTTTATTTTATCATCGGCGCCGACTCGCTGTTCTCCCTGGAGCAGTGGGTGCATGTGGAGCGTCTTTTCCCCACCTGCACACTCCTTGCCGCCTTTCGGGGAGACAAGAGCAGCCGGGAAGTCATGGACAGGCAGATCCAACTGCTGACAGAGAAGTACGATGCGGACATCCGACTGCTTTCCACGCCCCTTGTGGATATATCTTCCCATGAGCTGCGCCGCATGCTGAAGGACCATGAAAATGTAGATGGTCTCATGCCCAGGGCAGTGGTGGACTATATACAGAAAAAGCAGCTCTATGCATCGCAGTAAGATAAAGAATGTATGAAGGAAGTGTGTGACATGAATGAAAATATTGATGTAATGCGCAAAAAGGTAAAAAAATATCTGGATAAAAACCGATACAACCACACCCTTGGCGTCATGTACACAGCAGGAGCCCTCGCCATGCGCTACGGGACGGACATGGACCGGGCACTGACAGCAGGCCTTCTCCACGACTGCGCCAAGTGCATCCCTAACGATAAAAAAATCCGGATGTGTAAAAAGAATCATATTTTTATCTCCCCTGCTGAGTACGCCAACCCCTCCCTTCTTCACGCCAAGCTGGGAGCCTATCTGGCGGCAAGCAAATATCATATAGGAGATCGGAGCATTTTAAATGCCATTGCATGCCACACCACCGGAAAGCCGGAGATGACTCTTCTGGACAAGATCATCTATATAGCGGATTATATTGAGCCGAACCGGGCAGAGCTTCCCAATATGGCGGAGGCAAGGAGACTGGCTTTTGAGGATATCGACGAGTGCCTCTACCTTCTCCTTCGGGACTCCCTTGTCTATCTCCAGAGCAGGGGACTTCCTGTGGATCCGGCGACAGAAAAGACCTACAATTATTATAAAAAATATCTCAGAAAAAAAGAGGAGGAAAGCCTATGAACCATGCAGATATGATGGCGCTCACCGCATACCGGGCGCTGGACGAGAAAAAGGGCCGGGATATCCGGATCATCAAGATCTCAGACATCTCTGTCATCGCTGACTATTTCGTCATTGTGGACGGCGGAAGTTCCAGCCAGGTGAACGCCCTTGTAGACAACGTAGAAGAGAAGATGCATCTGGCCGGATACGCCATGAAGCAGCGCGAAGGCCGGGACGGCACCTGGGTGCTTCTGGATTACGGCGATGTGATCATCCACGTCTTCGACAGCGAGAATCGCTCCTTCTACAATCTGGAGCGCATCTGGAGCGACGGCCAGGAGATCGACCCGGAAAGCCTCCAGGCAAACTAAATACACAACTGTAAAAGGACATCCTTTCTGCCTTTCAGGGCGGGGGATGTCTTTTTTGCTGCCCTTAAATATATTTTTCAGAATTGTTTAAAAGATGTTTAACAAATCCATATGAAGTTATTAGATCTGCCCGCTAGACTAAATGGCAGAATCATATGAAAGAAGGGATTAGATGGAACGGATCGTTATCATACCGGCGCTGAATCCGGACGAATGTCTGCGGGAGCTTGTAGAGAGAAACTGGGAGCTTGATAACCAGGTTATGACCGGATGGTGCACACTGGGAGATACTGATACCGGGACTGACGATGACCATCATCACCGGCGGGGTGTCCATGATTATCTTCTTCTTTGTGTTTAAGATCATCTTCCCGGAGGGAGAGGCAAAAAAGGAGAAGTAGGAGTAAAATAGAAGACAGAAAAGAACAACGGGAGGCAGCTTTTGCTGCCTCCCGTATAGATTTTTCATTAAAAAATATAATTTCAAAGGAAAAGTTAGAAGAACCTGAACACACCAATCACTTTTCCAAGGATCTGCACATCCCTCACGATGATGGGATCCATAAAGTCATTCTCCGGCTGCAGGCGGATCATGCCTTCTTCTTTATAGAAAGTCTTGACCGTCGCGCCATCCTCGATCAGCGCCACAACCATATCGCCGTTTGAAGCAGTATGCTGCTCCTCCACAAGAACGTAATCCCCGTCCAGGATACCGGCGTTGATCATGCTTTCTCCCTTTACTGTCAGCATAAATGTATTGTTATTCGGAAGCATCTCCACCGGGATAGGGAAGTAGTTCTCAATATTCTCCTGAGCCAGAATAGGCTCCCCAGCTGCCACACGTCCCACAAGTGGTACATTGGTCACTTCCCGCCTGGTAAGATTAAACGTATCATCCAGGATCTCAATGGCCCTCGGCTTGGTGGGGTCTCTTCTGATATATCCGTTCTTCTCCAATGTCTCCAGGTGAGAGTGGACAGAAGAGGTGGATTTCAGATGAACCGCCTCACATATATCGCGCACTGACGGCGGAAACCCTCTCGTCAGGATCTGATCCTTTATAAACTCCAATATTTCTTTCTGCTTCGGGCTGATCTTTCCCTGAGACATAAGTTTTCCCCCTTGTAATCTGTACATTTAAAAATTTACTATTAACATTTTATCATACAGATTTACAAAAGGCAAACAAATGTTTAGAAAATATGTTCGATTTTTTGTCCCGAACTATTGACAAACAAATGTTCGTATAATATAATCAGAGACACAGAGAGAACGAATGTTCGAAATGTATAAGTGCACTTTTTAAGGGAAACGAAACAAAAGAGGGTTAAATTTTATTTAACGAAGAAGAGGGGAATATGAGATGAACGCACACAGATTACACGCAGCAAGCAAAAGAAGAAGAGAAGTATACAGGGAAAAACTGATCCTGGTCACAGCGGCCGTTCTTATTGCAGTGTTCTGCAGCATATTTGTGGCAGCTAAAGGGATGAGGTTTGTGCAGGCCCAGGACCGTTCAGAAGTATCAGAGACTACTTATAAATATTATAAAAGCATTGAGCTTGAAGCCGGCGACACCCTCTGGGATATCGCCGAGACATACGCCGATGCGTGCGGACTTTCTGTTCAGGAGTACGTACAGGAGCTCAAGGATATCAATGGACTTAATGGCGATTTGATCCATGAAGATCATCACCTCACCATCGTATACTGTGATACAGTATACAAATAGACAACAAAGATCCGCACTCAGATCTTTTATCTTACGATATATAGGCTTTCTAAAGCTTTATATATAATTATACACTCACCCAAGGACGGTATCTCAATATGTTTCTTCCTGTTCATGCAACAGCAGAAGGGACAGAGGGGATACCGTCCATTTTGTCTGTATGTCATATGTGCCTTATATGGATCTTTTGTATCCGAAATATATCTATACGTAAAATACCGATTTTTCCAAAAGATATAGACAAACATGTCCGTATCCAGTATAATTTCTGTGTGGGATTATAAATGATTATATAAAAAGGAGGTTTTTTCTATTATGGCAGATACAAAGACTTACCATGAGCAGACAGTCATTGACTACACGCTGCGTCTCAGGGAGATACTGAAGACCCTGCCTCCGTTTGCCCGTGATTTCTTTCGGGCCATTGAACCTCATTCATCTATCCGTACACGCATGAATTATGCCTATGATATCCGTGTCTTTTTTCACTTTCTGATGGAGAACAATCCAGTGTACAAAAATTACTCCATGGACCAGTTCAAAGTCTCTGATCTGGATAACCTGGAGCCTGTGGACATTGAGGAATACTTGGAGTATCTGAAGGTATACAGGCGCGACGACGATGAACTGATGACCAACGGTGAAAAAGGTCTTGCCAGAAAGATGTCTGCCCTGCGAAGCTTTTACGGTTATTATCACAAACATCAGTATATCAGCAACAATCCGACACTTCTTGTAGATATGCCAAAACAGCACGAAAAGGCGATCATCCGCCTTGACCCGGACGAGGTGGCTCTCCTGCTTGATTATGTCGAGTCATGCGGAAACAGTCTGACAGGTCAGGCAAAAGTCTATTATGAAAAGACAAAGGAAAGAGACCTGGCCATCCTGACACTCCTTTTGGGAACCGGCATCCGTGTCTCTGAGTGCGTAGGGCTTGATCTGCTGGATGTTGATTTTAAGAACAATGGTATTACGATCACAAGGAAGGGCGGCAATCAGATGGTTGTCTATTTTGGCCCGGAGGTAGAACAGTCTCTCAGGACATATATGGAGGGAAGCCGCAAGGCTGCTACTCCTCTCCCCGGTCACGAGAACGCCCTCTTCCTCTCCACCCAGCGCCGGCGCATGGGTGTGCAGGCAGTGGAGAATATGGTGAAAAAATATGCCCGCCAGGTAACACCGGGCAAGAAGATCACCCCTCACAAATTGCGCAGTACCTACGGTACATCCCTCTACAAAGAGACCGGTGACATTTATCTTGTGGCTGATGTCCTTGGACATAAAGATGTAAATACTACCAGGAAGCATTACGCAGCTATTGATGAAAACAGACGCCGGCAGGCAGCGTCCGCAGTGCGGCTGCGTGAAAAATAGCCATTAAGTAGTCATAAAATAATTATGAAAATTGACAGTACAAAAAGAGAAAGGATATACTTATCATTATGAAATTACAGCAGTTGTTGAGCTACACGCGAAAGGCAGTAGACGAATACCAGATGATCAATGCGGGGGACCATATTGCGGTGGGCATCTCCGGAGGAAAGGACAGTCTCACCCTCCTCTATGCGCTCCATGGCCTGAGGCGTTTTTATCCGAACCACTTTGAGCTCAGCGCCATCACCGTAGATCTGGGCTATGAAAAGTGTGACTTTACTCCTGTTAAAAAACTCTGCGAAGAGCTGGAAGTTCCTTACCGCATTGTGAAGACAGATATCGCCCACATTCTCTTCGAAGAACGCAAAGAGAGCAATCCCTGCTCCCTTTGTGCCAAAATGCGAAAAGGCGCGCTCAATCAGGCGGTAAAAGAGATGGGCTGCAACAAAGTGGCCTACGCCCATCACAGAGATGACATCATCGAGACCATGCTCCTCTCTCTTATCTTCGAAGGGCGCTTCTACTCTTTCTCTCCGCGCACATATCTGGACCGGATGGATCTGACTGTCATTCGTCCCATCATGTTTGTGGACGAGGCCGATGTGATCGGTTTTAAAAATAAGTATGATCTCCCTGTGGTGAAAAGCCGCTGTCCCATCGACGGCTACACCAAGCGCCAGTACGCCAAGGAGCTGGTCCGCCAGCTGAACCAGGAGCATCCCGGAGCAAAACAGCGGATGTTTACAGCTATCCTGAACGGGAATATCCAGGGCTGGCCAGAGCGGATCATTCACACACGTTAAGAGCTTTTTGTCTCAGACTTTTTTAAAGAACGCCGCCCAATGCTTTTCGCATGGACGGCGTTCTTTTCTTACATATTTTTTCTACAAACTGTAATTACAGTTTCTTCTCCCGATCGCTCTCTTTGATGGCCACAAGATGTTTAATGGCTTCCGCCGTACCGTCTATACCCAGCACGGAGCTGTCCAGGCAGATATCGTAGCTCTCCGCATCAGACCATTTCTTATTTGTATAATAATTGTAGTAGCTGGAACGCTGTTTGTCTGTCTTCTGGATCATCTCTTTTGCCTTGGCATCTGTCAGGTTATAGATCCTGGCGATCCTGCGTATCCTTGCCTCCATCTTTGCGTGTATGAAGACAGTCAGCACATTGTCAAACTCTTCCAGCGCGTAGTCTGCACAGCGGCCCACCAAAATACAGGGACCCTCGCTGGCAATCTTCTTGATAGCGTCAAACTGCGCCAGGAAGACTTTGTGGTTGATCGGCATATCCGTATAACCTCCCGAAGAATATCCAAGGGAATACGTATCCATGACAAGAGAATAAAGAAAACTGTTGGTGGGCTTTTCATCGTGCGCTTCAAACAGTTCCTCGCAGATGCCGCTCTCCTTGGCTGCCCGGTTCAGCATCTCCTTATCGTACAGCTTGATCCCAAAATCTTTGGCGATCTTATATCCGATCTCGCGGCCAGCGCTTCCAAATTCTCTCCCTATCGTAATAATCGTATTGGTCTTTTCCATACTACCCACGCTCCTTCTTGTTGATCCTGTCAGTACACACTTAGAATTAAGTACTAATGTATGGATGCTTTTTTATTTATTAAGCATTATACAACAATTTGCCGGAAATGTATAGAATTTTACGAAAATTATAGGTTGTTTTTTCTAAGTCTCTCCAATAGTTTCACAAAATATGCCGGAAGAGGAGCCTCCACCTCCAGATACTCTCCGGTGCGGGGATGTACGATACCCAGCGTTCTGGCATGCAGCGTCTGCCCCTGCAGCCCCTTAAACGGACATTTTGCCGGGCCGTAGACCGTGTCGCCCAGGAGAGGATGACCGATGGAAGACATGTGGACCCGGATCTGGTGTGTGCGCCCTGTCTCCAACTCACACTGGATATACGTATAGTCACCAAATCGCTCCAGGACTTTGTAGTGCGTGACAGCTCTCCTTGCATTTTTAGCTTTGGTACTCATCTTCTTCCGGTCTGTGGGATGCCTGCCGATGGGGGCGTCCACTGTCCCCTGCTCCTCCTTGATATTGCCGTGGACAATGGCTGCGTAGATCCGCCTGATGGAGTGCTCCTTCAGCTGCTCTGACAGGCTCTGATGGGCGCTGTCATTTTTACACACGATCAGAGAACCGGTGGTATCCATGTCAATGCGGTGGACAATGCCGGGTCGGATAACGCCGTTGATGCCGGACAGATTGTCACCGCAGTGGAACATCAGTGCATTCACAAGGGTCCCGCTGTAGTGACCAGGCGCCGGATGCACTACCATGCCCTTTGGCTTGTTGACAATGATGATGTCCTCATCCTCGTACAGGATGTCTAGAGGAATGTCCTCAGCGGCTATTTCCGGCTCTTTCAGCTCGGGGACAGTCACTTTTATACTGTCATCAAAACAAAGCCTGTAATTGGCTTTTACAGGCTTTCCATTGACTTCTATCAGATTGTCTTTGATCAGTTTCTGGATATGTGAGCGGGACAGATCCGGCATCTCCAAAGAGAGATACTTGTCGATCCTTACCCCCTCATCATTTTCCACTGTGAAAAATCTGTTCAAGATCTTCCTCCTTATAATACAGCAGCAGGAGCACTGCCAAAAGTACGGCAGACACAGTCACAAAGATATCTGCCACATTGAATACCGGGAAATCGATCAGCTCAAAATAAAAGAAATCAACCACATAGCCGAGCCGCACCCGGTCGATCAGGTTTCCCAGGGCTCCGGAGACGATAAACACAGCACAGATCTGTAAGGGAAGAAATTTACGTCCGGCAGGAATGCGCACATAGGCCAGGACCACCACCACCAGGATCACAGCTGTAATGATGTAGAAGAACCACTGCTGTCCCTGCAGTACACCGAAGGCCGCTCCCCTGTTCTCCAGATAGGTCAGCCGGAAGACGCCGGGGATCAGATCGATCCCATCCGTCCCTTGCAGAAAATGGACAGCCATATATTTGCTCAACTGGTCCAGGATCACACCTGCCAATGCAATTATAAACGCTGTGATGTAATGTTTTGCCGTTTTTTCTGACACAGATGTCATTGTTTTACGCAAGCCTCCGCTTTTCTAAATATATTTCCCCACCTGGATGTACTGGCGTCCTTTCTTGGTCTCCGAGAGGACTCCCTGGTATACCAGCTTTCCCATGCCCCGCACGGAAATAATATCTCCCTCCTTCAGGCGGTATCCGTTGGAGGTGATCAGCTTTCCATTGACAAACACTTTTCCGCCTTCCACAAGCCCTGTCATACGGCTCCTGGACAGAGGAAAAGCGACAGAAAGGACCGTGTCCAGACGGACCGACGCTACTGTTCCCTTCACTGTCTCCAGACGCGGCGTGAAGGAGAAAGACTCTCCATCAATCTTCTCCGTCTTTACCACTGTATGGCGGATCCTTGTGAGCTGCTCACAGATAAAATCAGCCATCGTATCTGTCACAAACACATGGCAGACACTGTCCTCAACCAGCAGATCCCCCAGACAGCTCCTCTCTATTCCCAGATGCAGGATCCCGCCCAGAAAATCTCTGTGGGTGAGCTCCTCAGCAAATTTTCTGTTTGCCGGGCTGATCCGAAGCACAGAAATAGGATACTGATAATCATAATAAAGAGCATCAGGCAGAAATGCAACCATCTGACGCTCCGCAGGCTCATAACCCCCATATGTCTCATACCTGGAAGGAAAGAGATCTTTGGGGGTTGTGTGCAGTATGTTCAGTTCATTCAAATTCAAAAAATCTGAGAAAGTGACAATATCCCTTTTGTATGAAAGATTAGACAGTTCGATCAGACGCTTCTGAAGCATTACTTCTTCTTTGTTCATGTTCCGTCAGACGCCCTCTAAAATCTTGTCCGCATGGATGACGCGTCAAAAGACGTTCCCAGCAGGTCCTGCAGGTCCCCGGAAATATCCACGTTGGTCGGTGTCACAAGGAATATGTAGTTGGAGATCTTCTGCAGATTCCCATTGATGGCAAACGTAGCACCGGATGTAAAGTCAATGATCCTCTGGGCCACTTCAAGATCCAGGCCTTCCAGGTTCAGGATGACTGTGCGTCCGCTCAGGAGTGTCTCTGTGATCTCTCTTGCATCCTCTACAGAGGAGGGCTTGATCACGCACACTTCCATGTTCGGTGCCTGCCTTCTGGAAGAGGGCTGGCGCATGGGTGTGACTTTGCTGCTTCCTGCCGGCTGGTGGGAAGCTCTGGAAGAAGACGGTCTTGCCGATCTCTCATCATAATCGTCATCGTAGTCATCATAGCCGTCATCGCGGTCACGGCCGCTATCTTTTCCTCTATTGAACTTGGAGAGAATGCCGCTTTTCTTTGACGATCTGTCCTCATAGTCGTCATCATCGTAGTCATCATCAAAGAAATCGTCGTTCTCGTAATCGTCATCATCATCGCTCAATTTCATAATGTCAAGAAACTTATCTAATACTCCCATTTTTTCAAATTCTCCTATCTTACGTTATCTTTAACACTGAGCATAATTGCGCGCACCAAACAAACCTGTTCCAACACGAACCATCGTCGCGCCCTCTTCGACCGCTACCTCGTAATCATTGGTCATGCCCATCGAGAGAATACTCATAGTAACATTATCAACTTTTTTTGCTCCTATGTCAACAGATAAGTTGCGCAAACGGCGAAAATATAGGCGATTTTCTTCCGGATCATCCACAAAAGGAGCAATTGTCATCAGTCCGCACACTTTTATATGAGGAAATTTGGCAATTTCTTCTATGGTTTTCTCCACTTCATCTACTTTCAAGCCGAATTTACTCTCCTCCTCGGCCACATTTACTTCCAGCAGGATCCTGGCAGTGATCCCGTGTTTCCCGGCTTCCTTCTCAATGGTCTCAGCCAGGCGCACAGAGTCCACCGAGTGGATCAGATCCACCTTGTCAATAATATATTTGACTTTATTCCTCTGAAGATGACCGATCATATGCCAGTGTATATCTTTCGGGAGAGCGTCATATTTCTCCACGATCTCCTGCACCTTGTTCTCGCCAAAGACTCTTGTGCCGAAATCATAGGCTTCTCGCAGCATCTCCACAGGTTTTGTCTTACTCACAGCGATCAGGGTCACCTCCTTCGGATCTCTCCCTGCCCGCTCACAGGCCTTTCGGATATTTGCTTCCACCTGCTTAAAATTCTCCTGCAACATGACTGTATCAGCTCCTTTTAAAATATGATTTCATCTTCACGGATCTCGCTGCCATCCAGCGCTATATGGTCATAATTAGTAAGTCCGTAGTCACTGCCGGACTCTACAATGTAATACTCTTCATTTTCACTGAGAATCTGCACCTGCTTAAACTCCGCATAGCCTTTGTTGATATTAAACACGCCGTGCAGCGTTCCCTTTTCGCTCATGCTGTATGTCTCGCTGGAGTCGGGTTTAACAAGGACAGTGCCCTCCTCAAAGGCATCTGCGTTCAGATAGACCATGCCGGTCTCATTGTCCCTGTAGTACACCTTTGCCTCCTCAAATGTCGTGGTATTCGCATCAGTCTGCACAAGAACACCGGACTGGCTGCTGTCTCCTCCCTGGGTAATGTAGTCCTGGGGAACGGTGTAGAACTCCTGCTCCACCACAGACGATTTGGGGATCTTCAGCCCGGACTCATCCTCCAGCACCAGCTGGATGTCCAGGAATCGCTCTCCCACATACCTCACCATGGACTCATTGAACGTGATGAATCCAAGATTCACATCCTTATCCTCTGTATTGTAAATAGAAAGGCTTCCTGTGGCCGTCTCACTGTCTTTTGAGAAACGCACCTGAACAGACGAGGTATCTGCCAGCTCCTGGGCCATCTCCTCATTCAGGACAATGACGACTGTCCACTCCTCACCTGTCACAAGTTTGTAAGCCGCATCTCCCGCCTTGACCTTTGTGTTGTCCGTAAACTCTGTGCTTTTATAGTCGGCCCTGGAGAGCATGTCCGCTGTCACCTGCTCCGCCGTGATCCCTTCATAGCCGTCCACAGAGTAGACAACGATCCCATCGTCCGCCGCAGAGTAGGCTGTCACGCCTTCCGCGCCGCTCTGGATCAAGCTGGTCAGCTGGGACTGCTTGCTCTGGGAGGAACTGCTGGAGAGGACATTCTCCACAGATTCCTTGAACGTGTAGGTCTCCTCGAACCTGCTGTTCTGAAAATTCTCGCTGAAACTCTGGGTCTGTTGGAGGATCATCTGCCGCTCTTCCGCTGATACAGACTGCTGCTGTTCCTCCTCTGTTGCCTGCCCGGAAGAAAGATCCAGCTTCTGTGAGGAGAGGCTGTACACGTTCGTCTTTTTCCCGACTTTGCTTCCCTCCGGCACAAAATAGTTAATGTATCCATCCGCCTCTGCATTTACCACCGTCTCCTCTCTCAGGACAAGACCTGTGTAGGCATTATCCCTGAAGATGGAACCCTCACGCACTTCATAGGCGGAGACGTGTTTCGCTGTGGTGTATGTAAGTATGGTAACAACAAGATAGATAAAAATAATTCCAAAAATAATGATTCCTATATTGAAATTCCATTTTTTCCGGTAAACCTGAATATTTCCCTGTTCTTTTCCAGACAAAATGATGCCTCCTGTGTCATTTCTTCAAAGCCGCTCCGCCAAGATAGTGAAAATACTTTCCCTGCCAGGCGTCCCTTTTTCGCATTTCATTTTCCGCCTCATCCCTCAGCTTCCACCAGCTGGTCCCCCAGTTGCAGAACACCGCATCTCTTTCCGGCACACGGCCGAACAGGCGCTCCACAGCAATATCCGGGCTGAGCCAGCACAGAAATGCAATGAGTCGATCCATATACTCCTCCTTGGAACACAGAGATATTGTACCATTTTCATAAGCTTCGCACAACACTGTGTTTTTTGCGATATAGAGGGAGTGTATCTTGACCATATCAACCCGCAGCGCCGAGAGGATCCTGGCTGTCTCCACCGCATCTTCCATTCCGTCTCCTGGATAGTTCAGAATCACATGCGCGCAGACCTGAAATCCGTATGCCTTGGTCTGCAGGACCGCGTCTATAAACTCCGCCAGGGAATGCCCCCGGTTCATCCTTTTCAGGGTATGGTAATTGACCGTCTGCAACCCCAGTTCCAGACAGATGCCGGTTCCACGCTTCGCACGCAGCCGATCCAGCACCTCCAGGTACTCCCCGGAGACACAGTCCGGTCTGGTGGAGATGTCGATCTCCACAATGTCCCTCTCCACTGCCGCTTCCTCTACATAAGCTGAAAAATCCTCCAGTGGCAGAAATGTATTGGTATAGTTCTGGAAATACGCGATGAATTTGTGGGCGTTGTATTTCTTCTCAATCTTCTCCCTTGTCTGGCGGAGCTGCTCTCTCACAGGCACCGCCGGAGACAGCGCCTCAAATCCCGTCCCGGCCTCTGCGCAGAAAGTACAGCCTCTTCCCCCGTTAACCCGGTTTGGACAGGTGACGGGAATATTGACAGGGAGCTTATAGACTTTTTCGCCATAGATTTTTTTTAAATATTCTGAGTAGGGAAAGTATAATTTTTTCTCTGACATGAATTTTAAAAATCCTTTCCGGGTATACTAGCACTATCTCATGAATAAAGGAGGAACTTTCATGAAATGGTTTGACAATATCTCACTGGCACTCGTGATCATCGGTGCCGTCAACTGGCTTCTGATAGGTATTTTCCGTTTTGATCTTGTAGCCTTTCTCTTCGGGAACCTGACCTGGCTCTCAAGGATCATCTACACGCTGGTAGGGCTCTGCGGCCTGTATGCGATCAGCTTTTTTGGAAGAATACGAAATGCATCCGACACGCAGGTCTGATAAAGATCCGGCTCTGCGCCGGGTACACATGAAAACATGTCGGGAGGGGTATCCTGGTATACAACACCGGATGCCCCTCCCTCTTATTATATGCGCAGGCGCTTTTTTAACGCTTATCTGTCATCTCATCCCTCCAGGGACGGGATCTGATCGATCAGCGCTGTCATATCCTGATAGAGAAGAGGTTTGTCTGCCGCTCCCATAACGATCGAGATGTAGTAATCCCCGCCTGCCGCCTGGTCAAGAAGGACGAGACAATTCCCGGCCTCCCCTGTGTAGCCTGTCTTTCCGCCGATGACCGTAGCCCCCGTGGGAAGCGCCGCCTCTCCTCTCGCGTAGAAGCTGGTGGGCTCCCAGGTAACAGACCTGACCGCTCCGTCGGCACCGGTAATCTGTGCCGTGTAGGAGTCAGCGCTGATGATATCCACAAATTCATCGTACTTGACAGCCTCGTTAAAGATGAGATACATATCGTAAGCCGTGGTGTAGTGGTCCTCATCATGAAGACCGTTTGGCGTCACAAAGTGAGTCCCGGTGGCCATCAGGTTCTGTGCCTCCTCATTAACCATCTCCATAAAATTCTCCTCTGTGCCGCCCACATACTCCGCAATGGCCACCGCGCTGTCATTGCCGGAGGGAAGCATGAGCCCGTAGAGGAGGTCCCGCAGGGTGAGCTGATCCCCGGTCTGAAGGCCGGCGATGGAGGCATCCCAGGAAAAGCTGGATGCCGATGCAGCGCTGCTCACCGTGACAACGTCGTCCAAATTACTGTTTTTGATAGCCACAAGGGCTGTCAGTATCTTTGTGGTGCTGGCAGGGTAAAGCCTTGTAAACAGATCCTGCCCGTAGATAACCTCTCCGTCTGTGACATTGAAAAGTCCCATCGCGTGGAGGGAGCTGTCCCCGTCAAATCCTTCCAGTGAGACATCCTCAGCAGACACGCACAGATCCTCGGCAAAAAGTTCTGCCTGATAAATATTTTTACTGTAGTTTTCTTTTTCGTAGGACAGGACTGCATCATTTGCCCCGCAGCCTGTCACTGCCAACAGAAGGGCGCAAAGACTCCCTGTCAGCACGATCTTTTTACCTGTACATTTCACGCCAATCCAAATCTCCTCTGTCAATTGCAAGAACTATGATCTCAGCCGTGGCGAGATTTGTCGCCATGGGAATATTGTGCATATCGCACAGCCGGATCACGTCGTTCACCTCAGGCTCATTAGGCTTGGGGGACTGGGGATCCCTGAGAAAAATAAGAGCATCTATATCGTTCTGTGCGATCTGGGCTCCCAGCTGCTGTTTCCCTCCCAGCGGTCCTGCCAGGTATTTATGGACCGAGAGGTTCGTCACTTCCTCAATAAGACGCCCGGTAGTGCCGGTAGCAAACAGGTTGTGTTTGCTCAGAATCCCCCTGTATGCAATGCAGAAATTCTGCATCAGGGTCTTCTTGGAATCATGTGCGATCAGGCCAATATTCATACAATGCATCCTCCTCACTAAAGTGTATTTAGCTTATCCTGATATTTCTTCGGCTGCAGTCCCACGTTGAGCACAAGTCCGATTCCCAGGTACATGCTCCAGAGGGATGTAAGGCCGTAGCTTACAAACGGCAGCGGTATACCTGTATTTGGGAATATCTGGGTGGCAACCGCAATATTAATAAATGACTGGATTCCGATAAGAGCTCCCACTCCGCAGCATATAATCCTGCCCGTCGTGTCCTGGGCCCTTATCCCTATTAATATACATTGTATCACTATCAGCAACAGCAATGCAATAACAATACAGCATCCAACAAAACCTAATTCCTCACCCACAATGGCAAAGATGAAATCCGTCTGGGGCTCCAGGATGAAGTTTCCGTTTTTTACCGATGTGGTGGTGTTATTGTTGAGTCCCTTTCCCGTCAGCTGTCCCGATCCGATGGCCATGACCGAGTTGTTCTGCTGGTATGCCTCGTCGCTGGCATACTCTTCCGGGTTCAGCCAGGCCAGGATACGTTTCTGCTGGTAATCGTCCAGGATATTCTGATCCGGCTGCACCACAAGGCTCAGCAGGATGACAGCCACCGGCACGGTGATCAAAAGCACGGTCCCGATGAATTTGTAGGAGAGTCCGCCCACATACATGAGCACGCAGAACAGGACCGCCGTACAGATCGTGGTGGACAGGTTCGGCTCCTCGTAGATCAGGGCCAGCGGGATCAGTATCAGCACCACCGCTTTCAGGATCGTCCGTCTGCTGCTTAAGTCCTCCTCATGCTTCATGATAAACCTGGCGAAGAAGATGATCAGAAGAATCTTCGCCAGCTCCGATGGCTGGAAGTTTGTAAATCCCACATCGATCCATCTCTTTGCCCCGTTTACCGTCTCACCGATCACCAGCACCAGTGCCAGCATGCCCACCGACAACAGGTACAGGATCCAATAAAAATTGGCAATCCACACGTAGTCGATCAGGGAGACTACCACCATGAGGATGATAGCCAGCACAAGACCCGTGATCTGCCTTCCCTGGTAGGCCTCGTTAGCGCTGCCTATGACAAGAACGCCAAGGCAGGAAATGGCCAGCACAAGGATCACAAGGGAAAATTTATAGTCTTTTAATCTGTAAGGTTTTGTTATCTTTAAAAATTTCACTGCTTTTCTCCTGTAAGTCTGATATGTACATGTGTTCTGCTGTAGGAAACTTCAAATTCTTCGGGTGTAATCTCAATATATTTTGCAAGAACCTGGTAAAGCTCGTGGCTGATCCTCTCGTAGGCCTCCGGCTTGCATTTCATGCGGTCGGATACGACCAGCACCTTCAGCCTGTCCTTTGCGATCCGCACAGAAGAACGTCTTGCCATACTCCCGATGCCTCCTTAATTTTTATGGAAAATATGCGTCAGTCTCGACCAGATCCCGGTTCCTGACTCCAGGTCAAGAAAGGAGACCTCCTCACCTGTGATCCGCCTGCATATATTTCTGTAAGCCTCGCCGGCTTTTGATTCCATAGATATGACAGGCTCCCCCTGGTTCGTGCCGATGACTACCTGCTCGTCGTCGGGGATGGCACCGATCAGCGGAATGGAGAGGATCTCCGTCACGTCATCCACAGACATCATGTCTCCCCGTCTGACCATGTCCATGCGGATCCGGTTAATGATCAGATCGATCTTCTGGATCTTTTCTGCCTCCAAAAGCCCCACAATGCGGTCCGCATCCCGGATCGCCGAAACTTCCGGCGTGGTGACGACCACCGCCCTGTCCGCCCCGGCTATGGCATTCTGAAATCCCTGCTCGATCCCCGCCGGGCAGTCCAGAAGGATGTAGTCATAGGTCTCCTTCAGCTCTGATGTGAGTTTTTTCATCTGTCCGGGAGACACAGCCGTCTTGTCCTTTGTCTGGGCTGACGGGAGCAGATAGAGATTCTCATACCGCTTGTCCCGTATCAGCGCCTGCTTCAGCCTGCACTTTCCTTCTATAACATCTACAAGATTATATACAATAAAATTTTCCAGTCCCATGACAACGTCCAGATTCCGAAGACCCAGGTCCGTGTCAATGATAATGACCTTCTTGTCCAACATTGAAAGACCTGCCCCGATGTTCGCGGTAGTTGTCGTCTTTCCGACACCGCCTTTTCCCGATGTGATTACAATAACTTCGCCCATGAATAACTTCCTCCTATTACTGGTTTCACTTTTCTGCCGCCTATGCGCAGTTTTTCCGGGCTCATGTGAAGGGCTGCCACAAAAACATCCGTCCTGCCGGATGCTCCGGCCTGGGCGCTGCCCAGCAGCGCACCGATCACCACGATGCTTCCTTTTGAGACAACGGTGGCTCCCTCCTCCACATCTCCCACGATCACGATGCTGGCCTCTGACTCCAGCACCTGATTTCTCTTCAGTGTCCCCCTGTAGAAACGGCCGTCCTGCCCGGGCATTTCGGCCTGCGTCTGTTCTACGGCGCTTCGGTATATTTTCTCGTTCCTCTCGTCATGATCCAGTATACACAGGATCTGTATCCCGGCGGAGCCAGAAATTGCATCCACAATCCTTCGCTCCTGCTCTTTTGTAAGAATACGGTTTTCCAGGCTGACCGCCATCTCGCCTCCCTCAAAGAAGCGGGCGGCCGCCCTGAATTTACTTTCTATCTCTTCCAGCAGCTCATCAAATGGAACATTGTCGTCCAGATAAACTGCCAGGCCGTATTTACTGCCCTTGATCACGACATGGTCTTTCAAAATACTCTGCCATCTCCCAGCTTTGTTTATTTAGTCTCCGGAAGTATTGACTGCGATCTGTGCAGCCTGTCCTGTAATGAGCTGCGCAGGATCCGTTATCTGGTAGTAGTACTGGAATATATTGCTTCCCACCTCTGATGCATAGGTGGAACTGTACCCGTTTGCGATTCGGATGGCCATGGCCACCTCCGGATTGTCGCTGGGGGCAAAGCCCACGAACAGTCCGTGGTCCGCGTGGGTCGTGCTCTGCTGTGCGGTACCGGTCTTTCCCGACACGCTCAGCGAGCTGGCGTTGATCTCTGTAAATACAGAACTGTTCTGCACCACGCCCTCCATACCGGCGTGGACTGCATCCCAGGTAGACTGGGAAACGCCCTCTATCGTCCGGGCCTCCCCGTTCTGGTACTCTTCCACCACTTCTCCGTCCACGTTCTCCACCCGGTCGAGAAGAGTCAGTTCATACAGAGTGCCCTCATTTGCCACAGCAGTGATATATCGTGCCAGCTGACTTGTGGTGTAATTGTTGGTGCCCTGTCCCATCGCAGATCGAACAGAGTCCTCATCCGAAATCTTCGGATCCATCTCCGGTATCTCCAGGCCGCTTGTCTCATTCAGACCGAACATCTGCGCATATTTTGACAGTCTCTCCAGGCCGTAGTCGCTGGAGTAGGTTCCGTCAGTCTGCATGCCAAGCTGATAGCCGATATTGTTAAAAAATTCATTACAGGAGTTCGTGATACCACTGACCACATTCATGGTACCGTGGCTTGCCGGGTATACCCAGCAGTGTACTTCCGGACTGATGACATCGTAGGTTCCGTCACAGTACACGGTCGTTCCTGTATCGATGACACCTTCTGTCAGGCCGGCAACAGCGACCAGCGGCTTGTAGGTAGATCCCGGAGCCGTTGTCTCCTGTGTGGCACTGTTGTAGAAAGGCTGCGAAGTACTGGTGTTCAATTCATTATAGTAATCGCTGTCCATGGTATTGGCCAGACGGTTATTGTCGTATCCCGGGTAAGAGACGCAGGCCAGCACGTCCCCGCTGTCCGTGTCTGTGATGACTACAGATCCCCTGCAGGGCTCCAGTCCAAGCTGTCCCGGCGTGATCTCCAGAGACTGTATCTTGCTGCGCAGGAAATCGTAGGCTCCTGTGGCGCCGGATGCCAGATTGTTGTACTGGGTCTCATCCATAGGGAGTACCCCCTGCTCATACAGGATCATGCAAAGCTCTCTCCCTGTCACAGTTCCGGCTTTGATCATATACTGGTAAACCAGCTTGTCAAAGTCCGTACTGTTCCGAAGCCGATCCGTCACATAGGAGATCATGGCATTGTACACTTCCGATGAGTCTGAGTAGTTCCCCTCCGAGGAGAGATAGTCCTGCAGCTTTGACGCATCCACCCAGTTCTGGGAGATAGCGTAATTGAGGTATGTGTAGATGTTGATGGTCTCCTCGTTCCTCCACTGCTGGTAGGTCTCATCGCTTGTGTCAATGGCGTCACTCATGATCACACCGTTGTCCCCTGTCAGCACGTCATTGACAATGTGGGACAGATAAGCCTGCCATTCTCTGCTCATATCCCGGTAAGCAGAGGCGTTCCCATCCTGCATGATGGAAGTCAGCTGGCTGATCACCTGCTCCTTGTAGGGAGCAAATTTCCCGTACACCGACTGTTCGGCGCTGCCTGCATCCTCCGCTGAAAAGTGGCTCATGTCCACGATATCGTTTTCTATAAAAGCATTGTAGGCGTCCCCGCTTGCCACGATAACATCCGCCGCGTCCTCTGACTGGGTGCGGTCATAGTCCAGTATATTCTGCATGCGGGACAGAAGTATACCGGCCAGCTCCTGCTCCAGGATGTCGTAGGCGGCCTTTTGGAGGTTCGCGTCTATGGTCAGATACACATCGTCGCCGGCTTTCGGCTCTGTCTCTCCTACCGTGTCGATCACCCGCCCCACGCTGTTCACATAGAGCTTGACCTCTCCTTTGTCCCCCTGAAGGGTGCTGTCCAGGATCTGTTCCAGACCGGATTTACCCACTGTGTCTGTCAGATCGTAGTTCTCCTGCTCCTCCTCGCTGAGGGCATTGTACTCCTCCTGGGAGATCTGCCCTGTATATCCGATGAGGTTGGCAAAATACTTGCTGTCTGTGTATCTCCGAAGAGACTCTTCCTCGATGTCCACGCCCTGCAGCTCGTCCAGATGTTCCATGATCTCAGCCACTGTCTCGTCGCTGACATCCTCCGCCACGGTGGTGGGGATATATTTCTGGAAGCTGTTAAGCCCGATGGCATAGCGGATGTTCACCATCTTCAATACCTGGGATCTCTCCAGCTTGTCCTGGTCGATCCCGTATCCGTAGGTCTCATCGGTACACAGGTAGTCTATGATCTCCCCGGCGGACATACCGCGCTGCTCCTCATCCAGCCCATCAATGTACCGCTCGCCAAACACGTCCGCCACAAACCGGAGCCGCTGGGTCTCGTCGGTCATGGAAAACTGGTACTCGCCGCTCCCGTCAAGCACGATACTGAAATCGCTGATCACGGAGTCCCCGTTGCCCTCCACGATCTCTATGATCTGTGTGATCTCGTCGTTCAGAGCCTTGTTTTTCTCAGCTGTCGTGTCATACACTCCGTTGTCCTCGATGGTGACCGAGTAAGCCAGCTCATTGTAGGCTAAAAGAGTCCCGTTTCTGTCGTAGATATTTCCGCGGGTTCCCTGAATGGTCCGCGTCTTCTGTATCTGGAGCGTATAGTCCTCCAGATAAGACTGCCCGTTCACAATCTGGAGCTGAAAAAGTCTTCCCACCAGAATAGAGAACATGATGCAGAAAACAATGGCTGTTACGACTGCCCTTCGCTGGAACAGTTCGTAAATTCCTGATTTAATACGTTCCCAAATACTATACAAATCTGCTTGCACTCCTTTGTTCTTCGGCCTCTAGTTTACGGTTCACGTGAAGTATGATCTGATACAGCACGATTGTCACCAGGATCGTGTACACAAGTTCCGGCATGATCACATGTATCAGATAGTATCCAAAACGGAAATCCCCCTGCATCATAAAAAAGCAGACATAGACGATCAGCCCGTATGCCAGCTCGCTTCCCGCGATCAGCCCCAGCGGAAGTTTAATATCCTCATCAAAAAACAGACGCTTGAAACTGCCGTTGAGATATCCGATCACAGTAAAGATCAGCGTGTAAAAACCAAGCACGCCTCCCCAGAACACATCCATCAGAAGGCCGCAGGAAAAGCCTACTGCCATCCCCGTCTTCCTGCCCCGCATAAACCCGAAGGCGGATGTCAGGATGATCATCAGGTTGGGCCTTATGGAAGCAAACTGAAGTTTGGAGAATACTGTAGCCTGCAGAAGAAAACACACGATGATAAAACAGGCTGTGATGATCTTTCTCTTCATAGGCTACTCCCCTCCGTTCTCCGCTTCGTCTGTCTGGGTCAGATCCTCCTTTGTCGTTGTGATGACAAGCACTTCCTGCAGGTTGCTGAAATCAACCGCGGGAGTGATATAGCCCGAGCGGGTCAGATTGTTGGAGTCCACATTGATCTCTGATATATATCCGATAAACAGCCCCTGGAGATAGGTGGAGCTGATATGGGAGGTCACTACCTGCTCTCCCACCTGGATCTCGTTGTCATTGTTGGGCAGATTTTCAAAGCGGATCCGTCCGTCCTCCATCAGTGTCAGGTCTCCCCGCACGATACACAGATCCGAGGTGGACAGCACCATGCCGCTGATGTTGCTCTCATCGTCAATGACTGCGCGCACCTGGGCGTAGTTGGGCCCCACTTCCGTCACAATGCCTGCAAGCCCGCTTCCGGCAAGGACATTCATATCTTTGCGTATGCCGTCCTCGCTGCCCTTGTCTATTGTAAAAGAATTGAACCAGTTGGTTCCGTTATTTGCGATCACATGGGCGCCCACTTTTTCATAGTCGCCGTAATTCTGATCCAGCTTGTAGAGTTCCTGAAGGCGCTCCAGCTCATACTGCTCCTGGTTCAGTCTCGTATTGTCTATTGTCAGCTGATCCACTCTCTCCTGCAGCTGCTCGTTCTCCTTCCTCAGGTCACTGAGAGTGGCAAAGTTGTCTGTCAGATCACTCATCCAGGTGCCCACGTAGCTGATCCCCTTCTGCATGGGGACAATGGTATAGTTGGCGACCCAGCTTAAGGGACCGCCCCCGTCCATAAAGCGCTCCGCCCCCAGAAGGATCCCGCACACGATCACAAGTATAAGGAGAACATATTTACTTGGAAGGGTATTTTGATTTTTGATCTTCATACTATCTCATCCACCTATAGTTTTCATCCAGCATGGAATATGCCAGTTTTTTCAGTTCTTTGGACTGAATGATCTGCTTCAGTCCGGTCACAGCGCAGATATCCGGATCAATGGCTGTCCGCACCCGGATGCCTGTCATCTCTTCCATATAGACCTCAAGTCCTGGCAGGTTGGCCAGACCGCCTGTAAGAAAGATGCCGTTCTTGTAAATGGCCTTGCGTACTTCCGGCGGAGTTCTGTCAAGCAGGGATTCGATTCCCCGCACACACTCTTCCAGCGGCTCCTTCACAGCAGCTCTGACAAGGCTGATGGCGATCTCCCTTTGCTGGGGCACTCCCGTGATCAGGTCCCGGCCCGCCACTTTCATGGAGGCGGTGTTGTTCTCGCCAAACACACCGAACCTCTTGCGCAGGACCTCCGCCGTAACTCTGCCAATCAGGAAGTCATGGTTGTAGCGGACCAGCTGGGATACGGCATGGTCCAGGGTGATGCCACCCACCTTGAGGAGACGGTTCAGCACGATACCTCCCCCGGCCAGCACGGACAGCTCCGTGGTCTCACCGCCCATATTGACGATAAACAGTCCCTTTGTGTTCTGCACATCCAGGTTCAGGCCCACCGCGTCTGCAATGCCCCGCTCCACGATGTTAACTTCCCGCGCTCTGGCTGTGGAGTGGATCACCAGGTCAAAAAAGGCTTTTTTCTCCACCTCCGTAACATCTGTAGGGACAGCGATCACATACTCCGCTCCCCGTGCAAAGCCTCTATCTTTTTTCAGAAGCCCCTGCAGAAGGTACTGCATGTGGTCAAACTTGGAGATAACCCCGTGTTTCATGGGAAACACCACCTGTATGTTGGCCGGCGCCTTCTCATACATTTCAAAAGCCTCGTCCCCCACAGCAAACACTTCTTTTTTATTCGCTATGGCAATGACATCCTTTTCCTTCCAGATTGTATCTTTCTTTTTATCATATACTTTGATCTCATAGGAGCCGAGATCAAGCCCGTATATATTTCGTGCCATTTTTGACCTTATCCTTTCGTGTATAGCAGCCCCTCTTCCCGGAAGCTGATATAACAATTATTCCCAATAATGATATGATCTAACAGTTCTATGCCAATTAAATCTCCTGCCTGCCGGATCCTCTCCGTGGCGGCCAGATCTGCCCCGCTTGGAGCCGGATCGCCGCTGGGATGATTATGCAGCAGGATAATGGACACTGCCTCTCTCTGAAGAGCCTCCACAAAAATCTCCCTGGGGTTGACTAAGGAGGCGTTCACCGTCCCCTTGTACACGTCTCTCTCCCCGATCAGTGCAGATTTTGTATTCAGCATCAGGAGCTTCATATGCTCCTGACTAAGGTGGCGCATGTCTTCCATATAGTACCTGGCCACCGATGCGGGGGAGGAAAAATTCAGCTCCTTCAGCGCCGTCTCCTTTGCCAGCCTTCTGGCCAGCTCCATAAGACAGATGAGCTGGATGGATTTCACCCGGCCTACTCCTCTTATCTTCTGAAACTTTTCCCTCGTAAACCCGTGCAGTGCATCAAGGCTGCCGCCCCCTGCCGTCAGGATACGGCGGCATATTTCCAGGACATTTTCTCCTTTTGTCCCGGTCCTCAATATGACGGCCAGAAGTTCTGCGTCACTTAAATTCTTTTCTCCCAGCCGCTCGCACTTCTCATACGGACGTTCAGACTCCAGGAGATCTTTCATTGTATTTGTGTTTTTCTGAGTCATCTTTTGCAGACACCTATAACACTCCCGAAGAGTCCTTGTTACAGGAAGCGATAGATTATGATTGCCAGAACCATTCCGATAATACTGGCTATTGTAATTCTTACAGACAGTCCGAAGGTAATGACAAGTATGCCCAGATTCAGCACAACCGGTTCATCCAGACCGAATGTCTGTCCGTAGTTAAGCCAGCTCAAAGCCCCTGTATCCTGTGCCAGCATGCCGATAAAACCTCCCAGGACAATTCCTGCCAGAATAAGCAGAAATAAGGCCCAGGAATTTTTATTGCCTGCTCCTCTCATATGTACTCCACCTCACATCATTCTTAAGTTTTCTTTCAAAAACTCAATATATTCTATCATATTTCAAAAAAAGTGTATAGACTCATTCCATTAAAAATTTCTTAATCATTCGCGTCTTTGTCGAAGGGACGGTATTTTCTGGCGACAGCTTCAGCCACCTTCATGCCGTCCATAGCAGCCGACATAATACCGCCCGCATAGCCTGCGCCCTCGCCGCAGGGATAGAGTCCGCGCAGGCTGCTCTCCAGTCCTTCATCCCGAAGGATCCGCACCGGGGAGGAGGTGCGGCTCTCCACGCCGGAGAGGACCGCGTCCTCCCGGTCATAGCCGGGCAGCTTCCTCCCGAACTCCCGGATGCCCCTTTCAATGGCATCGCCTATCTCCTCCGGGAAGATCCCCCGGACATCTCCAAAAGAAAAGCCTCCCTTGATCTGGGGCTTCACCTCCCCGATCCGCTCCGAGATCTTCCCGCGGCAGAAATCACCAAAGAGCTGCACCGGCACTTTCCCTTGGCCCGCCTGGCAGGCTCTCTCCTCCAGTTTTCTCTGGAACTCCACGCCCGCCAGCGGGTCTTCCCCGCCGAAGTCCTCCGGTGTCACTGTGACAATGACAGCGCTGTTGGCGTTTCGTCCGGCCCGGTCGTGGTAGCTCATGCCGTTCACAGCCACCCTTCCCTCCTCAGAGGAAGCGTTCACCACGTAGCCCCCGGGACACATGCAGAAGGTGTAGACACCCCGCCCCTCAGGAAGCTGGCAGGTCAGCTTGTAGGCGGCAGCAGGCAGTCCGTCGGGGCGGTCCGCTCCCTCCTTCGTCCCATACTGATCCGCGTCGATCATGGACTGAGGATGTTCGGCCCGGACACCCACCGCGAAGGATTTGGCCTCCATGGGAACCCCTCTGTCACGGAGCATGGCGAAGGTGTCCCGGGCACTGTGGCCAATGGCCAGGATCAGAGCCTGGGTCGTCTCCTCCCTCCTCTTTCCTGTCAGCGTGTCCTCAAGGACCAGAGACAGGGACCCCTCTTCTGCATCACGGCCTAACGGGGCAGCCGGTTCTGCCGATACAAGCTGGGTGTGAAAACACACCTGCCCTCCCATCCTTATGATCTCCTCCCGCATCCGGGTGACCACCTGGATCAGAAGATCCGTCCCAATGTGAGGTTTCGCATCGTAGGCGATCTCCTCCGGCGCCCCGTGGTCACACAGGATCTCCAGGACCTTCCGATTTCTTCCATATTTGTCTTTTACAAGCGTATTCAGCTTTCCGTCGGAGAATGTGCCGGCTCCGCCCTCCCCGAACTGGACATTGGAGCGGACGTCCAGGACGCCTGTCTCCCAGAATGTCTCCACATCTTTTTTCCGCTGCAGGGCATCCATCCCTCTCTCCACCACCACCGGACGGTAACCGTGGAGAGCCAGCATATAGGCAGCAAAAAGTCCGGCCGGCCCAAAGCCCGCCACCACAGGCCGGCAGTGCATCTTCTCAGATCCGGGCTCCGGAAAGCTGTATCTGACTTCTCTGCTCTCCTGGACATGTTTGTTCCGGTTCTTCCGCAGAAGAGCCTTCTCCCCCTTTGTGGACACATCCACCGTGTACACATAGAAAAGCTCCGGCTTCTTCCTGGCGTCCAGGGAGCGCCTCACGATCCGATAAGAGAAGTTCTCCCCCTCCCTGATCCGCAGAGTTTTTCGGATCTTCTCTTCAAGCTGTGCTTCTGAATGTCCCGTGTGCAGTTTCAGCTGTTGAATACGTATCATCGCCGCCTCCTGATCTATCTCTTTTTCTGTTCTTTCTTCGGTCTCTTTGCTCCGGCGGCCGCTCTGCCGGCCAGCCAGCCTGTGGCCCAGGCCCACTGCAGGTTGTACCCGCCGCACATGCCATCCACATCCAGTATCTCTCCCGCAAAGAAAAGTCCCCGGGTCACCCGGGATTCCATAGTGTCCCCTCTGATTTCTGACAGTGGCACCCCGCCGGCGCACACCTGGGCCTGGTCGAAGGAGTTGGTGCCTGTGATCCGGATCCGGAAATGCTTGCAGGTCTGCGCAAGACGTTCCAAAGCTTCCCCGTCCACATGCTCCATCTTCTCTTTCCAGCGGATGCGGCTTCCTGTCAGCAGCACCGGAGCCAGCTTCCTGTGCAGCAGTCCATGCAGAAACTCCTCCGCCGTATTGTCTGCAAAAACAGGCTTCCTCCCGGCCAGAAGAGCCAGCACTTCCTCTTCTGTCATCCCGGGCAAGAGATCAAGGACAACCCAGACCTCTCTTTTCTGTTCCAGGGCTTTGGCCGCAAAGCGGCTCACCTGGAAGACCGGGATACCGGAGATGCCATAGTCGGTAAACTGCACCTCCCCCGCATCGGAACAGACTTTCTCTCCCGCCACATACAGACTGACGGAGGCGTCTGTCCGGACGCCCGCCAGCTTTCCTGTAAAGCCCTCGTCAGACTTAAGCTGCACCAGGGCCGGGAGGGGACGGATGACCGTGTGTCCCAGGGATTTTGCCAGGGCGTAGCCGCTGCCGTCAGAACCAAGAGCCGGCGCCGCCTTGCCTCCGGCAGCCAGGATCAGGGCATCGCCGGAAAAGGAGCGGCGTCCCTCCGCCCCGGAAGCCAGCAGCCGAACCCCCTCTCTTCCCGCCTCGGCTCTTTCTACTGTCATGCCGGTGCAGACCTCCACCCCCAGCCGCTTCAGCTCCATGGACAGTGCCTCCCGCACAGCGGCAGCCTGGTCGCTGGCCGGGTAGACAAGGGTTCCCCTTGTCTTAGTCAGAAGTCCCAGCCCCTCAAAAAAGCGCAGCGTATCCTCCGGACCGAACTTTGCAAGAACCTCTTCCACAATCCTGCTGTCTCCGCCCCGGAAATACACTGCCTTCATATCCATATTCGTGAGATTGCACCGCCCGTTCCCCGTAGAGAGGATCTTTTTGCCGGGCATCTCTTTTTTCTCCAGTATCGTCACCCGGGCGCCCTGCCTGGCTGCCGCTATGGCAGCAGTCATGCCGGACGCCCCGCCTCCTGCGATCAGTATTCTCATAGAGTGACCAGCCCTTTCCGCACCAGGTATTCCAGGGACATCAGGATACCCAGCTTTGCGTGGGGCCAGGTAAGTCCCCCCTGGAAGTAGACTGCATAGGGCGGTTTGATGGGTGCGTCCGCCGAGAGCTCGATGGAGGAGCCCTGCACAAAAGCACCTGCCGCCATGATTACGTCGCTGTCATACCCCGGCATAGCCCAGGGCTCCGGCGTCACATAGGAATCCACCGGGGCAGCCGCCTGGATCCCCTGGCAGAAGGCGATGACGCCCTCCGGTGTGCCAAGCTCCACCGCCTGGATGATATCGTGGCGGCTCTCCTTTCCATCCGGCACTACTTTAAAGCCGCACGTCTCATAGATATTGGCAGCCAGGATAGCTCCCTTCAGAGCGCTGGCTACCACAGTGGGCGCCAGGAAAAGTCCCTGATAGAAGGACTGCATAACCCCCAGAGAGGCACCTACCTCCCGGCCCAGGCCGGGGGATGTAAGACGGTAGGCACAGTTCTCAATGAGATCCTCCCGCCCTGCAATATACCCGCCGATGGGCGCCAGGCCGCCGCCCGGATTTTTGATCAGAGAGCCCACCACCATGTCTGCTCCCACATCGCTTGGCTCCTGCAGCTCCACAAATTCACCGTAGCAGTTGTCCACCATACAGATCACATCCGGGCGGATCTTCTTCACAAAGGCGATCAGCTCTCCGATCTGCGCCACAGAAAAGCTGGGGCGGGTCTGGTATCCCTTGGACCGCTGGATCGTCACCAGCTTGGTCTTTTCATTTATGGCCTTTTCAATATTTTCGTAGTCAAAGGTACCGTCCTCCAAAAGGTCCACCTGCCTGTAGGTCACGCCATACTCCGCCAGGGATCCTGAGGAGGGGCGGATGCCAATGACTTCTTCCAGGGTGTCATAGGGCTTTCCTACCGGAGAGAGAAGCTCGTCCCCCGGACGCAGATTGGCCCCGAGTGCTATAGCCAGGGCGTGGGTGCCGCAGGCGATCTGAGGACGCACCAGGGCACTCTCTGTATGGAACACGCTGGCGTATACCTTCTCCAGCGTCTCTCTTCCCATATCGTCATAGCCGTAGCCGCTGGTGTAGTGGAAACATCCCTCGCTCACCCGGTTCTCCTGCATCGCATGGATCACTTTCAGCTGGTTGTACTCAGCTGTCCGGTCAATAGCCTCAAATCTGTCTCTAAGCTTCTCCTCTATCTGCGTTCCAAATCTGTACACGTCCTTGGATATTCCCAGCTGTTCGTACATCCGGGTGATCTGTTCATCCTGCATTTATCTTTCTCCTTCTTTACATTTCTGTTTATAATCCTGCCCGCGCCAGCCGTCTAGCGGTGCTCGCCCCTTGTTATCGCCGCCATGATACGGGTCTTCATCTGGGCGCACTGGGCGTCAAACTCCGGGTTGATGGACGGGATCTCCCTCATCACGTCCGCCGCCTCCTCGTATTTGTACATATCATATAAAAGGCCTGCCCGGTTCAGATTGAACATGGCCTTCTCCCCCTTGGTCCTGGCAAGGGGCTCTAAAGCCATCAGCTCCTTATATGTCTTCTCTGAATTTTTGCTGTATGAATAGAGCTCCATGAGCGGATTCATCTTTTTTAAAAATCTGGAGCCCCCGAATAATCCTCTAAACATATCCCTTCTACTCCCTCCGTTATGTGGGAAAGCATTGCCTCCACTATTTTTTCTTCATCGTAATCATACAAAGGCTTGTCGATCCAGATCACGTCTTTCTCCCTCTTAAACCAGGTGATCTGGCGCTTGGCAAAGTGCCTCGTATCCCGCTTGATCCTGTAGACAGCCTCCTCCAGGCTGCATCCGCCGTCCAGGTAATCCAGTATCTCCTTGTAGCCCAGCCCCTGCATGGACACCATACCGGGGCGAAGCCCCATCTCTTTCAGGCGGCGCACCTCTTCTACAAGTCCCGCCTCCATCATCTGGTCCACTCTCCTGTCAATGCGCTGGTACAGTCTGCTCCTGTCATCGTTCAGAACAAAATACCGAAAATTGTAGGGGGAGCTGCGCTGCCTCTCCCGCTCATTGTGCTCCGATATCTTCTCCCCTGTCTGATAGTAGAATTCCAGAGCCCGGATCACCCGCTTTACATTGTTGGGGTGGATCACTTTCGCAGACGCCTCATCCACCTGTGCCAGCCGGGCGTGAAGCGCAGCTGCGCCCTGCTCACGGGCAAAGGCCTCCAGCTCTCTGCGGCAGCTCTCATCCTCTCCCCCGTCCGTAAAGTCGATGTCGTACAGGAGAGCCTGTATGTAAAATCCCGTGCCCCCCACCACAATAGGGATGTGCCCGTTTGCGCAGATCTTCTCCACCGCGTCCCTGGCCATGGCCTGGAATTTCACCACATTGAACTCTTCTGAAGGCTCCAGCACATCCACCAGATAGTGGGGAACCCCCTCCATCTCCTCAGGGCGGATCTTGGCGGAGCCGATATCCATATGGCGGTACACCTGCATGGAGTCGGCGGAAATGATCTCACCGCCGATCCTCTTCGCAAGGCAGATGGACGCTTTTGTCTTGCCCACAGCAGTGGGGCCTGTCAACACGATAAGTGGCTGTTTCATCACACGATCCTCTTGAATTTCTTTTCCAGTTCGCGCCTGCTCATAGCAATGATCGTAGGCCGTCCATGGGGACAGTGGTAGGGATTCTCAAGCTGAAGGAGTTCTCCTATGAGAGTCTCCACCTCCCTGGAGGAAAGTCTCATATTTCCCTTCACCGCCGCCTTACAGGACATGGATGCGATCTTCTCGTCAATGATGTCCGGCGCCAGTCCAGTATAAATCTCATCCGATAAGCTGTCAATCATCTCCATGAGAAGATCTCTTTTGGCAATACTGAAAAGATTGTCCGGCACTGCCCGCACAGCGTAAGAGTCCTGACCGAACTCTTCGATCTCAAAGCCGATCCTTGTAAACTGATCCATATATGTATTGAGAAGCTGCGCTTCCTGCATAGTCAGGTTCAGGATAATGGGCGGACTGATGATCTGGGACGTGAAGTCTCTTGTCTTCATCCCGGCCAGTGTCTTCTCATAGAGGACGCGCTCATGGGCAGCGTGCTGATCGATAATATAGAGATTGTCCTTGAACTCCACCAGCCAGTACGTCTCAAAGATCTGCCCGATGATCCGGTACTGAGAGGCCGCCTGTGGACTGAGCAGCTTCTCCTCAAAAAGATCAAGCTGTTTTGGAGCGTGCTCTGTTTTTTCTTTTTGCTCCTTAGTTATTTCTGGAACGTGCTCTGTTTTTTCAATCTCCACCCGGTAATTTACCGCTTCTCTGATCCGATCCCGGGCCGCCTCCGTCTCGCGGATCTGCCCCTGCTCCTTTACCTCTGCTGCCCCATTCTGCTGGTGATAGGAGAGAACTCTCTCTCTCATTTTCTTCATAAAATAGTCCAGATCTTTTCGCGGTTCCCGGTCCGGCTGCGCCGGCTGAGTCTGCACGTTCTGCCCGCTGCTTTCAGGCTGTTTTTTAAAGAGTACGCTCTGTTTTTCTATATTTTCTGCCGTGTTTTGGGCAATGGTCTTTGTCATCTCCGGAGGATCAGGCAGATCAATCTGGGGGATCAGCTCATCATGACGAAGAGACCGTGCAATGGCCTCGCAGACACAGTTGTACATTTCCTGCTGATTCTGGAAGCGAACTTCCATCTTAGTTGGGTGCACATTTACATCCACGATCTCCGTGTCTACCTGAATATGCAGAACCGTAAAGGGGTACTTATGCTGCATCTGAAAATCCTTGTAGGCATCTTCAATAGCCTTCGAGATCACACTGCTCTTCACATATCTGCCATTGATAAAATAATTTTCAAAATTCCGGTTCCCTCTGGAGACCACAGGCTCCCCGATACAGCCGGTGATGCGGATGCCTCTGCCCTCATATTCCACTTCCAGCAGATGGGAGGCGATCTCCCGGCCGTACACGTGGTAGATCACATCCCGGAGCCTTCCGTTTCCGGAAGTGTGCAGTTTGGACTGTCCGTTGTTGCGGAACTGGAAAGAGATCTCCGGATGGGACAGGGAGAGCCTAGTGACCAGATCTCCCACATGGCTGGCCTCTGTCATAGGCGTCTTCAGGAACTTGCGCCTGGCCGGCGTATTGTAGAAGAGCTGCCGCACAAGGAAGGTGGTGCCGTCCGGCGCCCCGGTCTCCTCCGGATGCCCTCCCTTGCCCCCCTCGATCCTGTAAGAGGCGCCAAAGGTACTGTCCTTTGTCTTTGTGATCAGTTCCACCTGAGCCACAGCCGCAATGCTGGAGAGAGCCTCCCCTCTGAATCCCAGGGAAGAGATATGGGACAGATCTTCCGCAGAGCGGATCTTGCTGGTAGAGTGCCGGAGAAAGGCGGACGGGATGTCCTCCAGCTCAATGCCGCAGCCGTTGTCCGTCACCCGGATAAAAGAGATACCTCCGTCTTTGATCTCAACTGTGATGGAGGTGGCTCCTGCGTCTATGGCATTCTCCATGAGTTCCTTTACAATGGAAGCCGGCCGCTCGATCACTTCCCCGGCTGCGATCTTGTCTATGGTTACCTGGTCTAAAACCTGTATTCTGCTCATATTACCACCTGTTCTTCAATTTATTCTGCAGCTGATACAGCGTATTCAACGCGTCGATAGGGGTGAGATGGCTGACATCCAGATTCTTGATCTCCTCCAGTACATCGTCATCTCTGACCGTGTCAAAGAGGGACATTTGGGCCAGATCCACCTCATCGTACTTCTTTGCCTTCTTCTTCGTCTCCTTGCCCGCCGACGCAATATCTTTCACCCTTGTCGTGATATCCGCGTAGGACAGCTCCTCCGCGATCTCCTTAGCCCGCTCTATGACTGGATCCGGCACGCCGGCCAGCTTGGCTACCTGTATGCCGTAGCTTCTGTCCGCGCCTCCTTTCACGATCTTTCGCAGGAAGACAATGTCGTCCCCCTTCTCTTTCACCGCGATGCAGTAATTATGCACATTGTCGATCTTGCCCTCCAGCTCTGTCAGCTCATGGTAGTGGGTGGCGAACAGCGTCTTGGCTCCCAGCAGCTTGGTGTTGCTGATGTGCTCCACCACAGCCCAGGCAATGCTCAGTCCGTCGAAGGTGCTGGTGCCTCTCCCGATCTCATCCAGGATGAGGAGGCTGTGGCGCGTCGCGTTCCGGAGGATATTGGCCACCTCCGTCATCTCCACCATGAAGGTGCTCTGGCCGGAAGCCAGGTCATCGGAAGCGCCCACTCGGGTAAAGATCCGGTCCACGATCCCGATATCCGCGCTGGCAGCCGGCACAAAAGAGCCCACCTGGGCCATCAGCACAATGAGGGCTGTCTGCCGCATGTAGGTGGATTTTCCGGCCATATTGGGCCCGGTGATGATGGAGATCCTGTCCTTTTTGTCGTCCAGATATGTATCGTTGGCAATGAACATATCGCCCGGGATCATCTTTTCCACCACCGGATGCCGCCCGTCTTTGATATTGATGACACCCTTCTCATTGATCTTGGGGCGCACGTACCGGTTTCTCTCTGCCACCACAGCCAGGGAAGCCAACATGTCAAGCTGGGCCACCGCCTTTGCCGTATTCTGGATGCGCACCACTTCTTTTCCCACAGTGTCCCGGACTTCACAGTACAGCTCATACTCCAGGGCGTACAGTTTGTCTTCCGCCCCCAGGATCGTATCCTCCAGCTCCTTGAGACGGGGTGTGATATAGCGCTCTGCATTGGCCAGGGTCTGCTTACGCGTGTAGTAGTCGGGAACCAGATTTTTAAAAGAGTTAGTCACTTCCAGATAGTACCCGAACACTTTGTTGAATTTGATCCGCAGGTTTTTGATGCCTGTCTTCTCCCGCTCTTCCTCCTCCAGCTTGGCCAGCCAGTCCTTCCCCTCGGTCTTTGCATTTCGCAGTCTGTCCACTTCCTCGCTGTAGCCTTCCCGGATGATGCCGCCCTCTTTCATGGCAAGAGGCGGTTCCTCGCAGATGGCTCTTCCGATCAGGTCACAGATATCCTCCAGGGCATCCATCTCCTCCAGGATCTCCTGCAGCAAAGGCGCCTTAAGATCCTCCAGAATACACCGGATGTGGGGCAGCATGGAGAGGGAACTGTAAAAGGCGGTCAGGTCTCTTGGGTTAGCGGACTTGTAGGTGATCTTGCTGAGAAGTCTCTCCAGATCGTAGACCGGCGTGAGATACTCCCGGATCTCCTCCCTGCAGATGGCATTGTCCTTCAGCTCCTCCACCGCGTCCAGCCGCTTCTCGATCTGCTTTTTGTCTATGAGCGGCTGCTCCAGCTGCTTGCGCAGCATCCTGGCGCCCATGGCCGTCTTGGTCTTGTCCAGCACCCACAGAAAAGAGCCTCTCTTCTGCTTTTCCCGCAGCGTCTCACTGAGTTCAAGATTCCTCCTGGTGGAACTGTCCAGGACCATATATTTTCCCGTCACATACCGGGTCAGATGAGAGAGCTGGGCAAGGTCCGTCTTCTGTGTCTCCTTCAGATAGACAAGGAGAGCGCCGGCGCCGATGACTCCGCAGTCAAAATCCCCGATTCCAAGGCTCTCCATAGAGCTCACCTTAAAATGCTCCTCCAGTGTCCTGCGGCAGATAGCATCGTCAAAGTACCAGGCATCCAGGGCATAGATCGTGATCCCCAGCCGTTCCTTCAGATCATCCAGGTCCATGCCGCTCATGTAAAATGCCTCATTGCAGATCAGCTCCGAGGGCATCAGATGGGTGATCTCATCAAAGAGCATGCTGCTGTCCCCGATCTCCGTCACAAAGTACTCTCCTGTTGTCACATCAGCCACAGAGACGCCGTAAGTGTCTCCAATGTAGGCCACACACATGATATAATTGTTTTTCGTCTCGTCCAGGGCCTGGGGATCCACTGTGGTCCCCGGCGTGACGATCCGCACTACTTCTCTTTTGACCAGGCCCTTGGCTGTGGCCGGGTCCTCCATCTGCTCACAGATAGCCACTTTGTATCCCTTCTTGACCAGGCGGCTCAGGTAACTGTCCACTGCATGATAGGGCACGCCGCACATGGGCGCTCTCTCTTCCAGGCCGCAGTTCTTTCCTGTCAGCGTGATCTCCAGTTCCCGGGATGCTGTGATGGCATCCTCAAAAAACATCTCATAAAAATCTCCCAATCTATAAAACAGGATGCAGTCTTTATATTGTTTCTTCGTATCCACGTACTGCTGCATCATGGGGGTTAATTCAGCCATGTAAGTTCTCCTTTGCTGTTCTTATCTTTGGTGCGCACACCCGCAGGCATACATAGTTAGTATAGCATATTTCCCCGACAAATTAAATCAGGAAAAAATGCGGTTTTTTCTCGCCAAATATCCTCCACAGGATCATTCCTCCCAGGTAAATACCTACTGCGCTCAGCGCAGAAAAGAGAAGCATAAAGGGCACACAGATCTGACCAAAGAGCTGCAGGGGCATCCCGGTGTAATCCCATACATGCCATCCCATCCACTTATTGACAATGATTCCTGTGATAAATTCACAGGATGTGATAAAGACCATGCATCTTAACATCTGCATCCACATGGGATCTCTCCACTCCCGCACACTCCCCTGCCAGGCACAAAAACACATGCAGATTCCTCCCAGAACAAACATGCTCCAGTGGGAGAATCCCCGGAAGACCACCTCAAAGGTGTAGTAAAGGCACCCTCCCACAAGCCAGATCAGCAGATATTCACAAATTTTTTTCCTGTATTTTTCCATTAAAAAACGCCCTCACTGTATAGTCTCCTATATAGTGTGAGCGTTTCCTGTCCAAATTATAAATGGCATTTTACACCATATGTCCCAGATAGTAAAATCCTCTGCAGTCTTCCAGGCGGACCTGCACCAGCTTCCCGATCAGCTGTTCATCTCCCGGGAAGTGGACCAGAAGATTGTTGCTCATGCGCCCGGTCATAAGGGATGGATCATGGTCGTTGACCGACTCCACCAGCACCTCCTGCACGGTTCCCTGGTGAACGCCGCACACCTCCCCGGCTATCTCCTGCACTTCCTTGAGAAGCCTGTCAAAACGATCCTTCACCACATCCTGGGGAACCTGCTCCTCCATGGCTGCTGCGGGCGTTCCTGTCCTCTTTGAGTAGATAAAAGTAAAGGCGCTGTCATACCTCACTTTGCGCACCACATCCAGCGTCTCCTGGAAGTCTTCCTCCGTCTCTCCCGGAAATCCCACAATAATATCCGTTGTAAGAGAGATGTCCGGCACCGCAGCCCGTATTTTGTCCACAAGGTTCAGATACTGCTCCTTTGTATACCGGCGGTTCATCTTCTGCAGGATCCGGCTGCTTCCCGACTGCACCGGCAGATGGAGATGCCGGCAGATCTTCTTTGATCTTCCCATGACTTCTATGAGCTCGTCAGACAGATCCTTCGGATGGGAAGTCATAAAGCGGATCCGCTCGATCCCCTCCACCTTCTCCACCTCCTCAAGAAGCTGTGCAAATGTCATGGGATGCTCCAGCGTCTTTCCGTAGGAGTTCACGTTCTGCCCAAGGAGCATGATCTCCACTACACCGTCGGCAGCCAGGCGTTCCACCTCCCGGATGATGGCTCTGGGATCCCGGCTCCTCTCCCGCCCGCGGACATAGGGAACAATGCAGTAACTGCAGAAATTGTTGCACCCGAACATGATATTGACACCGGACTTGAACGGATATTTTCTCGCCACAGGCAGATCCTCCACGATCCTGTCCGTGTCCTTCCAGATATCAATGACCATTCGGTCCGACTCCATCCGGGTAGCGATCAGCTCCGCAAATTTGTAGATATTGTGCGTGCCGAAGATAATGTCCACGAACCGGTAACTCTTCTTCAGCTTCTCCACCACCTGGGGCTCCTGCATCATACAGCCGCAAAGAGCAATCATCATATGGGGATTCTCTTTTTTCGCGTGTCCCAGCTGACCAAGCCTTCCGTATACTCTCTGGTTGGCGTTCTCCCGCACGGTACATGTATTGTAGATGACAAAATCTGCCTGTTCCTCATCCGGCCCCTCTGTATATCCCACTTCCTGCAGGATACCCTCCAGCTTCTCCGAGTCCCTGGCATTCATCTGGCAGCCGAAGGTAACGATTTTATAGCGGGGCGCATGTCCATGTTCCTCTTTAAATCTCTCTACATACTGACGACATTTCTTGACAAAATAATACTGCCGTTCAGGTTCATCAGCAGGTGCTTCCTCCACGGGTTCACTAAATATTCTGTTCCATTTTTCGTTTTCTATCATTTATCTGATCACCTCAAAGTCAAAACTATTGTTACGCTGACGGCATTTCGCCGTCTAAGAATTATATCATGCAGTACCATGGCAGGCAACAGGAAATCCTCCTCAAATAGTCAGCCACTGTTTTTATTCTATATCTGTGAAAAAAATATCTTTGCTGTCAAAGAAATATATTTGCTTGTTATGCACAAAAAACTGGGATATGATAAGAAAAAAGTGACTATAGTCACAAAAAAGAAAGAAAACAGGGGAAAAGGAATATGGATGTTATTGTACAGGTAAATGATGCGGTGAACAGTTTTGTCTGGGGTGTTCCCGCAATGGTATGCATTATCGGAGTCGGCCTGTGGCTGAGCTTCCGGACAGGTTTTATCCAGATCCGAAAATTCGGGTATTCCATACTTACGGCGGATGGGTATCTGTCCTTACTGCCATCGCCATGTGCTGCTTCGCCTTTTCCACCATCCTCGGATGGGGCTTATACGGGAACTTGATCGCCCTGTTCCTGTTGTCCGGAACAGTGCTGAAGCTGGTTAAACAGAACGAGCAGAAACACAAAAAATAAGCGATGAGAAAAACCACTGTTCAGACTTATCCTGAACAGTGGCTTTTCTTTGACTTTTCTTATATAAACTGATTTCTGGATCTGTCATATTCGTAATCAATCCCTTTCAGGGCTTTTGTGATCTCCGCCTTATCCACCTGCATGTCGTCGCACAGGTCGTCCAGATCTCTGTAAAAATCCCGCAGCTTTGTATTTACCACACCAAGCATCAGCACCGGATCTCCCGGAAGTTTCTTCATCATCTGTCCTGTCTCTCCTTTTTCATTTTCTGTATGTCTCATCTGTTCTCGATCATTCTTTTGTCTGTGACGATCACCTGCGCCCTTCTGTCATGGGCCTCATGGGGAATCCCCTCCAGCACCTGGAAATCAAAGGCAACAGCCATGGGCAAAAGCTCCGGGTGGAGCTGCAGATACCTGTCATAGTAGCCTTTTCCGTAGCCTATCCTGTATCCCTTCACATCAAAGGCGCTGCCCGGCAGGATCAAAAGCCCCTCTTTTCCATCCGCCATCCGGCACTTCCTCGGATCCGGCTCCCTGACACCGAAATTTCCCGGAGCCGTCTCCTGCAGAGAACGGATATAGTAAAAATCCATTCTCTCCCCGTCGGTCTTTGGCACAGCTACAGACTTTCCCATTTCCCAGGCCTTTTCCATGAGATCTGCTGTCCCGACCTCATTTCGGAAATCCACATAGCAATAGATGGTATTTGCCTCCTGAAACCAGGGATAGGCAGTCACTTTATGAAAGATAGCCGCTGTCTTTTCCCACCAGTTTAGGCAGTCCATCTCCTCCCTTAGACCCAGGATACGCTTTCTAATTTCCTTTTTTTCTTCCATATTTCTTTCCGAGATCCGTGACAGAGCCGTCTTTTTCCTGTATGGATATGTTGTTCAGCTGTCCTCTCAGATTTTCCCTGACAGATGCGATATACTCCTGACGCAAAAGCTGCTGCTCTTTCTTCTCCGCGTCAGTCAGCCCTTCTGCCTTGGATTTATGGTAGAGTTCATTGATCCGCTTTATCTTGTTTTCATCCATTTTTTCTTCCTCATGTATATTTTTGTAAATTTTGGAGCGGCCTGCTCCTAGCTCGTGTAATTCTCAAGAAAGCTGTAGAGAAGCTCTGTGCTCTCAATATACTTTCCGTTTTTGACTTCATTTTGCACTGTAGCTGGAAGGGAGGAAACTTCAATGCTCGTGTAATCGTAAGCCGTCTTTTTGTCACTCAGGAAAACCACTACATATCCATTGACTTCCATCAGATAGTAAGCGTCCTCCTTTACCGCGTCTCCCTCTGTGGTCACAGTCTGTCCGCTCTGCTGCTCCTCCTCTTCTTCCTCCTGTCCGGCGAGGGCCACTTCCTCCCGGGCCCGCTCCACCGCTCTCTCATAGGTAAAATGATAGGCCGCGGCCAGAATGATAAAGGCTGCCAGAGTGGCAGTGAAAAAACCGATACTCAACTTTCTCTTCATAAGGACAACTCCTTTTTTTTAGTAAAGTATCGGCAGATTTTCCACAACTTATACACCGCCCTTAGCGGTATCTTCCCCTGATCAGATGCAGTTTCCTGCATATAGAAACAAGAGTGGCTCCCTTAGGTGCCGCCAGGATCTCCTCTTCTGTAATGCCTCCAAGTCCTACCAGACTGATGCCGTAAGCTATAACTGCCGCGATCACCGCCAGCACAGTGGCCGGCATCTCGCCAATGAACAGCACACCCAGAAGATGCACAAGAAGGGCAACAATACTCATGATCACAGACGCAATGGCCGGTATCACAAACGTCTGCCTCTGCTCCTGCACATATCCGCAGGTCTCCCGCAGGTCGTGGGCATTCAGGATACAGATGGACGCAGCAAATATGATCTTGCTGACAGGAATAGAATAAATTCCCCACTTAAAGACAACCAGCATGATGAACAGGGACGCCACATGGATCACCAGGGAGATAGCCGCATTCTTCACAGGTTTGCTCATCTCATCCAGTCCCTGAAGCGCTGCGTTCGTCACAGTAGACAGGCAGAAAAACACCACAGAGATGCCTCCGATCCTCAGCATGAGTGCCGGAATCGCATTATCCTGGGTAAAATACAAAAGGTCCAGAAGGGGACCTGCCAGGGAAATAAATCCAGCTGCGCAGGGGATCGCAATCATCATGTTAAAACGTGAGACCATATTGATCTTGCTGTGGATCTGCTTCCGGTTCCCGGTCTGGATGGTAGCCACCAGGCTGGGAATGAAGGAGGAAGCCAGGGCGCTTGACACACTCAGGGGGATGTTGGTCAATGTGTCATACTGCCCGTTCAGCATACCCAGAAGGGAGGAGTACTCTCTCTCTGCCATCCCCTGGGCGGACATGATGTTGGAAAACATGGTCTGATCCACAATGTTGCTGATGTTGTAAACTGTGGCACTGAGTATGACAGGAGCGATGGTACAGAGGAGTACTTTGTACACCTGCCCCCTCGTCTCCAGCCTCCTGGTCCTGTCTCTTCTCATCTGCTTCTTCAGCCTTGTCTTGTAAGCCGCAAACACGAACAGCAGAAACAACAGTGCGGTCAATGCGCCGATAACCGTTCCCAGCGTTCCTCCGGCAGCGGCAAAGGCAGCGCCGTACATTTCCTTCTCCTCGCCGCTTGCCATAGCCCGGCCTGTCTGCATGAGAAGGTAGGCACCTACAACGCTGACAATGGCATTCATCAGCTGCTCGATCACCTGGGAGACAGCCGTGGGGATCATGGTACCGTAGCCCTGGAAAAATCCCCGCAGGACTCCCAGGAACGCAACGATCAGGATGCAGGGCGCCAACACGCGCAGAGCATAGACGCTCATGCCCATCTTCAGTATATCCGTGGAGATAAATCCGGCACCAAAAAACACAATGGCAGTCACGATGCCGCCGGCTGCCAGGGCAAACACCATCGCCCCCTGGAACACCCGGTAAGCGTTCTTATACTGTCCCACGGCCACTCTGGCGGACACCAGCTTGGACACGGCCATAGGAAGGCTGTAGGAGGTGAGCATCAACGCAAGGCTGTACACCTGGAAAACGACGCCGTAGTATCCGTTCCCCTCGCTGCCCATGATATTGGTCAGGGGGATGCGGTAGGCAAGCCCCACCACCTTGGTGATCATGGCGGCTGCGGCAAGTATCGTCCCCTGTGCCAGAAAGTTCGTTCCTTTTTTCTTAGACATAATATTGCTCCATATCTTTTCCTATCGTAAAATCTGGAGTTGTTCCAGAATATCCCTCTGCTTCTGTTCCATAACGAGCCGCTCCTGCTCCTCGATATGGTCATATCCAGTTAAGTGTAACACAGAATGGGCGATTAAGAAAGCATATTCTCTCTCCGCTGAGTGGCCGAAAGCCTCCGCCTGCTCCAGCACTTTCTCCTTGGAGATTACAATATCACCCAGGACAAGCTCTCCGCTTTCGGGATCAAAGCAGTCCTCTCTCTCTTCAAGGAAATCAAAGTCTCCAGGCTCTGCGTACTCCAACATAGGGAAAGAGAGCACGTCCGTGGGTCTGTCGATTCCCCGAAACTGCCGGTTCATCTCATGGATCTGCTCATTTGTGGTGAGGAGCAGGTTCACCTGCGCCTCGTAGGGACACCCCACATAGTCCAGGGCCGCCTCAATAACTTTGCCAGCCAGTTCTTCACAGGGAAGAGGCAGTTTTACCGCCCCTTCCTCTTCAAAATAAAGTGACATTTATTTTCTCCTTCTGTCTCTTCCTCTGCTCTTTTTAGACTCCGCTTTTGCCTCATACTCCTCGTAAGCCTTGACGATCCTCTGAACAAGGGGATGGCGCACCACATCCCTGCTGGTCAGATGGCAGATGCTGATATCGTCAATATTCTTCACCACATTGACGGCCACGTCCAGCCCTGAAACCTGGCCGGACGGCAGGTCTTTCTGTGTGGCATCCCCGGTGATCACCACCTTGGATCCAAAGCCGATGCGGGTCAGGAACATCTTCATCTGGGCGGGCGTGGTGTTCTGGGCCTCATCCAGTATGATAAAGGCATTGTCCAGCGTCCGGCCTCTCATATAGGCAAGAGGCGCTACCTCGATGAGCCCTTTCTCTGAATTCTTCAGGAAACTCTCCGCCCCCATGATCTGATACAGGGCATCGTAGAGGGGGCGCAGGTAAGGATCAATCTTGCTCTGGAGATCTCCGGGCAGAAAGCCCAGCTTCTCTCCCGCCTCAATGGCCGGCCGGGTCAGTATGATCCGACCCACCTCATTATTTTTAAATGCCGTAATGGCCATAGCCATGGCCAGATAAGTCTTTCCCGTTCCCGCCGGTCCCAGGCCAAAGACGATCATCTTCTGACGGATGGCATCCACATATTTTTTCTGTCCGAGAGTCTTGGGCTTGATGGGCTTGCCCTGGAGGGTATGGCAGATCATGTCTCTGTCTATCTCCAGCACCTGATCCTCCTGATCCTCCATGGCAAGGGAGAGGGTGTAGTCCACATTCTGCTCCCGGATCTCATTGCCTCTACGTGCAAGCTCGGTCAGCTGCGCCAGAACGCTCCTGGCCTTCTGGGCCTGCCCTTCTTCCCCCAGGATCTTCACTGTGTCTCCCCTGGGGATCAGCGTCACGTGAAGTGTGCGCTCGATCTTTTTTGCAAAGCTGTCAAACTGGCCGAATACATGCATCTGATACTCAGCCGGAATATCGATGGTCAGTTCATTCATTCCCATTCGTCTGGTCTTCCCTTTCTGTCTGGTCTTTAACCTGGGGCTCCGGAAGGATCTGCGTGGGGACTTCCCCCGCCACAGGCCCTCTCACAGTCAGTGTGCCCCGGGCACAGGCCGCATTTTGCTCTGTGTATATTTTAACATCATTCTCTATAATTTCCAGTCCCTTTTTTTCTATGTCCTGGCAGGCCTTCTCAAATCTCCTGCTCAAAAGCTGCTGCAACTGACTGTCCGTGTAGTTTTCCTGGCGGACACTGCAGGGAACGGCCATCCTTCTTCCCCAGAAAAGCGGAAGGGAAAAATTCTCCCCTACAGTCAGCTGGCTCTCCTCTACATAGTAATCATACTCCTGATAATTGTTCTTCAGCCGCCCAAAAGAAAAAATTCTGTCTCCCGCCCGCAAAAAGAGCTCTTCCTGCCGCACCAGGTTATTCCGTTCATACTGATAGCTTCGTATCTCGAATTCTCTTTCCATGGTGTCCTCATAGGAGATCTGATACTCTCCTGTGATGTCAGCCTGGGCCTGGCAGTACCTGTATCCGGTCACTTCCCCCGCGTCATTTTTCAGATCCAGCCTTCCATTTACGAGAAGATCTCCTTTTTTCACCTGGTCCCCCTCATGGACCAGCGGCGTCCCCTGTCTTGTGACAATGGAGAGAATGGTGCAGTCCTGTGTGGCGGCCAGGTCCGTTCCTTCTGTTTCCTGGGCCTTGCCCCCTGTCTGCGCCGATAAGTGTTCATTTTCCTTCACCTGTATGACAAGCCTGGTCCCGTGCACAGAAGCCGAGACCCACACCAGATCTGCGTATGCGCCCCGCAGGTCATCTGCGATCTGGTCGCAGTCCACGCTCCCTGCTGTCATCCCACAGTAGACATCCCTGGAGCGCAAAAAGGAGAGGAGCGCTTCATCCGTCCTCCTTAAGTTCCCTCTGATGTCTATCTCCCATATAAAGAGGGTGAGAATATAGACAAGGCACACCGCAAGAAGGGCGCCTGCAAAGAACAGCTTCCGCCTCCGGTATCTGTGTAAAAAAAAAGGTAGGCCATACCGCCGCCTGACCCTCACCTTTGTCCCGGTCTTCTTTGAAAGAGCTTTGATCTTTCGGAAATCTTTCAGTGTCATGTACATCTCGTAGGCGCCGCCAGCAGAGCGCAGCCCCCACAGTTCAATGCCTCTGTGGCTGCAGGCGTTCAGGAACCGCTCTGGTGAGTATCCCTCCACCCGGATCAGAAGATATCCCTTTATGTATCGGATCATGGACCAGATCAACTGTTCATCCTCCCATCTCTCATTTATATTCGATACTGTTGATCAGCCCGGTGATCTTCATCTCTGTGTTAGTGTAGTATTCTATGGACAGGCGCTTCCCTGTCAGGCGAATCTGACCGCTCCTGGTATTGATGCGGATCAGCTCCTGGGTGTATTCCTGTATTCCCCGGTAGTTTTCCACCCGGATCTCCTGTCTGCCCGTAGCTGTGAGGACCGGGAGGGACAAAAGCAGTTCCCTGGGTACTTCCGCCGCACCTGCTATGCGGCTGCGAAGCAGCATATCCTCGTCTTTTCCTTCTCTTTTCATGCCGAATGCCCCACATAGCTTTATACCTAATCTATGCGGGGCATTTATCCTATATGCATATGCTGCTCTCTGATCAGATCTTCTCAAAGTCAGCGGCGCCGTGCTTGCAGACAGGACAGATAAAGTCCTCAGGCAGCACATCTCCCTCGTAGATATAGCCGCAGATCTTGCATCTCCAGCCTTTCTTTTCCTCCTTTGCAGGTGCCGGCTTAATGTTGGAGTGATAGTAGGCATAGGTGGCTGAAGCAGCGCTATCAAGCACCTCCCCGTCTGTAACGTCTGCCAGGAACAGCGTGTGGGTCCCCAGATCCATGGTGTCCACCACTTTTGCTGAGAGGTAGGCATTCGTGCCTTCTGTGATGTAGTACAGTCCATTGGCAGAGCGCTTTGCCGATCCGTAATCTGCGAACTTGTCCACATCCCGGCCGCTCTGGAAACCGAAATGGCGGAACGTGTCAAAAACTGCCTTCTCAGACAGGATGGACACATTGAAGACTCCTGTGCGCAGGATCATGTCGTGGGTATAGTTGTTCTTGTTCACAGCCAGTGTGATCCGATTCGGCGTTGTGGTCACCTGTCCTGCCGTGTTGGTGATACACCCATTGTCCTTTTCTCCCTCTTTTGCAGTCACTACAAACAGGCCATAACTCAATTGAAACATTGCTTTCATATCCATACTTATTTTCCTCCTTTGATCGTTCCCTTCTCCACATTGGGGTCGATCCAATTCTTCCTGGCGTATTCCCAAAGTATTTCCGAACCTGTGTGGGTATTTTGATTCCTGCCCAGGATCTGAGACAGCTCCACCTGATGCTCCACCCAGGCCTTCCCGTCTGTGACAGCGTTGAGCATCATGGGTTGGAGGTTGTCCATGCAGCGGGCAAACCTGGCCTCCGGTGTAGCGCAGGCCTCAAATTCCTCCCACAGGCTTTTCAGCTTCTCTCCCTGATCAGAGGGCAACAGACCGTAGAGTCTCTCCGCAGCCTTTCGCTCCCTCTCCTTCTGTGTCTTCTTCCCCTCCTCGTCGTAAGCGTAGGTATCCCCCGCGTCGATCTCCACGATGTCGTGTATGAGAAGCATAGTCACTGTCCTGAGCACATCGATCTTCTCATTGGCGTACTCCGAGAGGAGAACGGTCATAATGGCCATGTGCCAGGCGTGCTCCGCATCGTTCTCCTTCCTCTCCCCGTCTGACAGATACGTCTGCCTTCCGATAAATTTCTCCCTGTCGATCTCACGGATAAAAGAGAACTGCTTCTCGATTCTTTCCTGATCCATGGCTGTCACCCTTCCTTTTCGTCCTTTCGTATTTCCCGTCACTGGGGATCCTGCTGGGCCGTGTATTCCCGGGCAGCGATCTGTGCCCCGTTCATGTCCAGGTACCGCACCACCACGGTGGGCTGCTCCACGTTGACCACATCCTTCAGGGAGTCAGCCACGGACTGCAACGCATCGGCCTGTTTCTCCAGCTCCTCCTCCAGCAGAGGCGTCATCTCTTCCGTCATGGTCAGGGTCTTGTAAGTATACTCGTAGATCAGACGGTTGCCCTCCCCCCGGATGGCAAAACCGATCTCATCTGTTTTGTACTCCTCAAGCGTGCTGTTCAGTATGTTCTGCACCAGATCCGAGGATGCATACTCCTCCATGCTGTCGTAGAAATAGTAAACCTCCTGCTCTGCCGCTCTCTGTGCCTCCTGGGCCGCTTCCCTCTCTTCTTCGGCCAGGCGTTTTTCCTCCTCTGCCTGGGCCTTGGCCCTGTCAGACGCCTCATCTTCTGCCCCACATCCTGCGGCCGTAAAAACCAGTACAAAAGCCAATAGCGCGCACAGGAGCTTCCCTGTGCTCTTCCTCCTCATATGCAGTTCCTCCTCATAAAGATATTTGTATTCATCTTATAGCAGAAGAGGTATATTGTCAACAAATTGTATGTTTTTAAAGATAATATTCGGAATTTTCTCCAAACATATACAGTTCGTGGAGAGCTCGTGTTGCGCAGATATACTTTGCCTGCGTAAGAAGGGGGTTTACCTTCTTCTCATTCCACACAGTAAACACCTGATCAAATTCCAGCCCCTTGGCCAAGTAGAAGGTAGTCACTGTGAGCCCCGGCTTAAAGGCGCTGCTGTCCCTGTCAATATAGGACAACGGAAGTCCTCGTTTCTTCAGGAGCTGGCTGATCTCCCAGGCCTCCTCCTCGGTCATGGCCAGCACCGCAGCCGTCTCAAAACCGTCCTCCCCGCTGATCTTCAGGTTCTCCTCCACTTTCTCAAGGAGCTGTTCCATATTTTCAAAAGAGGCCTCCATCACCTCTTTTCCGTGGCGTTCCAGCAGTCCGGGCACCTTGCTTCCATGAATGCCGGCAGCGTAGGAGGCGATCTCCACCGTGTTCCGGTAGCTCTTGTCCATAACAATTTTCCGCACTTTCCTTCCAAATACTTTTGGCAGAAAAGGAAGCACATCCTGTACATGATCATCCATGGTCTGGAACTTGTCCCCCAGGATCGTCATACTGCAGGAAAAAAGCTCTGCCAGGATCAGATACTGGATATAGGAGTAATCCTGCATCTCATCAATGACAAGATGCTTCACCCGCCTGTGGCTCCCTCGTCCCATCAGCCTGTACTTGAGATACAGCATGGGGAAGACATCCTCGTACTCCAGGACCCGCTTTTCACAGGGGACATCCGCAAGACAGGGGTATCCGCAGTCTTCCATAAGCCAATTATAGATGGTATAGATATCTTTTGTCACATACATGCGGTCAAATTTCTCCTGGACATACTCCCGCTCCTCATCGGAGAGATCCCGGTCCCTGAGCGTCTCAAACTCATCCACAAAATACTCCATCACCGCATCCATTCTTTTCAGCAGGGGAATATCCTGAAACTTAACGTAAAACAGCTGGATCAGTTCACTTTCCGTTTTCTTCAGTCCCTTAAATTCTACATCCTTAAAGTCCATCAGGCTGTCCTCGAGAAGTGTGAGAAATCCCTCTATCTGAGCCGCCATCACTTCTGACTGCTTCTCTTTATAGATCCGTTCCCTCTCCTCATCCGGGAATTTCATGGTCCGCTCCAGATGATGCCACCGGTCTTCACAGTCAGCTGCGGTGCCTTTCAGTTCTTTGTAGGCAAACAGATCAAAGCTCATCTCCTGCACCGGCTCCTCTCCCAGCTCCGGCAGAATATGGGAGATATAGTCTGCAAAGACGCTGTTCGGGGACAGGATCAGCACATCCGAAGATTTCAGATTTTCCCTGTCATGGTACAGAAGATAGGCGATCCTGTGGAGAGCCACAGAAGTCTTGCCGCTGCCCGCCACACCCTGGATAGCCAGGATCTTGTCCTTTGTGTTGCGGATGATCGCATTCTGCTCCTTCTGAATGGTGCTGACAATATTTTTCAGCATTATATCCCCGTTTGTACCCAGCTCCGTCTTCAATATCTCATCATCGATCTTTGTGTCGCTCTCAAAAGCGTAGATCATCTTCCTTTTTCGGATCTTGTACTGTCTCTTGGCAGTGATCTCGCCCTCCAGGGTACCTGCAGGCGCCTGATAGGAGGCCGGGCCTTTGTCATAGTCGTAGAAAAGCCCGCTGACCGGCGCTCTCCAGTCGTAGATCAGAGGTGTCATACCGGTATCCTCGGCAAAATTCCCGATGCCGATATAAAAGACTTCTGCCTCCTCCTCACCGTCATAGACGAAATCAACACGCCCGAAAAAGGGAGAATCCAGCATCTTTCTGAACCGTCTTCTTTTAAGAAGCAGCTCATTATTGGCATTTGTCTGACTAAGAAGAGCCTGCTGATTGTCATAATCCTCATAACCGTACTGGTCCATCTCAGTATAGTTCTCCCAGTAGTAGTCATGCATACTCTCAATGTCTTTCTGCCCTGCCAGGATAGACTGGTCCAGCTTTTCTATCCTCTCTTTTAATTTTTCTGTTACCTTTTCTAAAAAGGAAATTCCTTCTGTGTAGCAATAATCCATAAATGTTCTATTCCCTCTACTTTGTCTACCTTACATGCCTGCCATTTCTTCCTGTATTTCCTTCTCGCAGGACTGCATGGCCTGCAGGGTCTTGCCGAACAGATCATTCAGCTCCCAGCCGAGCATCTGCGCCCCTTGCCGGATGATATCCCTGGAGCATCCGGCTGCAAAACGCTTGTCTTTAAACTTCTTTTTGACACTGGACACTTCCATGTCCATTACGCTCTTCGAAGGCCGCATCAGAGCCGCCGCCCAGATCAGGCCCGTCAGCTCGTCCGCGGCAAAGAGAACCTTCTCCATCTCACAGGCAGGCTCCTCATCCGAGCAAATGCCGTATCCGTGGGAACACACGGAGTGGATCATGTCCTCCCCCAGTATTCTTCCTCATCGCCGTATCCCAGCTCGCGGGCATACCAGCGCATCACCTTCTCCACAGTCAGTCCGTGCTGGATGTGGAAGGGTTCCTTGTTATATGTTTTCAGAAGCTCCAGCGCTTCCTCTCTTGTCACCTTGCTCTTCATCATACTTGCCTGCCTTTCTTCTGTGTAGTCTGGTGAGTTTAAGTTTTATTATACCAGATGCTGACGCTGGTATCCAGATGTATATTATACTCTACATGTAAATGATAGAAGGATAAATACCAGAAGAAGTGGTCTTATAGCAAACACTAATTTTTACCGGCACACATAGCAATCTGTTTTGAAAACCCAAAAAGGCTGTCCTCCATGGACAGCCTTTTCTAAAGTGGACTTCCCCGTCAGATTTCAAAGTCCTCCGACTTCATATTGCTGTAGTAGCGCCCCTTCTCTGCCGTGAATTTGAGCACACAGTAATCCGGGTCCGTCACGCCCTCCTTGTAAAACAGCGTGTCTCCCTCCAGCCAGAGCCGCTCCTTCACCTCCGGGTCCTCCAGTACCTCCACTGTGCCGGACAGGCTGGCGCCTCTGAAATAGCGCCTGTCCATGAAGTAGATGCTGGCCTTCGGGTTATCCCGGAAGCATTTCACCTTGTTGGAGGATGTGTTTGTGGAAAACCAGAATGTCCTGATCCCCTCCCTCTGCCTTGGCTTCAGCATGGCCTTTGTCACCGGAAAGCCCTCTCCGTCCACGTAGCTTATAAAGCAGTTGCCCGCCTTGTCCGCCATATTTCCTATCGTCTTTTCTGCATCCCTCATCATCTTCCTTCTCCTTTCCACACCATCTCATACTCTCTTTCTCCGGTATCCGCATCCAGTCCCTCCTCCCGGATGCGGAACCCGTTTTTCAGATAAAAGTCCACTGCTCTTTCATTCTTCTGGTATACCCGAAGGGCGAGAGCGCTATGGCCTTTTTTAGCGAAGTCCAGCAGGGCGGTGCCGATACCGCCTGACCGCTTTTCACTTCTCACAAAAATACCCTCTATATAATCCCCGTTCAGACCTATAAATCCGTCCGGGCAGTCTGTCTCCCCCTCGTACACATAGAGGGCCGCGCCTGGCAGCAGGCTTCTAACAAACTCCTCCACGTCCTTCCAGTACTGCTCCGGGATAAAGCTGTGGGCCTGCAGATTGCCCGCGAGCCAAAGCTCCATGACCGCTTCTAGGTCCCTCTCCTCAAATTTTCTGACCATCCTCTCTTCACCCACTCCGCACTCAAAAAATCCTCTCTGATGCCATATTATACTGTATCAGAGAGAATTTCTCAACTATCCTATAAGTGTTTCTACTCCTTATACCATTCTGCCTTTACAGGGCTTCCAGGTAGATCCGGGACACTTCCTCCTCTGTGAACACCTTGGGGTGGTTCTGGAGGCCGGCCGCAGAGACCTTGAAGGCATTTTGGGTCATCCATTCCACATCCTCCGCAAGGACCCCCTCCGCCGACAGGGTGGTCCGCAGGTCCAGACGACAAAGGAGCGCCTCGATGACATCCACACAGTCCTTTTCATCCCTGCCTCCCAGACATTTTGAAATGACGGCAAATTTCTCCGGGGCTGCCTCTATGGTGCGCCTGTAGATGACCGGAGTGAGGGCTGCCAGGCCTCTGCCGTGGGTGATATTGCGCATGCCGCTGGCCGGATGCTCCAGCCCGTGGGGAGCGGTCACTCCGGCCTGGTTGATCACCATGCCGCCGTATGTGCTGGCAAGGCATACAGCGCTCCAGGCATCCATGTCCATGACAGTAAGGTCTGTGAGCCCCTTTTTCTTCTCTTCGTAGATTTTCACCAGATTTGCGCCGATGAGCCGGATGCCCTCCAGCGCTATGATTTCCGTGATAGGATCGCAGATTTTGCTCATATAGGCCTCCATACAATGGCACAAGGCGTCATATCCAACGGATGCCAGAACGCGGGCCGGCATAGTCGTCATCAGCTCCGGGTCAACGATGGACGCCCTGGCGATGACTGCATTATCCCGCAGAGACTTTTTGTCCCTCGTCCCGTCGTCTGTGAGCACGGCAAAGCAGTTTCCCTCGCTGCCTGTTCCGCAGGTGGTGGGCACAAGGACAAGGGGCAGGGCCCCGCTCCCTTTCTTTGTGCCGTAGATATAATCAAAAACAGGGTCCTCATTGCAGGCCGAGAAGGCCACCGCCTTGCTGCAGTCCATGATGCTTCCCCCTCCCAGGCCCACGACCACATCACATCCCTTCTCCCTGGCAATGGCGGCCCCTCTCATAGCAGTGGACGCAAGGGGATTGGGTTCCGCCTCGTCAAATACCGTCACTTCTAGCCCCTCTTTTTCCAGCAGTGCCTTTGCCCGGTCCAGCAGCCCGGATTTCTTTGTGCTGCCTCTCCCCGTCACGACCATGACCCTTTTCCCGTATCTTGCTACCTCCTCTCCCAGTACTTCTGCCTTACCGGTCCCGAAGATCAGATTGACCGGGAGATAATGGCTGAATGTTCTCCTCATGATAGCTCTCCATCCTTTCTGTGTCTCATTCTGAAAAATGTAAAAACAGAAAAGGAGCCGTGATATCATCTCACAGCTCCCTTGCCATATTTCCATATTCATTTCTCAATGAGCCTATTATAGATAGCTTTTCTTCCATCTGTCAAGACTCTGTCTTAAAAATCTTCCCTGTCACTTCGCCGCGGAGAAGGCGGCCGCCTCTTCCACCCAGCCCAGCAGCTCCCCGTCGATCTCCTCCTCACGGGATACGAGCACATGGTGGGTCCACCGGTTCGGATAAGGCTCTGTCGCAATGTCGATGCGGGGAGACTCTTTTTTGTATGCCAACCCAAAGGTGACCACAATGTAGACTGGCGGCCGCTCCTTTGCCTTTCTTACTTTTGCAAAGGAGACACAGGCAAAGACATGCCTGTTGCTGTAGGTGATCTGCGTCTTCTGCACTTTGATGTGCACGTCTTCCACCCGGGAGAGAACCTCTCTTTCAAACTTCTGATACAGGGGAAGAGCCTCCGGCATCTGATCAAAAAACCGCAGCAATTTGTCATCCATTTTTATCTCTCCTGCTCCATCTCTTACTTCAGAAATGTCTTGTAATCCTCATAGTTCTTTGCCAGAAGTTCCGGCGTGTTCAGTCCGTAAGGACATTTGCTCATGCACTGGCCGCAGTGGAGGCAGTTCTTGATCAGCTTCATCTTTTCCTGCCACTCCTCGGAAAGCCATCCCTCCTGGGGAGCACGGCGCAGCATCAGACTCATTCTGGCGCAGTTGTTGATCTCAATCCCTGCCGGACAGGGCATACAGTACCCGCAGCCGCGGCAGAAATCACCGGAGAGCTGCTCTTTGTCCTTCTCGATCTCCGCAAGAAGCTCACCGTCAAGCTGCGGCGGACAGACCTGATAGGAGAGGAACTCGTCCAGCTCCGACTCTCTTTGCACACCCCAGATCGGCGCCACATGTGCAAACTGCGGCTGAGCCATGTAGGCGTAGGCACAGGCTGAATTGTGGATCAGTCCCCCGGCAAGACCTTTCATGGCGATAAATCCCATGTCCGCCTCCCTGCAGGCTTCCACGATCTCCAGATCCGCATCCGCCGCCAGGTAGGAGAAGGGGAACTGCATCGTCTCATAGAGTCCGGACTCTATCGCCTCCTTCACCACAGCGATCCGGTGGTTTGTGATACCAATGTGACGAATCTTTCCCTGCTTTTTCGCCTCCATGGCCGCATCGTAAAGGCCGGACTCATCTCCCGGCTTCGGGCAGAAGGACGGATTGTGGAACTGATAGATGTCTATGTAGTCTGTTTTCAGCTTTGTAAGACTTTCGTCCAGATCCTTCCACATATCCTCTGCTGTCTGGGCCGCTGTCTTTGTGCTGATGATGATTTTGTCCCTTGTGTACTCAAAGGCAGCCCCCATCTTTTCCTCGCTGTCAGAGTAGGCCCTGGCAGTGTCAAAATAATTGATGCCATTATAAAACGCTTTCTGCAGCAGGTAGACTGCATCTTTTTTACTAATGCGCTGAATAGGCAGCGCCCCGAAACCATTCTTGTTTACTTCAATCCCTGTCTTTCCTAAAATCACTTTGTCCATGCTCTGTTTCCTCCGTTTCATTTTGTATGTTTATCTTTTGCTGTCTTTTATTTTCTCTCTGAACCGCCGCTGCCCTTTCTCTGATCCAGGCTGCGGACCGCCCAGGCGATAAACATGCCGCCGGCCAGATTTCCTGCCGTGACAAAGGCCAGTACCTTCAAGGCCTCCAGTCCATTGATCCCGAACTGGAGCCAGCAGCAGGACAGGTAAAACATGTCTGCCACAATATGCTCAAACCCGCAGAATACAAAGGCGGTGATAAAAAGCCACACATAGAAGATCTGGGCAAAAGAGCCGTTTTCATACCTGGCGCCGATGAGAACGGCAAAGGCCACAAAGAAGCCGCAGAACACAGCCAGAATAAACAGACTCAAAGGCCCGTCCTGGAGTTTTGTCTCGCTGATCCTGGCAAGGGGTTCCCGGATGGTCTCCTTAAATCTCGTCCCCTGCACAGCGGCCGCCACAGCCAGCGTCCCGATGCCGTTTCCCGCCCAGGCAATGGCCACATCTCCCCAGCCATATCTCCCGTCATACACCAGCAGAGGGCAGACCCTTGTCACAAGCATGTTGTGAAGATTAAGGACAAGGAGGATGCCCACCGCAAAAAAGAGACTGCTCACCAATGTATTGGGGATTGCAAGATAGGTCATGGCGCCCATGGAAATGAACACACCCGCCATGACACTATTCATCCATTTTTCTTTCATCTTATTTTCCTCTTTTGTTTTCTTTTCCTGTCAGTTCTTCTGTCCAAGAAGGATATCTTTAAGCTTTATCATATCCATCTGCTCCAGAATATAGTCTGCCTCTGGCAAAGGCTCGTCCGGAGATATCTCGGTCCGCACGTAGACCGTGGCAAGCCCGGCCCGTTTCGCTCCCTCTATGTCGCAGGTCCCGTCATTTCCCGTCATAACCGCTGTCTCTCTGGCAATGCCGCAGGCAGAAAGAAGTGTCTCATAAAAAGCCAGGTCCGGCTTCTTGCAGCCCTGCTCCGACGAGATAAAAATGCCGTCAAAAAAGGGAGTGAGTCCCAGGGCCTGCATCTCATACTCTGTAAAAATCTTCTGGGCATTTGACAGAAGGTATATCTTCTTCCCATGTTCCCGCAGAGCCTGTAGCATCTCTTTTGTTCCCTCATAGAGCCGCAGGCGGTCCATGGAAAGGATGCGGAAAAACTGTCCCGCATGTCTCACAAGGGGCTCATCTGCCTGCACGCCCTTTACGCGGAACAGAGCCTCAAAGACATCCTCGATCTGTATCTCCGGGAACACCTCATGGGCATCTTTTCTGACTCCTCGTTTTCCTGCGCTCAGCTCTTCTGTCAGCCTGCCGTAAGCCTCCCGCAGCTCCCCAGGCGTGTAGAAAGCTCCGTAAAACGCATAGAAGAGAGCCAGTTTTTTCCACAGTTCTTCTTTCTTTTCGTCTGTGTGTATATCCACCAGCGTACCATACAGGTCAAAAATACAGGTCTCGTACATCTTAAGGCTCCTCTCGTTTTGTCTTATTTATTATACCCTCAATTCACGGGATAGACAATATCACTCTCACGCAATTATCTTTTTTCCCGGATCCGCTGCCTAGCTTTCCATGGATACTGTCATATCCCGGATCTCTTCCCGTGAGACAGCGCTGCTCCCAAAGGGCCGCATGGCAAGCGCCATAAGCTTCATAGGATTATCATCTGCCGCAATGCGGTTTGATCCGATCTTTCCGCAGCGCAGACAGCGGTGTATGATGGCCCACTCTCCATTCTTTCTGACCCACACGCCTATGGGCTCCATCCGCCCGTGACAGTCTGATGCCCGGTCTCCCGGCTCCCTGTCCAGATGCAGACTGTACAGGCAGTTGGGACAGTGATTTCTGTGGCTGCTTCCAGCTCCCGCAGGCACGACCGGCCACCCGCACACCTTGCACGTAAAAGGATCCATACAGGGATGCGTCCGGAAATATTTCTTGTCATATTTTCGCTTTTTATTTTCTCTGTTCATTTTTCTTTTCTCCTTCTCTTCTTCTGAGCTCTCCTCGTCCGCCCATGATCCTTGTCAGCTCTTCCAGCCTCTCAATGGGAAAAGGCGGTGAGGACAGAGGTCTGGAGGCAATGGACATCACTTTTATGAGATTGTCTTTCTCCGACATCTCCACAGTGGTCATCTCTCCGCAAAACCGGCATCTCTCCACGATCTCCCAGGCATCGTTCTCTCTCACCCAGATCCCCACCGGCTCCAGTATACCGCCGCATGGCTCTCCCTCCTCGTCTGCACTGTGTATGCCTGACAGGCAGTTGGGGCAGTGATCCGGCCAGGGTTCTTTATCCTGTAAGTCTGATATCCAGCCACAGCAAGGACATCTGTATTCTTTTTCTTCTTTCATGATCTTTCTCCTCTGATCTTATATTCTGCATCTTTTATGACCACAAAAAAGGACAACCCTTCCATCCGGGTTATCCGCATATCTGTCCTGTTCTGTATCAGACTTTACTTTTCCACAGTAAATAGAACTGCCTTTTAATCAAAAGCCAGCCTGATGCCACTATCCGCAGACAGATACAACAAATAAACCCATCTCCATAATATTATTAGCGTCGGGTTAAAATAACCATCTAGTGTCAGGCTAAAATAGCCAATCCTAGTCAAAGTAAAAAAGCCATTACATACAGGTCTTCATCCTCTTATACTGATGATAAGCCAATGCATCAGAAAAGGAGGATTTATGCACGAAGATGCTACATGTAATGACTTACAAAAAATCATAACACAAGCAATCAACGAAATAAAGCAGGAACAAGGCGAAAATTTCAACCTTGCCAAAATTAATCTTGCAGAACTGGAACGCCGAACCGGGCTCAGCAGATCCAGGCTAAGGCACTTAAAAGAAAATAACTTTATTGTTACGCCACATGGGAGGACAGGACAAAAAGCAACAGCTACGGTTCTGACCGGATATAGCGGCATTATTGACGGACTGCTCCGAAAAGGCGTCACGAATTCTTCTGTATGCTTTGAGCGGCTGCAGGAAGCTGGATATACCGGTGGGTTAACAACCGTAAAAACTTATATCGCTGATCACCGGGATCTTGTCCCGCCCAAGCGTCAGCTCGTTGCCCCTCAGGGGAACCGGGGACGCAGATATCAAACTTCCCCTGGGGAATCCTATCAGATGGACTGGGGCTTTGTCCAGGTAGATACAAATACCGATGCTTCCTATAAGGTCGCATGTTTTGCTATGATCTGCCATCATTGCGGGGAAAGATACATTGAATTCTTCCCCAATGCCAGACAGGAAAATCTTTTCATAGGGATGATCCATGCTTTTACTTATATGGGAATCCCGCACTATATACTGACAGACAACATGAAAAGTGTCGTGATCCGGCGTGATCCAGAGGGACATCCTATCTGGCAGAAAGATTATAAAGTGTTCATGGAAACGATCGGTTTCCAGACGAAGCTCTGTAAACCAAGGCATCCTTTCACCAAAGGAAAGGTGGAGCGCCTGATCCGCTTCGTAAAAGATAACTTCCTTGCTGGCAGAGTTTTTGGCACGATTACCGAATTAAATCTGGAAGCCATCGGATGGTGCAACCGCCAGAACTGCATATACCATAAAGCGGTGGACTGTATCCCCTGTGAAAAGCATCAGGAAGACTGCATGGCTGTTGCTTCCGTATTAACAAAAACACAGGCACTTGCTTTCTATCTCTGTCCGGAAAGAAAAATTTCTTTCGATGGATTTGTCCATTATGAAGGGCGGCGCTTCGGCGTCCCGTACTGGTACACCCAGAAGACCTGCAGGATCCGGAGAGATTCCTTTACCCTCTATATCTACGCATCCGATCTCAGCAAAGTCCTGACCACCCATGATGTTACCTGGATGAGAAGAGACAGTTTCTGCCGGGATCAGTATGTGACAGAACAGCCGGAAGAAGTCCCATCAATGCCAGTCAAAACCCGGATCTTTCAGATAGAGCCACCCAAACAGCACTCCGGATTTGAAAAATTCAACTTTGAGGAGGGCCTGTGGGATGAATGAATCAATACTTGAAAGAATCCAGTCCAGTGCAAAGGCACTGAAGATCGATCTTTATACAGCAGAACTGGCCAACTATGCCGATGAAAAAGAACTTACGCCGGAAGCTCTGGAGGCAGTCTGCGGAGTTTTTGAATACCTGGAGCAGAAAAAATATGACTCCATGGTCCACACAATGCTAAAACTGAGCAAGCTTCCTATGAATGAGCCGAAAACCTTTGAAAGATTTGATTTCAGCCGGCTCCATGGAAAGCATGTGCAGTCACTGAAGAACCTCTCTTCTCTGTCCGCTCTGTATGCAGGAAAAAATCTGGCATTTATTGGGCCGCAGGGTGTAGGCAAAACTCATCTGGCCATGGCTTTTGGGCGGGAATGCTGCCTGAAAGGATATAAGACTTATTTCTTAAGGGCAAGCGAACTCAACCAAAAGTTGACGGATGCAAGGAAACACGGCCGGGAGGGGGCTGTCATCAACGGGCTGGTAAAGCCTTCCTGCCTGATCATTGATGAGATTGGCAGGTGTGTGTTCGATAAAGAGAACACCCGTATGTTCTTTGATGTGATTGACCGCCGCTATAATAAAGATGGTCCCAGCACCATGATTTTTACCAGCAACAAAACACCAAACCAGTGGGGCGAATATTTCAGCGAAGATGATACGCTGCTTTGTTCTTTAGACCGGGTTTTTGATGACGCCACTGTATTTATGATCAAAGGTGACAGTTACCGGGGACGCAAGCTGGAAACACTTGGTCTTGAGGCTGGTATCGCAAAACATACGGAGTATAAAAATGCGTAACTGTTAATAACATACATGATGCATTGGCGATTTTAAATTGACTGAGATTGGCGTTTTTAATCCGACTCTGAATGGCGAAAATCGCCCGACGCTAACAATATAGATGAGACAAAATCCGTTGTCCTTTTTATTAGCGAATAGCCGACATCAAGCCACCTCCTTTATTTTGCTTTTTCCATCATAGCACAGCGCTCCTCCACGCACAAGCCCTGATTTTTCTTATTTTCCTCCCGGAAATCACAGATTGATCATATTTTCCCTGTAAAATAATAAAAGACATTTTTAACGAAACGAGGTAAGAGTACACAATGAAAAAAGAAAATCGAAAAATGGCACAGCAGCGCAGAGCACAGGAACGCCGCAAAAAAGAACGCATACGCAAGCTCAAAAAATTTCTCACCATAGCAGTTCCCTGCCTTGCCGTCATCCTTCTCATTGCAGCCATCGCCCTATCTTCCCGCTCATCCGGGGATGACTCATCTTCCGGCACAACCGCAGAAGACACTTCCGGCACAGACACAGCGGACACCAGCAGCGATGAGACGGGCAGCACCTCCTACTCAACTGACACATCACTCACTGTAGAGAATGGTGACACAGTCAACATTGACTATGTGGGAACGGTGGACGGTGTGGAATTTGAAGGCGGAAGCACAGACGGCGCAGGCACAGACCTGGTGATCGGCTCCGGCTCCTACATTGACGGCTTTGAAGACCAGCTCATCGGTGCCCATCCGGGCGACACAGTGGAAGTCAATGTCACCTTCCCCGAGGACTACGGCGTAGAGGATCTGAACGGAAAGGCTGCTGTGTTCACGGTGACTGTCAACGGGATTTACGAATAATCACACTTTTTAAAAGCCATATACCACCGTATTTTCCTATGCCTGGTATATGGCTTTTATATCCTGCTTTTGACGAACTCCTTCTTTATGGCTGCTCTGGCAGGGTGCTTTTCTCCTGCTCACCCGCATGCAGCACAACCTGCTCCAGTTTCTGTGCCAGGTTCTCCTGCCTGGCACCACAAGCCTCCATCACCCGAATAAGGCTATCCATGGCATTCCCAATCCGTCCTCTGGTCCGGCGTGCCCGGTCCAGCCCTTCTTTGATTTTGTCGTGGACGACCCAGTCAACAAGGAGACCGTCAAAGAAGTAGTCGGCAAAGGTGAGGAAACCTCCCAGATTTATCTGGATATCTCCGGAAATCTCCTCTTTCACGTCAGCCAGTTCTGTCCGAAAGCCCCGCAGGGCTCCCTGGAGTTCCTTTGTCATTTCCTGTATCTCATTCAGCCCGTTGTATTTCACAACATCTGTCAGAATACTCCCTCCGATCAGGTCAACTGTACTCCATCCCTTTACATGCTCCAGTTTATCCACCACCTGCTCCGCAATGTCGTAAGCCTTCTGTCCTGCTTCCAGAGCCTCCCTCACTTCTCTTTGCTGGTTTTCCAGGAACGCAAGCCGCTGCTCCAGCTCCAGGATCCTGGCCGCTGCACCGTCTCCTCGCTTTTTGATCTGTTTCTTTTTTTCTTCCAGCAGCCGGTCATACTCTTCCCTGGCCTTCTGAATCTGGGAGAGAGCTCTTTCGCAATGATCAATATCCGCCTTTACCGCCTGCAGCTCGCCATATGCCGCATCAAATTTCAAGGCAGCAGCCCGGGCCTCCTCCTCTTCTTTGGAAAGCTTCCCTTCCGCCCTGCCGGAAACCCTGTAAAAGAATGCCGCCAGGCTTCTCCCGTTCAGCCTGTCCACATCCTCCTGCTCGTCCAGCATGATCTTTTCAAGCTCCGCAGTCCGCTCTTCCAGTTCTTTCTGCTGTTCCAGAAGATCTGCATATTTTGCATCCAGCCTCTTTTTCTCCATGATCTTCTGCTGCAGACGCTGCAGATCACTGTCATAGTAATTCATATCCGCCCCTCCTTTATTTTATCTTTTCATTCTTTTTTCCCGCTTATCACGCATCCAAATGCAACTCCAAGCGCAAGCCCCAGTGCTAGATTGTCTGTCAGCAGCCCGAAAACAAGGCCCAGACTGATCCCAATTGCAATGCCGCTGTCAGAATTTTTGTTTTCATCCATTTTCTTCATCGTGCAATCTCCTATATTCTCTTTACAGGTCCATCCGGTCAGCAGTCTGCTCCGGAGCCGCCGGACACTGCTTTCACATAGGTTATGAATCCCTGCTCGTACTCCTCCGGATATACCACGCCAAGACTCTCTGCCACCAGAACTGCCGTTTCGCGAAACAGACGGCAGGAAGCGTCCATGGACTTCCAGAAATGCGCATAGCTGCTGTCAGGGAACGTCTGCTGGTATAGCCGGTAGATCGTTTCCGGAAGATACCGTTTAAAATATTTATTCTGCTTGCCGCAGAAGACCGAATAGTCTGTCCTGCTCCCTATATACCACCCCAGCATAATTTCAAGCATATGGTGGGGCTGCGCATAAACGGTCTCCGTATCCAAACACATCATCCTGCTCCTGCTTCAGAATGACCTTGCCAAAGGGATCCATCCACGACAGATCCGCGCGGAAACTTTCCGTCTCCTTCACCACATACATAATATCAAAATCCTGATAAATGTCCCTGGGAGCATTGGGGTTTGCCCTTGATCCTTTCAGATACGCCGCCAGCACACGGTCGTCGGACCTGGCAGTGTTGATAATGATATGAAACATTTCTTTCTCTGTGCGCATATGTTCTTTCCTCACTTACAGCTCATCTGTCATTTCCTTCTCTTCGTAATGATTTTATCCGGATCGGTATGCCGCAAAAAGTATGCGTCCATATCCTCGATTCCTGTCATATTATCATTTAGTGACATATGTCTGGTTTTTGTGTAAACTTTGATCTTTTTTATTGTCTCCCAGCCGGAATCTATCCTGGTCTTCCGGATGATCCTGGTCACTTCATCCACATGGAAGGTGTATTCTCTTCCTGCTGTGGGTCTGACAGTTACAATGGCACCCTCAGTTGTTACCCGGAACCGCCATATCCGGAATCCCCAGGCAAGAAACGGGCTGGCCAGCAGAACAGATACACTGGCGAATACTATAGAAAACATCAGACTTGCAATATCCAGCACGGTAATCAGCACCACCGGAAAAATAAGAGAGAAAACTGCCACAGCCACAATGACATAATAGGTTTTTGACCAGTATACTTCCGTTTTCAGTCCGAGTTTCGTTTCAAACAGGACTTTGCCGCCATCATCAAAAAAGAGTACTTTTTTACCACAGTTCTTTCCATACCGGGTAGCTTTATAGATCAGATCAAGCCTGTCCTGATCCGTCGCCTCTCCCGCATGTCGGATCCAACGGACAGAATCAGCGTATGCATAAAAGCTCCCAAGGCAGGCTTCCCCGTCAAACCTTGCAATGTTTCCATTATCATCTTCAATTTGCACGTATCCCTTCGTACCTGTAACTTTCAACTTACACCCGCCCCTCAAAGGCATTCTCTGCCATGAACAGACTTTCACAGTCCCCGCTCTTAACGCTGTCTGATCATAAAAGCCCCATTTCTTCCAATTCTTCGGCATCCTTCAGATTGCATATAATGACTGTAAAGTTCTCCGCAACAAATTCCGGTTCCTCATAAATATTTTCATTGATGCTTTCATCATAGTATCCTGTGGAAGTCCTCAGCAGAACATGTCCATACGTGTCTTTGTCAGAATTGCAGCTTAGTACAACAGTGCAGCCACAGCTCTCCAGCACAGGCAGCTGATACGCCTCTATCATTTTTTCCTCCCGGCAGTTTTTATATATTACCGGTATGTTGTCCGGCGTGAACCATTCTGATATTTCCAGCGCATTCCCTTCATCAGTGACATAGTATTTTCTTCCTGCTGGCTCAGGCTCACCCTTCTCTAAAAAAGAGAGATATTCTTGTGGAATCGGATAGCCAAACTCCCGGTCTGCCCAATCCTTAAAATTCTGACGCATCATATTCCACACCACCTTCCGGCGTATAATAAATGTATATTTTGTAATAACGACTTTCTCATCTGCATCTAATAATGGTGCGGACTACTTTTCTCTATTATATCATCTGATTATTCCCCTGTCATTTTCATTCTCCTAATTTGAAATGGTCTGCCTTGATACAGAAACTCTTTCTGACAGTTCTTCCTGTGACAGATTTACTTCCGCCCGATATTTTTTTATCTGTTTACCAAGCTCCATCTTTTTCATCTCCTGGTATCCAAATCATAATTAAAGTGATGTTATATATCAATCAAATTTTGTTGACATACCAGTATAAATGCTGTCAAAATCCTTTGACAGTAATACAAATAAGGCAATTCATTCCAACTCAGCTTACAAAATATGTTTCTTCTATTTTATGATATCTCCAGACAACCAGAGCGATGCCCACAGTACAGGTCAGCGCAAAGATCAAAACAGAATAAGCTGGTGAAAAGAACGCAATCATCCCGCCTATAAACAGGGGGATGGCACATACACACCACATCTTACCTATTGCATGATTATAGGCTTTTACATCCTTTATCTTTGATTCAGGAATTTGAACGCCGCCCCAAAGCCACATGGGCTTTTTCCTGTTCATGGCATAAATACCAATGAGTATAAACAGTACGGCTGCTGACCACATGATGATGAAATATATTCCATTATTCATAACCACTCCTCCAATCCTCAAGATCCCGATCCTGCGCGATTAATGACATTTTGGGTCATATTTTCTTTATCGCTAAATCGTATACGCTTTGGGGAAATTTGCTTTTAGCTCTGAACATACTTTGTCAAAGTTGCTTATGCCATTCGTATATAGCCATTATTGAGTTGCTCTTGGTATATCTCTAAACACTTTTGAATATCATCTGCCATTTTCAACCCCTCTATAAATTAGGATTCATAAATTAAGTTTCATATATATGGAAGTATTCATAGGGCTGTCATTATAGCTGTTTATCTCATAAAAGCCATATTTCTTGTACATATGTATTGCACTTTTCAAAAACGGAAGTGTATCTAATAACATGTACGAATACCCGATTTTCTTCGCATCATCTATGATCTTCTCAACTAACAGATTGCCGATTTTTCGTCCTCTGAATGCAGGTCTTACATAGAGGCGTTTCATTTCACAATTCTGACTATCCATTTTTCTAAGTCCGATACAACCGGCTAATTCTTCATCACAATAAGCCAGATATAATCTTCCATCCGGCAGACCGTATTTTTTCTCCAAATGTTCCATTTCTTCACTGTAATTCTGGATATCCAGGTATTCCTGGAAGGAAGGATCATTTTCAACCAGCATATCCGTATATTCTTCAAATAATCTTCTTACTTCTTCAGCCCGATCGTAAGCAGATACTATTTTTATTCCCATAACCGTCTCTCCTGTGTTTTTTCGGTTTGCCGAACCAGAATTTATCTGTGTTTCTTTTTTGTTCTTTCTTTTTCTAATACTATAATCGCAAATATCGCCATAGAAAATCCGATAACACAGACGGCTGTGCCGCCAAGTGAAATCGTAGAATTTATAAATCCCGTCATCCCATTTACCACAGCTAAAATAATCAAACCGAAACATATTACTAATGCGACTTTAGAGTGTCTTATAAAAACCAGTTAAACGGATTTAATAGTTCCAGGAAAAAATGCAGGAAAATATCCTTAAATTTTTCTTTGGCATATGCCTTCCCTTTCCTGGTACTAAAAAGTGCACGTATGAGTGAAATCAATACAATTACTGGAATATATATAATTAGTACAAGAATGATAATTTGAATCAATTCCATAATTCCCCTTCTGATCAAAAGCTGTTACCTGCCTTTGTCCATACAAAAGCAATTCCAGATCTATCTATGTCCGGTTTTTATATATTCTATCAGCGCGTCCACGTCATCGAAATCGTCATAATCACCATTTATGCCTTCGCGGTGATAAATCACTCCATTTTTCTCATTCCTTTCAAGACAGTCCAAAAGGTAATCCTCTCCATACCTTCTGGCAAATTCTGTGAATACAAATGGTTTTATTTTACTTAACAAGCCTTTTGTGCATTTATCCTTGCACTCATAACAATGCTCAATCCCTTTAGAAATTGAACATTTCCTGTTTTCACACCACTCCTTATCCGGACATTCACCCGAATCGCAGCCGGCACACGTCTCATTTTCAGAGCACAAACAACAGGCAAGGCCACAGCGGGCAATTCCTAACTCTCGTCTCATAAAACACCTCTCCATTTCAGATCTAAACTTTTATTCCTGCTATTTGCAAAATGAAATATCCCGAACACCAAATGTATCCGTCCATAAAGGCATATAACCGCTTCGGATGGCAACTGCCTGTGATGCGATATTGGTTACTGAAGCACTGTAAAACGGTATTTTCCCTTGTTTCAATATTTCAACAGTCAGATTACGTACCAATAGAGAAGCCAGTTTTTTCCCTCGAAACTCCTTCTTAACATCAATTCCAACTTCCCGCAGTTCGCTATTTACATAGGACGCCCCTGCTAATGCAATAATATCCTTATCTTTCTTAGCGTAGAGAACAATGCATGTCGAAGTATTGCCATTTTCATCGAATGACAGTGAATTATCAAATCCTTTTATCCCATATAGTTTCCGTATTTCATCGGCAACGACTAATTCATACGTATAGCCTTCAATAAAAGGCAATCGTTCCATCTGGTTCATATCCGGGACATAATAAAGTGTCTGACCAAACACATAATGACTTTCATATAGCTCATCCCGGCTTTTTCCGTCAAGGTGCCTCTTTCCATCAGAAAACATATCTGAAGACAACGTAATAATATCTGTATCTCCAACACTGAGAATTTTTATATACTTCTCTGGTTTCGTAGCATCCTCAATAAAAACCGTTTCACCCGTATGTAAATCCTGCATGCTGCAATTCATTTGTTCCGCAATATATCTATAAACTGTCTCTCTGATATCCTGTCGCCGCATCTTCTGTCCACTCCCTGTCCAAAGACTTTGCTTCATTCATTCTTTCAAATTCTTCAAAGCAGCCGGATTGTTCTCCAGGATCGCTCCAACAGTAGGACAGCTTTCTAAATCCAGACAGTCGCCACAAGTAGCAACGCCCTTTTTCAATGCACACTGACGAACGCCGCACATACTATCACAAAATACAGTTTTCGCTCCGTCGACACGACACCCCTGGCAGTTAATATGTTCGGGAAGAATAGGTGCATGATTCAATTCAGCCCATTGCTTTGCCGTTTTTATTCGCAACTCCTGGTCATCATTAATTGTCGCAAGATATGCATCACAGTTTTCACAATTCAGTCCACAATATGCAATCATTTTATTCATTGTCTTCACCATTCTCTTTTTTCAGTAGTGCTTCAAGTTGTAAATCTTCTGATAGCTTTTTACCTGTTATATTTTTATAAGCTTCTTTTATTCCATTTTTTACAGCCCATTTAATAACAAAATATAATGCAATCAGTACAATGATTGCTGTACCGGCACTAATTCCTAATTCTTGAAACATTTTGATTTATCCTCCACAATTCCAGGTTTTCTGATTCTTTATAAGCTGTCCCTCTTTAATAGTCTGTCCAGTAATAAAAGTCTATTGTTTATGAACATTTCTGTAACTTGATAACTTTCTGTTTCCTCGTACTCACATAAATGTATTCTTCCATTTTCAAAACTGTATATATCGGCATCGGGTATCCCTAATAGAATGGGGGAATGCGTAACTATAAAAAACTGTGCCCCTTCCTTTGCGCACCTATGTATTTCCATTAACAATGTAAGCTGTCTCTGAGGAGACAATGCTGCTTCCGGCTCATCAAAAAGATATAAACCATTTGCCCGCAGATTATTCTGCGCTAGTGCCAGGAAACTCTCTCCATGTGACATTTTGTGATATTTAGCTGAGGGATGACTTATATCAGCATATTCCTCTTCCTGCGTTGCAACATTATAGAAACTTTCAGCTCTAAGGAAATAGCCCCATTTTTCTTTCCTGTATCCTCTGGAAATGGTTATTGCATCATACAATTCTGAGTGCGTATCATGTGTAGAAAAAACATAATTCTTTGTTCCGCCTTCTGGATTAAATCCATAGGCTACAGCAAGGGCTTCCAGTAATGTTGATTTACCACTGCCATTTTCTCCAACAAAAAAAGTAACCGGCTTATTAAAATCAAGCCTCTCAATTCCCTTAAACGCTTCTATTTTCTTCAAGTAACTGTTGTTATCAATTTTATCCCAATTGAAAATTACCCTTTGTATAAACTGATTATTCATCGAGCCACCTTCTCTCCTGGAAAACGAAATTTCCAGTTCATGCAAATATAAAGGATCAATATCAATGTAATCTTGTGTGCAGATAAATTGGTATTTTCCATTCGACAAGTTAGGATTTGTCTATATATTACACTTTACTTATCAACTTTCCTGAAAAATCAATTTCATAAAAATTTCCTTCAAAATCATGTAGCTTAATTGAGTTCTCACATAACTCAAATGCCTTTTTATCTGACATAGATACAAATATATCTTTACCCGAAAATGACCATTTCTTATTGAAATTAAAGTCTAACATGGTTATTTCTATTTCTCCATAAACGATATAACCGTTCTGTACTCTGTATATTCCATAATTACAGCCAAAACAATCAAATTCTTTGAACTTTATCATAGTACCATCATTTATATTCAACTGAACAATAGCGTCATTTTGTAAGATGGTTAAAATTTTATCCTCAAGCACAGCACAATCTTTGTCATAGCTATAAAAATCGCCTATCAATGCAATGCTGATTGCTTTGCTGAACAAATCTATTTGTATAGAAAAAACCTTATACATATCACTATGTTTTAAGTGCCTTGGATTTATCACCAAATCATATGGTTTATTATCCGTTGACTCAACAGTGTATGTTGTATCTATGGAGATATTTATACTACATATATCATTGTGTAATATCATATTATTTGCCCCACTACAAATTCCACTTTTCTGCTCTGCAACTTAGGACTTTTGCTCTACTTAACTCCTTGATAACCGAAATTTATCTGTGAATATACATTCTTGTCATATTAAGCTCATTGTCCCCTTGAACCATACACAGAAATTCCCAGCCGTATCTTTCATAAAAACTCTCATGATCTGTAATCAAATAGATTGGAGTAATTCCTTTAGACTTCATATCTTTCACAACTATATCCAGCAGTTGTCCTGCGATCCCTTGACAACGATATTCCTTTTCCGTATATACCGCACATACATTTGGCTTAAGGTCTTTCCTGTCATGAAAATCATTTTCAATCACGCCAAGGCCGCCTACAATGCACTCTCTGTCTAAACAAAGATACCAACCGTATTCTGTTTCATAATTAAGATAGGCTTCCATACACTCAAGATAAGCCTCTTGCGGCACTTTCCATTTCTCATGAAACCATGCAGCCGCTTTTTCTTTTAATTCCGGCTTTTGTCTTAAAGTAACGTAGGTATATTCTTTCATAGTGTCCTCCGTAAATCAGGATTTATCGCTTCTTTACAAGCCAATTATCATTTTGTGTTCTTCTTTCTGCATAATAACCACATGGCATGTCTTTAAGAACACCTACAGAATTGTCTAAATCGAACACTTCTTTTAGAGATACCACTCTCGCTTCATCTATATCATGTCTTGAACCACACAAGAATTGCCACATCCCATCATCTTCATCATGTGATACATATAAAATGGGTTCGTCATCGTCTATAATATGGCAGCAGATTATCGTGGCTGTATCAGGTGCATCATAAAAAGGAAAATCCATATGCAACATTCCTTTCAAATCAAGATTTTTTAACTAAGATGTGCTTCTATTTTGATCTATCGCTATGCCATCAATAACATTCGCATTATCTATTGCCATTTTCCTTTCCTCCTTATATCAGGATCGGCAGATACCTTTATCCTTTTAAACTTTCCAATTCTACTAAAGAAAGTTCTTTAACCAATATTGCGTTTTTATTTGTATCAAGTGAATACTGTTCGACTTTTTTCAAAGCTACAAAATAATCGGCATCACCTATAATTGTATCTTTAGATGTACTAACAAGCACCAGCTTCCACTCCGCTACCGGCTTTCCATCAACTTTATACTCTGACTGTGGATTTTTAGGTAATGCTGTTTTAGTGCCCTCAGTTAAAGCTATTGCGCCAAACGGACTACCATCAGGTTTTCCATAGAATTTTGGTGTGGCGTTATAAGCATCACTCCAATCGACGCTCTCTTTTTTCCCTTTTAACTTATCAAATAATCCCATTACTTTACCTCCCTTCCAATTCACCTGTTTTTAAATTCTCTATAAAACTTTATCCATGGTTTTCCAAAGGTGTGATATGCTATTGGCATATAAACACAGAGAATGAGTAAAACCGGAACTAAAATAGCACCAATCCCCCCGACGCCAACTTCTATATTTCTAATATTGGAATCCTCTTCTTCAGTCACTTTAATAATATCCTGTGCATCATTTACATACACTTTTACTTCATCGCCGAATTCATAATTCTCAGGAGATAAACCGTAATCTTCAAGTGCATACTCATATTTTTTAGAGTCATGCGTCCAATAGAAGTTACCATCATAATCTGCCCGTGCCATCACATAGCCAGTTGCTCCGTCCGGAGTATTGGCCTTTTCTGCCCTTTTTGAGAACGGGGCATTAATTACGAGCGATAAAAATGCAATCATAACAGGAATACAGCATACTTAAGTCCCGCCAAAACTCCTGTTAAATTCATAAATAAGTCTCCTGTTCTTACAAATTACAGTCTACCGTCCGGTCTTTTTTATTACCATTCTTTTTCTCTCCGTACTTTTTAAAGATATGCCTCAGCATCACAACTGCACAGATGCTCAAGATCAGTTCCGCCACAAACTGCGCATAGGCAAGTCCGTAGAGCGGGAACAGCCGGTTCAGTATGATCAGGGCAGGGATCTCCAATACGACTTTTCTCATAATCGCAAATATAAGCGCGTACCTGCCAAGTCCCAGTGCCTGGAACACACCGACTGCCAGAAAATCAATACTCAGGAATACAATACCCAGACAGAACCCTCTCAGGAACGTCGATCCGTACGCTATGATTGTCTCATTCTTCATAAACAGTCCAATGAGCGCATCCGATCCTGCATAGTATCCGATCGTCACCACTGCCAGTACCGGCACGATAAGTTTCAGGGCAAACAGAATGGTATCCTTCATTCTCCTGATTCTCCCCGCGGCAAATGTATAACTTATCAGAGGCATGATTCCCTGCGAGAAACCGAGCGCCACCTGCATCGGGACCATGTAGACCTTGTACGCAATCCCCATTGCCGCAACCGCATCTGCGCCGTAGACAGACGTAAAGTTATTGAGTATCGTCATGCCCGTCACATTCAGGAGATTCTGGATCGAAGCCGGAATACCGACACCGCACACTTCAATAATAATCCTCTTTTTCAGACGGAACTTTCTCGGATCGATACAGACAAATGTGTTTCCCCGCTTCACATAGAGAAGTACGAAGAAATACAGGCACGCCATACAGTTAGAAAGGAATGTGGCAAGGCCCGCGCCTGCCGCTCCCATGTTCAGCCCCCACGGAAGTATGAAGATCGGGTCTAAGATAATATTGAGGATACAGCCGCTCATCGTCCCGATACTGGCATGCATCGCTGCACCCTCGGAGCGCACCAGATAAGCCATGACCACATTGAGGATGGCAGGCGCAGCCCCCAGATATACCGCCCAGAACATATATCCCTGCGTTGCCGCCCAGGTCGTCTTATCTGCCCCAATAAGCGTCAGAAGCGGGCTGTTCAGCAGACCGCACAGTAGTCCGAAGAGCACGCCGCTTATAAGGGAGCAATAAAAACCAAAAGCCGAACTCTCCGACACCGTCTTATAGTCTTTTCTTCCCAGTGCCCGGCTCATCATACTGGATGTGCCTACACCGAAGAGATTGTTTACCGCATTAAATGCCAGCAGCACCGGCGAGGCAAGAGATACCGCCGCATTCTCCACCGGATCATTCATCATTCCCACAAAATAGGTGTCCGCCATATTGTAGAGCACCATAACAAGAGAGCTGAAGATCATCGGGACGGCAAGCTTTGCCACCGCCCTGGGAATGGGGGCGCTCTCAAATAACTGTATCTTTTCATTTTCGTGCATTATTGTATCATCTCCTTAGCGTTTTCCAAATGACCAACGATCATTCCTTTTTTATGACCGGAACCCAGATTTCACTGTATGCATAGTCAGGTTTTTCTTCATCCATTTTCGTAAATGAGAAAGACAACGACTCTGCAAGTTCATAATCTGATGTCAAGAACCATTCGGAATAGATCCTTGCCATTGTATCCTGCAAAGTAAACGGGAACGGACCTTCATTCGGAAAAACCGCCCACGTATACGCTTTGACAGGGGATGTGTCCAGATTACTGCCAATGTCATTTTTAGTTGTCAAAACGCCTATCAAATGAGTTAATTCTCCGAATGGTTGGAATTACAGTAATATAGTAAATATCAATCAAATTCTCGTTCACCAACTGCTGAACAATATCAGCTCCGCCGCAAATCCAAATTCCTTTTCCGCGTTGTTTCTTTAATTTTTTTATTAAGTCACCAGGATTTTCATTTGTAAATATAATTTTTTCAGAAGAAGCGTCCTCTCCATGCGTAATCACATAAGTTATAAAATCGTCATATACCCACACATCAGGAGAAAGCTCGGTGATAAGCTGATGATACGTATTTCTCCCCATTAAGATTGTATCTATATCCTTTACAAATTCAGAATACGAATCAATATTTTCACTATCGTCGCCCTGCCCCGTCAGCCAGCTGACACCACCTTCGCTATCCGCAATATATCCATCAAGGCTCATTGCAATAAATAAACTAACCTTTCTCATATCTTAATTCCTCATATATAATAATGGATACGGATTCCCCTGCTCGTCCAACTCTGTTCGTTTATAAACTTCAAACCCCATATATTCATAAAATCCTATCGCAAGAGGATTCTGTTCATTTACAGACAGTTCATTTATTGAATAATTTTCCATGCCATATTGCAGTAACTGTTTCCCGGCCCCTTGTCCTCTGTATTCGTTTGAAACAAATAGCATTTCAAGCATTTTATCTGCAATGCCCATGAACCCTATTGGATTTCCATTATCGTTTTCTGCGATCACAAGAACAGGAACATCTTTCAAGGCTTGTGGAACATACTGCTTAAATACATCTAATAATTTTTGTATCAATACAGGACTCCGTTCTTTTATTTGAACTATTTTCAAATGATCTTTACCTCCGCAGATTAGGATTTATCGGTTCATAGTATCTCGACAAAGTGATTATCCGATTCATCCCAATATTTTTTATATACAAAATCTGTGTTGTCATTAAAGTTAAGCTGATACATTCTGAATATGACAAGAAAATCTTTAGGCTGCCATTGTTCTTCATAGGAATAGCAGTATTTCATGCCAACTTTTTTCATGACGTTTCCGCTTCTCGGATTGTTTCTGTCATGGGTTGCTGTAATGTATGGCAGCCCGTCTTTTTTCACCTGTTCCACAACGGCTTTTCCTGCTTCTGTAACAATCCCCCTGTGCCAAAACTCCTTGCGCAACCCATAACCAAAGTCATGGTGTTCTTCCATATCAACTTTGATATAACCTATTGGGAAATTATCTTCTTTCAGGCAGATAGCATATGCGTAGCCTTGCGGCTGTGTATATTTTAAAGCATATCTTTCTTCATAAAATTTCTCTGTCTCCTCTATATTTTTTACAGGATACCACGGCAGAAACTTATTCACTTCCTCGTCTTTGAGGATTAGATATAACGCTTCCATATCTTGTCTGGTAAATTTTCTTAAAATCAAACGCTCTGTTTCCAATGTAGGCGTATTCATACAGTCTTACCTCAACAATTTCCGAGTTGTCAAGCCACTTTAGCTTATTATAACACTCTCTGTATTTCCCTGTCATTTTATTTCTGACTCATACAAAAAGGGAGTGGAACTTCACCTGTCCACTCTCTTCCAAATCCATATAAATACGCCAATCCCTACTTATTATATTTCATCATTGTACACCCGAATATTCCATCGATATAATTCTTCTTCCTCTGCATTAAGCGAAAATGGCCCTGTCACCTTGGATATCGGTATTCCATAAGATGCGCATATATACTGCCATATTCTTTTTCAGAAAGCATCCCGCCCCTATAATCAGAATATGCTTGACGGGATAATTCGTCTAATTCTTGTCTATTCTCTATTCCTGTTTTTTTCACTCTCTCCAAATAATTGATCGCCTTATCAGAAAATCTTTTATCATAGTTCACTTCATATCATCCTTCACAAAATTCTATTTGCTTTTGTCTAGTTTGCTAAACTGATTTTTTCATAAGTTCTTCTAACATTTTCCTACGAAAAGAGAGCGGAACACCATCTGTCCACTCTCTTTCCAAATACTTTACATGCCTTACTATCTCACACCATATCACTTCCAAATGCGATCATCTGCTCTTTAAAATCCTCCATTATTATAGGCTCTTGTTATTACATAAGACGGTTCATAATATGCACTGCTGTTGTAATTATCAATCGTGTCACATATTTCATCATTATATACTCGGATCATTCCATCAATATAGTCTTCCTCCGGCTGTAGCGTTGACAGAATCAGTCTTGTATATACTTTCCCCATCTGTGTTTCTGATGGGATCTCGTCTACCAGTTCCAAATCCACATTCGTTATATCAAAATTTCCTTTTACCAGCTTATACTCTTCAATCCATTCATCTTCAATTTTCAGAGGATTCTCACAATGGAGTACATTAGCCAGGCTGATCAGACGCACCCACTCATCTTTCGTTATAGAATTAACAACATATTTGTTTTTCTGATGCAATTTCCTTGCAACACGTTCTATCATATAACATAGAAAATAAAGATCATTCTCGGTTATCTGCTCTTCCGGGAAAAATTTGTTTGTCATAGCGAATAACTCCCTTCAAATTTGATAGTCTGTAATGCCTTCTCTGTACAGAATACAATCTGATGTGTCGGATACTTAAACTTAACCAGTTCCCAGAAAGCCTCTTTCGAAATTCGTTCAGTCATATAATCCTCAACATAATCCCAGATTGTATCATCCGCCATTGGTCCCTCAACAATGTCATAATCATGTTTTAAACCGAGCCGACAGTTTACAACAAATTGCAGCCACTCCTCTGTCATCTCACTAAACTTTTTTATGTTCAGGTCCTTATCAGGTAAATATTCATAAAAATTCACAATATGCTTTCTTCGTTTTGTCAAAGCCCAGCGTTTTGCCTGCTTTTCTAAAATTGTACAGCAAAAACCGTATCCAAAATCTTTGTAAAAACCATTTCCCAATATCTGCGGTTCTTGGACTATAACATTGCTTCCATGATATAAAATCATATACTTTTTACTCCTTTACAAGTTAGGATTTATCTGTTTAACAAGCTGGATTTTATCTGTGAACAGAATACAGAAAATGGCGCATATCGCCATTGTAGTATTGTGTGACAAATTCATCTTCTTTTTTCATACCAATACTTTCCGCTACTTTCATAGAAGAATAGTTATCTGATTTGATAATAGAATATACCTTATCCCTGTTTAATCGTTCAAAAGCATATTTTTTACAGCCACTCGCCGCTTCACTTGCATATCCCTTATGCCAAAAGTTTTCTTTTAACAAATATCCGATTTCTAAAACCTCTATGCCCTTATAGGGTTGTATGGTTAGACCAGCCTGTCCTATCATCTCATCAGTATTTTTTAATGTAACCGCCCATAATCCAAAACTGTATTTTTTATATCTTTCTATTTGTCGGTCAAGCCACTCTTGCACATCATTGTCTGAAAAATCATGTTCGTAAGCGTACATAACTTTGGGATTTTGTAAAATTTCCGCTAAATCTCCAAAATCATTTTGGTTCATTTCTCTCAAATATAAACGTTCTGTTTCTAATATCATTTATCTTCTCAAATTCCAATCTGTCGTCCCAGTTTACTTCATTATACCATTCGTTTATTTCCCTGTCATTGTCTTTCTTACCCATACAAAAAGAGCGGAACATCATCTGTCCACTCTCTTTCCAAATCATTTATAAATTATCCATTACCTCATGCCATATCGCACCCAACTGCGAAAAAACCGCATTTATTTGTGATATGGTGATCCACTGATGATCCTGTAACTCCGATACACCTGCTCCAGCAGGATCACCCGCATAAGCTGATGCGGGAATGTCATTTTTGAAAAACTGAGTGCATAGTCGGACCTTGACAGCACTTCTTTTCCCAGGCCTATGGAGCCGCCGATCACAAAGGCTATGCTGCTCTTTCCTGCAAGTCCAAGGGAGTTGATCTTCTCTGCCAGCTCCTCGGAGGAGAGCATCTTGCCGCTAATCTCCAGAGTGACCACATACATGTCATCTTTTATGTACTTCAGGATCCGCTCTCCTTCTTTTGCCCTGATCCCTTCCTCTACAGTCTCGCTGGCCTGATCCGGTGTCTTCTCATCTGCCACCTCAATGATCTCCAGCTTACAATATCGGCTAAGGCGCTTGCTGTATTCAGCAATGGCATCCTTCAGATATTTTTCTTTTATTTTCCCCACTGTGATCAATGTGATCTTCATCTGCTCTGTTCCTCCTTAAGCGCCTGACTTTCCGGGACAACACCTGAAATCCAGTATATACAAAAGGGAGAGGCCCGGTACAAACCCGATCCCTCTCCCGATCAGCTCTTTTCTTATACTGCCTTTTACGTTTTATTTCTGCGACAGCAGCTCGTGGATACCTTTGGCTCCTGCTTTTCCTGCGCCCATGGCAAGGATAACTGTGGCTGCTCCTGTCACTGCATCTCCGCCGGCAAATACACAGGCTTTGGAAGTCTGTCCGTTCTCTTCCTCAGCCACGATACATTTTCTCCTGTTTGTCTCCAGCCCCTCTGTAGTAGAAGCGATCAGCGGATTCGGAGATGTTCCAAGAGACATGATCACTGTATCTACCTCAATCTCGTATTCGGATCCCGGAATCTCGATGGGGCGGCGTCTTCCAGATGCATCCGGCTCACCAAGCTCCATCTTGATTACTTTCATGCCTTTTACCCAGCCGTTTTCATCTACGAGGATTTCTTTTGGATTTGTCAGCAGGTTAAAGATAACGCCCTCTTCTTTTGCGTGGTGAACTTCCTCTACTCTGGCCGGAAGTTCTGCCTCGCTCCTGCGGTATATAACATGTACTTCAGCACCCAGGCGAAGCGCTGTCCTGGCTGCATCCATAGCCACGTTTCCACCGCCCACAACAGCCACTTTCTTGCCGGCCGCGATGGGTGTATCGTAAGAATCGTCAAACGCCTTCATCAGGTTGCTTCTTGTCAGGTACTCATTGGCTGAGAACACGCCGTTGGCTGTCTCTCCGGGAATACCCATGAACATGGGAAGTCCTGCTCCGGAACCGATAAATACAGCCTCGAAATTCTCTTCTTCCATCAGCTGGTCAATTGTTGTGGATTTTCCGATCACAACATTTGTCTCAAACTTAACGCCCAACTCTTTTACTTTCTCGATCTCTTTCTTCACAACCTTTTCTTTTGGAAGACGGAACTCAGGAATGCCGTACACAAGCACGCCTCCAAGCTCATGGAGAGCTTCAAATACAGTCACCTCATATCCCAGCTTGGCAAGATCGCCGGCGCAGGTAAGACCTGACGGGCCGGAACCGATGACAGCTACTTTATGTCCGTTCATCTTCTCGGCTTTCTGGGGCTTGATATCATTTTCAAGGGCATAGTCAGCCACAAAACGCTCCAGCTTTCCGATGGAGACGGGATCTCCCTTAATGCCCCTGACACATTTGCACTCGCACTGGGACTCCTGCGGACATACACGTCCACAGATCGCCGGCAGGGCAGAGGACTCACCGATCACCTTGTATGCGCCCTCAATATCGCCGTCTTTTACCTTTGAGATAAATCCCGGGATATTGATAGATACCGGACATCCCTGGATACACTTTGCGTTCTTACAGTTGAGGCAGCGAGCTGCTTCCTCCATTGCCTCTTCTTTATTATATCCGTAACATACTTCCTCAAAGTTTGTCGCCCTTACTTTCGCATCCTGCTCTCTGACAGGAACTCTTTTAAACATATCAGCCATTATTCGTCACCTCCACAGTTGCCGCATCCGCCATGATGGGTATCGCCTTCCTGCAATTTCAGCATCGCACGGCCCTCCTGGGTCTTGTACATCTGCTGTCTCTTCATGGCCTCGTCAAAATTCACAAGATGTCCATCAAACTCCGGACCATCTACACAGGCAAATTTGATCTCATCGCCCACGTGAAGACGACAGGCGCCGCACATTCCTGTTCCGTCTACCATGATGGGATTCATGCTGACAACAGTCGGGATCTCCAGTTTCTTTGTGAGCAGACAAGTGAATTTCATCATGATCACCGGTCCGATGGCAACACAGAGGTCATACTTATTGCCTCCATTTACCAGCTCCTCGATCATGCTTGTGACCATGCCTGCATGTCCATATGTGCCGTCATCTGTACATGGATAGTAATTCCCGGACACAGCCTTCATCTCATCTTCCAGAATGAGCATATCTTTTGTCTTGGCTCCGATGATGACATCTGCGTCAACACCATGCTCTTTCAGCCATTTTACCTGGGGATAGACAGGGGCAGAACCCACGCCGCCTCCCACAAAGAGGATCTTTTTCTGCTTCAGGCTCTCTATATCTTCATGGACTAATTCAGAGGGACATCCGAGGGGTCCTGTGAAGTCCTGAAAAGCATCCCCTGCCTTCAGAGCTGCAAATTTCTCTGTAGATGCACCAACCGTCTGGAATACAATGGTGATGGTCCCTTCCTCTCTGTCATAGTCGCAGATCGTCAGAGGAATTCTTTCTCCCTTTTCATCCAATTTCACTATCACAAACTGCCCTGGCTCACAGTGCCTTGCGACACGCGGCGCCTCTACATCCATAAGATAGATCTTATCAGCCAGTTTTTCAGCTTTCCGTATCTTATACATCTCGCATCCTCCTAATCATCAAACTTATTTTATAATAATCCAAATATGGAGAAATAGCAATGATTTATCCCTTATTTTGTTTTAATAATTTAAAATGAGACAGGCGCCTTTTGGAGGGCGCCCGTCCGCATGATCTTGTATAGCTGCTGTAAAATTATTTTAGAAGTCAACTTCTGTTCCATAATATGTACATGTGAGCAGTTTCTCCATGGCAGCCGGATCAATGGCACGCGGATTGGAACCTGTACATGCATCGCCCACAGCCAGCTCTGCAATATTCGCAACTTTCTCTTTGAACTCATCTTCATTGATGCCGAACTCTTTCAGCGTCTTCGGAATGTTTAGTCTGACATTGAACTCATCGATTTTCTCACACAGACTGTTGATGAGCGCTTTCTCAGATGTTCCCGGCAGTCCCATTCTCCGGGCGATCTCTGCATATCTCTTGGCCGCTGTCGCATCCTTTGCGTTGTACTTGATCACGTAGGGCAGATAGATAGCGTTTGCGCAGCCGTGCGGAATATGTCCTGTGGAGAAGGCAGCCCCTGTCTTGTGTGCCATAGAGTGAACAATGCCGAGGAGTGCATTGGAAAATGCCATTCCGGCCAGGCACTGTGCATAGTGCATCTGCTCTCTCGCCTCCATGTTGCAGTTGTAGGATGCAGGCAGATAATCCAGCACCATCTCAATCGCCTGCAGTGCAAGAGGATCAGTAAACGGTCCGTGGAGTGTGGACACATATGCCTCGATGGCATGTGTCAGCGCGTCCATACCTGTGTATGCAACCTGTTTTACCGGAAGTCCGGCTACCAGATCCGGATCAACAATGGCGATATCCGGTGTGATATTGAAGTCAGCCAGCGGGTACTTCACACCAGTCTGATAGTTTGTGATAACGGAAAATGCTGTCACCTCTGTAGCCGTTCCTGATGTAGAGGGGATAGCTGCAAATTTTGCTTTCTGTCTCAGTTCCGGGAAGTTAAAGGGAACGCAGAGATCCTCGAAAGTTGTATCCGGATACTCATAGAAAGCCCACATGGCTTTTGCAGCGTCAATGGGTGATCCTCCGCCCATGGCAACGATCCAGTCCGGCTCAAAAGCTCTCATTGCCTCTGCACCTTTCATAACAGTCTCAACAGACGGATCCGGCTCCACGCCTTCAAATGTCTGAACTTCCATACCGGCTTCCTTCAGATAATTGACCGCTTTATCCAAAAAACCCTGACGCTTCATGGAACCGCCTCCCACTACAAGGATCGCTTTTTTGCCTTTCAGGTTTTTCAGTTCCTCCAGGCTTCCCTTTCCGTGATAAATGTCTCTTGGTAAACAAAATCTGCTCATTGTTCCTGCATCTCCTTTTCTGTGATTTGCTGTTTTGATCCAGCTTTGTTAATTATTTATCAATATTATAACTCTATTCTTGCGCACATGCAACAGGTTTCACACATATTTTCATTTTTTTCACATACATATAACAAGACCGGCCGTCTGCCGACTGCCGGTCCTTTACAAGAACTTTCTTGTTTGCTTTTATTAAGAATGACGGAGCATACTGGGAGTAATTGTCCCCTCAATACCAGCCTTGGCTGCATACCCCTTCAGAATCTTCCAGAATCCCTGACGGCTCATCTTCCTGCCGCTGATATTGGGGAAGAGCACATCTGATCCATGTCCCTTCAGCAGAGGCTCGCGTCCATTTTTCAAATACGCTTTCATAGCCTTCAGTGCCTGTTTGTCGATCGGATATGCGTTCTGGTTTCCAGGGAAATGACACTGCAGATACCCCATCTCCAGATTCACATCCTGTATCTTAAGACTTACGAGCTCTTCCACCATGATACCTGTGGAATACAGCAGTTCGATCATAGCCTTGTCCCGCAGAAGCTTGGGCGTCTTCCCGTTGGGAACAGCAAGAACCTTCTCCACGTCTTCCTTTGTGGCACTCTTGGGCTCTCTGCGCTCAATCTTCGGACTGGTCAGCCCCTCTGATACGTCTTCTTTTATATATTTTTTCTTAAACAGATAGTTAAAAAATCCCTTGATCGAAGCTACGTTTCTCGATATGGTCGTATTGGTGAGCTTCTGCTTCTCCATGTGAAGCATATAGGAATTTAGATTTGTAGCAGTAATCTGCCCCACTTCATGAATTCCCTGCGAGTCGAGGTAACGGACAAGCTTCATAAGGTCACGCCTGTATGCCATCTCCGTGTTCAGAGAAATTCCCTTCACTTCTTTTAAATACTCTACATACTCTAATACTATTTTTTCCATACTTTTTATCTCCCATCGTATACTCTAAATTATACGAAGAAATAACAAAAAAATCAAATTGTTTTTAGAAATATTTTCAGAAAAATCGGAGTTAAATAACTTTCCGATATAATTCCAACTCCAATCGTCAGAATAGTACCTATGGTTTTAGTAGAATTCCATGCTGAGCCCGGATAGGAGTAAAAATACCAGAGGACAATCCCGTACCCCGCTATATAAAATAAGGCCTGCGGAAGTATGGCTGCCAGGCAGAACACGATCCCCATCGGGCCCAGCTTGATCACTGCTGCTGTGAAAAAGAGGCCGCCGAGGAAGCCTGTCCAGACCAATGCTGCAGACACGATCCACCTGCGTATCCTCTTCATCTGACCCAATAGCGCGATGACCGCCAGCAACCCGGTGCGGACTGACAGTATATACCAGAAATAGTCCTGAGTCTGGATTTCCGCCTGGGCGTACTGTTCCAGGAAATAATCACTGAATATTCCTATTGCCAGTATGTAATCCCGCGCCCCCATGTTGGCGTACAGGATCCCTGCCACAAAACCTGTCAGACATAAAAACAGGAATATCCTCCCGTGACCGCGCATACCCACTCTTCCTTCCTCCTGTCGCAAAGATATTTCATTATATGCCCGGGAGGAAGAAATATGCCCTCTGTCCTACTCTTTATTGTACTTTACCGCATATGCGAGAATAGCTGCCACTGTCTTTGAGTCCTGTATCTCTCCTGCGAATATTTTCTCTTTCAGCTCTGCCAGCGTGCAGGCCTGCAGATCTATAAATTCATCCTCGTCCAGGTGCTGCTTTGAAGGGATCAGATCTCTGGCTGCAAAGACCTCTATCCTCTCATTGCAGAACGCCACGGTTGTCCGAAGCACAAGCAGAGGCTCCAGGTGCTCACACCGGTATCCGGTCTCCTCCTCCAGCTCCCTGGAGGCACAGACAATCCCCTCTTCATGGGGATCGTCCAGTTTTCCGGCAGGAATCTCCAGCGTATATCTGTCAAGCGCATTTCTGTACTGTTTTACCATCAGTATCCTCCCGTCCGAAAGTACAGGTATCACTGCCGCTGCGCCGTCATGATGGATATAGTCCCATTTGGCCGTGTGCCCGTCCGGGAACTGGACTGTATCCTGGTAGACATTGATCACGGCTCCCTCATATGCCAGTTTTCGATCTATTCTTGTTATCTCATTACTCATACTTTTCTCCTTTCGCTTTTACTGCTTTCATCAGATCTTCCGCAAAAAAAGACCAGCCTTTTAAGGCTGGTCTTCTGCTTTCGGTTTACATTTATTTGGCGTAATCTGTCACCCTGGATTCCCGGATAACATTCACCTTTATCTGCCCCGGATATTCCAGCTCATATTCAATCTGCTTGGAAATATCCCTAGCCAGTAATACCATATCTGCATCAGATACTTGCTCTGGAACTACCATAATACGAATCTCTCTACCTGCCTGAATAGCAAAAGATTTTTCAACACCCTTGAACTGGTTGCTGATATCTTCTAATTGTTTTAACCTGTTTGTGTATGTCTCAATCGTCTCTCTTCTCGCACCCGGTCTTGCCGCAGAGATCGTGTCTGCCGCCTGGACAATACATGCGATCAGGGATTCCGGCTCAACATCGCCGTGATGTGCTTCCACTGCATTGATAACGGTCGGTGATTCTTTGTACTTTCTGCACAGTTCAACACCGATCTGAATGTGTGATCCTTCCACATCGTGGTCAATGGATTTGCCAATATCATGTAAAAGCCCTGCCCGCTTCGCAAGGCGGACATCCAGTCCGATCTCCCCTGCGAGAAGCCCTGACAGCTGCGCAACTTCTATAGAATGTTTCAGCGCATTCTGTCCATAGCTGGTCCGGAATTTCATTCTTCCCAGAAGCCGTATCAGTTCCGGATGGATTCCGTGTACACCGACTTCAAGCGCCGCCGCCTCTCCTTCCTCACGGATCACTGCTTCTACTTCTTTCTGGGCCTTCTCCACCATCTCCTCAATTCTTGCCGGATGAATACGCCCGTCCACGATCAGCTTTTCCAGTGCGATCCTTGCAACTTCACGTCTGATCGGATCGAACCCGGATAATACAACCGCTTCGGGTGTATCGTCAATGATCAGCTCTACACCGGTGAGTGTTTCCAAAGTACGGATATTTCTTCCTTCACGTCCGATGATCCGCCCTTTCATCTCGTCACTGGGGAGCTGCACGACTGAAATCGTAGTTTCTGCCACATGATCAGCAGCGCATCTCTGGATGGCGGTGACAACGTATTCTTTCGCCTTCTTGTCCGCCTCCTCTTTTGCCTGCGCTTCCAACTCTTTGATCATTTTCGCAGTGTCATGTTTAACATCTTCTTCAACAGTTTTTAACAGATATTCTTTTGCCTGTTCGGAGGTTAGTCCTGAGATTCTTTCTAGTTCCTGTACTCTTTGTCTGCTCAGCTCCTCTACTTTCGCTTCGCGAGCTTTGAGCTGTTCTTCCTTTGCTGTAAACCCTGCTTCTCGTTTCTCCATGGCATCGGACCTTTTGTCCAAAGCCTCCTCCTTGGAGAGGACTCTCTTTTCATAACGCTGTAACTCTGCTCTTCTTTCTTTTGTTTCTTTCTCGAGCTCATTCTTTGTTCTGATAGATTCTTCCTTAATTTCCAAGAGGGATTCCTTTTTCTTGGCCTCTGCTGTCTTGACCGCGTCATCAATGATCTCGCGAGCCTTTGTCTCCGCACTTCCAATCTTTGACTCTGCATTGTTCTTCAGATTGGAGACTGTCACAAAATGACTGATAACCGCTGCTGCTATCACGAGAACCACAGCCACAGCAATGATTATAACATTCGGCACAGGAGCACCTCCTTATTAAATTTTCATTGTACAAATACAACAGTTAAATTTTATACTGTTTTCACAAAGATGTCAAGCATTCCAGTCAGAAACTTGTATCACTTGACGGACGTCCTCATAGCGGAAGCCTTTGCGCACAAGATAGGCGCATATTTTCTGCTTTTCCTGGGGTGTTGAACGCTCCGGATCATAGTGCTTTTTCTCCGCCAAACGCCGGATCGCCTCCTTTGCGTCGTCCTGTGTATAGGACTTTTCAAGCGCCTCCTGCGCCTGTTCCCTGGAAAGTCCCTTTCTGAGGAGGAAGGCCTGCAGCTCCGCCCTGCTCTTCTGTCCTTTGCGGCTGGCCACGATATGGTCCGCCAGACGGCTGTCATCCACATAGCCGAAAGACTTCACATAGGAAAGGGCATTTTCTACGATCTCCTCCGGGTATCCGCCGTCTGTCAGCTTCTTTCGCAGCGCTTCCTCCGAGCGGTCCGACATCTCCAAAAGCTTCATAGCCCGCATACGGGCACGTTTTATGAGCATGTCACGGATATCCCCGTACTCTTTTTCTCCCAGGGGATATCCTTCCCGTATATGATAGCGGGACAGCTCGCCTTTGTATAAAACAAAGGCGGGCTGTCCGTCAAGATACACTCTGTATTTGGATTTCGATCCGAACATGGCTTCTATCTGTGTGACTGTCATCTTCTATTCCTCTGCCTCAGAGCTCTCCGCAGTCTCTTCTTCACTTCCGTCGATATGATAGTAAGCCCTCACTTTCGCCTCCAGCTCAGCCATCACCTCCGGATGCTCCGTCAGATAACTCTTGGCATTCTCTCTTCCCTGTCCGATCTTATCCCCATTGTAGGCATACCAGGCACCGCTCTTGCTGACAAGGTTAATGCCTGTGGCAAGATCCAGTATGTCTCCCTCCCGGGAAATTCCTTTTCCGAACATGATATCAAACTCTGCCTCTTTGAAGGGAGGTGCGATCTTGTTCTTCACGATCTTCACGCGCACGTGGTTTCCTACGATCTCTCCGCCCTGCTTCAGAGTCTCGGTCCTTCTCACATCCATGCGGACGGAAGCGTAGAACTTCAGCGCGCGTCCGCCTGTCGTGGTCTCCGGATTGCCAAACATAACGCCAACTTTCTCCCTGAGCTGGTTGATAAAGATCACCACACAGTTGGACTTGCTGATGACAGGAGTCAGCTTTCTCAGCGCCTGGGACATAAGTCTCGCCTGCAGGCCAACATGGCTGTCTCCCATATCTCCCTCTATCTCCTGTCTGGGCACAAGAGCGGCCACAGAGTCAATGACAATGATATCCATAGCTCCGGAGCGGACCATGGTCTCTGCAATTTCCAGTGCCTGGTCACCGCTGTCCGGCTGGGAAATATAAAGTTCATCAATATCCACGCCAATATTCTTTGCGTACACCGGATCAAGGGCATGCTCCGCATCAATGAAACCTGCTATGCCTCCCCGCTTCTGCACTTCCGCGATCATATGCAGAGCCACGGTGGTCTTACCACTGGACTCCGGTCCGTACACCTCAACCACACGGCCTCTGGGCACACCGCCAAGCCCCAGCGCGAGATCCAGGCTCAGAGAGCCTGTCGGTATGGTCTCCACATGGACCTGGGCCTTCGGATCGCCCAGCTTCATGACCGTGCCTTTCCCAAAATCTTTTTCAAGTTTTGCTATAGCGGCATCCAGTGCCTTCTTCTTATCTTCACTTGCCATAATCTCTTTCTCCTTATCAACACGAACGGATGTTCGCTCCTATGTACAATATAGTATTATAGTTACCCCCAAATGTCAATAAAGTTTTGACATTTTCTTTTTCTTCCGTCTGTCTTATTCTCTGTTCTGTGGAGCTCCGGAATTATGCCGCGCGATCACGCGCAGAAGACGCAGCAGTGCACTGCCGGTCAGAAATAAGATATACTGCCGGAATGAATTTCCGGCTGATCTGTAAACTGAGTATATCACAAGATTTCCCTATATGTCAACTCTATTTTTAAAGCCAGAAGGCAGACAGCGGAGGTATATTCCTCCGCCGCTTTTAATGAGAATTCAGCCAGGACTGCCAGGCGGAAACCGTCTTCGGCCCCATACTGCCATCTCGGGCAACACCCAGAAAGGCCTGCATATGAAGGACCGTATCCCGTCCGGCCCAGCCGTCCACGGCCGCGCCGAATGCTCTCTGCATGTCCCGGACCATCTCTGAGCCGGGGCCATAACCTGTCTTCAGAAACTGCCAGCATCCCTCATAGGCAGAATGAAGGTACTTTTTGTTGGACATTGGCTGAAAACTCACAATTCCGTCTGCCACTGTCCCAAAGTACTCCTGTGTCCTCCGGACTGTAGCCGGCCCGAAAGAGCCATCTACTTTCAGTTTTCCCGCATTCCCCGGTTTTACTGCCGGGGGAACGGACGGCTCCCCGCCGGCTTTGCCCGGACTGGCATACCGATCCCAGGCCGCCTCATCCATGTAGGCAATGTTCAGATCCAGATTGCCGCTATATCCATCCAGTCTTCCCGTGGAGCTGTACTGATAGACTGCCATTGCAGGGAAGGCGCCCATTCCCTTCTCATCTGTCCAGGGGGATTCCTGATATCCTGTAGGATCACTGTCTGCATACTGGGCGCACCACAGTCCATAGTCTCCGCCGGCTACGGCGCTCCAGTCGTATGTCCTGCACACGCTTTTACTCATATAGATCAGCGCCTTGACTCCTGTCAGTTCCCTGAGAGAGTCCAGAAACTCCAGCGCATAGGCGGGCCCTCTCTCCACGGCTCTCCCCTCCCAGTCCAAAGCCAAAAGAGACGTTCCCACATAGCCTTTGATCTGTCTGTAGAAGTAAGCTGCCTCTTCCCTGCCGGAGCTTTTTCCCGTGGCGTAGTGATACACACCTGTCTTTCTTCCCAATCCAAGCGCTGTCTGTATAAATCCATCACAGTATCTGTCCACAAAGCCGGTCCCTTCCGTGGCCTTGCAGATCACAAAGTCAAACGGAACCCTGGCAAGGTCGATGCCTGCCTGGTGGTTGCTGATATCGATACCTTTCATGCTCATCTGATCAGCTCTTTTTTATTTCGTCACATTATTTTATGCAGTTTCGCCTGTTTTTGACAAATATAGCGGAGGCAGTCTGTCTGCCCCCGCCGTCAGATACTAGTTCAGCACCAGCTCATAATTTCTTGTTGTAACACCTGTCAGCCTTCCCTTGCCATTGACCAGCACTGCCTTGAAAATGGTATTTCCCTCCGGCATGTCAATGGGGCCTGTATACTTCGTGGATTTTTCCGTAGGATCACTTTTGTCCATCGTATAGTAGGCTGTGTAGCCCTCCGGTACCTGGATTACGATCTGCGTCTGCTGCTCGTACTGACCCGTGGAGGGTGTCACTGCCGGCGCATCCTCTATAGGGAATTCCACTGTGTACTCTTTTACCACCGGAAGACTGGGAATGCCGGCTGCATTTACAGAGATAGCAGACACTGTGGTTGTTCCTTCCGGGATCTGGATCGGTTCTGAGTACTTCTGACTGGATGTGTCCGGGTCACTGCCATCGGTGGTATAATAGATAGCTTCCCCGTCAGACTCCAGAGACAGCTGCTGTACATCGTCGAACACTTCGCTGTCATCCAGGCTGAACGTCGGACCTTCTGAGACATACTCGCTCAGCTCGCTCCGCACATCCTCCGGGGCGTCTTCCAGGATTGCAGACACCTCCTGCGGCTGTTCTGTATCTACATAAAAAGCAATGCACGCCTCGTAGACAGGCACTTCGTCCGGATAGGACTCCAGGGCATTCAGAAACAGCTCCTCAGCTCCGTCCTCATCATCCCTGGCAAGATACACTTTGGAGAGAGCTGTGTAAGCCTCCCCCCGCTTCGGATCCTTGTCCACTGCACGGTTAAAAAAGTTTTCCGCCTCCTCGTAGTTTCCTTCCGAGAAAGCCCGGTTTCCCTGCCTGATCTGTCCTGCATAGGAATTCCGGTACAGGAAAAAGACCGCAACGGCCAGCGCCGCGATCAAAATAATAAACCCGATAATGATCTTTCTTCTCAGTCTCTTTTTCTTTTCCCGCTTTTTTTCTGCCATCCGGCGCCGTCTCTCCCGGTCCGGATTCATATTCCCGGTTCCCTGGGAAGCCCGTTTTCCCGCGGTACCGGTACCGCGGGAAACCCGCCCGGTTCCAGAAGTCCGGGCGGTCTTTCCGCTCATGGCAGATGTATGGCGCATGCTGCGTGTCTGCTCTTTTTTCCTTCGCTCCGCTCTCTGCGCCTCTCCCCTGCGCAGATCGGATGTATAGGATTGCTCGTAATCGTAATCATCCAGAGGCCTCTCACCTCCGTCAATTCCTCCCTTTACCTGAGCTGCAAGGACATCGTCAAGAGGATTATAGTCCGGCACGATGCGGATTTCCCTGCCGCATCTTTTACAGTACAGCTCACCGTCCGGTATCTCATAGCCGCAGTTTGTGCACCTCATCTTGCGATACCCCCTATTATTATACTACTTTCCCACTGGGGCATTTTTATCTCTCCTTAAAACAGTCCTGTAATGTGCCCGTCTTCTGATACGTCGATGCCGTTGGCCGCAGGTACCCTCGGGAGGCCCGGCATAGTCATGACAGCTCCTGTGAGGGCTACCACAAATCCCGCGCCGGCATTCACATAGACCTCTCTGATATGGATATCAAAGTCTTCCGGACGGCCCAGCCTTGTGGCATCGTCGGACAGAGAGTACTGATTTTTCGCCATGCAGACAGGGAGATTGCCAAATCCCATGCCCTCGATCTTAGCCAGCTGCTTTTCTGCCGCAGGGTCATAGACCACTCCCCTTGCACCGTAGATCTCTCTTGCGATGGTCTCGATCTTAGCCTTCAGACAGAGATCATCTTCGTACAATGTATGGAAATGGCTCTCTTTGTTCTCCAGAGTCTCCAGCACCTTCTCCGCCAGGGCAATGCCGCCCTCTCCGCCTTTCTCCCAGACTTCTGACAGGGCAAACTCGCATCCCCTCTCCTCGCAGAAGCGGCGAACGTAAGCAATCTCTTCCTCTGTATCTGTGACAAAGGAGTTGAGCGTTACAATGACAGGTACATCATATTTCTGTACATTTTCTATATGTTTCTCAAGATTTACAATTCCTTTTGCAAGCGCTTCCAGATTCTCTCCGGACAGCTGATCTTTTGCAACTCCTCCATTATACTTCAAAGCCCGGACAGTTGCAACCAAAACTACTGCATCCGGTTTAAAACCTGCCATGCGGCACTTGATATCCATGAATTTTTCAGCGCCAAGGTCCGCACCGAAGCCTGCTTCGGTGATGGTAATGTCACTCAGCTTCAGGGCCATCCGTGTGGCGCGCACGCTGTTACAGCCGTGGGCGATGTTTGCGAAAGGTCCGCCGTGCACAAGAGCCGGTGTGTGCTCCAGAGTCTGGATAAGATTGGGCTTAATGGCGTCCTTCAGAAGCGCTGCCATGGCTCCTGTGGCGTGGAGATCATCTGCTGTTACAGGCTCCCCTTTGAAATTGTAGGCTACGATGATCCTTCCCAGCCTTTCTTTTAAGTCCTTAATATCATCTGCCAGGCAGAGGATAGCCATGATCTCAGATGCAACGGTGATGACAAAGTGGTCCTCCCTCACCATACCGTCGGCTTTTCTGCCAAGTCCGATGACAATGTTCCGGAGGTTTCTGTCGTTCATGTCCAGACACCTCTTCCAGACAACCTGTCTCGGATCGATCCCCAGCTCATTTCCCTGCTGGATGTGGTTGTCCAGGAGGGCGGCCAGCAGGTTGTTGGCAGAAGTAATAGCATGGAAATCACCTGTAAAGTGCAGGTTCAGATCCTCCATGGGAACCACCTGGGCATACCCGCCTCCGGCAGCTCCGCCCTTAATGCCAAAGCAGGGGCCAAGGGAAGGCTCTCTGAGGGCGATGATGGCTTTCCGGCCAAGCTTTGCCATGGCCTGTCCCAGTCCCACGGTAGTGGTCGTCTTTCCCTCTCCGGCGGGAGTGGGATTGATGGCGGTCACAAGGACGAGCTTCCCGTCCTTTCTGTCCTTGATCTCTTCCCAGAGTTCATCAGAGAGTTTTGCTTTGTACTTTCCGTAGAACTCCAGGTCCTCCTCCGGGATACCGATGGTGGCCGCCACATCTTTGATGTGCATCATTTCTGCTTCCTGCGCGATCTGAATATCTGATTTCATACGATCCATTCCTTTCCTTTTGTATTTTATTTTCAAAGACACACTGTGTCTTTTCTCACATGTTTTCTTCTATGTAGGCTTCAAATTCTTCCATGGACATCAGCACTTTCCGGGGTTTTGTCCCCTCCTCAGGCCCTACCACGCCGGCCTCACAAAGCTGGTCCATGATCCTGGCCGCCCGGTTAAAACCTATGCGGAACATGCGCTGCAACATGCCGATGGAAGCCTTTTCTTTTTCGATGATAAATCTTCCCGCCTCCGCAAAGTAGGCGTCTCTTCCGTCTCCTCCGGCAGAAACGTCGCCGGAAGGAACACTCCCTAAGCTGGAGGCAGTGGAATTGACTTCCGTGACAATCTCCTCACTGTAGGAGGCCTCGCCGTTCTGTTTCTTCAAATATTCCACCACAGCCTGCACTTCTTTGTCGGAAACAAAAGCTCCCTGAACCCGAGCCGGTTTCTGGTAGCCGGATGGGTAAAAGAGCATATCTCCCTTGCCCAGCAGCTTCTCCGCCCCATTCATGTCAATGATAGTCCGTGAATCCACTCCGGATGACACGGAGAAAGCAATCCGGGAGGGCATGTTGGCCTTGATCAGTCCGGTGATAACATTGACTGAAGGCCTCTGGGTAGCTACTACCAGGTGAATGCCTGCCGCCCTGGCAAGCTGGGCCAGCCGGCAGATAGCTTCCTCCACCTCCCCGGGCGCAACCATCATAAGATCCGCCAGCTCGTCCACAATGATGACGATCTGGGGCAGCTTTCCAGGCTTTCCTTCCCTCTCCTCCGGGGTCATGTTCTCCGTCTTCTCGTTAAATCCCTTGATATCCCTGACATTGTATTTTGCAAAAAGCTCATAGCGCTTCATCATCTCCGCCACAGCCCAGTTCAGAGCGCCGGCCGCCTTCTTGGGATCTGTCACCACAGGGATCATAAGATGAGGAATGCCGTTATAAACGCTCAGCTCCACCACCTTGGGATCGATCATGATGAGCTTCACATCCTCCGGGGAAGCCTTGTACAGGATACTGATGATCATGGTGTTGATGCAGACGGATTTTCCCGAACCGGTAGCTCCCGCCACGAGAAGGTGGGGCATCTTCGCAATGTCCGCCACCACAGGCTTGCCGGCAATATCCCGCCCTGCCGCAAAGGCGATGGCGGACTTGCTGTTCTTAAATTCTCCTGACTCAAGAAGGTCCCTCAGGTGCACCACCGCGTTCTCCTTGTTGGGCACCTCGATGCCCACCGCCGCTTTTCCGGGGATAGGCGCCTCGATCCGGATATCTGCCGCTGCCAGGTTCAGCTTAATGTCGTCTGTAAGTCCCACGATCTTGCTGACCTTTACCCCCTGCTCGGGCTGCAGTTCATAGCGCGTCACCGCAGGGCCGCAGCTGACATTGGTGATGGTCACGTTGACGCCGAAATTGTGAAGGGTCTCCTGCAGCTTTCTGGCGGTCTCCCGCAGATGAGCATCCGAGTCTCCCCCTGTATTCTTCCCTTTCGTCAAAAGAGAGATGGGGGGCGTCCTGTACTCCTTCTTCGGAGCCGCATCCGCCTCGGCGGCCATCTGTCCTACCTGGGCAGCCTCCATGGCCACTGCCTCGGCCCCCATCTTAGTCCTGCGGGTCTTTTTCTCCTCTGCGGCAGCGGTCTCCCCGGAGATCTCCGGTTGTTCTTCCCGAATAGTCTCCTCAGGCATCTGTGCCCGGTTGATCACAAAGGACGGTTCCTCCGCCTGTACTGCCTCTTTTGTCTCCTCAAAGGGCAGCTCCATGTCTGCCGCCTCCTGGGCAAACAGATCCTCCCCGGCAGGGGGCGTAATCTCTTTTACATCGGGAGACTTTCCTTTCTCTCCCAGAGTCGTGTCAAAGGAGACGCCGGAAACATGTCTGTCTTTGCGGCGAAGGCTCTCCTTTTCTTCCTTCTCCAGGGCTTTTGCCTCTTTCTTAGCCTCCTCCAGCTCCCTCTGGGCCTCTTTCTGGCGGATCATCCGCCTTGTCTGGGCCAGCTCCTTGCGTCTGGCCGCGTCTTCTCTGGCTCTTCCATAGGCCTGTCCGCCTCTCTCCTTCACGCCCTTGAGGGCTGACTTTCCGGTAATGATCACAGCACAGATGATCATCAGGATCACGTCCACCACATAAGTGCCTGCCGTCCCTATGGCTGGAACAAGAACGCCTGTGACCGCTCCGCCAAGGAATCCTCCTTCCTCCAGGAGCAGCTCCAGGAATGTCGTAATAAGGACAAACAGCAGGATGGCCGCGCCTGTCTTTACATAGGCCGCTTTATTCCCCCTGTTGGACAGGACGAAGGTCACAGCTCCAAACAGCAGGAATGGAACAAGGTATGTACTGTAACCAAAGAGATCAAACAGGACAGCGGATACAGCCCCTCCTGCGGCCCCTCCAAGCCCGAAGATGCTGAGCAGAAGAAGGATGCTCGCTGCCAGCGTCAGCCAGATAATGATCTCATCCGCCACAAAGCTCTGCTGAACATTATTCTTTTTTCTCCCCGTTGTCTTCTTTCTTCTTCCGGTCCGTGACTTAGATGCCATTTTCTCTCCCCCTTGTTGTTTCTTACCTGTATACTCTGCGGCAGGCCTCTCCCTTATCAATGCCTGCGGCAGAAAAAGCCGGGCCGCATTTTTCAAAGCGGCCGACTATCATATGCATATACATTCTTAGTATAACATTTCAAAAAAAAACTGTCATCAGCTAATTTCATGGTTTTTCCCTGCCGGATCTTCTCAGATCTATCATTTCATGCAATTTCCCCAGTGCGTCGGAAAGTCCCCCCACCTCGTCGATAAGGCCTTCGCGTACAGCCTCCTCCCCCTCCAGGAGAGTCCCCACATCCTTCACAAGCTGAGTGGAATTGAGCATCAGCTCCTCGATCCGCTCCTGGCTCATGTGGGAGTGCCTGGCCAGAAATCCTGTGATCCGATCCTGCGTCCTCTCCATATTTCGGAAACTCTGCATGACACCGATAAACATGCCGCTGCTGCGCACCGGATGGATGATCATGGTACCGCTGGGCACAATAAATGAGTAGTCCGCTGAGACAGCCAAAGGTCCGCCGATAGAATGGCTTCCTCCCAGCACAAGTGAGACCGTAGGCTTGCTCAAAGAGGCGATCACCTCCGCAATGGAGAGCCCCGCTTCCACGTCTCCTCCCAGTGTATTCAAAAGGATGAGCAGCCCGTCAATGCCGGGACTGTCCTCGATCTCCGCCAGCATGGGTAGCAGATGTTCATATTTTGTCGCCTTGGTGTTCCCTGACACCGCCTCGTGGCCTTCTATCTCCCCTATGATAGTGATCAGCTTGATCCTGTGGGGATCTCCCCCCTGCCCGTCTCCCTCTTCCAGATCCACGGTGCCCATCTCTTTGATCTCTTCATTTTTCTCTTCCTGGGTTTTCTCCGCCTCGCTGCTTTGTCCTTTTATCTCCATAAAAAAGCACCTCCATAATAATTAGTATGGAAGTGCCTTTCTGTTTTTATGCATTAAATCTGGGCAAGCGCCTGCTCTACATCGGCGATAATATCCTCTGCATTCTCGATTCCAACGCTGAAGCGGATCAGTTCAGGCTGCACACCTGCCTCCCGCAGCTCCTGGTCATTCATCTGACGGTGGGTATGGCTTGCCGGGTGCAGGACACAGGTCCTGGCATCAGCCACATGGGTCACGATGGCTGCCAGTTTCAGATGATCCATCATCTTCTCCGCAGCAGCTCTTCCGCCCTTCAGTCCAAAGGTGAGGACACCGCATGTGCCGCCGGGCATGTATTTCTGTGCCAGCTCATAGTAGGGATCTCCCTCCATGGACGGGCAATGTACCCAGTCTACCTTTTCATGGTCTTTCAGATAGCGTGCCACCTTCAGAGCATTCTCACAGTGTCTGGGCACACGCAGATGCAGGGTCTCCAGGCCGATGTTCAGAAGGAAGGCATTCTGGGGAGACTGTATGGATCCCAGATCACGCATGAGCTGGGCTGTCGCCTTTGTGATGTAGGCACCCTTTCCGAATTTCTGCGTGTATACGATCCCGTGGTATGTCTCGTCGGGCGTGGTAAGTCCCGGGAACTTCTCTGCATGAGCCTCCCAGTCAAAGTTTCCGCTGTCAATAATAGCTCCGCCCACGCAGGTAGCATGACCGTCCATGTATTTTGTGGTGGAGTGAGTCACAATGTCAGCTCCCCACTCAAAAGGCCTGCAGTTGATGGGCGTGGCAAATGTATTGTCCACGATCAGCGGTACCCCGTGGGCATGAGCTGCCTTTGCAAATTTCTCAATGTCAAGGACAACAAGAGCAGGATTCGCGATAGTCTCACCAAAGACCGCCTTTGTGTTGTCCTGGAACGCCGCGTTCAGCTCCTCCTCGGTGCAGTCCGGGTCTACAAAGGTCGCCTCCACGCCCATCTTCTTGATAGTGTGGGCATACAGGTTGTATGTACCTCCGTAGAGGGCGGAAGCGCACACAATGTGGTCTCCCTGCTGGGCAATGTTCATGACAGCGTAAAAGCTGGCCGCCTGTCCGGAGGAGGTCAGCATGCCCGCATATCCTCCTTCCAGGTCGCAGATCTTGGCTGCCACAGCGTCGTTGGTGGGGTTCTGGAGTCGTGTGTAGAAATAGCCTGACTCCTCCAGGTCAAAAAGTCTTCCCATCTGCTCGCTTGTCTCGTATTTGAATGTTGTGCTCTGGTAAATGGGAAGAACTCTCGGCTCCCCGTTCTTCGGTGTGTATCCGGACTGGATACATTTTGTCTCTATCCTGTAATCGCTCATGTTTCCTTCCTTTCCTGCTTTTCTATGAAAACAAATATTTTTTTTCCAGATCCTCCACCATGGACGCATACACTTCCCTGCACTCCTCCATCTCGTCCGCCTGGATCAGCTCAATGCAGCGTCGCAGATAAGAACTGTATATATCGTCGTATATCCGGGCCGCATCCTCCTGCCTGTTGATGCGGTTGACAATGGTAGGAGCCACATTGTAGTACTCCTCCACGATCCGCTCTCCCTCTTCTGTGGAGCTTAGATAGTGGTCTCTGTAATCCCGCAGAAGGTTCAGCTCATAGCAGTTATCCCCCTGGTTCCTGCTGGCGCAGACAGCCGTTGTGATGTAACAGGGGTGGGACTTAAAGCCGCTTTGTAGGCTCTCAAAGTCGGAGCGGCTGATCTTCATGGTCACCGGAGGCTCATTCCACCTCTCCACCATCCGGTCGATGACTCTGCTACAGTACACATTTTTAGCGTAATCCAGCACAGGAATGACAAATGTGACCATCGTCATATTGTAGTCAATCTGCAGTCCTTCCTTCTTATTTTTGCTCTTTACGCTCTCGATCTGTCCGTGGGCATAATCGGGGATCGCACCCGCCAGTGTCTCCACCGCTTTTTCCTGATCGTCAGCTTTCTCGCAAGCCTCAGCAATATCTGCCACCAGTCCTCTGTGCTTCTCATAGCATTCCTTAAAGGTGTCTGCGTAGAGCTTTCTCTTAAAAAACTGACGGTAATCCTGCATCTCCACAAAAAAATCAATTAACTTCTGCTGTAATGCTTCCAATTCCATAGTACATCCCGCCTACATATCCCAGTTATGGTATACATTCTGCACATCGTCATCATCGTCCAGAAGATCCAGTGTCTTCTGGATGTTCTGAATATCCTTCTCGTCAGACAGTTCCACCCAGGTCTGAGGGATCATCGTCACTTCCGCCTGAGCCATGGGGATGCCCGCCTCTTCCAGTGCAAGACGCACACCGCTGAAATCATCTGGATCTGTGATGATCTCATAGCTGTCCTCTTCCTCGGCAAAGTCCTCGGCGCCTGCATCCAGAGCCTGCATCATCAGCTCGTCGGGATCTCCCTCGTACTCTTCTTTTGCCACAAGGATCTGTCCTTTCCTGTCAAACATAAAGGACACACATCCGGGAGTTCCCACGTTTCCGCTGCCCTTTGTAAATGCACTCTTTACGTTGGAGGCTGTACGGTTTTTATTGTCCGTCAGCGTCTCCACGATGATGGCTGTGCCGCCGGGGCCGTATCCCTCATATGTAATGTGCTCGTAGTTGGACGCATCTGCATCCCCTACAGCCTTTTTGATATTTCTCTCAATGGTATCGTTGGGCATATTGTTGGCCTTCGCCTTGGCGATCACGTCCCGCAGCCTGCTATTGTTGGCCGGATCCGCGCTGCCGCCTTCCTTGATAGCCACTACAAGTTCCTTCCCTATCTTTGTAAAGATCTTCCCTTTTGCCGCATCATTTTTTTCTTTCTTATGCTTAATATTGGCAAATTTTGAATGTCCTGACATTTTTCTCTCTCCTTGTATCTTCTATAATTCGCACTTTTTCTATTTTATCACTCCCCGCCCGTTTTTTCAATCCTGACTGACTGGATGGCATTATTATCAACCTTCAGTACGGTAAACCTGTATCCTTCAAACTCCACCACACAGTGCTCGTCCTCCCCGGGGATCCGGTCCAGCTGGCCGGTCAGGAAGCCGTTGAGAGTTTCGTACTCCTCTGTATCCAGAGAAATGCCCAGCATATCTTCCAGGTCTTCCAGGTCTGCAAACCCGCTTGCCGTCACTGAGCCGTCTGCCTGTCTGATGATGGTCTCCTCCTCCTCATCGTACTCGTCCAGGATATTGCCCATGATCTCCTCCAGGATATCCTCCATGGCCACGAGCCCTGAAGTCTGTCCGTACTCGTCCAGCACGATGACCAAATGCTTCTTTTTGGCCTGCATTTCTTTAAAAAGTGTATCAATGCTCTTGGACTCCGGTATAAAAGTGACCGGGCGTATGTACTCTTTCAGCTCACTAACCGGCTTGTCCCGCAGCTCCTCATTCATGTAGCAGACCATAGCTTCCCGCAGATGCATGGTACCGATGATCTCATCGATATCTTCGTGGTAGATGGGGAAACGGGAATGATTTTCCTCCAGCATAAACTTCAGTGCGTCTTCCAGTGTCTCTTCCCCGTCAATGGCCACAATGTCTCTTCTGTGAGTCATGATATCCCTGGCATCTTTATCCATATACCGGAAAATGTTCCGGATGAGCTCCGTTGCCTCCTGGTCCAGCTCAGGCTTTTCCTTCAGGCCCTCGTCCTCCTGAAACATCTGTTTCATCCTCTGAAACAAGCTTCCTTCTTCCATAATCTCTTCTCTATCGCTCCTTTACTGTGTCTATGTATGAAGCTCAAAGCTGATCTTCAGCGCTTCATCTACTTTATCCATGAGTTCCCTGTCAAGATGGCAGACCATATCCTTCAGCCTGCGCTTATCGATGGTGCGGATCTGTTCCAACAAAATGACCGAGTTCTTGACGATCCGGTATCTGCTGGCATCGATCTCCACATGGGTGGGCAGTTTTGCCTTGTTCATGCGGGATGTAATGGCGGCACAGATGACAGTAGGGCTGTGCCTGTTCCCAATATTGTTCTGTATGATCAGCACCGGGCGGACCCCGCCCTGCTCAGAGCCCACCACAGGGCTCAGATCTGCATAATAAATATCACCGCGTTTTACCTGCACTTTTTGTCACACTCCGATTTACTAAAGATACTGATAGTATTTCCATCTTTCTCGGATGTATTCCAAAGAGTGCCCGGCCGCTACTCAAAATAGTCCATCTGCTCTATGACCCGGCCGTTCCGGACATATTCCCTGGGCACGCGTTTCCCTATATTGCACACAAACTCGTAGTTGAATCTGCCGGACAGATCCGCCAGCTCATCGATAGAGACGCGCACTCCATCTTCTTCCCCCGCCAGCGTGATGCGGTCTCCAAACTGTACGTCTTCTATGTCTGTGGCATCCACCATAAGCTGATCCATGCACACTCTGCCCAGTATGGGGGCTTTCTTTCCGTGTATCAGCACATATCCTTTGTTGGAGAGGCTCCTGGGATACCCGTCCCCGTAGCCCACCGGCACGGTGACGATCCTGGTCCTCCTGTCTGTGACATAGGTTCCCCCATAGCTGACATACGTCCCCGGCTCCACCCACTTTACATGGGCCGCGTGGCTGATCAGCTCCATGGCCGGCTTCAGGGGAACCAGCTCCTTTTTCACTTCCCCGGAGGGGTACATCCCGTACATGGAAATCCCTGCCCGGACAAGGTCCATGGCCGCCTCCGGCATATCGATAATGCCTGCGCTGTTGGAGCAGTGCCAGAATGGGAAGCGGATCCCCCTGGACTCCAGCTGTGTTTTCATCCACAGATATTTTTCTATCTGATTCTTTGTAAAGGTTTTGTCTGTCTCGTCCGCTTTGGAAAAGTGTGTGAAGATCCCTTCTGCTTCAATGCCTGGAAGTTCCGTGATCCGGGCGATGGTATCGGCGCTCTCCTCGCTGATGAGGAAGCCGAGCCTGGACATGCCTGTGTCCAGCTTGATATGGATCACTGCATTCTTCTCAAGTCTCTGCGCTCTCTCGGAAATGTCCTGAGCCATCTCCCAGGTGTAGCATGTCATGCGGATGTCTTTGCGGATCATCTCATCCCTCTGCTCCGGGAAGGCACAGCCAAGGACAAGAATCGGCTTTTGTATCCCTTTTTTTCGGAGCAGAGCGGCCTCATCCGGTGTAGCGGCCGCGTAGCCCCAGACATAATCCTTTTCCTCCATGACGGATCTGGCGATCTGGGCCGCCCCGTGTCCGTAGCCGTCCATCTTGATGACGCCGATCATCTTCGTGTCGGAGGGAACCCTTCTTCTCATCATCTCCAGATTGTACTCGATCGCATCCAGGTCGATCCTGGCACAGATCCTGGTGTATTCCCTCATGCTCTATTCCTCCAGTCTTTTCAATACCGTCCCTACTGCGTCTGCCAGATCTCTTGCCAGCACACTGTATATTCCTTTTTCTTCCCTTGCCGCCTCCCCTGCAAGTCCGTGCAGGTACACGCCCAGCACTGCCCCATCAAAGCAGGTCATCCCCTGGGCGATCAGTCCTGTGATCACGCCTGCCAGCACATCGCCGCTTCCGGCCTTTGCCATGGCAGCATTCCCGGACAGGTTCACATAGGGATGTTCTCCCTGCCTGCATATACAGGTCCTTGCGTCCTTCAGCACACATGTGATCCGGGCCTCTCCGGTGAACTGGGTCAGGATCTCCATTCGGTTCCTCTGCAGCTCCTCCACAGGTTTTTTCACAATCCTGGACATTTCCTTCATGTGGGGAGTAAAGACAAATTGATCGTGGGGCAGCCTGCTCAGATATCGGCTGTGCTCCGCCAGCAGATTCAGGCCATCTGCATCCACAACGCAGGGAACCTGTACATTTTCCAGTGTGGTCTGCAGGATACGCCGGGATTTATCACTTGTGCCCAGCCCAGAACCGATGTTGACCACATCAGCCCAGTTCAAAAGCCGCAGCAGCTCCTTCTCATCAAAGAAGTCATAGCAGCGGATGATGGCCTCCGGCAGCAGGGTCTGCAGGATCGTCCGGTTCTCCTCAGGCGTGTAGATCTGCACAAGTCCGGCTCCGGTCCTGTAGGCTGCCAGAGCGGCCAGGTAAGCGGCCCCTGCCATGCCACGGCTGCCCGCTATGATCAGCGCTTTCCCGTAATCCCCTTTGTGGGAGTTGGGCCGCCTCTTGGGGAGCATGGTTTTTATATCCTTCTCCTCCAGCGCGTAGGCAGCCTCCCTGTCTCCCTCCAGCACGGAAGTGTCGACTCCGATATCTGTCACGGTTACCTCGCCGGCATAATCTCGCCCGGGGTAGAGGACGCAGCCCAGCTTTGCGCACTGGAAACTCACTGTCAGATCTGCTCTAAATGCGCTGGTAGCTACTTCTCCGGTAGTGGTGGAAACTCCTGACGGCACATCCACCGCCAGCTTTACGCCTCCGGAGCGGTTCATGGCCTCTATGCAGGCCAGATAATCTCCCTCCACACGCCGGCTTAATCCTGCTCCGAATACAGCATCTATCAGTATACTATATTCTCCCTCTTCAAAAGAGTTTCCTACCGTCCCTCCGGCCTCTCTGAAAAGCTCCATCTGCCGCAGCGTCTCCTCTGTACAGTGGTCCGGGTTTCCGGCCATCACTGCAGTCACGCAGCCGCCTTTTTCCAGCAGCAATCTTGCGATGGCAAAACCGTCGCCCCCGTTGTTTCCTGAGCCGCACACCACACAGACGTTGGACAGATCCAGTTTCCTCTCCATCACGGTCTCCACAAAGGTGCGGGCCGCCCGCTCCATCAGGATCAGCGACGGGATCTTCTTTTCCCGTATCGTATAGCTGTCCGCCGCTTTCATCTGTCTTCCATCAGGCAAAAATAGCATAAAATCACCTTCCTTCCCCATGGCGTAAACAGGACACGCCGCCCGGCTGCCGGCTTTGCGGCCTACGGCAACGCAAAAGACGTGTAAAGAAGGCCTGCCTTACACACGCCGGCTTTACACGTCACAAAGTCCTGTTACTTCTCTGATTTTTTCTGTTCCTCATTGTATCTGCTGATATTGTAGGACAGCCTCATCAGGCTCTCTGACAGGTGGACATTTTCAACGATCACATCATCCGGAAGATTGAGATCCGTATGTGCGAAGTTCCATATTGCCTTTACTCCGTACGCCACCAGCTGGTTGGCAACCTCGATCGCCTTTGTTTTCGGGATCGTCAGGATGCCGATCTCTATATTGTTTTCCGTAACAAACGCTTCCAGCTCATCCATCATATGGATGGGAACGCCACGGATTGTCATTCCTTTCAATGTGGGGTTCACATCAAAGATACCTCTGAGCACAAAACCTCGTTTTTCGAACGCTGCATAGTTTGCCAGCGCATGTCCAAGATTACCTGCCCCGATAATGACCATGTCATGGTCTTCCTCCAGGCCAAGTATCTTACCTATCTCTGTGTAGAGATATTTTACATTATATCCATACCCCTGCTGGCCGAAGCCGCCGAAGTTGTTCAGATCCTGCCGTATCTGGGATGCTGTCACATGCATTTTCTTGCTGAGATCATTGGAGGAAATGCGCTCCACGCCATTCTCCAGCAGCTCCCCTAAATAGCGGTAATATCTTGGAAGTCTACGTATGACTGCCTGCGAAATTTCTCTGCCTTCCACTTTATCCACCTTCCATTTCAGTTTCTCAGATTCATTATATAGAATTGTTACAATAAAGTCAATTTATTGTTCCTAAAAGTTCTGCAAATCAGAAACCTCCGTCTTCTGGAAATTGACACGCCACGGGTTCCCCGATATAATAGATAATGCTGTAAAATACGCGGCTTTTACACAGGAGGTACACCATGATACTGGCATGTCACAATATAGAAAAATCATTTGGGGAAGAAGTCATTGTAAAGGACGGCTCCTTCCATATCGAGGATCACGAAAAGGCGGCTCTCGTTGGCATCAACGGGGCCGGAAAATCCACTATCCTGAAAATGATCGTGGGGGAACTGCCCCTGGACGGTGGAACGGTCACCCTGGCCAAGGGTAGTACCCTGGGCTATCTGGCCCAGCACCAGGATCTGACAGGGGGGAACACCATCTACGAGGAGGTAAAGACTGCCAAAGCCCAGATCATTGCCATTGAAAAAGAAATACGGCAGATTGAGGCGGATCTTCCCTCCCTGCAGGGCGATGCCCTCACAGAGAGACTGAACACATATCACCGCCTCACGGAGCAATTTGAACGGGAAAACGGGTACGCCTACGAGAGTGAGATCACCGGCGTCCTCAAGGGTCTGGGCTTTGGCGAGGAGGATTTTTCCAAGGATGTAGACACACTCTCCGGCGGCCAGAAGACCCGGGTCTCCCTGGGAAAACTTCTTCTCACCAGACCGGATGTGCTGCTCCTGGACGAGCCCACCAACCACCTGGACTTAAATTCCATCTCCTGGCTGGAGACCTATCTTCTGAATTACCCCGGGGCCGTGCTCATCGTATCCCACGACCGTTATTTTCTGAACCGGGTGGTAACAAAGGTGGTGGAGGTCGAGCAGGGACAGCTCTCCACCTACCTGGGGAATTATACTGCCTATGCAGAAAAGAAAAAGCAGATCCGGGATGCCCGGCTTAAGGAATACATGAACCAGCAGCAGGAAATTCGGCACCAGGAGGCTGTTATCGAGAAGCTCCGCTCTTTTAATCGCGAAAAGTCCATCAAGCGCGCAGAGAGCCGTGAAAAAATGCTGGACAAGATGGAGCGCATAGAGAAGCCGGCTGAACTGAAAACAGACATCCATCTGACACTGGAGCCCTCCTGTGTCAGCGGAAACGATGTCCTTTCTGTAGAGCATCTGAGCAAATCCTTTCCGGACCAGACTCTCTTTACAGATATCAGTTTTGACGTTCGCAGAGGTGAGCACGTGGCCGTTATCGGGGACAACGGAACCGGAAAGACCACGCTTCTTAAAATCCTGAACGATGTGCTCCCCGCAGACAGCGGCAACTTTACTCTGGGCGCCAATGTCCATGTGGGCTACTACGATCAGGAGCACCATGTCCTTCACATGGACAAGACTGTGTTCGAGGAGATCTCCGACGATTACCCGGACCTGACGGGCACCCAGATCCGCAATATGCTGGCCGCCTTCCTCTTTACAGGGGACGATGTGTTCAAGCGGATCGGTGACTTAAGCGGCGGTGAGAGGGGCCGTGTGTCCCTGGCAAAGCTGATGCTCTCAGAGGCCAATTTCCTGATCCTGGACGAGCCCACCAACCATCTGGACATCGCCTCAAAGGAGATACTGGAAAACGCGCTCAACAATTATACCGGCACCGTCCTCTATGTGTCCCATGACCGGTACTTCATCAACCAGACTGCCACCCGCATCCTGGAGCTTGTAAACCGCAAATTTGTCAACTATATCGGCAATTACGACTACTATCTGGAAAAAAAGGAGGAGCTGACCGCCGCCTATGCCTCCCCCGCCACGGCGAAAGCAGGGAAAGCCGCCTCCGCTGAGCCTGTATCCGAGGCCAAGCAAAGCTGGCAGGAACAGAAAGAGGCACAGGCCAGGGAACGCAAAAGGCAGAATGATCTGAAAAAGACCGAGGAGCGGATCACCTGCCTGGAAGAGCGTGACGCACAGATCGACGAGCTCATGGCTACGGAGGAAGTCTACACCAACTCTGTAAAATGCCAGGAGCTGGCACAGGAAAAGGCTGACATAGCCGCCCAGCTGGAAGAGCTGTATGAAAAATGGGAGGAACTTGCGTAAGGCAGGCTCCTCCCATTTTTTTGCGAACGTGCATGTTTACAATATTTTCTTTCTCTTGAAGATCAGGATGCAGACGATAATGACGATAAGACTCAGCACGATGACACCAGGATATCCATTTTTCAGCTCCGGCATGTTCTGAAAGTTCATGCCGTACCAGCCGGTGATCAGCGTCAGGGGAAAGAAAATGGTGGATAGCACAGTCAGGAACTGCATATTGCTGTTCTGCCTTGCGTCCACCTGGGATTGATATACATCCCTCACCTGCTGTGCGTATTCCAGAAGGTGGGAGGTGCGGCTCATAAGGCGGTCCGCCCGGTCTGACAGTGTTCCAAAGTATTTGAGCTGCTTTTTGGCAAAAAAGCCATTTTCATTTTCCTCCAGCTCACGCCCCATATCCATCATCTCATCGTAGTAGCTGCGCAGGTTCAGAAGTTTTCGCCTGATGGGCATCAGCTCCTGCTGGAACCGCTCGATCTTCCCCTGCATGGCGTCCTCCTCCATCCCCATCAGGGTCTTCTCGTACTGCATGAGAAGTTCCTGGTCCCTGCTCATAAACTCTGCAATATAATTGTAGATAAATCTCTCTTTCGTCTCACCCTGATGAGTCTTTTTTCTCTTGATCCTGCGGATCAGGCGCATGGAAAAGTCCTCGTCATCCACAAGAACTACGTGATCCTGATTGATGAAAAAATAGATCCGGTAACGGCTTCCAAGCACGTCCAGCAGCTTGGGAATACACAGGGTTCCCACCAGGCACTCCTGCTGTGTCTCCAGCTTACAGAAGCCGATCTGCCCCAGCTGGATGTCATTTTCGTACTGGATCCCGGCCAGGTCCAGTACTTTTCTGGCGTTCCGGGAGTCTGTCAGGAAGACGGCCGGGCACCCCTCCGCCTCCCACTCCCCCTGGTCAAGCTCCTCCAGCCGCTCGCCAAGTCTCCATATCATGTCTCTCAACACCTTTTCTCTATGTTACACTTTTCCCGCCTTCTCATAGGCCTCCTGGTAAAAATACTCCTGGGAATTCAAAAGCTCTTCGCCTGACTGCGGAACCACATGCCTGTAATCTCCGTCACTGCAGGCTTCTCTGGCCTTCTGGTTGTCATGCAGCATAGTGTCAAAGATCATCTGCAGCCGCTCTTTCAAATTCTCCTGCAGAACAGGAGCTGCCACTTCCACTCTGCGGACTGTGTTTCTTGTCATAAAGTCAGCGGAGGCAATGTAGTACTTTGCCCTCTCGCCCCGGCCAAAGATGTAGATCCTGGAATGCTCCAGAAATCTTCCCACAATGCTGATGATCCGGATATTCTCTGTACTTTCCTCCACGCCCGGTATAAGGCAGGCAATGCCGCGGATGATCATGTCGATCTTCACGCCCGCGCAGGAGGCCTCGATGAGTTTGTCGATAATCTTTTTATCTGTCAGCGAGTTCAGCTTCAGTCCGATGTAAGCCTCCTCCCCGCTCTGCGCGAGCCTGATTTCCTCGTCGATCATATCCAGCACTCTGTTCTGCAGACACTTGGGCGCCACCAGGAGCTTGTCCGATTTTTCCACGACTTCGCCCTTGGAGAGAGCCTGGAACACAGCCGACGCCTCCAGTCCAATGTCCACATTCGCTGTCATAAGAGACAGGTCTGTGTAGAGACGGGAGGTTTTCTCGTTGTAGTTTCCGGTTCCGATCTGGGTAATGTATTCCACCTGTCCCTCTGTTTTTCTTGTGATGAGACAGAGTTTAGAGTGTACCTTGTAGCCCTCCAGGCCGTAAATGACCTGACATCCGGCCTCCTCCAGGCGTCTGGACCACTCGATATTGTTTTCCTCATCAAACCGTGCACGCAGCTCCACAAGGACAACCACTTCTTTTCCGTTCTCTGCCGCCTCGATCAGGGCCTCCACTACCTTGCTCTGCTTTGCCAGGCGGTAGAGCGTCATCTTGATGGAGATGACATTCTCATCCTCCGCAGCCTCATTCAGCAGCCGCAGGAAAGGCCGGATCGATTCGTAGGGATAGGAAAGCATCTTGTCCTCTTCTTTGATCTGCTCTATAAGGCTTCTTCCCTCCTGGAAAGAGGGGGATTTCTGAGGCACCCTCTTCTCATAGAAGAGTTCCGGGTTCTTCCGCAGGATGTCCTGGATCTGGAAAAGGAAAGACAGATCCAGGGGAGCCTGGCTCCGGAATACATGGGTGGAGTCCAGATCCAGATATTTGCAGAGAGTCTCCACCACGTCGCCGTCCATCTCCCTAGAGAGCTCCAGACGGACAGGGGAGAGTTTCTTTCTGCGCTTGATCAGGTCCGCCATGAACTCGCGGTAATCCAGGTCCTCATCATAGAGAGCGTCCGCGTCTATATCTGCGTTTCTTGTCACCCGGATCAGAGATTTCGCCTTGATCTGATATCCGCTGAACACCCGGGGAATGTAGTGCAAGATCAGCTCCTCTGCAAGCATGTAGCATCCCTCCTGCCCCCTCACAGGGATCAGTCTCTCCACCATGGTGTTGGTACACGGAATGATACCCAGCCTCTGTTTTTTGTTTTTAGTCTCCAGCACGGCCACTGCATAAATTTCCTTGTTGCGCAGAAACGGAAATGGCTGCCTTTTTCCCACAACAGTGGGGGAGATAAGGGGAGCGATCTCCATCTGGAAAAATTTCAGCAGGCCGTCTTTTTCTTCATCCCTAAGCTTGCTAAAGTCTGTCAGCCGCACGCCGTAGGACTCCAGATTTTCCATCAGGGCGTGATAAGTCCTGTCTCTTCTCCCGCTCAGTTCCCGCACTTTTTTCAATATGTTGTCGATTTGCTCGTCTAAGGTCATATGGGTCTTATTGTCCCGGATCTTTTTGCCCAGCAGCATCTGATCCTGCAGGGAGCCCACCCGGACCATGAAGAATTCGTCCAGATTGCTCTGGTAAATGGATGCAAAGCTGAGCCGCTCACAGAGAGGCACCCTCTCGTCTTCCGCCTCCTCAAGCACACGCTCGTTGAATTTCAGCCAGGACAGTTCCCTGTTCATAAATACCTGTTTCTTTGCCTTCTCTTTTTCCATTGTCTCCTCCTATATTATTCTTCTTTTGTATCTGCCCAATTGGCAGTGTCTCCGCTGTATATAGCCGCCAGCATGTCCGCTGTAAGGTCCTCAAGTGGATTGTCCGCCTGCACAATGACACGGATCCCGTCCTTTGCCACAGGAACCGCCTGGAGCACATCCTGTTCATACTGGTAAAGATCTCTGGAAACCATAGCCATGTCGCAGACGCCTGTCAGCACGTCGGTAATGCCCTGGGAGGAGTCTGACGCCTCCACCTCAATGACAGCGTTAGGATTCGCCTCCTGATATGCTTCCGCCAGCGCCTCTATAGCCGGAGCCAGGCTGGTAGAGCCGTGTATCCGCAAAGTGCCGGACGGCTGTGCTGACAGAAACACATCCTTCGTCTCTTCTGCCGGCACAAAGAAATCTCCCACGATCTCCTGGCCTTTTCCAGTCACATACGTCAGAAAATCCTCTTTCAGCTCATTTCCATCCTCTGCAGCGGCAAGGTAGAGCGTGCGGCTCAGAGGATACTGACTGCTCTCGATGGTCGTCTCTTCTGCTGGCACTCCGTCCACAGCCAGCTCCTTTACGCTGTCACTTTCCGAAATGTCTGTCCCCCAGCTCACATAACCGACAGAGCTTTTATCCTCTCCTACAGCCTGGATCACTTCTTCGCCGGAAGTCACCGTCTGTGCTGTCTCTGTGATGTGATCCTTGTCATCCACGCCTTCTTCATCCAGCCCCAGAGCCTGGGCAAAACTGCTGCGGGTACCGGACCCGCTCTCTCTTGTGACTACTGTAATCTGGCCAAGGTCAGCCAGTTCCTTATCCTGCTCCGGGCTTGCCGGCTCACTGTTGCCGCAGGCGCCAAGAAAACATGCTGCCCCGACTGCCACTGCGAGGCATCTCCAATTTTTCATTCTCATACCTTCTCTGTCCTTTTTTATAATACATATTCTTCCCTATTATAAATGTTTTTCGTGTATTTGTAATCCGGATTTATGTTAAATGTATGTAAAATTGACGCCGGCAGGTTCAATTCTTTCCGATGGCATACACAATTACACACCAGTTATAATAATTTCGGACGTAATACTTTTAAAAAGTATTACGTCCGAAATTAAATTACGCCAGCTTTTCTGCAATTGCCAGAATAAATTCTTCACTGTTCAGCACAGTGGGATTTTCCAAAGTGGTGATCAGCGCCAGATCTTTTGTCATCTTGCCTTCCTCAATGGTGTCGATAGTAGCCTTCTCCAATTTGTCGGCGAATGCCATAAGTTCCTGGTTGCCGTCCAGCTCGCCGCGCTTTCTCAGTGCACCTGTCCACGCGAAGATGGTGGCCACGGAGTTGGTGGATGTCTCCTCTCCCTTCAGGTGCTTGTAGTAGTGGCGCTGCACGGTTCCGTGAGCCGCCTCGTACTCGTAATACCCTTCCGGGGATACGAGAACAGAAGTCATCATAGCCAGGGAACCGAAGGCGGAAGACACCATATCGCTCATAACATCCCCGTCATAGTTCTTGCAGGCCCAGATGTAGCCGCCCTCAGACTTCATAACACGGGCCACAGCATCGTCGATAAGGGTGTAGAAATATACGATGCCCGCTTTCTCAAACTTCTCGGCATACTCGTTGTCGTAGATCTCCTGAAAAATATCCTTGAAAGTGTGGTCGTACTTTTTGGAAATAGTATCCTTTGTGGCAAACCACAGATCCTGCTTTGTATCCAGCGCATAGTTAAAGCAGCTTCTGGCAAAGCTCGCGATAGAGTCATTGACATTGTGCATACCCTGCACAATGCCTGCGCCTGTAAAGTTGTGCACAAGTTCTCGCTCCTCGTGGCCGTCCTCTGCTGTATAGACAAGTTCTACCTTCCCGGCTCCCGGTATCTTCATCTCGGTTCCCTTGTACACATCCCCGTAGGCATGCCTTGCAATGGTGATAGGCTTCTTCCAGTTCTTCACGCAGGGCTCGATCCCCTTTACAACGATGGGAGCGCGGAACACGGTCCCATCCAGGATGGCGCGGATCGTCCCGTTGGGGCTCTTCCACATTTCCTTCAGGTCGTACTCTGTCATGCGGGCCGCGTTGGGCGTGATCGTGGCGCATTTTACCGCCACTTTATATTTCTTTGTAGCATTTGCAGAGTCAATCGTCACCTGGTCATTGGTCTCATTGCGGTGCTCCAGGCCCAGGTCGTAGTACTCTGTATTCAGCTCGATAAATGGCTTCAGAAGGTGTTCTTTTATCATCTTCCAGAGGATCCTGGTCATCTCATCTCCGTCCATCTCTACGATTGGGGTAGTCATCTTGATCTTTTCCATGTTCGCATTCTCCTTTTCTTTTTCGTTTATTTCGTCATTAAAAATAATTGACTGGCTCATCTACTCTTCTATATGAAGATTTTCCATGACTTTCATAATATGCGCATTGGCCAGGCGCTCTGCCAGCTCCTCATCCCTTGCCTTGATGGCTTCCAGAATAGCCCGATGCTCTTCTATGGATTTCTCCGCCCGGCTCTTCTCCTCCACAGACATGGTCCGCGCCATTTTCACATATTTGTGAAAATCCGACAGTACATGTTCCAGTATACGACTATTGGAGGCGTGATACAAGACTTTGTGGAATTTTCCATCCAGCTCAGATACCTGCTGGGCTTTCTCCCCGTCTTTCCCCGCTGTACTTTTCTTCTTCAGATGGAACTCGGAGAGAAGGATCACCTCCTCCAACTCCTCGATCTGCTCCTCTGTGATATACCTGGTCGCCCACCGGGCGCAGAGCCCCTCCAGCATAGACCGGATCATATAGATATCGTGCACGTCCTTCAGGGAAATGCCGGTCACATAGGCTCCTTTATTGGGAATGATGGACACAAGGCCTTCCAGCTCCAGCTGGCGCAGCGCCTCCCGCACCGGAGTCCGGCTGACCCCCATCTCCTCCCCTATGCTTATCTCTTTGAGTTCCTCATTTTCCTTGTACACACCGGATAGAATGTCCTCCCGCAGCCTGCGGAACACTTTTCCCCGAAGGGACTGGTCCTGGTACTCTTCCATTTGTTTTACTCCTCCTGCGCCGTCAGTCTGACGCCTGTCTTTTTACATGCCTCATCAATGACTGCCAGAAGTTCCTCGTCTGTCAGCACAGTGACGCGGCCGCTCTCATATTCCTGATCCACCCACTCTTTCACCATGGCTACAAGTTCGGTATTCTTATCTACCTGCCTTCCTTCGGGCAGATGGAAATAGGTGTTGATCCAGTGGGCGATGCCCGCCAGCCCGGATGTGTTTGACACGGCTACAAGCGGCGGTCTGTTCAGGAATTTATCTGTGTCAAATATATTGTAGATCTCCTCGTTTTTCAGCAGTCCATCGGCGTGGATCCCGGCCCTTGTGACATTGAAATTCTTGCCCACAAAAGGTGTCCGCGAGGGAATGTGGTAGCCGATCTCCTTCTCATAGTACTCTGCCAGCTCGGTGATGACGGTGGTGTCCATGCCGTCCAGTGTCCCTCTCAGCTGGGCATACTCAAAGACCATGGCCTCCAGGGGCGTGTTCCCTGTCCGCTCCCCAATGCCGAAGATGGAACAGTTTACGCCGCAGGCCCCGTAGAGCCAGGCTGTGGAAGAATTGCTGACTGCCTTGTAAAAATCATTGTGTCCGTGGAACTCAATCAGCTCGCTTGGCACACCTGCATGGACGCGGAGGCCGTATATGATACCCGGGATGGACCTGGGGATCACCGCGCCGGGGTAGTTGACACCGTAGCCCATCGTATCACAGACACGGATCTTCACCGGGATCTGGTACTCTTTCATCAGGTTCATAAGCTCCAGGCAGAACGGAATGACAAAACCATAAATATCCGACCTGGTAATATCTTCCAGATGACACCTGGGACTGACACCGGTCTCAAGGCATTCCCTGATAACAGAAAGATAATGCTCCATAGCCTGTTTTCTTGTCATCTTCAGCTTGTAAAAAATGTGGTAGTCCGAGCAGCTGACAAGTATGCCTGTCTCTTTCATGCCGATCTCTTTTACAAGTTCAAAATCCTTTTTGCTGGCCCGGATCCAGCTGGTGATCTCCGGGAACTGATATCCCTTCTCCATGCACTGGTATACAGCGTCCCTGTCTTTCTTGCTGTACAGGAAAAATTCACACTGCCGGATCTTTCCGTTGGGTCCGCCCAGTCTGTGGAAATAATCGTAAATATCTACAATCTGCTTTGTGCTGTAAGGCGCCCGGGACTGCTGTCCATCCCGGAATGTCGTGTCTGTGATCCATATCTCATCCGGCATGCTGTGGGGTACGATCCTGTCGTTGAAGGCGATCTTCGGCACCTCGTCATAGTGAAAAAGATTTCTGAATACATTGGGTTCTTTCACATCCACCAGTGGGTACATATGCTCCTCAAGCTGAAGCAGATTTGTGTGTTCGTCAAGGTAAACTTTCCTGTCCTGCATGTGTCATATCTCCTTTTCTTTTCTCGTATAATTGTATACAATTATACAAACCATGTCAATAAAAAATCCACCTGAAATTTTCCGTATAAAAAAGGCCGTCCCGGCAGGACGGCCTCTGTAATACGCAAAATTCTGAAAATCCGCAGATCTGATTCACTTGTGTTCTTAGTACAGCTTTGCCCCAATCTCCCTGGGCTCATATCCCACGTCTCTGAGAGCCTGCATGATCTGATTCTTGTGCTCTGTGCCAAAGGCCTCCAGCGTAATACGAAGCTCCACGGCTGCATTTCGATTGGTACTGACAAACTGGTTGTGCTCCAGACGGATCACATTGCCCTGAGCATTCGCGACAGCAGAGGCCACCCGCACAAGCTCGCCCGGCTTGTCAGGCATGAGAACGGAGATGGAGAAGATCCTGTCTCTCTGGATCAGTCCGTGCTGGACAATGGAGGACATAGTGATCACATCCATGTTGCCGCCGCTTAAGATGCAGACTACTTTTTTCTTTTTTACATCCAGCTGTTTGAGGGCTGCTACCGTAAGGAGACCGGAATTCTCCACGACCATCTTGTGGTTCTCCACCATATCCAGGAAAGCTCCGACCAGATCGTCGTCCTCCACTGTGATAATGTCATCCACATTTTCCTTCACATAGGGGAACACCTTGTCGCCCACCCGCTTCACAGCCGTGCCGTCCGCAATGGTGTTGGCGCTTGGCAGTGTGACAGGCTCTCCTGCCTCGAGAGCAGCCTTCATGCTGGCCGCAGCAGCAGGCTCCACACCGATCACCTTGATCTTGGGATTGAGCATCTTAGCCAGTGTGGCTACGCCTGTGATCAGGCCGCCTCCGCCGATGGGTGCCAGGATATAGTCCACGGTAGGAAGCTCCTGCACGATCTCCATAGCGATAGTTCCCTGTCCTGTCGCCACATCCAGATCATCGAAAGGATGCACAAACGTCATCCCCTGCTCCTCTGCCAGCTTCAGCGCGTAGGCACAGGCGTCATCGTACACATCCCCGTGGAGAATCACGTTCGCTCCATAGCTCTTTGTGCGGTTCACTTTGATAAGAGGGGTGACTGTGGGCATGACGATCGTAGCCTTGCAGCCGAACTTCTGGGCCGCAAAAGCAACGCCCTGGGCATGGTTGCCGGCAGAAGCCGTGATGAGCCCCTTCTCCCGCTCTTCTTCTGTCATGGTACTGATCTTATAGTAGGCACCTCTTACCTTGTACGCCCCTGTATACTGCATGTTCTCCGGCTTCAGATATACCTTGCCGCCTGTCTGGGAACTGAAGTACTCGCTGTATACAAGATCTGTGGGGAGGGTCACCTTCTTTACAAGTTCACTCGCCTGCTCAAAATTTTCCAGTGTCAATTTGTCCATCATGATCTCCTGCCTTTCTTTTTCTTCATTTTATTCTTCTTTTTCCTCCGGAACTGCAAAAAGTGCATCTACAAATGTGTCCGCATCAAATTTTTGCAGATCCTCTATGGTCTCTCCGACGCCAATGTACTTCACCGGAATACCAAGCTCCGCCTGGATGGCTACGGCAATGCCGCCCTTGGCCGTCCCGTCCATCTTCGTCAGGATAATGCCCGTAATATCAGCCACATCTTTGAAATCCTTGGCCTGCTGGAGCGCATTCTGGCCGGTGGTGGCATCAAGGACCACCAGAGTCTCCCGGAAAGCCTCCGGGTACTCCCGGTCAATGATCCGGTTCATCTTCCGCAGCTCCTCCATCAGGTTCTTTTTATTGTGAAGTCTGCCGGCTGTGTCACACAGCAGCACATCTGCATGGCGGGCCTTCGCAGCCTGCACTGCATCGTACACCACGGCAGCCGGGTCGGACCCTTCCTGCCCGCCGATGAGCTCTGCCTGAGCCCTGTTTGCCCACTCCTTCAGCTGCTCTCCCGCCGCAGCCCGGAAGGTATCTGCCGCAGCCAGAATTACTTTTTTGTTCTGAGCCCGCAGCTTGCCTGCCAGCTTGCCTATGGTGGTTGTCTTTCCCACGCCGTTGACGCCTACCACCATAACCACGGAGGTCCGGCCCTCGAACTCGTAGGCCGTCTCTCCCACATCCATCTGCTCCTTGATGCTGTCGATGAGGATCTGCCGGCAGTCGGAGGGCTCCTTGATATGTCGCTCCTTCACCTTTTCCCGCAGATCGTCCAGTATATCTTCTGTGGCCTGAACTCCCAGATCTCCCATGATCAGGACTTCCTCAAGCTCCTCATAGAAATCTTCATCAATGTGTGAAAATCCATGAAAAATGCTGTCCATGCCGGACACAATATTATCTCTTGTCTTTGTAAGGCCCGAGACGAGCCTTTTGAAAAATCCCTTCTCTTCTGCCATAATCCTGCTCCTTTTTTATTCTTGGTGCTGCTTCTCCATCTCGTTCAACTCATTTTCCAGAAGACTGACAGAAACCATGGTGGAGACACCCTTCTCCTGCATGGTGATACCATACAGCCTGTCCGCCGCTGTCATAGTCCCTCTTCTGTGGGTGATGACGATAAACTGCGTGTTTTTCGTCAGCTTGTGGAGGTACTGGGCAAAACGGGTTACATTGGAGTCATCCAACGCCGCCTCGATCTCATCCAGCAGACAGAAGGGGGATGGCTTCAGATTCTGGATGGCAAACAGGAGGGAAATAGCGGTCAGCGCCTTCTCTCCACCGGAGAGCTGCATCATATTCTGCAGCTTCTTTCCCGGCGGCTGGGCGATGATACGGATGCCTGCCTCCAGGATATCCTCGTCCTCCATCAGCTCCAGCGTTCCCTTTCCGCCTCCGAAGAGCTCCTTGAACACTTTATCAAACTCCCCGGCAATCCTTGCGAACTGCTCGGTGAACTGCCTGCGCATGGCCTCGTCCAGCTCCGCGATGATCTTCTCCAGGGTGGCTTCCGCCTCCACCAGATCTTCATGCTGTCCCTTCAGGAACTCATACCTCTCGGACACGTCTTTGTAGTCCTCAATAGCATTTACATTGACGGAGCCAAGCCCCTTGATATCGCTCTTGAGTGTCTGGATCTGCCGGCGCATGTAGGCCAGGTCTGTGAGATTTTTGTCCCGCAGCTCCAGAGCGTGACTGTATGTGATTTCATACTCTTCCCACATATAGTTGATCTGCTTCTCCGAGGCCTCCTCGTAGCCTTCTTTTCTGCTCTCCAGACGGAAGATCTCCTTATCCAGATCTGCCATATGCCTGGAGAGTTCCTCCCGCTTTCCAAGGAAGGACTTATGCCTCTGGCTCAGCTCTTCCCTCTGCTTCACATTTTCCTGGATCTGCTCCTCGATCTCCTGGAAGAGCTCTTTGGATTCCTCTATCGTCTGGCGAATTTTCTGGATCTGCTCCTCTTTCTCCTGGATCTCCCGGGAAGCATCCTCTTTGTTCTCACCCAGCTCCTGCTGTTCTTCCTCGAACTTGGCGATCTCCTCCTGGATACGTTCTTCATTTTCCAGGATAAAGGTGTGCTTCTGTTCCAGACCCGCAAAAGCCAGCTGTACCTCCTCGGAAGCCTTCTGGCAGCGAAGTTCCTCTTCCTTTTCCTGCTCCAGAAGTTTCTGGTCTTCCTCGGTCTTACGGGTGATCTCCTGCTCCAGGGCAGTGGAAGTATCCAGCTCCACAGTGATGGACTCCTGGTTATTGCTGATGTCCGTGATCTGCTGATCCAGCTCCTGGTTCTCCCGCTGGATAGCCTGGGATGTCTCCATGGAAACCTGTATCCGCTCCTGGCACTGATCCAGATTGATCTTCGCCGTGTTCTGGATGACATAGGCCTTCTGCAGCTTCTGCTGGATCTCATCTATAGCCTCATAGCAGGCAGCTCGCTCCCGGCGGAGACTGGCTGCCGATGCCTCCATCTCCTCCATCTCCTTTTTCAGATGGCGGACCGTCTTCTCAAATTCCTCGATCTCCCGCCTCCGGCTTAACAGGTTGCTGGAGTTTTTAAAAGCGCCTCCTGTCATGGAGCCTCCGGGGTTCAGCAGTTCGCCTTCCAGGGTAACCAGTCGCAGCGTCTGCCTGTATTTCCGTGCAATGGCAATGCCGTGGTCGATATTGTCCACAACAATGGTCCGGCCAAGCAGATTCTCTGCCAGGCCCCGGTACTGTTCTTCCACCTTGACCAGGGTGTTGGCAAGACCCACAACGCCCTTCTCCTGCAGCGCCTCCGGCCTGGACATCCCGCGGCCTCCGCCAATGCCGGTCAGGGGAAGGAAGGTGGCTCTGCCGTACCGGTTTCTCTTGAGGAAATCGATCATCCTTTTCGCCGTCTCCTCCGTGTCGGTGACGATGTTCTGGATGCTGCCTCCAAGCGCGGTCTCAATGGCTATCTCATACTCTTTGTCCACCTTGATGATATCCGCCACCACGCCCAGGATGCCCTTCTCCTTTTCCCTCTGCTCCATGACTCTTCGGATACTGCCGCCGTATCCGTCATACCGCTCTGTGATATTTTTCAGTGACTCCAGCCGGGACTCCTCCCTGTGGTAGGCTGTCTGGCCCACCCGCAGCTTCTCTGTCTGGCTGGACAGCTCTTTTTGCAGTCTCTCTATCTTCTGCTCGTACTCTTTATTTTTCTCGGTCAGGCTGCGGATCGTGTCAGAGATCTCCTCCAGGCGGGCACTGTGCTCCCTAGCGTTCTTCTGCTCTTCTTCCGCCTCACTGCGGGCCTTGATGAGCCGCTGGTTCATCTGGGACCTGCGCACCTGGATCTGCTCCATCATGGTGTCGTAGCGCTGGATCTTAGCCTGGGTGGAAGCTCTGTTGTTGAGAATTTCAATTATATCATTCTTGTTTTTCTCCACCTGGTCCGTCAGTCCCGCAATGCGGCTCTGCACCTCGATGAGCAGGTCTCTTGCCTGTTCCCTGGCAGCGGATTTCTCCCGCAGTTCTCCTGCGATTTCTTCCTTCTCCTTCTGGAACAGGAGAAGCTGATCCTTTCTCTCACGGATCTCATTCTGGATCGTCTGATAGCGCTGTCCAAAATGTTCGTCCGTCATGCGGGCACTGTTGATCTGCTCCTTCAGAAGCTCGATCTGGTTCTCCAGCTGCTGTTTCAGGAGGTTGGTCTCCGCCCGCTGGCTTTTAGCCTTCTCAATCGAGTCGTCGATCTCGTCTACCTGCGCCTCGATGGCCTCGTACTCCTCCTTCATGGCTCCATATGAAGCGTCCGCTTCCTGGAGCTCCTCACGGGAGACGGACAGCTTGTCCTCTGTCTCTGCGATCTGCTCTTTTAACCGCTCGGTCTCCAGAAGGAACATGTTGATGTCAAAGGTCTTCAGCTGTTCCTTCTTCTGCAGGTACTCTCTTGCCACCTCGGCCTGCTTCTTCAAAGGCCCGATCTGTCTCTCCAGCTCGGAGAGGATATCATTGACACGGAGAAGATTCTGCCTCTCATCCTCCAGCTTTTTGACAGACATGTTTTTTCTCCGCTTAAATTTCACGATGCCCGCCGCCTCGTCGAAGAGCTCCCTTCTGTCCTCCGGCTTGCCGCTCAGGATCTTGTCGATCTGTCCCTGTCCGATGATGGAGTAGCCCTCCTTGCCAATACCAGTGTCGTAGAACAGCTCATTGATATCCTTCAGGCGGCAGGGACTGCCGTTGAGCAGATACTCACTCTCGCCGGAACGGTACAGCTTTCTCGTGACAGTGACCTCCTCGTAATCCACAGAAAGCTGATGGTCAGAGTTGTCAAGCGTGATGGCCACAGAGGCGTAGCTCAGAGGCCTTCTGTTCTCTGTGCCAGAGAAGATGACATCCTGCATGCTGCCGCCCCGCAGCTGCTTGACGCGCTGCTCTCCTAAGACCCAGCGCACAGCGTCTGCCACATTGCTCTTGCCGCTGCCGTTTGGGCCCACGATCCCGGTGATCCCGTTATGAAAATCAAATACGATCTTGTTTGCAAAAGATTTAAAGCCCTGTATCTCTATACTTTTTAAATACATGTAACACCTACTTTATATTCCTTTTGTGCAGGATCAGGATCGTCCTGTAAGCCGCCTCCTGCTCGGCTGCCTTCTTGGTCCTTCCGCTCCCGGCGCCGTAGACATCCGCGCCGATGTGCACCTCCACGTGGAAGGTCTTGTCGTGGTCCGGCCCCTCTTCGCCGGTGAGCTCATAGGCCACAGGCTGGTCAAACGCAGCCTGTACCAGCTCCTGAAGGATAGTCTTGCTATCGTAAAAGAGTTTCTTGTTCTCCAGGTCATTCAGCACAAACCTGTGTATAAACTCTTTTGCACTAGCAAAACCACCGTCTGAGTAGATGGCCCCGATCAGTGCTTCCATGGCGTCCGATGTGACGGAATCCCTCTTTCTGCCTCCTGTCATATCCTCGCCTTTTCCCAGCAGAAGATACTCTCCGAGACGGATCTGGCGGGCACAGAAAGCCAGCGCCTGCTCACAGACCATGGCCGCCCTTGTCTTGGTCAGCTCTCCCTCCGGCATTTTCTCATTTTCATGGAATAAAAATTCACTGGACACCAGCTCCAGCACAGCGTCTCCCAGGAATTCCAGCCGCTCGTTGCACTCGTACTTGGGCAGATGCTTCTCATTCACATAGGAGCTGTGCATCATAGCCCGGCGGAGCAGCCTGGGATCCTGAAATGTATAGCCGATCTGCTCTTCCAGTTCTTTTAGTTTTCGACTCATATAAACCCTCATAAAAGAAAAAGCCCGCATCCGGGCTTTTTCTCCTTTCTGCTAGTTTGTTGCATTTTTGATCTGCTCTACAGCATCTCCTACTGTCACGATCTTCTCTGCGTCATCATTGTCGATCTCGATATCGAATGCTTCCTCAATCCCCATGATAATCTGGAAGATATCCAGAGAGTCCGCTCCCAGGTCATCTACAAACTTTGTCTCCATTGTGATCTCATCTGCGTTCACATTAAGTACGTCAGCTATAATTTCCTGTAATTTCTCAAATTCCATTTTTTTCATCTCCTTTTATATTGCTTTATATCTATTCATCGGACGAGTCATCCGCCTGAATACACTCCTGGATCTTCTCGTTGATCCTCTGTTCCCGGAAAGTCAGGCACTGAAGGATGGAATTGGATACCTCCCTGGCCTTGGAGCTTCCGTGGGTCTTCACCACAAGACCTTTCAGTCCCAGCAGCGGAGCGCCGCCGTACTCGCTTGTGTCAAAACCTTTCAATGTCTCCTTGAGGGCCGGCTTCACGAGCAGGGCTCCGATCTTGCTGCGAAGGCTGCTCATCATGCCTTCCTTGACCTTGCTGATCAGCACCGCTCCCACACCCTCGAACAGTTTCAGGATGATATTCCCGGCAAAGGCCTCGCAGACAATGACGTCCGCCTGGCCGTGGGGGATCTCCCTTGCCTCAATGCTTCCGGTAAAGTTGATGCCCTTCGCCTCTTTCAGGAGAGGAAATGTCTCTTTCACAAGGGCATTGCCCTTCTCCTCCTCGGCTCCTATATTGACGATCGCCACTTTGGGGTTCTTCACGCCCATCACATGTTCCATATAAATGGAACCCATCTTGGCGAACTGGACCAGATGGGAGGGACGTGCGTCCACGTTTGCCCCGCAGTCGATCAAAAGAGAGACACCCTTCTCTGTGGGAATGAGCGGTGCAAGAGGCGGTCTCTCCACGCCCTTGATCCTGCCCACAATGGTCTGGCCCCCTACAAGGATGGCTCCTGAACTTCCGGCAGACACAAAGGCATCGGCCTCCCCGGATCTGACCATCTTCATACCCACCACGATAGATGAGTCTTTCTTTTTCCGGATGGCGTTGACCGGAGGCTCCGCTGTCTCAATGACCTCTGTGGCGCCCACGATCTCTATCCTGTCCTTATCATACGTATATTTTTCCAGCTCTTTCCTGACAACTTCTTCCTGTCCTACGACATAAACCTTGATGCTCTTCTCTCTGGAAACCGCATCAACCGCGCCTTTGACCATCTCCACCGGGGCGTTGTCGCCGCCCATGGCGTCAAGGGCAATTTTTGTAAGTTCTGCCATTTTTCTTTCCTCCATAACTACTAGAAATATTCTACTAGACATTATCCCAAAAATCAATATTTTGTTTGCGGGAACAGCAAAAGAGCTAGAGCGGTCTCTCCACATGGATTTTCACAAGATTTCCGGCAGCCCGGGAAAGCTCCTCCTTATACGCCAGTTTCCTGTACCTCTTCACATGGGTGTCTGTGACCCCCATCTGGGCCGCCACCTGTCCCGGGCTGGCCTTGTAGGAAAAAAGATTGTAGGCGCATGTATTTCGCAGCATCTGGCTGCTGTAAGCCGGTATGCAGGCAAGAGCCGTATACTTTTTCATCATCCTGGAAATATACATCGTGTTCAGAGGATTTCCCCTTCTGTTATAAAAGAGTGTAGGCCTCTCCTCCCTCTGCCCCATATAGCTCTCCAGTACAGCCATCGCGTCCTCAGGAATAAACACACCGCTCTGCCGCTCCCGGGGCGTGACATAGGCGCCGTTTTCATAGATTCCTATATCCTCTGTCTCCAGATCACAGATCTCCGTGGAGGAAAGTCCCACCCTGTACATGAGCACAAAGATAGTGTAAGCCATCCGGTCTTTCTCCGCTGCCTTCAGCAGGCGGTCCACATCCTCCACAGGCATGACCCGGGCATACTTTTCCTGCTTAGAAAGAAACGGCAGATAACCGTAGAAATGATCCGCAAAAGAATCCGGCAGCCCGTATCTCTCCCTCTCTCTGCAGATAAAGTCCGAAAAAGAGTGGAGCTCCCGGAACTTCTTTGCCGGGGTTCCCGGCTGCAGTTCTCCCCGTTTCACCTTCTCCGTCATGATCTGATAATATCTGCGCACATCCTCCGCACCGGCCCGGGTGATATCTTTCTCTACAATCTGAGCAAATTCACACAGGTCGCTCCAGTAGGAAGCCCAGCTTGTGCTGCTCTTAAAGTGAGCCGCAAAATCGGGCCACAGAATGGATTTTGTCTTTTCAGATAAGTAAACACTGTCCATGTCCTGTCCTCCCGCCTTGTCTGCATTTTCCGCGAAGCGGAACCCACCTATATGTTATAAGTATACTTCATACTATAACATTTTGGTTATAAAACAGATTGCGCACCAGGCGCAATCTTATTTCGGTTTCATCTGTTTCTGGCGCGTGATCCTCTATGCCCCTGCGTAGGCAAATCCGGCAAAACTCAGATCACATCCCCCGCCTATGCGCCGGCAGATATTTACTGCCCGGTTCATAACTTCAGGGAACAGTCCGTTCTTTGTCTCAACCTTCAGCAATGAAAGGTCCTCTGAAAAACTTACACTTTTTACATTTTCGAGCTCCTGCAGCTCTCTCAGGATTTCCTGCGCCATCTCATCTGAGATCTTTTTAGTTAATCGATAATATCTTCCCATGATGGAACCCTCTTTCTTTCTTGCTTTTGCCGTAGGTTAGAATTTTCACATATTCTGATTTTATTATACACTATTTTCATGGAATTTCAAACAATTTAGCGCCTCAATTTTTCCTATATGCGCCGGGCATGCCCTCTTGTGTTCCATGTGCCCGCCACCTCACTGACAGCGGTCACCGTTAAAAAGGCGTCCGGATCCGTCCTTCGGACGTATGCCATCAGCTGCGCGTACTCGGTTTTCGTCAAGATCGTCACCAGCTCCGGACGCTCCTTCCCCTCAAATCCGCCCACAGCCTGGTAGACAGTCACCCCGCGGCTGAGCTTGTGGAGAATATACTCCTTGATCTCCTCATGCCGGTCCGACAGGATGCAGACTCTCTTTTTCCTTGAAAACCCACTGACAAACTCATCTACCACCACGCCATTCAGATAAGTCCCCAGTATTCCCACGATCATAGTGCGCAGATCATAGACAAGAACAGAGCTGACCACTGTGACCAGCCCGCAGACTGTGACCGCTTTGCCGATGTCAATGTGAAAATATTTATTCAGGATTTTGGCAGGCACATCCAGTCCTCCGGAGGAGGCATTGACGTGAAAGAGAATGGCCTGTCCTGCGCTCACCAGGAAAATAAAGCACAGAAGGTCAAGCCATGTATCACCGGTCATAGAGGTCAAATCCGGTAAGACCATATCTATGCCCCAGACAAGCGCCGGATACAAGACAGAGGCATACACAGTCTTTGCCCCGAAGCTTCGCCCCATAAAGATAAATCCCAGCAACAGGAAGAGAATATTCAGTATCATGTTCAGGGTCGCCACCCGCAGAGGAAGCACCTGCGAAAGCACCATGGCCAGTCCGGCCACGCTTCCAAGCACCAGGTCTCCCGGCACCATAAAAAATCCCACAGCCGCCGCTATAAGCACCGATCCGGCTGTGATCAAACCATATTCTCTCAGCGTCTCTGTATTATTCATTCTTGTTCTCCCAACCTCTCTACAGGCCATAGCTGTCTGCCGGTCCATCCAGCAGGGCCTTAATGCTCTCTCTTTCCGCCAGCCAGTAGGCGAAAGCTGTGGCGCTTCCCGCCGCCTGCCCCAGTCGGAAAGCCTTCTCAAGGCTGCCTGTGCCCAGGTAGCCGGCCAGAAATCCGGCCACCATAGAGTCACCGGCTCCCACGGAGTTTTTCACGTCTCCTTCACTAGCCTTCTCCTGGATCACGGTGCCATCCTCTGCCACCAGGATGGCGCCGTCCCCGGCCATGGACACAAGCACATGGCGTGCCCCCATATCCTGGAGGAGTTTTGCGTGGGCAATGATCTCCTCCCTGGTTTCCAGAGTCTTTCCAAACATATCCCCCAGCTCGTACTGGTTGGGTTTGATCAGGAAGGGGTGGTACCTCAGCACATTGAAGAGGAGTTCTTTGGTCGCATCCACTATACAGTGCACGCCTCTTCCCTCCAGCCGACCCAGTATCCTCTCGTACATGTCTGAAGGGAGAGAGCGGGGAATGCTGCCTGCCAGCACAAGGTAATCTCCCTTTTGCAGCCTGTCCAGCTTCCTGTAGAGTTCTTCCACTGCTTCCTCAGGGATCTCAGGTCCCTGCCCGTTGATCTCTGTCTCCTTCCCCGCATTGATCTTCACATTGATCCTTGTCATTCCCTCATTGAGATGGATAAAATCTGTCCGGCACCCGGACTGGTCCAGCATCTCTCTTAGCATCTTCCCGGTAAATCCCGCTTCAAATCCAAGGGCAATGCTGTCGTATCCCAGGTTAGCCAGGACAACAGACACATTGATGCCTTTTCCTCCCGGATAGACATGTTCTTTCTTTGTCCGGTTGATCCGCCCCGTTTCCAGTGCGTCCAGAGCGATCACATAGTCCAGGGACGGGTTAAATGTCACTGTGTAGATCATTTTCTATTCCACCTCCGCAAATGTCAAAAAATAAAGGAGACCATCTCTGATCTCCTTCATTTGCCTAAGCTTTTGATTAGTCCTGAGCGATGATCTCCCTCTTGTTGTAAGAACCGCATGCCTTGCATACTCTGTGGGGCATCATCAGCTCGCCGCACTTGCTGCATCTTACCAGGTTCGGTGCGCTCATTTTCCAGTTAGCTCTTCTTTTATCTCTTCTGGCTTTTGATGTTTTATTCTTTGGACAGATGGACATACTTTACACCTCCTTAAACTTGCTGAATATATCTTGAAAGGCTGCCATCCTCGGGTCTAATACCTCTCTGTCACAGCCACATTCACCATGATTGAGATTAGCACCACAAATGCTGCACAGACCTTTGCAGTCCTCTTTGCACAGCACCCGAATTGGCCAGTTGACCAGGAGCTCGTTGCATATCAGCACATCCGTGTCAAGACAGTTTCCTTCCATGAAGTTGTACTCATCATCGGACTGTCTGCGCCCTTCCTCGTCGAGCTTTAAATCCACTTCCCGCTCAAAGTCGAGATCAAAGATCTGCTCCACGTCCTCCAGGCATCTGTCGCACGGAATGACGGTCTTTATCTTAGCACATCCCTTCACCTGCACCTGCTTTTTCCCGAGATTGGTGATCTCGAACAGGGCCGGTTCCAGTTCCTCAAGCCGGTACTTTTTGCCGGATACTTCCATATCCTCCAGCTCAAGATGTGCTTCCTGCCGGATGACCTTGTCATCCTGCTCTAAAACCTTTGTCAGTTCAATCAGCATAACGCTCTCCTAACCACACTTTTTAAAGTATATCTTTTCAGTCACTATTTGTCAAGGTTTTTCTTTACCAGTTCCACTGTTTCTTCACAGATAGCGATCTCCTCGTTTGTCGGGATCACGCAGGCTGTGATCTTGGACTCAGGCTTTGTGATGATGACCTCTTTGCCACGGCTGTTGTTTGCCTCATCATCGAATACAAGACCCATGTATCCAAACGCCTCGCAGATTGTCTTTCTCAGCGGGATGGCGTTCTCGCCGAGACCTGCTGTGAAGGTGATCACGTCCACGCCGCCCATGGCTGCGATGTAGGAGCCGATGTACTTGATGATGCGGTACGCGTAGGCCTCCAGGCAGTTAATGGCATCCTGGTTGCCCGCCTCTGCTGCGGCAGATACATCACGGTAGTCGCTGGAGATGCCTGTCATACCCAGCATACCGGACTTCTTGTTGAGGATGTTCAGCACCTCAGACACAGACAGGTTCTCTTTGTTGCAGAGATACTCCACAAAGGCCGGATCAATATCGCCGGATCTTGTGCCCATGATCACACCCTCAAGAGGTGTAAGTCCCATGGATGTGTCCACACATTTTCCGTCCTTTACTGCGGACAGGGAAGCACCGTTGCCCATATGGCACACGATGATCTTCAGATCCTTGATATCTTTTCCGAGGAACGCTGCTGTACGGGCAGATACATATTTGTGTGATGTGCCGTGGAAGCCGTACTTACGGATGGCGTATTTCTCGTAATATTCTTTCGGGATCCCGTACATGTAAGCCTTCGGAGGCATTGTCTGATGGAAAGCAGTGTCAAAGACAGCTACATTGGGAACGCCCGGCATCAGCTTCATGCAGGCGTTGATACCCATCAGGTTGGCCGGATTGTGAAGCGGTCCTAAGTCCGCGCACTCCTCGATCACTTTGATGACCTCCTCGTCGATGATAACGGAGTTGGTGATCTTCATGCCGCCGTGGAGTACACGGTGTCCGATAGCATCGATCTCCTCCAGGGATTTCACAACTCCTGTCTTCTCATTCACAAGAGCGTCCAGGACCATCTGGATAGCGGTTGTGTGATCCGGCATAGCAGCCTCTGTCACTTCCTTCTCCCCACCCTTTGGCTCATACACGAGACGGCCGTCGATGCCGATACGCTCGCAGATACCTTTTGCCATGACATCTCTGTTATCGTAATTGATCAGCTGGAATTTCAGTGAAGAACTTCCGCAGTTTACTACTAATACATTCATCTTCTTTTCTCCTCCGGAATTTTCGTATACTTTTTTATCTATCAGGATCTACTGATTCTGGGCCTGCACTGCTGTGATGGCTACCACGCCCACGATGTCCTCTGCGGAGCATCCGCGGGACAGATCGTTGACCGGAGCTGCGATGCCCTGTGTCATCGGTCCGTAAGCCTCAGCTTTTGCCAGTCTCTGCACCAGTTTGTATCCGATATTTCCCGCATCCAGATCCGGGAAGACGAGCACGTTGGCATGTCCTGCAACCGGGCTTCCGGGAGCCTTGGACTCTCCCACGCTCGGAACGATGGCAGCGTCAAGCTGGAGCTCTCCGTCCAGCATGAGGTCCGGATTGGCCTCTTTTGCGATCTTCACTGCCTCTGTCACTTTGTCTACGTCAGCATGCTTTGCGCTTCCCTTGGAGGAGTGGCTCAGGAAAGCAACCTTCGGCTCTGCTCCCACCAGCATGCGGAAGGACTCTGCAGATGACTCTGCGATAGCTGCCAGCTCTTCCGGAGCCGGATTCTGGTTCAGTCCGCAGTCCGCAAATACGAACACACCGTTCTCGCCGTACTCGCAGTCCGGAACACACATTACGAAGAAGGCAGATACCAGCTTTGTGCCGGGCTTTGTCTTCAGGATCTGCAGGCAGGGACGAAGTGTGTCTGCCGTGGAGTGACATGCTCCGGAAACCATTCCGTCTGCATCTTTCATCTTCACCATCATAACGCCATAGTACAGGTAGTTTGTCAGCAGGATCTCTCTTGCCTGCTCCTCTGTCATACCTTTCTTCTGGCGAAGTTCCACAAGTTTTGCGATGTAGGCTTCGGTCTTGTCGCTTGTGGCCGGGTCTACGATCTGCGCGCCGCTGATGTCGTAGCTTCCTTTATTCTTTGCCACTTCTTCCTCGCTTCCGACGATGACTACGTTGGCAATCTCCTCTTTCAGGACAGCCTCAGCGGCTTTGTAGGTGCGCTCGTCCTCTGACTCAGGCAGAACGATCGTCTTTTTGTTTGCTCTTGCTTTTGCTTTCATCTCATCTATAAATCCCATGACTGAAAGACTCCTTTCCATTTTTTCTCACTGCTTTCATTATAATACAAAGAACCCTTGCAAACAAGGGCTCTTTTGGCAATCAGATGTCTCTTTTGGAGTACAATCCATGTTAATTTTCTATCAGATGTTCCTCTTTGTTTTACAGGGAAAACACAGCGCTCACGATAGCGAAATACACGCTGATCGTGCTGATATCCACCAGTGTGGAGATCAGAGGCGTGGCCATGATAGCCGGGTCCAGCCCCACTTTCTCGGCCAGAAGAGGCAGGGTACAGCCCACTACTTTTGCGATCACGATAGTGCAGGCCATCGTCAGGCCGATGGTCACAGCGATCATCACATCTCCCTGTCCCATGATGATAATGCGGATCCCATTCACCACAGACAGGATCAGACTGATCAGCACCGCCACTCTCACTTCCTTGAAGATTACCTTGAAGAGATCGCCAAACTCGATTTCTCCCACAGAGATCCCCCGGATCACAAGGGTGGAACTCTGGGAGCCGCAGTTTCCGCCTGTACCGGTCAGCATGGGGATAAATCCTGCCAGCTGAGGCATGACTGCCAGGGCGCTCTCATAGTGGTTCATGATCATCTGGGTCACCGTGGCGGACAGCATCAGAAACAGAAGCCAGGGAAGACGGCTTTTCACATGCTCCAGCACCGAAGTCTCAAAGTAGGAGTCGTCGCTTGGATTGACACCGGCCATGATGCTGATATCTTCCGTCGTCTCCTCCTCCAGGACCTCCATAGCGTCGTCTACTGTAACAATACCCACCATACACATCTCATGGTCCACAATGGGGAGGGCAATAAGGTCGTACTTGCTGATGATCTGGGCCACTTCCTCCTGGTCGTCCGTCGTGTGGGCGTAGAGCAGGTTCGTGTCCATAATCTCTTCAATGGTCTTGGACTCGCTGGTTGTCAGAAGCTCCTTGACATCCACCATACCGATGAGCTTTCTCTTCTCCGTCACATAACAGGTGTAGATCGTCTCTTTGTTGAGACCTACCTGCCGGATCTTGAGGATGGAATCCGCCACTGTCATCTCCTTGCGCAGGGCGATGTAATCCACGTTCATCACACTTCCGGCACTGTCTTCCGGGTACTGGAGAAGCTGATTGATCTGCTGGCGGGTCTCCTCGTCTGTCGCCATGAGAAGACGGTCTACCACATTGGCAGGCATCTCTTCCAGCACATCCACCGTATCATCCAGATACATCTCCTCCATGACTTCCTCCAGCTCCGAGTCCGTCAATCCGCCGATCAGCATCTCGCGCATGTCGCTGTCCATCTCAGCGAAGGTCTCGGCAGCCTCCTCCTTTGCCAGGAGGCGGAACACCATGACCAGCTGCTTCTGGGTGAAGTCTTTCATCAGCTCAGCCAGATCCACCGGGTACATATTGTTCTCCAGCTCCTCTTTGAGCTCTTTGAACTTCCTCTCATCCAGCATCTGGAGGATACGTTCTTCTGTCAGTTCTTCCCGCTCTTCATTGTCATACGTATACTCTTCTCTCTCATCGTTTTTTTCCATACGCATCCTCCTTTCCTTCTGCTGCCATCCCGCGACACATCTTCAGTATTGCGGCCGCAAAAAGACGCACATTTCCGGCTGTTGCCGCAAACATCTTCATATAGTATAATCAATTTCAAAAAGATATACAAGGAGATTTCCATGAAAATTGTCGGACTGATCACTGAATATAATCCGTTTCACAACGGCCATTTATACCACATCCAGGAAGCGCTCAGGGCCACCGGAGCGGATGCCGCAGTCGCCATTATGAGCGGCAATTATGTGCAGCGGGGAGCCCCCGCCCTCATGCCTAAACATCTGCGCGCCCGCATGGCTCTGGAGGCAGGGGTGGCTGCCGTCATCGAGCTGCCTGTCTGGTGCGCCTGCGGCAGCGCCGAGTACTTCGCCGCAGGGGCCGTCTCCATCCTGGACCGGCTGGGCTGTGTGGATGTGATCTGTTTTGGCAGCGAGTGCGGCGATGTCTCCCTGCTGGAAAAAGCAGCCCGGATCACCGCACAGGAGCCGGAGGCCTACAGAGGCCTGCTGAAAGAAGGTCTGAGAGATGGCCTCTCTTTCCCCAGAGCCAGGCAGAAAGCCCTGTCCCTGTTTCTGGGAGACGATAGGGCCGGCGAGGTCCTCGCAGAGCCTAACAACATCCTGGGAGTGGAATATATCAAGGCCATCCTGCAGCAGAAAAGCTCCCTGGGCTTCTGCACGATCCAGCGCCGGGAGTCCGGCTACCACGACATGGAGCTGTCCGACACATACAGCTCTGCCTCCGCCATCCGACATCACCTCAGGCAGGCGGACCAGTCCGGCATCCCCGCGCAGCTGGAGGGGCAGATGCCCTCTCCCGCCATCTGCACGATGAAGGAGGCATATCACGCAAGATACCCCGTGTACGCCAACGACTTTTCTCTTCTTCTGAAATACCACCTTCTGGGAGAGACAAAGGAGACCCTGCCCCGGTATGCAGATGTCACCCAGGACCTGGCCAATCGGATCATAAGACACAGAAACGAGTTTTTCTCTTTTGAGCAATTCTGCGGACTATTGAAGACAAAGGAGCTGACCCACTCCCGGATCAGCCGGGCGCTGCTTCACATTCTCCTTAACATCACAGAGGAGGACATGACAAGCTTCAAAAAGGAGGGAGGCTGCGGATATGCGCGCCTGCTGGGTTTCAGGAAGGATGCTTCTCCCCTTCTTGGCCTTGCAAAAAAAAGCAGCTCCATTCCCCTCATCACAAAGCTGCCCCGCACCGGAACCAAAGAAGGTACCGCCAGGAAGATGCTTGACTGTGATATCCTTTCCGCTGATCTGTACGAGTCAGTGATCACAGAAAAATACCGCCGGGATTTTATCCCTGAATACAGACAGCAGGTCGTCATCATCTGACGCCTGCTGCCATGTTTTTTCAAAATTTTTCTGTTATGAAACTAATACTCGATATACCTGCTGCACGCCACTGCCATGGCCCCCGGTCCGATGTGGCAGGCAACGCTGAGAGAAAGGGCATCCATGTGGATCTCATAGCCCGGGAAATATTCTTCCAGTTCCTTTTTCCACTCCTGCGCCTCTTCGTGGGTACAGGTATAGGCCGCCTCCAGATGAACCTTCTTTCCCCCGAAGCGCTCTTCCAGATCTTTCTTCATAGCTTCCTTCATCACTTTTTTTGCGGATTTCAGCCCCCGCACTTTTGCGAAGGCATCCAGCTTCTCACCTTGTATCGTCAGTACCGGCTTCAGGTTCAGCACTGTTCCAAGAGCTGCGCCCGCAGGTGTCACGCGCCCGCCTTTTTTCAGATACTTCAGCGTATCCACAGTGATATAGATGCTGGCCTCCAGCTTTTCCTTCATCAGAATGTCGTGGATCTCCTGTCCGGATTTGCCGGCTTCTGCCAGCTCAAGGGCATCCAGCACAGCCTGGCGCTGTGTGACAGAAATACGCTGGTTATTTACCACAAAAACTTTTCCGTCAAAATCTTTCGCCAGCATCATGGCTGTCTCACAGGAAGTGGACAGGCCGCTGGACATGGGGATATGCACCACCTCGTCATACTCTTCCAGAAGTTCTTCCCAGATCTCCATTACATCCGCAGGGGACGGCTGAGAGGTGGAAATGTCCGCATTTCCGGAAAGCTTCTCATAGAATTCTTTCTGGGATAGCGTGATATCTTCGTAATACAGTTCGCCATCAATATAGAATGGCATAGGAACCACCCGGATCCCCAGTTCCTTTGCTTCTTTCTGAGTAATACCACTGTTGCTGTCCGTCACGACCGCTACTTTTTTCATACTGAATTCTTCCTTTTCTAATTTTTAAAGCTGTGTATAGGCGCGGGAATCCTTCCCTGCCTGTTTATAAACGCGCTGCAGTCCGCCTCGTTCACAGGGATAATGGGTGCGTAACCAAGAAGTCCTCCAAACTGCGCTGTCTCCCCCACATCTTTTCCGATCACCGGGATCAGACGCACGGCTGTTGTCTTCTGATTTACCATACCGATCGCCATCTCGTCCGCTATGATACCGGAGATGGTAGCTGCGCTGGTCTTTCCTGGTATGGCGATCATATCCAGTCCCACGGAGCAGACACAGGTCATGGCCTCCAGCTTCTCCATGGTCAAAGTTCCCGCCTGCACTGCGTCGATCATGCCCTTGTCCTCGCTGACCGGAATAAACGCGCCGCTTAAGCCTCCCACATAGGAGGAAGCCATGACGCCGCCTTTTTTCACCTGGTCGTTGAGCATGGCAAGGGCCGCTGTGGTACCCGGCGCCCCCACCTGGGACAGGCCGATCTCCTCCAGGATCTCTGCCACACTGTCTCCCACCGCCGGGGTGGGTGCCAGAGAAAGGTCGATAATTCCAAAGGGGATACCCATTCTCTTTGAGGCCTCGCCTGCCACAAGCTGGCCCACACGGGTGATCTTGAAGGCAGTCTTCTTGATGGTCTCGCAGAGCTCCTCAAATCCCTTCCCGCGCACTTTCTCAATGGCATGCTTCACAACGCCGGGGCCGCTGACGCCCACGTTGATAACCGCATCCCCCTCTGTCACACCCAGGAAGGCGCCCGCCATGAATGGATTATCGTCAGGAGCATTGCAGAACACCACCAGCTTGGCACATCCCAGGGAATCCCTGTCCTTGGTAGCCTCAGCTGTATCCTTCACGATTTGGCCGCAGAGGCGCACCGCATCCATGTTGATGCCGGTCCTCGTAGAGCCCACATTGACGGAGCTGCAGATCCGCTCTGTACATGCCAGCGCTTCCGGTATGGAACGGATCAGGTCCTCGTCACTCTTTGTCATAGCTTTTGACACAAGGGCCGAGTAGCCGCCGATAAAATTCACACCCACCTTCAGGGCCGCTCTGTCCAGAGTCTTTGCTATACTCACAAAATCCTCCGGACTTTTGCAGGCGGACGCGCCCACAAGGGCAATGGGAGTCACAGAGATTCTCTTATTGACAATGGGAATGCCAAACTCTTTCTCAATCTCCTCGCCCGTCGACACAAGATTCTCTGCCAGGGTGGTGATCTTCCGGTAGATCTTCTCGTTCAGTCTGTCCAGATCTGTGTCCACGCAGTCCAGAAGGCTGATGCCCAGTGTAATGGTGCGGACATCCAGATTTTCCTCGTCTATCATCTGATTTGTCTCGTTTACTTCGTATATGTTGATCATAGTCAGGTGTCCTTTCTTACAGTCTGTGCATCTTTTCAAATATTTCCGATCTCTGGCAGCGGATGATAAGTCCCATCCCCTCTCCCAGCTTCTCCAGATCCTCTGCATATACAGAAAAATCCCTGTCTGCCGCCGAGACGTCCACTACCGTCATCATATTGAAGTATCCGTCCACAATCGTCTGGGAGATATCCAGAACATTGATGTTCGCCTCCGCAAGATAATTGCACACTTTGGCAATGATCCCGACCTGGTCTTTTCCCACAACTGTGATAATACATTTTCTCATTCTTCTGTCCTCCATACTTTTGTCTCTTACACTGTCACTGCCTCTGAAACAGCATCCCGCCCTGCAACCATGATAGGAATGTCCTCCCCCCTATAAGGGTTATCCCCCACAGTCACCTCCAGCTTTACGGTCTCGTAAGCCAGCTCCGCATAATTGTTCTCCTTGCTCAGATGCCCCAGTATGACATGCTGCAGCTTATCGTGCAGTATATCACAGAGCAGCTGGCCTGACAATTCATTTGAGAGGTGCCCTTTATCCCCCATGACCCGCCGTTTCAGCGGATAGGGATAGGGCCCCACCTCCAGCATATGTATATCATGGTTTGCCTCCAGAAGCACCGCATCTAAATTTTTCAGATTCTCCACTGTATATGCATCATATATTCCCAAATCTGTGGCCACTGCCACTGTCTTTTCCCCGCAGGCGATCCGGTATCCGGAAGGCTCGTAGGCGTCGTGGGATATAGCAAAGGGATGGACACGCAGATCACCCAGGAGGAAATCCGTATCCGTCTGTATCTCGTGGAGCAGACCCTCCGGCATCTTTCCAAGACTTCTGTACTCCATAATGCCTTTCAGTGTCCCTTTCGTGGCGTACACCGGAATGCCATACTTTCTGCTGAACACTCCCAGCCCCTGGATATGGTCTGAATGTTCATGGGTGATCAGAATGCCTGACAGTTCCTCCCCCTTAATTCCCAGTGTGTGGAGCCCCTCATCGATCCGCTTTTTGCTGATCCCCGTATCCACCAAGAGGTGGGTGTGATCGCTGCCCACATAAATACAGTTGCCGCTGCTGCCGCTTGCTATGCTGCAAAGTCTCATCGTCTGTCATCTCTCCTGCCTGTTATTCTTCTCTCTTCTTTATTCCCAGCTGTTCCATGACATCGTCAATCTCACCGCAGGCCTCCTGGAAGGAATTGCAGTTGTCAATTGCCCTGTCACAGTATGTAAAGAAGTCTGAGGAGGGCATCTGGGAGGCGAAAATCCCCTCGATCTTCTCCTCGCTGTAGCCCCTTGAGGCCATCAGTCGTCTTTTCCTCGTCTCCTCATCTGCATAAATATACCACACTTCGTCACACAGCGCACCATAATTTTCTTCTATAAAAAGCGCCGCCTCCAGGACAAAGACATGGGTTCCTTTCTTCTCTTCCTTCTGGATGATCTCCCTGAGCTTTTCCTTCACCGCAGGGTGCACGATCTCATTCAGAATACGGAGCTGAGCCTTATTGGAAAAGACAATGCCTGCCAGCTTCGGCCGGTCCAGCCTGCCGTTCTCATCCAGTATGTCCTCGCCAAAATGTTCCACGATCCTTCTGTGGCACTTTGTCCCCTTCTGCTGAAGTCTCCTGGCCACCTGGTCTGCCTGACAGCAGGCAGCGCCATAGGCCTCCTCCAGATACGAAAGCACCTGGCTTTTTCCTGATCCGATCCCCCCGGTAATTCCTATGATCTTCATCTTTTGTCACTCCTATTTCGCTTCATACCAGCTCATGCCGGTGTGCATATCTACCTCCAGCGGCACCTCCAGGGACGCCGCATGCTCCATTTCATCTTTCAGTATCTTCTTTACTTCCTCTATCTCCGTCTCATGGGCCTCCACAAGAAGTTCGTCGTGCACCTGCAGGACAAGGCGTGAGCGCATATGGTTTTCCTTCAGCCGTCTCTCCACGCCGATCATGGCAATCTTCATAATATCTGCCGCCGTCCCCTGTATAGGAGAATTCATGGCCACCCTCTCCCCGAAGGAGCGCTGGGCGAAATTGCTGGAGGAAAGTTCCGGCACAGGGCGTCTTCTTCCAAAAAGAGTGGTCACATACCCCATCTCTTTCGCCTGAGCCACCGCGTTATCCAGAAAGACTTTGATGCCCGGATAGGTTTTGAAATACTGCTCTATATACTGGGACGCCTCTTTCCGTGTGATACTCAAATCCTGGCTGAGCCCGAAAGAGCTGATCCCGTAGACGATACCGAAATTCACAGCCTTGGCGTTCCTTCTCTGCAGGTCTGTCACCTGGTCAAAAGGCGTGTGAAACACTTGGGACGCTGTGATCCTGTGGATATCCTTCTCCTCCTGATAGGCCTCGATCAGCTGCCGGTCGCCGGAGCAGTGGGCCAGCACCCGCAGCTCGATCTGGGAGTAGTCCGCATCCACGAACACATATCCATCCTCCGGCACAAACACCTTCCGGATCAGCCTGCCAAGCTCCATACGCACCGGAATGTTCTGCAGGTTGGGCTCTGTGCTGCTGATCCGCCCTGTGGCTGTAATGGTCTGGTTGAACTTCCCGTGTATCCTGCCATCCTCCCCTATAAAGGCCGCAAGCCCGTCCGCATAGGTGGATTTCAGCTTTGCAAGCTGCCTGTACTCAAGGATCTTTGCCACAAAGGGATGCTCCGGGGCCAGCTTCTCCAGCACGTCCGCCGCTGTGGAGTAGCCTGTCTTTGTCTTCTTTCCGCCCTTCAGTCCCATTTTCTCAAAAAGGATCACTCCAAGCTGTTTCGGAGAGTTGATATTGAACACCTCACCCGACTCTTCATAGATCTCTTTTTCCAGCTTTTCAATCTGGACAGCCAGCCTGTCGCCGTACTCTTTCAGCTCGGCCGCCTCCACTTTCACCCCGTTCTGCTCCATGTCAAACAAGGCAAAGACAAGGGGCATCTCTATCTCCTCAAAAAGGCGTAGCATCCCTGTCTCCTGCAGCTTCTCCAGCAAAAGAGGCCTTGCCTTCCAGGCTGTGTAGGCCTCGTAGCAGGCTTTTACCTGATCCTCCGCCTTATCCTCCACCAGAAGGGAAAGCTGCTCCCTGGCCACATCCTCAAATGTATAGTCACTTTTCAGAGGGTTCAGAAGGTATGCTGCTATGATCCCGTCAAAGCAGTTCTCCCTGTTGCCGGGAGTAAAAAAGGACATAGCCTCCTTCAGCCTGAACATGGAAAAGCTGCCGGCCCGGGCGGCTGTCTCTCCCAGCTTTTCCAGAATCTCCTCCGCCGTCAGGTCTTCTTCTGCACAGATGCAGAAAATCTCCTCCTCCCCGAAGCAAAGAGCCACGCCTCCGGCCTGTGCCTGGGAGGCAAAAAGGGGCAGTACGTTTTCCGTATCTTTAAAGATGGCTGCGCCCACCTCACCGGCCCGGGAAGCCCGGTCAAAGATCTCCTCCGCCGGTTCTCTTCCCCGTATGATCCGGAAGTGATCCTCCACTGCATTTGCAGGGCCTGTCACATCAAATTTTCCCAGCAGATTTTTAAACTGAAGCCGCTGGAACAGTGTGTAGGCCTCCTGGGTAAATATATTTTCTATCTTCGCCTGGCTGATGTCATACTCTATGTCCGCATCCACACAGATGGTTGCCAGCGTCTTGCTCATGACTGCCATGTCCCAATGCTCTTTCAGTGCTTTGGAAGCCCTGGGCGGCTTCAGCTCATCCGCGTGCTCGTAGGCGTTTTCGATGGAATGATACGCAGCTATGATCTTTGACGCTGTCTTCTCGCCGATACTGGGAACTCCGGGTATATTGTCGGAGGCGTCCCCCATGAGGGCTTTCATATCAATAAACTCCGACGGCGTCACCCCGTACTTTTCCTGCACATCCGCCGCATAGTAGTCCTCTATCTCTGTTCCGCCCCTCTTTGTCTTGGGAATGCGGATCTTTACATGGTCCGTGGCAAGCTGCAGAAGATCCCTGTCTCCGCTGATGACAGAGACTTCCATCCCCGCCTCCTCGCACCTTCTGGACAGGGTGCCAAGGAGATCGTCCGCCTCCAGCCCGGCTTTTTCAATGATCCGGATGCCCATAGCCTGAAGGACTTCCTTCATCACCGGCACCTGCTGGCGAAGCTCCTCCACCATGGGCTTTCTCGTCCCTTTATAGTCCGCGTACATTTCATGGCGGAATGTGGGGGCGTGTACGTCAAATGCCACGGTCAGATACTCCGGCTTCTCCTCGTCCAGTATCTTCAGCATGATATTCAGAAAACCGTAGATGGCATTTGTGTGGAGTCCCTCTGAGTTTGTCAGATCCGGAATCCCGAAAAACGCCCGGTTCAATATACTGTGTCCATCGATCAATACTATTTTTTCAGCCATTTTTTCACTCCATTTTCATGTAAGTTCCTGTCTGTTGCGACACTACTGCTTTTTATCATACAACAAACTGCCATTTTTTGAAAGGCATAACTTAAAAAATGATTGTAATCCCTTTTTCCGTATGCTATAATTTATTTCAGTCTCTTCTGAAGATCATCGCACACGCCGCTGTGGCGGAATTGGCAGACGCATACGACTCAAAATCGTACGGGAAACCATATGGGTTCGAGTCCCATCAGCGGCATTTAAAAAAGGCCTGCACTCATGCCGAAGCATGGTGCAGACCTTTTTATTTCTCTCTATTCAGTTTTCTCTTACCATTCCTTTTTTGACAGACGTTCTAGTTCTTCTGCCGCCTTGCGTCATTGAAGAACATGATGGCACAGATCACCATGACAACGCAGACAAGGTATGTAAGTACTGTAAGGGGCAGTGATGTCACGATAAATCCGGCGATCAGCACGCCGATAGCTCCGGTAAAGATCATGGGGATCGTGGATGCACGGTTGTATTTTCCTTCCTTGATGAAGGTAATGCCACATGCAGGACACAGGTAAGCACAGGATCCCATCATAACCGGGAAGGCCACGTCCGCGCTCATTCCAAGCAGAAGCACGATAGCCATGCAGGGAGCGTAAAGTCCGATACCGGCCGTCATCAGGATACCGAGAATGAAGTTTGCGATCACTCCTACAACAAGCATACCACCTTCCAGTCCTCTTGCTGTCCCGAGAATACCGAACGGTCCCACCGCATTGATCTTGCACAGAGTGATAGCTGCCACAATGATCAGCGCAACACCCATTACAACACGGATCTTCATAACATCAAGCCTGGAAATAATCTTTGCGCCGAGAATGGAGCCGATGATGGCCGCGGCGATCATGAGAACGAGAGTCAGCGAGTCCATCTCGATCCTGGTCATAGTGATGGTCGCCTCAACACAGATAGGAATACCAAACGCTACATTCAATGTTCCGGGGATCAGGTCGTCCCTTACGGACTTATTGAACTTCCATGCCGATGTGGCGATGGCATAGCTTCCGATTCCCAGCGTATCAAAAAAGTTGGCTATCAGACTGATCAATGAATTGTACCCCATCTTGGTCTTATCCAGCTCGTCTTTGTGGGCAAGGACGTCTCTGACCAGCACCACGAAGAACACAGCGGCAAAGATCCACATGATAATAAGTAATATCGTTGCAGCACTCATAATTTTCCCTCCAATACCTTTTTCGCTCTATGGCGTTTTAATGCATGAAACTATTATAATACTTTGTCATTTTTTTGTCAACTGAATTTTAAGTTTTCTTTCTAAATACATGTTATTTTACAGATTTTATCTGTTTTCTCATAATATATTTTATTCATTTTTCAGATTAAAGAGATTGTTTTCTCACAAAGAAAAGACAGGCCACATGAAAGACCTGTCTTTTTCTGATCTGTTTCTAAAGATTGTCTGCCGGGAAGAGAATACTGTCCAGAGATGTCAGATCATCTTCGTTGATATAGTACATATTGTCATCATTCAACTCCACATGAAGCTCCACTGTCTGGGCTTCACCGTAGGACGGCTCTGCTACTCTCTGCACAAGGCTGTCATACATTTTCTGGAAAACCATCTCATTGATCTCCTCGTCGCTGGGCATCCGGGAAATATCTGTGATATTGGCCATCTCCGCCTGCACAGCACTGAGCACTTCGTCCTGAAGTCCGTCAAAAGCTGTAAACGGCTCCGCGCTCACCTCTACCACAAATCCTCCGTCTTCTCCCTCTGTAGCCTCACCCAGTTCATATTTTGCCTGGGCCAGCATGTCCTGGAAAAGCTGGCGGTAGTTAGCCGACAGCTCATCCGACAGCCCGGCGTCTGTAAAGCCTCCCATGGACATGATATTATCCAGGTTATCGTCAAACAGCTGCTGTGCCTCTTCTTCCGTGGAGTCTGTCTGCTCTGTGTACTCTGAAAAATCCGCTTTGTAGCTAGCGTCCAGAACTGACTGTACATAGGCCTTGGCGTCATCTGTGGTCATCCCTCCACAGCCTGCCAGAGACAGCATCATGATAAGCGCAAGTACAGCACCAAACACTCTTCTTGTCATCTTCATATTCAATTCCTCCTCTTATAAAGTAGACTCTTTACGGATAGTTTACATCAAAGAGGTTGAATTGTCTATCTATTTTACCATATTTTTACCAATTTCAAAACAATCAAAGGTTGCAAAGTAATCTTTCGGAGTTTCTGCTCTTCTAATAAGCTGTGTACTGCCATCTTCCTTCAAAAGAACTTCCGCAGAACGCAGCTTTCCATTATAGTTGTAGCCCATGGAAAAACCGTGGGCCCCTGCATCGTGGATCACAAGCAGGTCTCCGATATCGATCTTCGGCAGCCTCCGGTCTACGGCAAACTTGTCATTGTTCTCGCAGAGAGACCCGGTTACATCGTAGACGTGATCGCAGGGCTCATCCTCCTTGCCCATCACGGTGATATGGTGGTATGCCCCGTAAATAGCAGGTCTCATCAGGTTGGCCGCGCAGGCATCTACACCGATGTACTCCTTGTAGGTGTGTTTCTCATGGACAGCCTTTGTCACCAGGCAGCCGTATGGTCCCAGCATGAACCGGCCCAGCTCCGTGTAGATGGCCACGTCTCCCATGCCGGCGGGGACAAGTACTTCCTCATACACTTTTCTCACGCCCTCACCGATGACCCGGATATCATTGGGCTCCTGGTCCGGTTTATAGGGAATACCGATACCTCCGGACAGATTGATAAATTTAATATGCGCCCCGGTTTCTTTCTGCAGACGCACTGCCAGTTCGAACAGTACTTTTGCCAGCATCGGATAGTACTCGTTTGTCACGGTATTGCTGGCAAGGAACGCATGAATACCGAATTCCTTAGCCCCTTTTTCCTTCAGGATCCTGAATGCGTCAAAGATCTGGTCTGTGGTCATCCCGTATTTCGCATCCCCCGGGTTGTCCATGATATCGTTGCTGATCTTAAAGATCCCGCCCGGATTATAACGGCAGCTTATCGTCTCCGGAATATGCCCGATGGCCTTCTCCAGGAAATCAATATGAGTAATATCGTCCAGGTTAATGATGGCCCCCAGTCTGTCCGCCAGTCTGAAGTCCTCCGCCGGCGTGTCGTTGGAGGAGAACATGATATCTTCTCCTGTTGCGCCGATGGCCTCTGAGAGCATCAGTTCCGTGTAGGACGAGCAGTCGCATCCGCATCCGTACTCCTGCAGGATTTTTATAAGAAACGGATTAGGTGTTGCCTTCACCGCAAAATACTCTTTGTATCCCTTGTTCCAGGAGAAAGCCTCCTTCAATGCCTCCGCATTCTGCCTGATCCCCTTTTCATCGTAGAGATGGAAGGGTGTAGGGTACTCTTTCACAATCTCCTCCAGCTGTTCTTTTGTCACAAATGGCTTTTTCGTCATAGCATTTTTTCTCCTTTCCTGTATTCAAGAAGCCTGATCTCATTTGCAAGCGCACGCTTATAAAGTTCCACGAAATTTTTCTGACCGGAGTAAAGGCATGTATTCCGGCTTCCCGGGCCCATCTCTCCTGTCAACGCGGACCTGGAATCCACGATCACGCCGATCTGAGTCCCCTCCTGCATATCCGGATAAATTTTCACCTGTTCCCCCTCAAGGGTGAAGGGACCGTCTGTGAGAAGGACTGTCTTCTTTCCTTCTCCTGCCAGTCGGGAAAGCTCCCTCTCAAAAAGCGGCAGCCTGTCGCATGCACACACCATATAGGCCCTCTCCCTGGCCGAAGCGAGAAGATTTTTCACCTTGTCCACAATGTTCTGCTGTCCTTCGATGGTAATATACCCTTCTTCCGCCTCTTTCTTTTCGGGGGCATTTCGCTGAAGCCAGTCCCGGGTCTCCGCCAGCTTCCGGATCCGGTTGCCGCAGAATTCCTCCGGACTGACAGCCACATACTTCCGCGTATGGCCCTCCTCCAGAACGCGGGCTCCCCCTTTGTCCGCCAGGCTGGCCAGCGCGCTGTAGGCGTTGGACCGGGAAATGCCGGTGAACTTGGCGGCCTCGTAGCCGCTGCACTTCCCCTCATCCAGAAGGCAATAATAGAGCGACGCCTCCTGCCTGGTCAGCCCGAATTCCATCAGCTTGTCCGTGTAATCTGCCCGTCCCATCAAGCCGCCTCCTTTTAGTAGTTCTTTACAGAACTACTATAGTACGTCCCAGAGTGATTGTCAACAGCATTCTCTGCTTTTTCAAGCTCTCCCCTCAAGGCTGTCAGCTATATGAAATAAGCCGGCAGGGAACACGCCCCTGCCGGCTGTATCACTTTTCTTATTCGATGACCGCGATCCGCATCATGTTGCTGGCGCCCTCGCGTCCTCTGTCTGTATTCCTTGACGGAAGTCCCGCCGTCAGCACGACCACGTCCCCTGTCTCAGCAAGCTGTTTTGCACAGACAAGCTCGATGGCGCTGGAGCAGATATCCTCCGTGGAGTTGAACTGGATAGACTTCATAGGGCAGACTCCCCAGTAGATCTGCATCCTGCGCAGAGTCCTCTCGTCAGGTGTTACGCCGATGATAGGTGTTCTCGGCTTGAATTTGGAAACTACTCTTGCCGTAGCTCCGGATACGGAGGGAGTAATGATGCATTTTGCCCCCAGGTTATAAGCCGTGGTAACGGAAGCATGTCCGATGGCTGTGGAGATACCTTTCATCCGGTGCTCCTCCGCCTTTCTCAGCATCATGTCGTAATCCAGGTGATCCTCCGTGTTGCACACAATGTGCACCATCATCTGGAGGGCCTCTACAGGGTACTTGCCCTGAGCTGTCTCTCCGGAGAGCATGACCGCATCTGTCCCGTCATATACCGCGTTGGCCACGTCTGTTACCTCCGCTCTTGTGGGGCGTGGATTGCGGATCATGGAATCCAGCATCTGGGTAGCTGTGATAACCGGTTTATAGTAGTAATTACACTTCTGGATGATCATCTTCTGGAGATAGGGAACCTCCTCCGCCGGGATCTCCACGCCCAGGTCTCCCCTGGCCACCATAATGCCGTCTGCGCAGCGGATGATCTCATCAATGTTCTTGATTCCCTCGGCATTTTCAATTTTTGCGATGATAGGTGTGTAAGGAGCGCCGCACTCATTTAAGAAAGCGCGGATCTCCACAATGCACTCTGCGTTGCGGACAAAGGAGGCTGCGATAAAATCAACGCCCTGCTCCACACCGAACCGCAGGTCCTCCCTGTCTTTATCTGTAATGGCCGGAAGCCGCACCGGGACATTAGGCACATTGACGCCCTTGCGCTCTCCCAGTTCTCCGCCGTTCTCGATGACACAGACGATCTTTTTCTCCGACTTGCCGGTCACTTTCAGCTCGATCAGGCCGTCGTCGATGAGGATCCTGCTTCCCACAGACACGTCGTCCACAAGTCCGGGATAGCTGATGGAAACGCCGTTCTCATCTCCCACTGTCTCCTCCGTTGTCAGGGTAAATTTCCCGCCTGTCTGAAGCTGTACTTTTTTACCATCTTTCAGCAGGCCGGTACGGATCTCCGGTCCTTTTGTATCAAGAAGGATCGCAACCGGTCTGTTCTCCTCGTCGCGGATCTTCTTGAGCATATCCATTCTCGTTTTCTGCTCCTGGTGGTCGCCGTGAGAAAAATTGAAACGGGCAATATCCATTCCGTTTTTCACAAGCTCTCTCATCAGGTTCTCATCATTTGTATTCGGTCCCATAGTACAAATGATCTTTGTTTTTTTCATACTCATTTCTCTCATTCCTCCACTTCTTTACTCATCTGACTCATTTCATTTTCTATCTGAACAGGCGCTTGATTCGCCTCCGTAAATGTCCGCTGTCTATTGCACATGGATGTGTGTAAACAGATGATCCTGGCAGTACTCATAATTCCCATTGCACTTGGAACAATACCTGAACTCCAACGTCGGATCGTCCAGCTCCGTCCTTCCGCACACCGCGCAGCGGTGCCGGGCGCCGCCTGCATAGTGGTTCTCCGGGCGGATCTTCTGCTGAAACTGTCTTTTTCTCCTCTGCTGTTTCGGAGAAAATCTCTGCATATTCCTGGAGCCCAGGAAGAAAATAACAAAGTTAAGGATGGACACAGCCGCTGCAATAGCATTTGACTGGTAGATAACCCCGAATATTCCGCCGCCATAGGCCGGAAGGAATGCCTGCGCAATAGTATAAAGGAAATACAGTCCGTCCAGCCAGCCCAGCCATTTCGCCTTCACCGGGATCATGAAAAACAGATAGAACTGCATATCCGGGTAGATGGCGGCAAAGGCCAGGAACAGGGACATATTCAGGTACCACGTCCCCAGAGGGAAGGATACGCCGGTGATAAAGTAGGCCGCAAAGGCCGCGATCACATGGAAAAGCATACCTGCAAAGAAATACAGGTTAAAACGGAATGCGCCCCATGTGCGTTCCAGCTCCCTGCCCAGCATATAGTAGAGATAGAGGGCAAAGATCATGAAAATGTAGCTGCTCTGGGGCGGCTGTATGATAAAGGTCACAACCCTCCAGATCTGTCCGTGCAGGATGGCATTTACATCCAGGGAAAGATACTGATAGTAGAAAGAGGGGGCAAAGAGCTGAACAACCAGTCCCACAACATATAGTATAATAATGTAATACATCAGATTATGGATGGCATATCTGCCCATTTTGCGCTCCAGTTTGTCCAGCCAGTTCATAGAAGAAATACCTGCCTCCCGTAATTGTCAGAATTAGTAAATACTGTAGTCATTCTACCGTTTCGGTATGCTTTTGTCAATTATACCATCTAAGTTTTACCTGATTTTAATATTTCTATAATATTTGTTAATTGTCTTTTGGTCTATTTTGTCGTATAATGTTACAGGCTTAAAAGCCATTTTCTTTTTTAATAAGAAAGAACACATACATTTCCAGGCGGGATCGATCCTGCCTATAGATCTTTAAATTGTAGATAAAAAGGAGTACATAATATGAGTCAACAGGAATTATTTACTTTGGGAATTGACATCGGCTCAACGACTGTAAAGATCGCTGTTCTTGACGACCAGAACGATGTCGTGTTTTCCGACTACGAGAGACATTTTGCAAACATCCAGGAGACGCTCTCCGATCTTCTGGGAAGGGCCATCTACAAGCTGGGATCCATCCGGGTTTCCCCTGTCATCACAGGTTCCGGCGGCCTTACACTGGCAAAGCATCTGGGCGTGCCCTTTGTCCAGGAAGTAGTGGCTGTATCCACAGCGCTGCAGGACTATGCGCCGCAGACAGACGTGGCCATCGAGCTTGGCGGCGAGGATGCAAAGATCATCTACTTTGAGGGCGGCAGCATTGAGCAGCGCATGAACGGCGTGTGTGCCGGCGGTACCGGCTCCTTCATCGACCAGATGGCTTCCCTGCTCCAGACAGACGCCTCCGGTCTCAACGAATACGCAAAGAATTACAAGGCTCTCTACTCCATCGCTGCCCGCTGCGGCGTGTTTGCCAAGTCTGACATCCAGCCTCTGATCAATGAAGGTGCCTCCAGGGAAGATCTGGCCGCCTCCATTTTCCAGGCTGTTGTCAACCAGACCATCAGCGGACTGGCCTGCGGAAAACCCATCCGGGGACATGTGGCATTTCTGGGCGGCCCCTTGCACTTCCTGGATCAGCTCCGGGATGCTTTCGTCCGCACGCTGAATCTGGACGATGAGCACACCATCGCTCCAAACCACTCACATCTTTTTGCAGCAATAGGATCTGCTCTGAACTCCACAAAGGAACCGGTTGTCCCTATCCGGGAGCTGCAGGAGCGTCTGGCCAGAAGGATCCAGATGGAATTTGAGGTAGAGAGGATGGAGCCCCTCTTCGCCTCTGAGGCGGAGTACAACGCGTTCATCTCCCGCCATGCGAAACACCAGGTTCCGGTAAAAGACCTGGCTACATATAAAGGCAAGGCATTCCTGGGCATCGATGCCGGTTCCACCACCACAAAGGCGGCCCTTGTAGGGGAGGACGGAACGCTCCTCTACTCCTTTTACCACAACAACGAGGGAGACCCCCTGGGGACCACCATCACTGCCATCAAGGATATCTACAGCCAGCTCCCGGAGGACGTAGAGATCGTCCACTCCTGCTCCACCGGCTACGGAGAGGCCCTTATCAAGGCTGCCCTTATGCTGGATGAAGGCGAGGTAGAGACAGTGGCTCACTACTACGCCGCTTCCTTCTTCGAGCCGGATGTGGACTGTATCCTGGACATCGGCGGACAGGACATGAAATGCATCAAGATCAAAAACCAGACCATAGACAGCGTGCAGCTCAACGAGGCCTGCTCCTCCGGCTGCGGCTCCTTCATCGAGACGTTCGCAAAATCCCTGAACTACACTGTGGAGGATTTCGCCCAGGAGGCCCTCTTTGCCCACAATCCCATTGACCTGGGAACACGCTGCACGGTATTTATGAACTCCAAGGTAAAACAGGCCCAGAAGGAGGGCGCGGAGGTTTCCGACATCTCCGCAGGTCTTGCCTACTCTGTCATAAAGAACGCCCTCTTCAAGGTGATCAAAGTGTCTGACGCCTCTGAGCTTGGAAAGCACATTGTTGTCCAGGGAGGAACTTTCTACAACAACGCCGTGCTCCGCAGCTTTGAGAAGATCGCAGACTGCGAGGCTGTCCGCCCGGACATCGCCGGCATCATGGGCGCCTTCGGCGCCGCCCTGATCGCCAGGGAGCGGTACGTGGACTGCGAGGGCACAACCATGCTCTCCATTGAGGATATTGAAAATCTGGAATACCGCACAACAATGACCAAGTGCAAAGGCTGCACCAACAACTGCCGTCTGACCATCAACCATTTCAGCGGCAACAGAAAATTCATCACAGGAAACAGATGCGAGAAGGGACTTGGAAAAGAGAAGAAGAAAAATACGCTCCCCAACCTTTTTGAGTACAAGAGCCAGCGCTATTTCGGCTACATCCCTCTCTCAGAGGAGGATGCAAAGCGCGGCGTCATCGGTATCCCGAGAGTGCTGAACATGTACGACAACTATCCCTTCTGGTTCACCTTTTTCACAGCTCTTGGCTTCCGGGTGGTGCTCTCGCCGGCCTCCACAAGGAAGATCTACGAGCTGGGCATCGAGTCCATCCCCAGCGAGTCCGAGTGTTACCCGGCCAAGCTGGCCCACGGACATGTACAGTGGCTTATTGAACAGGGGATCCAGCACATCTTCTACCCGTCCGTCCCCTACGAGCGGAACGAGTTTGAGGAGGCAAACAACCATTACAACTGTCCGATCGTCACCTCCTACCCGGAGAACATCAAGAACAATATGGATCCCATCGTGAACGGGGAAGTGGACTTCATGCACCCCTTCCTCTCCTTCGCCAGCGAGGAGACGCTTTCCTCACGGCTCATTGAAGAGCTGGGAGAGAAATTCTCCATTTCTGCATCCGAGATCAGGGACGCGGTCCACAAAGCCTGGATCGAGCTGGAGGAATGCAGGGATGACATGCGCAAAAAGGGCGAGGAGACCGTGGCGTTCCTTGATAAGACAGGAAACCGGGGCATCGTCCTGGCAGGGCGCCCCTACCACATTGACCCGGAGGTCAACCACGGCATACCGGAGCTCATCAACTCCTACAATATCGCCGTCCTGACAGAGGACTCCGTCTCCCACCTGCACCAGGTAGAGCGGCCCTTAAATGTCATGGACCAGTGGATGTACCACTCCCGCCTCTACGCGGCGGCAAACTTTGTGAAGACAAAGGATAACCTGGACCTTATCCAGCTGAACTCCTTTGGCTGCGGTCTGGACGCTGTCACCACCGACCAGGTGGCGGACATCCTCACCGGCTCTGACAAGATCTACACCTCCCTGAAGATCGACGAGGTCAACAACCTGGGAGCCGCAAGGATCCGTATCCGCTCCCTGCTGGCCGCCATCCGTGTGCGCGAGCAGAGAAACCAGAAGAGGGAGCTCCACTCCTCTGCCATCACCAAAGTACCATTCACAAAGGAGATGCGCGCGGACTACACCATCCTCTGCCCGCAGATGTCACCCATCCACTTTGAGCTGCTGGAGCCTGCCTTCAACGCTTCCGGCTACCATGTGGAGGTGCTGCCCAACGACAACAAGCAGGCCGTGGATGTGGGACTGAAATACGTAAATAACGACGCCTGCTATCCGTCTCTCATGGTGGTAGGCCAGATCATGGAGGCCATCTTATCCGGCAAGTATGACACAAATAAGATTGCTGTCATCATCAGCCAGACAGGAGGCGGATGCCGTGCCTCCAACTACATCGGATTTATCCGCCGGGCCCTCAAAAAAGCGGGCTATGAACATATTCCGGTCATCTCCATCAACTTAAGCGGCCTGGAGGGAAACCCGGGATTTAAGATCACCCCCATGCTTGCGCTGCGTGGCATTTACGCCGCCGTGTTCGGCGATATCTTCATGAAGTGCATCTACCGTCTGCGACCCTACGAGGCTGTAAAAGGCTCCGTGGAGGCCATGCACCGGAAATGGGTAAAGGTATGCTCGGACTTTGTATCCCAGGGCTATCCTTCCAGGCGGAGGTTCAAGAAGCTCTGCCGGGATATCATCCAGGACTTTGACAACAACATCGAACTTCTGGATGTAAAGAAACCAAGAGTCGGCGTGGTGGGCGAGATCCTCGTCAAGTTCCTGCCGGCCGCCAACAACCATCTGGTAGACCTTTTGGAGAGCGAGGGTGCGGAGGCTGTTGTGCCAGACCTCATCGACTTCCTCCTCTACTGCTTCTATAACCAGAACTTCAAGGTGGAGAAGCTGGGATTTGCTAAATCGAAAGCTATTGTGGGAAATCTGGGCATCAAGGCACTGGAGTGGTTCCGCTCCCCGGCCAGCAAAGCCTTTAAGGAGAGTAAACACTTTGACCCGCCGGCTGACATCCGCGACCTTGGCCGCATGGCTTCGGAAATCGTGTCGCTCGGAAACCAGACCGGCGAGGGCTGGTTCCTGACCGGAGAGATGCTGGAGCTGATCCACAGCGGCGCCACCAACATCGTCTGCACGCAGCCCTTCGCCTGCCTGCCAAACCACGTGGTAGGAAAGGGCGTTATCAAGGAGCTGCGCCGCCGCTATCCGCTGGCAAATATCGTTGCCATCGACTACGACCCGGGCGCCAGCGAAGTCAACCAGCTGAACCGCATCAAGCTGATGCTGTCCACAGCCAACAAGAACCTGGATAAAGCGGAAAGCAGGGAAGAGATGGCTGTATAGCAGGACAGGACTGCAAAAAACGGCCGTTTGCCTCCCCAGTAAAAAACAGAAGTGAGGTATCTCCTGGAACGGGAGATACCTCACTTCCGTTTTTTAATATCCAAGCCCAAAAAGCTTTTCAAGTGTCACAAGTACGCCGTCCTCCTCATTGGAGGGACATACAAAATTTGATATTTCCGGATACTCTGCAGACGTCTATCACTGCATCAACCACGGACTTCGGCATATCTGCTGTAAAGACAAGCTCCTTCCCATCCTTTACAAACGCACCATTTTCAGCTACAAAAGAGAGCGCATCGCTATACCCAGGGAACAGGTCCCGCAGCTGATAATACTGGTTTCCACTCGCAACTACAAAGCGGCATCCTGCCTCCTTCATACGGGATAAAATGCGCTGAAACCGCGGGACATCGTAAGTGTGATCCGAATGGACAAACGTGCCGTCCACATCAACAGCAACCATTTTTATATCATAGTTCATCGACAGACCTCTCCTTTACTATTTAAAACTGTTTTCTATCACTCCCGGAAGCAGCTCATAAATAGAACACTGTATTTTTTCCTCAAAATCTGATCTGATCTCCAAAATCTTCTTCCAGCGGTCAACCGTATAAGGATGTACTCCGTAGCGGATCGTCACATCCACAAACCGCTTCTCCAGGATACAGAACCCTGTCGGTAATGCCAATGCATCACATAACTGTACCAGCCGGTCATAATCATCGTACACGGCGTTATCGATAAACTTTTCCATAAACCGATAGTCTTCCTCGGAGACATCAAAGGTACCGAGTGCTCCACCCACGGGCCTGGGTTAGATTTTTCCGCTTCCTGCAAGGCAGTTTCCGCTTTTGATCTGTTTAATTTCATCAAGTCACCCCTAAGAAAAATTACTTACAGTAAGCGTAACACATATATACGTTGGATGCAATGGAACACAAAAACCCCGGCAGAAAGCCATATAACCTCTGCCGGGGATCTGTCCCTGTCTGTTTTATTGACCTGTTTTATTTTATGATCAGTGATTTCCCTGTCATCTCTTTGGGCTGCTCCATACCCATCATCTCGATCAGCGTAGGAGCGATATCTGCCAGGCAGCCACCCTCTCTCAGTTTGTAGGAAGGATCTGCGTTTACAAGGATAAAGGGCACCGGATTGGTTGTGTGAGCTGTGAAAGGCTCCCCTGTCTCCTCGTCAATGAGCTGCTCTGCATTTCCGTGGTCTGCGCAGATAAACATCTGTCCATCCACCTCTTTGATGGCCTCAACAGCTTTGCCAACGCACTCGTCCACAGCCTCGATGGCCTTGATGGCTGCGCTCTCCACGCCGGTGTGTCCCACCATATCCGGGTTTGCAAAGTTGATGATGATGACATCGTATTTTCCGGATCTGATGGCATCTGTCAGCTTGTCGCACACTTCGTAAGCGCTCATCTCCGGCTTCAGGTCGTAGGTAGCCACCTTTGGAGACTTCACAAGGATACGGTCCTCACCCTCGTTGGGCTCCTCTACGCCGCCGTTGAAGAAGAATGTCACGTGGGCATACTTCTCTGTCTCAGCGATACGCGCCTGCTTCAGCCCGTTTGCTGCCAGGAACTGACCGAATGTATTGGTGATCTCCTCTTTCACAAAGGCGACCAGTTTGTTCTGAATGGTCACATCATAGTCTGTGAAGCACACGAATGTTGTCTTGACGCGCTCTCCTCTTTCAAATCCTGCGAACTCGTCGTCGCAGAATGTCCTGGTGATCTCTCTTGCGCGGTCCGGGCGGAAGTTGAAGAAGATGATGGAGTCACCGTCTTTCACTGTAGCTGTGGGAGCGCCGTCCTTCATGATGACCGTGGGCAGTACGAACTCATCTGTCGTCTCCTTGTCATAGGATGTCTGGATGCCTGCCGGTCCGGACACAGCCTGCTCGCCCTCGCCGTACACAAGAGCTCTGTAAGCCTTCTCCACACGGTCCCAGCGGTTGTCGCGGTCCATGGCATAGTAGCGTCCCATGACAGTAGCCACCTCTCCTACGCCGATCTCCTGCATCTTTGCCACCAGTTCTTCCACGTACTCTTTACCGGACTCCGGCGGTGTGTCACGGCCGTCCAGGAAGCAGTGTACATATACCTTCTCGATCCCCTGTCTCTTTGCCAGCTCCAGAAGTCCGTAGATGTGGGTATTGTGGCTGTGCACGCCACCGTCGGACACAAGTCCCATAAGATGAAGGGAAGAGCCGTTTTTCTTTACATTTTCGCAGGCTGCAAGGAGGGCTTTGTTCTCAAAGAAGTCGCCGTCCTGGATAGCCTTTGTGATCTTTGTCAGATCCTGGTATACAATGCGGCCGGCTCCCATGTTCAGATGTCCTACCTCTGAATTTCCCATCTGTCCCTCCGGAAGACCTACAGCCATGCCGCTGGCATTTCCATGTACAAACGGGCACTCAGCCATCAGCTTGTCCATGACAGGAGTCTTGCCCTCTGCCACCGCATTTCCTTCTTCCTTATCTCTTAAACCGTAACCGTCTAAAATCATAAGCACTGTTGGTTTTTTACTCATTTTCATTCTCCCTACTTTCCTGTTGGTTCATTTTATTACTTCTCATCCTGGTGCCGGATATGCTCCATCCAGCGGTATGCCAGGTCCGTCCAGCACTGGCACTCTCTCTGCACGCCGCTTCCGTCAGCTCTTCTGGAGAGCTCATCCGCAGCCCCGAGGCCGTGGACTCCCTCCTGGAAAATGTGAAGCTCTGTTTTCACATGACATCTGTGAAGGGCTCCTGCCATCAGAAGAGAATTCTCCACCGGCACTGTGGCGTCCGCAAAGGTGTGCCACAGAAAACAGGGCGGTGTCTCCTCTCCCACTCTGTCTTCCAGGGAAAGCTTCTCCTTCTCCGCCTCATACCGGTCGCCCAGCAGCGCGCGGAAACTTCCCTCGTGAGCCACTCCCTCCTTGGAGGAGATGACGGGATAACAGAGCAGAAGTCCGGCAGGCCTTAAATCCTCTGCCTTCACATGGAGCTTCTGCGCAAGAAACGGCTCCTGCCACATGGTTCCCAGGGTCCCGGCCAGGTGTCCGCCCGCGGAGCATCCCTGGACAAAGATCTGGTCTGTGTCCGCCTTCCACTTTTCCCCGTTCTCATGGATCAGTGCCATGGTCCTTCCAAGCTCAAGGAGAGCTGCCGGAAATACAGCCGGAGCTGTGGAGTAGCGCAGGATCGCCACATGATATCCCTTTCCCAGGAAATACATGGCAATGGGCTCTCCTTCCCGGAAGCTGGTCCTTTCATAACCTCCGCCCGGGCACAGGATCACAAATGGTCTCTTCTGTATCCAGAGTTTCTCCCCCGGCGTATCCAGAATATAGAAGACCACATGGGCGTCCGGAAGGGATCCTTCTTCTTGCAGTTTTACAGTTTCCAGTATCATTGTATTTTACCTCTCGAAACCCAAAATCCCGCAGGGCCTGCTGTTTCAAGTCCCCTGCGGGTGCTTTTTTATTCTTATTTGTAGTTTACGATCTTACCGAAATCTGCTTTCAGTGAAGCGCCGCCTACAAGTCCGCCGTCAATGTCTGCCTGTGCAAATAACTCAGCAGCGTTGCCTGCGTTTACAGATCCGCCGTACTGGATACGGATAGCCTCTGCTGTAGCCTCGTCGTAGATCTCAGCGATGCATGCGCGGATGCCTGCGCAGACTTCCTCAGCCTGCTCTGTTGTAGCTGTCTTTCCGGTTCCGATAGCCCAGATCGGCTCGTAAGCGATGACTGCTGTCTTTGCCTGATCTGCTGTCACGTTCTGGAAACCTACCTTTACCTGCTGACGGATGAAGTCCATTGTCACGCCCTGCTCTCTCTGCTCCAGAGTCTCGCCGCAGCACATGATGGGTGTGATGCCGTGCTCGAAAGCTTTCAGCACTTTCTTGTTTACATCTTCGTTTGTCTCACCAAAGTAATCTCTTCTCTCGGAATGTCCGAGAACAACGTATTTCACGCCTGCATCTGTGAGCATGGCCGGGGAGATCTCTCCTGTGTAGGCTCCGCTCTCCTCAAAATACATGTTCTCAGCCCCAACCTGGATGTTTGTTCCCTTGCACGCCTCAACAACAGGGATGATGTCGATAGCCGGAACACAGAATACAACGTCCGCATCTTCGGTAGCTACCAGCGGTTTCAGCTCCTCAACAAGCGCAACTGCCTCGCTGGGAGTCTTATTCATTTTCCAGTTTCCTGCAATAATTTTTCTTCTTGCCATTGTTATTTTCACTCTTTTCCTTATTTCTTTACATTTTTAGTGGGGGATGTTCACCTTACCAGGCTCCCCTTCGCCCTGGCGGGCTTGGCTCGCCAAGTGCGGTGAATTAAGTGCTTACTAGAATTCGTCCAGCGTCCTCCGGACTTGGACTCATTAAGTGGGGGGATGTTCACCTTACTAAGCTCTCCTGCGCCCTGGCGGGCTTGGCTCGCTAAGTGCGGTGAACTAAGTGCGCACTAGAATTCGTCCGGCGTCCTCCGGACTTGGACTCATTAAGTGCTTACTTATCGTTAGCTGCGGCTACGCCCGGGAGCTCTTTGCCCTCAAGGAACTCAAGGGAAGCGCCGCCGCCTGTGGAGATGTGTGTCATCTTGTCACCGTATCCAAGCTGGTTTACAGCTGCTGCGGAGTCGCCGCCGCCGATGATGGTCACGGCGTCGGTCTCAGCCAGGGCCTGCGCAACTGCCTCTGTGCCGTGTGCAAAGTTAGGCATCTCGAAGCATCCCATAGGTCCGTTCCACACAACAGTCTTTGCGTCTTTTACTGCATCGGCAAAAATCTTCTCTGTCTCAGGTCCGATGTCCATGCCTTCCCAGCCATCCGGGATCTCCCCTGTAGGAACGATCTTGATGTTGGCATCGTTGGAGAACTCATCTCCGATACGGTTGTCTACGGGAAGAAGAAGTTTTACGCCCTTCTCCTCAGCCTTTTTCAGCATGTTTGCCGCATACTCAAGATAGTCATCCTCACACAGGGAAATGCCGATCTTTCCACCCTGGGATTTTGCGAATGTGTAAGCCATACCTCCGCCGATGATGAGTGTGTCTACTTTATCGAGCAGGTTCTCGATAACAGAGATCTTGCTGGAAACCTTTGCTCCGCCAAGGATAGCCACGAAAGGTCTTGTCGGGTTGTTGACTGCGTTTCCGAGGAAGTCGATCTCTTTCTGCATCAGATATCCAACAACGGCTGTGTCCACATATTTTGTCACGCCTACGTTGGAGCAGTGTGCTCTGTGTGCTGTTCCGAAAGCATCGTTTACAAATACATCGCACAGGGAAGCCAGATCCTTGGAGAAAGCATCCTCGTTCTTTGTCTCCTCAGCTCTGTAGCGTGTATTCTCAAGAAGGATCACATCTCCGTCCTGCATAGCCTCCACAGCAGCCTTTGCGTTGGGGCCTACCACTTCCGGATCTGCCGCGAATTTTACTTCCTGGCCGAGAAGCTCAGAGAGACGTACGGCAACAGGTGCCAGAGAGAGCTCAGGTACAGGCTGTCCCTTCGGTTTTCCAAGGTGGGAGCAGAGGATGACCTTTCCTCCGTCTGCGATCAGCTTCTTGATGGTGGGAAGGGCTGCCACAAGACGGTTCTCGTCTGTGATCTTTCCGTCAATGAGGGGTACATTAAAGTCACATCTCACGAGGACTCTTTTTCCTTTTACATTAATATCGTCTACTGATTTTTTATTAAGCATGTCACTGCCTCCTTATAAATGTTTGACCGCGGTACGGCAAAATGCGTCTCCTGTTTTCCTTGCCGGAACCTGCGGTTTCATAAAAAAGGGCCCGGTCCAATCAGACCGGACCCTTTCGTGAGTCTTAATTACGCTAATTCTGCGAAGTATTTGATTGTTCTTACCATCTGGCTTGTGTATGAGTTCTCATTGTCATACCAGGAAACAACCTGAACTTCTGTTGTTCCATTCTCAAGCGGAAGAACCATTGTCTGTGTAGCGTCGAACAGTGAGCCGTATCTCATACCAACGATATCGCTGGATACGATCTCATCTGTGTTGTATCCGAAGGACTCTGTGGAAGCAGCTTTCATTGCCTCGTTGATCTGGTCAACTGTCACATTACCCTCTACAACTGCTGTCAGGATCGTTGTGGAACCTGTCGGAGTAGGAACTCTCTGTGCAGCGCCGATGAGTTTGCCGTTCAGCTCAGGAATAACAAGGCCGATAGCCTTTGCAGCACCTGTGCTGTTAGGAACGATATTGCATGCAGCGGCACGAGATCTTCTCAGATCGCCTTTTCTCTGCGGTCCGTCCAGAGTCATCTGATCTCCTGTGTAAGCGTGGATCGTGCACATGATACCGGATTTGATCGGTGCAAGATCGTTCAGAGCCTTTGCCATAGGTGCAAGGCAGTTTGTTGTACAGGAAGCAGCGGAGATAACTGTATCCTCTGCTTTCAGTGTCTCGTGGTTTACATTATATACGATAGTCGGCAGATCGTTTCCGGCTGGTGCGGAAATAACAACCTTTCTAGCGCCTGCTTTGATGTGAGCAGAAGCTTTCTCTTTGGATGTATAGAAGCCTGTACACTCCAGAACAACATCTACACCGATCTCGCCCCAGGGAAGCTCCTCAGCGTTTGCTTTTGCGTAGATCTTGATCTCTTTTCCATCTACGATAATGGAATCCTCTGTAGCCTCTACCTTGTCAGCCAGAGCGTATTTGCCCTGAGAAGAATCATATTTTAACAGGTGAGCTAACATTTTCGGGCTTGTCAGGTCGTTGATCGCAACTACCTCATACCCCTCAGCTCCAAACATCTGTCTGAAAGCAAGACGTCCGATACGTCCAAAACCGTTGATTGCTACTTTTACTGCCATGATTACATTCCTCCTAAAGTCTATTTACTGTTTCACAGCTCTTTTCGTCCCTTAACTTTGTTAAAGAACTCTCAACCATTAACAATTGTACTAAATCTCATACAAAAATTCAAGAGCATTTTCCATTTTTATGTAAGGAGTTTAAAAACAGGTTTCCTCTCCTTAAATTCTGTGTAATACCGAAAGCCGCAGGACTTCAGGATACTGTCCGCCTTTTCAAAATCATAGGCAATGTGCTCCGGCCTGTGTCCGTCGGCCCCCACTGTGATGATTTCACCGCCCAGCTCCCGGTAACGCCGCAGGATATCCGGGTGGGGATGGGCAAAAGGCAGGCCGTATTTGAGCCCTGCCATATTCAGCTCGATTCCCTTGCCCCGCTCGATGACAGCCCGCAGGATAGCGTCGATCTCGTCGGCATATTTTTTGTAGGAGTACTCTGCCGTTCCGTTTTTTCCGTACCGCACCACATAGTCAATATGCCCCAGCACGTCAAAATCCGGCGTGTTCTCTATATCCTCCAGCATTTCCACAAAGGCCTGCCTGTATACTTCCTCGTCTGTCCGGCCCTCAAAGACAGTCCCCAGGGCCGGGTCATCCCCGTCCACTACGTGGAGGGAGCCGATGACAAAGTCGAAGGGATATTTTTTCGTAAACTCTGTAAAAAAGTCGCCCAGCCGGGGCTGCATGCCCAGTTCCACGCCGATGCGGATATCGATCCGGTCTCGGTACTCTTCCTGCAGGGGACGCAGCGTCCCGAAATAAGCGTCCGCGTCAAAAATGCTCTCATCCCCCCAGCCCATATAGTCTTTGTCGTAGTGGTCTGTAAAGCAAATGACCTCCAGCCCCTTTGCTATAGCTCCCTCGATCATTTCCCTGGGCTCTGCCTCTGAGTCATGGGAAAAGGACGTGTGCATGTGTACGTCTGCCCTCATGGTTTCACCCCTTCTTTTTTGATTTTATTTTTTGCTGCCGGTGATAGTTCCTCCGCCGAAGACATACTCTCCGTCGTACAGCACCACAGCCTGCCCCGGCGTGATGGCTCTCACAGGCTCGTCAAAGGTACACAGGATCTGGTCGTCCCCTGTCTTTTCCACCTGGCACCAGGCGCCTCTGTGATTGTACCGGATCTTGGCAAACAGGCGCACAGGTTCTGTCAGGTCAGGGACGGACATAAAGTTGAGATGGTCCGCCAGCACATACCTGGACATGGACTCCTCTCCTGTGCCTACCACTACCTCGTTTGTGTCAGGCCGGATCTCCAGCACAAAGACCGGGTGTCCCAGAGACAGTCCCAGCCCCTTTCTCTGCCCTACAGTATAGTGTATGATGCCTTTATGCCTTCCCACCACTGTCCCGTCGGAAAGGACAAAATTCCCCTCCGGGAATCTGCGACAGGCCGTCTTTTCAATAAACGAAGCGTAATCCCCGTCAGGCACAAAGCAGATGTCCTGGCTGTCCGGCTTGGACGCCACAGGGAGCTGAAGATCCAGGGCCATCTGGCGGATCTCCTCTTTGGTATATGCCCCCACAGGCATCAGCGTTCTCGCCAGCTGGTCCTGGGTGAGGTTATAGAGCGCATACGTCTGATCCTTTCTGGCCGTGGCGGAGGTCCGCAGAGACCAGCGGCCGTTTGCCAGCTGCTCCACTCTGGCATAGTGGCCAGTGGCAATGCAGTCCGCCCCGATATCCAGGCTCCTCTTCAGGAGGGACTCCCACTTCACATACCGGTTGCAGGCAATGCAGGGATTGGGCGTCCTGCCGTTGGTGTACTCATCCACAAAATAGTCAATCACGCTATGGCGGAATTGCTCCTTAAAGTTCATAACATAGTAGGGGATCTCCAGCTTTGCCGCCACCCTCCTGGCGTCATCCACGGCGCTGAGTCCGCAGCATCCGCCGTTTTCTTCCTGCACAGTCTCTTCCTCATCCTGCCAGATCTGCATGGTCACGCCAATGACGTCATATCCTTGTTCCTTCAGCAGCCAGGCCGCCACGGAGGAGTCCACTCCCCCGGACATGCCGACCACAACTTTTTTCTTTTCCATTCTCCTTATCCTTCCGGATCAATATTCCTCTTCTTCCTCTTCCTCACCCTCATGGATATCGGACTTGGGCTTCTCCAGCCCTTCGATCTTGATCCCGTTCTTCTCTGCATAGTCCCAGAGCGCTGCGTGGATCGCCTCCTCCGCAAGCAGAGAACAGTGAACCTTCACCGGCGGAAGGCCGTCCAGCGCCTCCATCACCGCCTTGTTGGTGACTTCCATGGCTTCCTGTATATTTTTTCCTTTTACCAGCTCGGTAGCCATACTGCTGGTGGCTACTGCAGCCCCGCATCCGAATGTCTTGAACTTCACATCCCGGATGATCTGGTTCTCATCAATATCCAGGTAGATCCGCATAATGTCTCCGCATTTTGCGTTCCCCACTGTTCCCACGCCGCTGGCGTTCTCTATCTCTCCCATATTTCTGGGATGCTGGAAATGATCCATAACTTTCTCTGTGTACATGTTTTCTTCCTCCTTGTCTGCTGTCCTGCCGCACAGCTTTTGTTCTATCTGTTACCGGTTGTTTTTCTTTACAAAATCCTCGTAGAGGGGAGACATATCCCGCAGCCGGGCCACGATCTCCTTCAGGTTGTCCACTACGTAGTCTATATCTTCCTTTGTGGTCTCCTCGCCAAGCGTCAGCCGCAGGGAACCGTGGGCGATCTCGTGGGGCAGCCCGATAGCCAGGAGCACATGGGACGGATCCAGCGATCCGGATGTGCAGGCAGATCCACTGGAAGCGCAGATGCCCTTCATATCCAGCATGATTAGCAGGGACTCACCCTCAATGAACTGGAAGCTGAAGTTGGCGTTGTTGGGGAGCCTGTCCTTTGCATCTCCGTTAAGGCGGCAGTAAGGGATCTCCTCAAGTACGCGGCCGATCAGGTAATCCCGCAGCCGGGTCTCCTTGGCGGACCGCTCTGCCATGGAAGCGACAGCTCTCTCTACTGCCTTTCCAAGGCCGATGATCCCCGGCACATTCTCTGTCCCTGCCCGGCGCTTTCTCTCCTGGGCACCGCCGTGGACGAAGGAACGGATCTTTACCCCCTTGCGGATATAGAGAAATCCGATCCCCTTGGGTCCATTCAGCTTGTGGCCGCTGGCACTCAGCATATCGATGCAGTATTCGTCCACATTGATGGGGATCTGGCCGAAAGCCTGGACCGCATCTGTGTGGAACAGAACACCGTGCCTGCGGGCGATCTGTCCGATCTCTTTTATCGGCTCAATGGTGCCGATCTCATTGTTGGCAAACATGACGGAGATCAGGATCGTATCCGGCCGGATCGCTGCCTCCACATCCTCCGGGCGCACACGGCCCTTTTCATCTACATCCAGGTAAGTCACCTCAAAGCCCCGCTTCTCCAGATACTCTCCTGTGTGCAGGATGGCATGGTGCTCAATCTTTGTGGTAATGATATGTTTTCCTTTTGCCTCGTAGGCCTCTGCCGTGGCTTTCAGGGCCCAGTTGTCACTCTCAGATCCTCCTGCTGTAAAGTAGATCTCATTCGTCTGTGCCCCAAGAGCCCGGGCAATGATCTCCCTCTGCTCTGTCACTGCGTCTTTATTTTTCGACGCAAAACTGTAGACGCTGGATGGATTGCCGTAATTCTCGGTGAAATAGGGAATCATGGCCTCCACTACCTCCGGGGCTGTCTTTGTTGTCGCTGCATTGTCCAGATAAATCAGTCTGTCCATTTGTATCCTCCTATCTATCGCTGACCGCGTTGTCTGTTCTTACATTTATTTTCTGCTGCAGGCCTTTTCTTTTTCCTCCTCGCCGGGCCTCAGCTGCCTGCTTTGCTCCACCAGGGCATCCAACATGATCCCGTTGACCGTGTCATTGATGCTGTCATTGATCTTTTTCCAGACATACTTCGTGACACAGCTGTCTGCCGCCTGGCAGCCTTCATCCGGGTGGTACGCCGCACACTCGGCCGGCTCCAGTTTTCCCTCCAGGGCCCGGAGCACGTCTCCCACCGATATCTGACCGGCCGGCCGGGCCAGTACATAGCCGCCCGCCGCTCCACGGATGCTCTTTACAAGCCCCGCTTTTTTAAGAAGCGCCATGAGCTGTTCCAGGTATCCCTCGGAAATGTCCTCCCGGGCGGAGATGCTGCTGATGGAGACCGGCTCTTCCTCGCTGTATCTGGCCAGATCAACAAGCGCCCGAAGCCCATATCGTCCTTTTGTGGAAAGCTTCACTGTCATCACCCTCCTTTAATTCCTAGTGTTTTACTTGGAATTCCTGTTAGTAGGATAGCACCCGGTCCGCCTTCCTGTCAAGCCTCTTTTTCTCCATTTTTCCCGCCCCGGGTTCCGCATATCCCCGCCTCTCCTTGAATATGCTGTAATAAAAGTGCCGCGGAGTCTGCCATGATACAAAAAAACACGATCATAAAGGGAGCTTTCATCCTGACACTGGCCGGGTTCGCTACCCGCTTTATGGGATTTTTTTACCGGATCTTCCTTAGCCGCACTTTCGGCGAAGAAAGCGTAGGCCTCTACCAGCTGGCCTTTCCGGTCTACGCCCTGTGCTTCTCTATATGTGCCGCCGGCATAGAGACAGCCATCGCCCGCAGCACTGCCGCCAGCCGTTCCCTGAAAGACCCGGTCCGCACAAAGGCGGGGCTCTACAGCGGTTTCACCCTGGCCATACTCCTGTCTTTTGCTCTTATGCTCTTTGTCCAGAAAGAAGCCGCTTTCCTCTCCCTGCGCTTCCTTGGAGAGCCCCGCTGCGCGCCCCTTCTTGTCATCCTCTCTCTGGCTCTGCCTTTTTCCGTGATGCACAGCTGTATCTACGGGTATTATATCGGGCTGAAGCGCACAAAGATCCCTGCCATCTCCCAGCTGTTGGAACAGACCGTGCGGGTGGGCGCTGTCATCTTTCTGTACTACTTTTTTGTGAACCGCTCTGTCCGGACAGGGATCGCTCTGGCTGCGGCGGGGATCGTGGCAGGAGAAGCCTCTTCCGCCCTGTACTGCCTGGGAAAGCTGCGCAAAGAGCAGGACATGGCAGCCCCCGGAAATGTCACTCTGGGCGCATACAAAAAGGGACTGGGGGAGATTCTCTCCCTGGCAGTCCCTCTTACCGGCAGCCGCGTGCTGCTCAATCTGCTGCAGAGCGTGGAAGCCGTCTCCATCCCTCTGAAGCTCCAGGCCTTTGGCCTCTCCTCCGGGGAGTCCCTGAGCACTTACGGCGTCCTGACGGGCATGGCTCTCCCCTGCGTCCTCTTCCCTTCTGCCATGACCAACTCCATTGCCACCATGATGCTGCCTACTGTGGCAGAGATACAGGTCTCCGGCAGCACCTCGGCCATGAAAAAAGTGATCCGGAAAGTATTTTTCTGCTGCTTTTCCTTAGGACTCCTGTTCTGCCTGGCCCTCGTCGTGACGGGAAATTTCATCGGCAGACTCCTCTTTCACAGCGCCGCAGCCGGACACTTTATCATCACCCTGGCCTGGATGTGCCCTTTTCTCTACACAAACAGCTGTCTGCTGGGCATTCTGAACGGCCTGGGCAAGACAAACATGTCCTTTGCCATAAACGTGACCGGACTTCTCCTTCGCATCGGCAGCGTGTTCCTTCTTATCCCGGTCTTCGGCATACAGGGATATCTGTGGGGCCTGCTTGCCAGCCAGATGGCCGTCTTTGCCCTCTGCCTTGCCTACCTGCGCTTTTTCTTCTTCACACTGTAGCCGAAACTGCCCTTTTTCTTTCCCAGCTCCAGGTATTCCCCGTGGGAATAGGCGATCAGCCCTGCATCATTCAGGCGGAACCGGCCGTCGGCGTCCATGTAGTCTTTGTCCACCTGCACGGCTTCCACCCGGGCCAGGAACATGTGATGGCTTCCCAGCTCTTTCACCTCTGTCACCCGGCATTCTATGTTGACAGGCGCCTCCTCGATGACCGGCGCCCAGTCAAGCCTGGAAGCCCTGCCAGGCGTCAGGTGCATCTCCTTCCATTTATCTGTGTCCCTGCCAGACTTTACGCCGCACCAGTCGGCCGCACGGAGCAGCTTTTCCGTAGTCAGGTTGATGACAAATTCTCCGCTGTCCCGAAGGAGGTCATAACTGTACCTCTGGGGCCGCACGGAGATATAGACCATGGCCGGGTTGGTACAGACAGTCCCTGTCCAGGCCACGGTGATAATATTGGTCCTTCCCTCTCTGTCCCCGCAGCTCACCATCACCGCAGGCAGGGGATAGAGCATATTGCCCGGCTTCCATATTTCTTTTGCCATATCCTCCTCTTACTCCTTTCTGTGTTCTCTCTGATCCGCCTGCGCTATCTACTGCTGGAGAGCGCTCACCAGCGCCGGAATAAGCTGCTTTTTCCTGGAAACAACTCCCTTCAGTATGACAGGGTCCATGTCATCAGGCAGCTCGAAAGCCTCCAGCACCGTCTCCTTTGCATTTTCTCCGGCACACAGAAGTTCTGTCGACTCGTGGAGGATGTGGGTGAGCATGAAATACACCATGTTCAGCTTATGCTCCTCTCTGGTCTGGCTCAGATAGGGGATGAGCTTCTTCTTGATCTCTTCCAGTTCTTCACCGCTCATGGAATTGATCTGCCCCACTCCAAACACCGTGTCGCCCACTGTAAACTGTTTAAAATCCTGGAAGCAGATCTCTTTTGCGCTCTTTCCCTTCAGATTGCTTCCCGCATTGAACATCTCGGCGGCCAGCTCTTCCAGGACAACCCCTGCTGTCTCGGCCAGCTTTTCCGCTGTTCTTCTGTCCATCTCTGTGCAGGTGGGGGAACGGAAAAGAAGGGTGTCCGAGATGATGGCCGCGCACAGAAGCCCCGCTGTCACCGGCGGGATCTCCACCCCGTTCTCCTCGTACATCTGGGTGACGATGGTAGCTGTACAGCCCACAGGCTGGTTCCGGAAAAATACCGGCCCCATAGTCTCAATGCTCCCGATCCTGTGGTGGTCTATGATCTCCAGGATATCTGCCTCCTCGATGCCGTCCACGGCCTGGGACTTTTCATTGTGATCCACCAAAATGACCTGCTTTTTCCTTGCATCCAGGAAGCGCCTCCTGGAGATAAAGCCCTTGAAATTCCCGTGCCGGTCCAGGATAGGAAAGTCGCGGAATTTCTTTTTCGTCATCTCTTCCTTGATGTTATCCACATAGTCGTCCATGTGGAACACAGTCAGAGGCCCCTTGCTCATGAAATACTTTACCGGGATGCTCTGGTTGATCAGCCTGGCCGCCGTGAATGTATCGTGGGGTGTCTTGATGACCACGATGCTCTGCTCCTCCGCCTTCCTGATCAGCTCCTCCGGTATGTCTGCCCCCTGGCAGACTACCAGGCAGCTGGCATCGATGTCCACAGCGCAGGCCTGAGACTCGTACCTGTTCCCCAGGATGACCAGATCGTCCCGGGCAATGAACTCAGCCATCATATCCGTGGTGGAAGCGCCCACAGCCACCTTCCCTTTCACAAAGCAGCCGTGCTCGTTGCCGGTGACGATCTCACCGTCCAGCGTGCGCACAATGTTGCGGTACTGGGTCCTGGCCTTGGCCAGGATTGTATTGTCATACACGTCCATGTAGGATTTTGCTATGTCCCCGGTGGAAATAAGCCCCACCAGTTCCCCGTCCTTCAGTACAGGAAGGGTCTTGACAGACTGGGATTTCATCAGTTCCCACGCCTCCCTGATAGAGACCCCGGGATCCACTCCCGTGATCTTGTGGATGTCCAGATCCTTCACCTGGAGCTTCACATCCTGCAGGAGCCTTGGAGCGTCCACCTTGAACCGGCGCAGCACATACTGTGTCTCCTCATTGATCTGGCCGGCCCGCTTTGCCACGAACTCCTTCCCGGTGATCTCCCGCTTCAGTCCGGCGTATGCTATGGCAGAGCAGATAGAGTCCGTATCCGGATTTTTGTGCCCTACAACGTAAACTTTTCTCATATTATCAACTCCCTGTTTCCTGACTTTTGCCAGATTATTGGTCCGTAAAATAAGCTTGCCATTTTTTCCCGTTCCAGTCAACTAAAAAATCCTTCTGTCTTTGCTTTTTTCTTTGAACAATCCCCCGGTTTCGTGCTATACTGTTACTAGTATGTGGAGACACATAAATACGGTGATGAGAAAGGACTAACAAAATGAGCGAAGAATTATTACAAGAGGAAAACAAACCGGAAGAGACAATGGCTGACTACGAGGAGCATTTCGACGATGCCAACCCATGGAATGTAGTACAGCGCTATATGGAAAACAAGACTACCCTTCCGGTAAAGGTGGAGGGAATCGTGAACGGCGGCGCCATCGCCATGGTGGAAGGGCTGCGCGGTTTCATCCCTGCGTCCAGGTTATCCTTATCCTATATAGAGGATCTGGAGACATATCTTCTCAAAGACATCGAGGTGCGCGTCATCGAGGTCAACCAGGCTGAGAACCGCCTTGTCCTGTCTGCAAGAGAGATCCTCCGGGAGAAGGAGAAAAAAGCCATGGAGGAAAAGATCGCCAACGTGAAAGTGGGCAGCGTGGTGAAAGGAAAAGTTGAAAGTTTGCAGACCTACGGCGCTTTTGTCCGTCTCGAGGACGGTCTGTCCGGGCTGGTACACGTGTCACAGATCAGCAGAAAGCGCGTGAAATCTCCGAAAGACGTGCTCTCTGTAGGCGATGAAGTGACGGTGAAGATCATCGGCCTCAAAGACGGCAAGATCAGCCTCAGCATGAAGGCTCTGGAGGAGAAGGAAGAGGAAGAAGAGGACATCAAGGTGGAGATCCCCAAATCTGAGAACATTGGCACCAGCCTTGGAGATCTGTTCAAGAATATCAAGCTGTAATCTTCCCGGCAGGCAGCAATGCCGCTGCCGCGTCCATTTTCAACACATAACAGGCAAAAAGACAGCGGATCGTACTCTTCCGCTGTCTTTTTTGTATCTAAAATCCCATCTGCTCTCTCATCGTCTTTTCCGCTCCAGCAGACAGAGAGGAATGCCGATCTTAAAGAGGAGAGAGGCGAACAGCAGCAGCGCTGTACATGCAGATGCAGCCATCTTGCCGCCCCTGGTCTTTCCGATCTGATTTCTCAGCTGTATGACCCTGTCCTCCAGCGTCTCTTTCCTCTTGCCAGCTGTCTCCAGGACAACTTTGACAAGGGCAAAAAGCTGGACTGCCAAAAAGACCCCCGCCAGGGTATCTCTGACCCTGCTCCCTGTTCCCTTTATGACCGCCCATCCACTGGCTGCCACAGAGATGCAGGTGGCAACGTGATGCAGGCATACAACAGCTTGTACTTCTCTCTCCATTTTCATGATCCAACATCCTCCTGTGATCATATATATGCGCCTGTTTTATCTTTTATGACACGATCTCCCATTTTTTCAAAAGTTCTTCCAGTATCTGCGCCGCATCCTCCACACATGCCATACAGCAGGGAAGGGGCTGCGGGCCATCCTCTGTCTTCAAGTCACGGCAGTACAGAGAACCCCTCTTCTCTTTGAAGAGCTCTGCAGCCTCCTGAAATTTAGCGTATGTATCCAGCTTTGTGCGGGTTGGATCCTCCATATCCCCGGCACTGTTTGCCAGGCTGATGATGAGGAACATGCCCATGACAGCCCCGCATGTGTCTTTCAGTCCGCCTATACCGGAACCGAATCCCTCTGTCAGGCGGAACATGTCCTCCCTGCTCACCCCGTACTTTTCACAGACCGTGCAGGCCACGGACTGACAGCAGTTATAGATCTTGTTAAAATTTTCTGCTGCCTTCTCTCTAAGCCTCAGTTCCTCCACTTTGCTCCTCTCCTTCCTCTTCCGTTTTTGTCGTCTCCTGTGGATGCAGGAACTGAGCCGCATCCTTTACAAAGAAAAGCCTGTTCCCATATTTTTCTACAAAGGTAAAGGCTGCCCGGGCAGCGGCTTCATTTCCGCAGTCCTGCTCCAGCACCGCCTGCTGCCAGGCTCTTCCCACCTTGGTCCACAGATCCGTGCCGCCTTTGTCAGACAGATGGAGCCACTCCTGATAAAACCGCCAGGCGGATTCATAGTCCTTGTTGGCTCTCGCCCGCTTCAGATTGTTCACCGCACAGAGGATCTGCATATTTTTTGCGTCCTGTTTGCTGCTGATCCTACGCTGAAACTCGTTTTCCAGCTCTCTTACCTTGTCGCCCATGCCAAAGCGAAAGTACAGACTGCTTTTGAGCATATAGTAATTCAGCCGGTTGGTCTTTTTAAATGACCCCGGATCTGTGTGCATGATGGTATCCATCGCCTGCTGAAAATTTCCCTGGTAATACTGGGCTATGGCAAGGTTCAGCTGCTTCAGATTTTCGTTCCCCATAAAGCCTATATGGTAGACGCAGGCCTCAAAAAGGTAGGGGTCGCATTCTTTCTGCAGCGCCCCGTAGATCCAGGAAATTCCTGTCTTTGCCACCAGCGCCAGAATGCCCAGCACGGCAAAATGCACGACGATGACGCAGATCTGCATCATCCCTCTCCCGTATGCCCGCATCCAGGCCTGCATGGGGAACACGCCAAAGATCATATAAAGAAGGTGGATAACAACCAGCGCGTAAGCCGCCCAGCCCAGACACTGCCTGATGCGGCAGCGGCGCACCCGCCTGTCAACCTCCCTCTGGTCAACTCCCGCCATTTCTTCTACTGTCATACGTTCGTGCCTCCTTTTGCCGCCTGCTCCAGATCCCGGAGCCACACATCCGCACAGGCATCACTTGGCATCCGCCAGTCGCCTCTTGGCGAGAGTGCCACCGTACCCACTTTGGGGCCGTCCGGAAGGCAGGATCTCTTGAACTGCTGGCTAAAAAACCTCCGGCAGAAGGTATGCAGCCATTTATAGATAGTCTCTTCGTCATACTCGCCCGCAAAAGCCTCCCTGGCGATCCGGTAGATCTTGGAAGGCTCGTAGCCAAAGCGGAGGAAATAATACAGATAGAAGTCGTGGAGCTCGTAGGGTCCTACCAGATCCTCCGTCTTCTGGGCGATCTGGCCGTCCTTCGGCGGAAGGAGCTCCGGGCTCACCGGTGTGTCCAGCACATCGTAGAGCACGTCTTTCATCTCCCGGTCCTTTTCTGTGTCCGCACAGTACTGCACCAGATGGCGCACAAGCGTCTTGGGCACGGAGGCGTTGACCCCGTACATGGACATGTGATCCCCGTTGTAGGTGGCCCACCCGAGCGCCAGCTCCGACATGTCCCCTGTACCGACCACAAGTCCTCCTGTCTGGTTGGAAATATCCATAAGCACCTGGGTCCTCTCCCTGGCCTGGGAATTCTCGTAGGTGACACTGTGATCCTCTATGTCGTGTCCGATGTCCCTGAAATGGCTTTCAACGGAGTCAGCGATCCGCACTTCCCGCAGCTGCGCCCCCAGCTTCAGGGCCATCTGGCAGGCATTGTTGTAAGTCCGGTCTGTGGTTCCAAAGCAGGGCATAGTGACAGCGATGATCTGGCTTCTGTCCATTCCCAGCATGTCAAAGGCCCTGGCTGTCACCAGGATGGCAAGCGTGGAGTCCAGCCCGCCGGAAATCCCCACCACTGCACTCCTTGCGTGGGTGTGGGCCAGCCTCTTCTTCAGGCCCATGGCCTGGATGGTCAGGATCTCCTCGCATCTTCTGTCCCTCTCCTCCTTTGCGTCCGGCACAAATGGCCTGGAGGGGAACTTCCTTGTAAGCTTAGTCTCTGTCAGCTCCAGCCGGAAGGGAACCCTGGCAAGATAGCGCTCCCGGGCCGCCTTAAACGTAGTGTTCTTCCTGCGCTCACTGATCAGCCGCTTCACATCGATCTGGGCGTAGACCACGCCATTTTTAAACCGCTCTCCCTCCGCCAGGGTGGTGCCGTTCTCAGAGATGATATTGTGTCCCCCGAAGACCAGGTCCGTGGTGGACTCGCCCTCCCCGGCATTGGCGTAGATATAGGCCGCCATGAGGCGGGCCGACTGTCCCTCGATAAGACTCTTTCTGTACGCCGCCTTGCCGATGGTCTCGTCGCTGGCAGAGCAGTTGACAATGACCGTGGCCCCCTCTCTGGCTGCCTGGATGCTGGGCGGCACGGGAGACCAGACATCTTCGCAGATCTCCGCCGACACGATCAGGTCCGGCATGACATCTGCCTCAAAGAGGATCCGGGGACCGAACAGGACCTTCTCCCCCTCAAAACAGATGCAGCGCACCTCCCCGGGGCCTTCCCGGAACTGACGCATCTCGTAGAACTCCCCGTAATTCGGCAGGAACGTCTTTGTGGTAAATCCCAGGATCTTTCCCCTGTTCAGAGCCGCCGCCACATTGTAGAGCTCTCCCTCTACCGCCAGGGGCATTCCCACGAAAATGAGCGCATCCTTTTCTTCTGTGGCCGCCGCCACCTGGCAGATCGCCTTTCTGGCCTGCGCAAGGAGCACGTCCTGGGTAAAGAGATCTCCGCAAGTGTAACCGGTGAGGGCAAGCTCAGGAAACACCACGATCTTAGCCCCCTCCGACGCCGTCTCGTCGATCAGACGGCAGATCTGTTCTTGATTGTAAGCCACATCCGCCACCCGGATATCCGGTGTGGCTGCCGCTACTTTTACAAAACCGTGTCTCAAGGTCTACACTCCTCTCTATTTTTTGCTTCTTTTCAGTATGTTCTTCAGCTCATCCACCGAGTAGCTGTAGGCTGTGTTGCAGAAATGACATTTCACTTCAATGTCCTTTCCCTCGTCGATCATTTCCCTGATATCTTTGGCACCGATGCTGGCCACAGCACGCTCCACCCTCTCTTTAGAGCAGTTGCAGTAAAAACGGGCCGGCATAGTGTCTGTGATCTCCAGATCCAGTCCCTCTGTGAGATCCTCGAGGAGACGCTGGGGCGTGTACCCCTCCTCCAGAAGTCTGGTCACGGACGTGATCTTTCCCACATTCTCCTCCAGGCGGCTGATCACCTTCTCCTCGGCAAAAGGCATGAGCTGCACGATAAAACCGCCCGCGCACTTCACAGTATTGTCTTTCTCCATGAGCACGCCCAGCCCCACAGAGGAGGGCACCTGCTCTGAATTTGCAAAATAGTAGGTCAGATCCTCCGCGATCTCGCTGGTCACGAGGATAGTCTGACCTGAGTAGGGCTCTTTGAGCCCCATGTCTTTGATGACCGTGAGAAGGCCAATGCCCACGGCTCCTCCCACATCCAGCTTCCCGTTCTTGGGAGGCAGGATCACGTCCGGGTTCTGCACGTATCCTTTCACATCTCCGCGGCTGTCTGCTGTCACCGTGATCCCCCCTAAGGGACCGTCCCCATTGATCTGAAGGGTCAGCACGTCCGTGTCATTTTTCATCATGCTTCCCATCATGGCGCCCGCTGTCAGAAGGCGCCCCAGGGCCGCCGTAGCCACCGGGCTTGTGCCATGGCGGCTTCTCGCCTCCTCCACCAGCTCTCTTGTGGTGGCCGCAAAAGCCCTGATCTGTCCTCCCGCGGCAGTTGCCCTTACAATATAGTCTTTCTCCTGTGTCATCTATCTTTGATCCTTTCTCTTCTCATCTTTTTTTGACTCATGTATCATTTTAATATTTTTTCCCATACTTGACAAGGGAGCGCAGATCATTTTCCGCACTCCCTTGCTATGATGGTTATCCTCTCGCTCTCCGGGCCGGCTTCCCTGTCTGTGTAAGCCTCCCGCGCCGACTGGAAGACCAGCCCGCTCCTGTCCAGCAGTTCCTTTATCTCCTCCAGGGTGTAGGCCCTCTGGAAATGCTGCTCTTTGTACTTCCGATAAAGGCCGCCCTCCTCCTGTATGAACAGGGTCAGCTCGTAGGAGTTGATCCTCTCCTCCTCATCGTAATAGTTGTCCCAGATAAAGCTGCAGTCATCCCTGTCCTCGGCAATGGTCTGCTCTCCAAGGGTCTCCCTGTACTTGTACTCTGTGTTAAAGTCAAAGAGAAAGATGCCTCCCGGATCCAGATAATTGTTCACAAGCCGGAACACCTCCAGCAGTTCTTCCGGCTCCGTAATGTAGTTGACACAGTCGCAGGCGCTCACTGCCGCCCTGACAGTGCCGTAGAGCTCGAACTCGCGCATATCCTGCAGCAGGTATAGGATATCGTGTCCGCTCTTTTCCTTTTTCTCAAAGGCCGCCTCCAGCATCTCCGGCGAGCTGTCCACGCCGATCATGTCATACCCGGCACCTGCCAGCTCCTCGGTCATGCTCCCTGTCCCACATCCCAGATCCAGGACAAGGCCGTCTTCTATGCCCTGCTGCCGCAGCGTTTTCTCTATGTACCCGGCCCACTCCCGGTAGGGCACATTGTCCATAAACGTGTCATAGACTTCCGCAAAAGTCCCGTATGCTTCCCCCACTTATTTCATCCTCTCCACTCTCTGCTGGATCGTCCTGTTAAAATTCTCGATCTTTCTGGCGTAGGGCTCAGACATATATTTAGAATTGAGCATGAAATCTGCCGTGGCAAGATTGTTGGCAATGGGGATGTCGTAGACCACGGCGATGCGCAGCAGCGCCTTTACATCCGGGTCGTGGGGCTGTGCCTCCAGAGGATCCCACAGAAAGATCATAAAATCGATCTGCCCCTCCACGATCTTGGCCCCAATCTGCTGGTCGCCTCCCAGGGGGCCGCTGCAGAATCCTTTCACCGGCAGTCCGGTCTTCTCTGCGATGAGTTTTGCCGTGGTCCCTGTCCCGCAGAGAAAATGGCCTTTCAGTATCTCTTTATTCCTGTCGCACCAGTCCACCAGCTCCTGCTTCTTCCCGTCGTGTGCTACCAGCGCGATGTGTTTTGTCTTTCCGATCTCAAGAGTGACAAATTCTTCCTCCAACATTTTGTGGCCCTCCTTGCATGTTGTCCTTATTTTTCCTAATCCCACTGCTCCATGCACTCAAATCTTGGAACGGTAAGAGCAGCGATCAGCACTGTAATTATCATACTATAAATCGGCACGATTAAAAAGAGTAAATTTGTATTTATCAAGTAGGCCGCCGGGATGCTGACGAGGGCACCGATCCCCAGGATACCGCCCTGGACTGCCAGGAGAAAGAACTGTTTTCCCGTTGTTCCCAGGGTGTCCCCCAAAAGGCTGTCCCCCAGCACCTTGATGTAGAGCCTGTTGGCCTGAAGTACAACATAAGACAGGATGATGCCGGCGATCTGGTACGGGGCCAGTCCCCAGGCCAGGCCTGTGGGAACCACAAAGAGCACGGCATCGATAAGGGCTTTGAGGTGCTCCAGGCAGGTGGCATACCACAGCTTCTTCGCAGCCGGCTCAGGGATCAGGTAAATGTAGGGAAGCTCCAGCTCTTTCCCCCATTTCCCCATGTATCCGGTGCCCACAAATACCATGTAGACCGCCACGCCCATGAGCACCAGCTCCGGCGGCAGGTCTTCCTGGGGCCGTCCCACAAAGAAGATGCAGACCACCGCTCCGATGAGGGCGGCCAGCGTAAAGCCTGTGAAGATGAAGAAACGCTCCTTTTTGTACTCCAGAAGCTGTCGGCTGAAGATGGCTCTGGCACCGCTCCCCCAGCCTGAGAGGGATGCCTTCTTCAGTTTCTTTTTCCCAAAGCCTAAGCTGCTCTCACCCTTTTGGTTCCTCTTTCTGAGCTCCGCGTAGTCGTCCGCGAATTTGGCTGCATCCTCGTAGTAGGCTCCCGTGCAGCGGATCTTCCAGGCCACAAGAAACATCCCCGTACAGGCCAGTAGGAAGAGCACCGTGCCGATGACATTCCACAGGTCCGGGCCGGTCACAAGAAGGCTAACTGCAGCCACTTCCCATCCGGCCACCGGCAGAAGACGGATCACAGGGGAGCGGAAGAAGGAAAGGACCGCTGCACCGCTCAGGCCCTGAGTCATAAAATGCCAGGCAATGACTCCCAGCACTGTCCCGATCAGAACGTAGATTAAAAGGCGCAGAGAGCGGATCACTTTTTTAAACCGTTCTTCTCCTGAATAGAGAAAGACCATCAGGCTTGTCTCAAATACTGTCTCAAACACAAAACAGAAGACAAAAAGCAGGACGCCTCTTAAAGGCTCCACATGAAAGACTGTCACCGCCGCTATGGAGAACAGAAGGTCTGCCACAAAGGACAGGGTGTAATTCAGCACTGCCCCGTGGAGCAGAACCAGCTTGGAGCTGATAGGCGCAGTGAAGATAAAGTGCGCGTGGCTGGGCCGAAAGAGTACTCCCTTCAGCTTTGCGTAGGACAAAAAATTGCTGCAGAAGATAAAGTAGAGCCACACTGTCATAACATAGACGATCCCCTCCTTGTAGGCAATACCCCCAGCCGCCGCCAGAGAGGCAAAGGCGGCCAGGATCCCCACCACATAGAAGATGCCCAGCGCTATATAGAGGTAAGTTACCGGCTTTCTCACAGCCTTCCTTGCCCGGTTGATAAAGCTTCTCTTCGTCATATACAAAAGCGCTCTCATCTCTTCTCACCACCTGTCACTTCAAAGAACAGATCATCCAGATCTCTGTTCCCCACATCTTCCTTCCGGAAAGAGGCCTTCACATGGCCTTTTTCCATGACAAACATGATATCCCAAAGGTCCTCCACCATCTCCAGCATGTGGGTGCTGATAAGGACGGTCACCCCCTGGCTCTTAAGCTCCAGGATGACCTCCTTCAGCTCCCGGATCGCCTGGGGATCCAGACCTACCATGGGCTCGTCAAAGAGGATGACCTGCGGTTTCACCGCCAGAGCGCAGAGGATGCTGACTTTCTGCATCATTCCCTTTGACAGCTCATTTCCCAGCTTGTCTGCCTTGTCCGTCATCTCAAACCGCTCCATAAGACGCTCCACTTCCTGGTCTGTGATCCTGCTTTTGTAGGCCATCCGGATATATTCGATATGTTCCCGCACAGACAGCGCCTCGAACATGGAGGGGATCTCCGGCACATAGCCAAAAATCCTCTTTGCCTCCAGCTCTCTGGAGGGAATGCCCTGCACCCGGATCATCCCCTCGTATCTCAGAAGGCCCGCTATGCTCTTGATGATGGTGGATTTCCCCGCTCCGTTTGGCCCCAGAAGGATCCCCACGCTCCCGTCCGGCACAAAAAAGCTGACCTGGTCCACCGCCAGGTTTTTCCCATACATTTTTCTAAGTCCCTGTACCTCTAACATCTTCTTCTCCTCTTTATTCCCAGGCTCTAGTCTTGGTTCTTCTGCCTGTATACTCTTGTTTTGTATTAGTATTATAGTACAATTATACATGTAGAAGGCGGATCTGTCAATATGCGGCGCACGCAAGCTGGCAGACAGCCGCTCTTTCCTGACAGATCCGCTTTTTCTCAGATAATAATGCAGACCATTCCCCCGTTGATGTCATTCACCACTTTCTGCATGGTATCCTGCAGTTTGGCCTGGCTGTCGTCGCCGATCATGGCGATCCTGCTCTGCATGCCGTCCATGACCAGCTCCTCGATGGTCTTCCCGAAAATATTTGTCTCCCAGATCCCCCCTTCCGTCTCCCTCCTGTCTTTAATATAGCGGATCAGGTCTTCCGCCTGCTGCTCGCTGCCCACGATGGGGGCAATCTCCGTCTCAATATTGGCCTTTATAAGGTGGATCGTGGGGGCGTGGGACCGGATCTTCACTCCGAATTTATTTCCCTGGCGTATGATCTCCGGCTCATCCAGAGTGATCTCCTCCCGCCCCGGTTTCACCACCCCGTAACCTTTCATCCTGACGCTGTCGAAGGCCCCTCTGACGCACTCGTACTCGTTTTTCATGGCGGAGAGTTTTTTCAGTTCACAGATCAGTCCATACTGTCCATTGATCCGGGCTCCGGTCATCTCGCTGAGCATCTCATAGTAGAATGCCTCCCCAATGTCCATGCGTATCTTCACACATCCTGTGTCCATCTCGATCTTTTCCAGCCGCATTTCCTCTATGTAGGGGCTCTCCGGCGTCTCGATCCCATGCGCTGCATCCCGGATCTGGTGTATCTGCTCCAGAAGATCCCTGACACAGGCTGTCAAGTCCTGCCGTATCTTGTGGTCCGTCGGCAGCATCTCAGCCCACCTAGGGATAAAGAACTGTATCTCCGACACAGGAAACTCAAAGAGCACTGCCTCCATGATCCGGTGGATATCCTCCTCTTTCAGCTGCTCGCAGTTCACCGGAAGAGCCTGCACCTTATAAGTCTCCTGGATATGCTGAGCAACCCGCTTCGCCTCCTCCCCCGCCGGACGGCGGCTGTTCACCAGCACCACAAAGGGCTTCCCGATCCCCTGCAACTCCCGGATAGTCCGCCCTTCCGCCTCCTCGTAACTGCTCCGCGGGATCTCGCCGATGCTGCCGTCAGTGGTCACCACAATGCCGATGGTAGAGTGCTCATGGATAACCTTCTCCGTCCCCACAGCTGCCGCCTTTGTAAAGGGGATCTCATAGTCAAACCAGGGCGTCTTCACCTTTCTCTCCTGTCCTTCCTCCTCGTGGCCGGACGCCCCCTCCACCATGTAGCCCACACAGTCGATGAGCCGGATCTTCACCGACACATCCTCTGTCAGATCTACCTGCGCCGCCTCTTTGGGAACAAACTTGGGCTCTGTTGTCATGATGGTCCGGCCGGAGGCGGACTGGGGAAGCTCATCCACGGTCCTGGCTTTTACATTTTCGTCCTCCAGATGGGGAAGGACCAGCACATCCATAAACCTCTTGATGAAGGTAGATTTTCCGGTCCGCACCGGGCCCACGACTCCTATGTATATCTCTCCTTTTGTCCTGACCTGTATGTCCTTGTATAACTCATAATGATCCATATATCCTGCCCCTTCCACATGTGCTGTTAGAATATATGCAGATGCTGTCCTTTTTAGAATTTTCATTCAATAGATTTCATCTATGGGTTCTGTGCATATTAAGTATTTGATTGACCGTGTCTGTTTTGTTAAAATAAAGACATACAAAAGTTTTTATCAAAAGGAGCGATGAATTATGGAAAGACACCAGATCACCGGGCATACAGAACTGATCGGACTGATGGCGTATCCGATCCGCCATTCCCAGTCGCCTGCCACCCACAATGCCGCCTACGAAAAGCTGGGCCTGGACATTGTCAACCTTGCATTTGAGGTGGATGCAGACGACCTGGAGGACGCCATCAAAGGGCTGAGAGCTCTGAAACTGCGCGGTTCCAATATCTCCATGCCAAATAAGACCATTGTCCACAAATATCTGGATGAGGTATCTCCCGCCGCCAAACTCTGCGGGGCGGTCAACACCATCGTAAACAAAGACGGCTATCTGATCGGCCACAACACGGACGGCATTGGCTATGTGCAGTCCCTGAAAGACAACGGGATTGATCCCACCGGAAAGAAAGTCACGATCGTGGGATCCGGCGGAGCAGCCACAGCCGTGCAGATCCAGTCCGCCCTGGACGGCGTGGCCGAGATGTCTATCTTTGCAAGGGATGATAAGTTTAAAGACAACGCCATTGAAACTGTGAAAAAGATCAATGAGAACACAAACTGTAAAGCAGTCTTCTATCCTCTGGAGGATCTGGACCGCTTAAAAGAAGAGATGGCTTCCAGCTACCTGTTTACTAATGCCACCGGCGTGGGCATGAAACCTCTGGAGGGCATCACCTATATACCGGACGCCTCCTTCTTCCGCCCGGACCTGATCGTGACCGATGTTGTGTACTCTCCCCACGAGACAGCCATGCTGAAGATGGCAAGAAAAGCCGGCTGCAAGACCATGAACGGCCAGGGCATGATGCTCTTCCAGGCTATCGCAGCCATTGAGCTGATGCTGGGACAGCGAGTGGACAGCGAGTACATGAAAGAAAAGCTGGGCATCTCCTATGTCTACACAGATGATGACGAAGACTGATCAGGAGGAGAAAAGATCATGAATACAGTAAAAGTAAGAAATCTGGAACTGGGAGGCGGCATCCCGGCTGTGTGCATCCCCAATGTGGGTAAGACAAAGGAGGAGATCCTCACACTCACAGAGCAGTACAAGTCCATGCCCATGGACCTGATGGAATGGCGGGTGGACTGGTTTGAGGGCGTGGAGGACACCCAGGCCGTATTGGATGTGCTGTCCGGCATCAGAGAAAAGCTGGGAGACACTCCTCTCCTCTTCACCTTCCGCACGAAAAAAGAGGGCGGCGTCCACGATATGGACACTGCAGCGTACATTGCCCTGAACAAGGCAGTGGCAGTCACAAAGCTGGCGGACCTGATCGATGTGGAGATCTTCACAGGAGACGAGATCGTCTCTGAACTGATCCACGCCATCCACGCATCCGGCACAAAGGTGGTTGCTTCCAACCACGACTTTGACCGGACGCCTGCAAAATCTGACATCGTTTACCGGCTGCGCAAGATGCAGGATATGGGAGCGGACATCCCCAAGATCGCCGTCATGCCAAGAAGCAAAAGGGATGTGCTGACTCTCCTGTCCGCCACGGAGGAGATGGCCTCCGACTATGCGGACCGCCCCATCATCACCATGTCCATGGCAGGCCTTGGCAGCATCAGCCGTCTCTCCTGCGAGGTCTTCGGCTCCTGCCTCACCTTTGGCTCCGGTTCCATGGCCTCCGCCCCGGGGCAGATTGGCGCGCAGGAACTTAAAGAGGTCCTGACTTCCGTACACAATGCACTGGGCAACTAGATTCCAGGCATAAAACATATAAGTATATACGTACAGGGCAGGAACCGGACTTTCTCTTTTCGTCCGGCTCCTGCCCTGTCTTTCTTCTCACACTTTTCTATCGTTTCCTGTCAGGGGACTTAATGTCTCTCCTCGCTCCATTTTAGGAAATTTCCAGTCTGTGCGTCGATCTCAAATTCATATTCTTTCTGGTCGTAGATGACATCTCCCTCATAGATGTAGTAGCCGTCATCGTACTCCAGCTCCATGCGGATATCGGCGTCCGTTGCCCCGGGCACTCTCTCCAGTGCTGCAGCCCTGGCATCTGCCTCGCTGACTGCCACATCCGCCGCTGCTGTCCCGCTGTTTGTGCTGGGCGTATCATCGGTTCCGCTGTTTGTACCAGCTGTATCATCTGTTTTTCCGGCTGTATTGTTCTGCGCTGCCGTACCGTTTGTCTCCACATCCGCGCTCAGTATCTCACCGTTGGCACCGTTGATGTCATAGCTGTACTCCTTTTCGTCCACGCTGAACTGCACGTCATACTGAAGCATCCCATCATCCCTGTCTTTTTCCACCTTCAGTCTGGATGTATCGGACTCGCTCACGCCCGCATCCTCGAAGGCAATCCTCTTGGCCTCGTCCTGTCCTATATCCTGTCCCGAGGAGCCGCACCCTGTCACGATGCCTGCTGCCAGTGCCACTGCCAATACTGCTGTTGTCAATCTCTTATATCTTTTCATCTTATTTTTCCTCTCCCGGCCTTTTGTCTGCCGGTCCTTTCCTGCTTATTTTTTATAGTTGTGTTCCTTTGTTGTATTTACTATAACCAGAAAAGATTAAAACAACATTAAAATGAAACAGATTTTTTCAGGATTTTTATAAGGCTCCTGCTCCCTTTCTTCTTTTTACAGAGGAAATCTGCAAGTAAACGTGCTCCCTCTTCCCTTCTCACTCTCCACGGCCACCTCGCCTCCATGCTCCTTCGCGATCCATTTTACGATGGAAAGGCCAAGTCCGGAGTGGCTGCTGTCGCCGCGGGAGGCATCTGCCCGGTAAAACCGGTCCCAGATCCGGGGAAGATCCTTCCCGTCAATGCCCACGCCATCATCCGCCACCGCAAGTACAGCCTCCTGTTCTTCCCGGTGGAGAGACACCTTCGTAGTCCCTCCCTCCCGGCCGTAGGCAATGGAGTTGGAGATAAGGTTCACGAGAAGCCGGATAAAAAAGCTCTCGTCCGACTCCATCACAATCCCCGGCTCAATGTCCGTCACAATGGAGATGTGCTTCTCATCTGCCAGGAGCTGCTGTTCTTCCGCCGTCATCAAGGTCAGCTCGCTGATATCCAGAGGCTCCTTCTGGAGCACCTGGCGCCCCTGGTCCGCCCGGGACAGAAGAAGGAGCTGGGAGATCATGGCAGACATGTCCCCGGCCTTTTTCCGGATGGCCTCTAACTGTTCTCTCTGCGGCTCAGACAGGGAAGGGTCTGACAGCAGCTCCTCGCTCTGGAGCAGGATCACCGCAGCCGGGGTCCGCAGCTCGTGGGACACATCAGAGGTAAACTGCCTCTCCCTGTCAAACGCCTCCTGAAGCTCTGAGAGCAGCTGGTCAAAGGTGTCCGCCAGATGGTAGATCTCGTCCCTTCCATCAGGCAGGTCCACTCTCCTGGACAGATCCGCCTCCTCCCGTATCTCCTTCACGGTGTCCGTGATCCGGCGCACAGGAAGCAGGGCTCTTCTGACAAACTGGTAGGACAGGAGGATCATCACCACCGCAAGAGCCGGCAAAAGGATGAGGGCAAACCGCAGCGTCACGGTGAAGCTGTTCTCCGCTCTTGTGACCGAGGTAATGCCACGGATATAGACAGAACCGTATCCCTGGATGCGGTGCTCCATGTCAAAGACATAGAATGTTTCCTGTCCCTCCCGGACCGTGCGCAGGGTGTCATGCTCAAAATCCGGCTGCCCGCCAAAGCCGGTGGGGATCCGCCCGTACAGGAACGTGCCGTCCACACCGTACACAGACAGATAGACCCCATTCTCCATGTTGTAAAAATCAGAGTCCACCTCCAGATATCCGCCCTCTGCTTCCAGCTCCTCCACACTGCCCTGCACCTGCTCCCGCAGATCTGACTGGACAGAGGAGAGGACCTCCTGGTTACTGAGGGAAAACAGGATTGCAAGAGCCGCCACGATAAGGAGGATCATAAATCCTCCGTACAGGCACGTCAGCTTCAGTTTGATCGACCATCTCTTCATCACTCTGCCCTCAGTACATAGCCGGCTCCCCGGACTGTGTGTATCAGTTTCTTCTCATGTCCCTCGTCGATCTTCCTGCGCAGATACCGGATATATACGTCGATGACGTTGGACCCTCCTGCGAAATCGTAGTTCCATATGTGCTGCTCCAGCTTGTCCCGGGAGAGCACGATCCCCTGGTTCTGCATCATATACCGCAGCAGCGTGTACTCCTTCCCGGACAGGCTGATCTCTCTCCCCGCCCGGGTCACCCTGTGGGTGTCCGTGCAAAGGGTCAGGTCCCCCACCGTCAGACAGTTCCCCTCTCCGCTCTGATCCGGTTTTCGCAGCATGACCCGTATCCGGGCCAGCAGTTCCTCCACCGCAAAGGGCTTTACAAGGTAGTCGTTGGCACCCGCGTCCAGCCCTGCCACCCGGTCCTCAATGCTGTCCCTGGCAGTCAATAGGAGCACCGGCAGGGACCTGTCCCTGGCCCGGATCTTCCGGAGCACGGTCAGCCCGTCCATGACCGGCATCATAATGTCCAGCACCACCGCGTCATACTCCGCCCCCGCCAGGTAGTCCAGGGCCTCCTGCCCGTCAAAGCAGGCGTCCACGCTGTAGTGCTCCGCTGTCAGCCTGGAAACCAGTATCTTGTTTAAATTTTTCTCATCCTCCGCTATCAAAATGCGCATGTCCTTCCCTCCATCCGCTGTCATATTTCTCTCTTCTCTTAACCTTACATGACAAAAGAGGATCCGTCAAGCAGACAGATCCTCACTAAATGTGTCAGCCGGACGGCTCTCTCAGCGGACGTTTTACTCTACTCCCATGTAGAGGTCCACAAGCTCATCTCCCGCCTGTTTTCTTATATTTTCATAGACCGGCTGGCATGCCTCCTGCATTTCCTCCCAGGTCTGCTGGTCGATCTCCACGATCTCCATGCCCTCTGCCGCCAGCTCTTCTTCCCGCTGCTCTCTTCTCTCGTCCGCGGACTCCCGGGCCTTCTCCTGGGCGATAGCGGCTGCCTCCCGGACAATCTGCTGCTGTTCCTTGTCCAGGTCCCGGAAAAAGTCGTCGCTGACAATGAGGGTGATATAGTCGGGGACCGCGTTGGTCTGTACCAGCACTTCCTGCTGCTCATAGAGCTTGGCGCTGACAATGAGTTCATAGGCGTTTTCCTGGGCGTCGATGGTGCCCTGCTGCAGGCCGATGTAGACCTCGCTGAAAGTCATGGGCGTGGGGCTGGCGCCCACCGCGTTCCAGAACTGGATGTGATAGGTGTTCTCCATGGTCCGTATCTTCTGTCCTTTAAAGCTCTCCATGCCTGTGAAGGGCTCGCTGCTGGTCATGACGCGGAAGCACTGGTCCGCCATGCCCAGGATCTGGTAGCCGGCGTCCTCGTAGATCCCCTGTATGACAGAAAAAAATTCCGGATCATCGATGGCCGCCCTGGCTTCCTCTATGTCGTCGAACACGCAGGGCGTGTCAAAGACGCACAGCTCCGGCATAAAGCTCACCTGAGGCGCCGGGGACTGGACCACAAAGGGGATATCCCCGTCCTTGCAGCTCTCCATCAGCTCTCTGTCCCCTCCCAGCGTGCTCTGGGGGTACACCTGGATCTCCATCTCTCCTCCGCTCAGGCGCTCCACTTCCTCCGCAAAGGTCTGCGCAAATACATGGGTGATGGTGTCCTCTGTGCTGCAGGTGGCCAGGGGCCAGGCGTAGGTCTGCTTCCCGGACGTATCTATTTTTCTGTCAGACACAGAAGAGCCGTAGACTATGACGCCCGCGCTGACAGCCGTAAGGAGGACAACCGTCACTGCACTCCATATCTTCTTCATCTTCTTTATCCTCCTTTTCTAGAGCAGCGCAAGGCTGATCTGGGGTATAAATGTGATCAGGATCAGTGCGATCAGGAAATAGCCGATCATGGGAAGGGCCCGCTTCGCGATCTGCACCACCGGAATATCTGTGAGGGAGCTTGCCACAAACAGGTTGACGCCGATAGGCGGGGTCACAAAGCCGATGGCAAGGTTCACCACCATCATGACTCCGAAATGGATGGAGTCCACTCCCACACCGTTCATGATGGGCAGGAGGATGGGAGTCAGTATCAGGATAGCCGGTGTGGTGTCCATGACCATTCCCACAAACAGCAGGAAGATATTGACCACGATCAGGATCAGCACTTTATTTCCCGCAAAGCTGTCCAGTATCCACGTGCTGATGGTCTGAGGCACCTGCATCAGGGTCAGCACCCTGGAAAAAGCGATGGACGCTGCCAGGATGAAGAGGATGGGCGCATAGGTCTTCACCGCCTCGGAAAAGACTGCGTACAGCTCTCTCCACTGCAGTGACCTGTACACAAACAGGCTGATGATCAGGGAGTAGAACACGGAGATGACCGCCGCCTCCGTGGGGGACGCCACGCCGGAGTAGATGCATCCCAGGATGATCACCGGCGAGAGGACTGCAAAAAAGCTACTCCTGAACACTCTCCACAGGCCTTTTTCCCGGAGTTTCCCGATTTCCTCGTTGATCTTCTCCTTGTCCTCCCCGTTCTTCCTGCAGTAGTACACCGCATAGACCATGAGAAGGACACCGATCAGGATGCCGGGGATGATGCCCGCAATAAAGATATCGCTGACAGACACGCCCGAGGCCATACCGTACATGATAAAGGGAATGCTTGGCGGAATGATGACTCCCAGGCTCCCCGCCACAGCCACAAGAGCTGTGCAGAACTTTTTGTCATAGCCCAGATGGACAAGAAGGGGGATGGTCATGCTCCCCACGGCTGCCACCGTGGCAATGCCGGACCCGGAGATGGCTCCGTAAAAGAGACAGGTCACCACTGCCGCACAGGGCAGTCCCGCTGTCCGCTTTCCTATAAAATAGGCAAACAGGTCAAAGAGCCTCTTGGAAATGCCTCCCCGCGCCATGATAATTCCCGACAGGATGAACATGGGGACCGCAAGGAGCGGAAAACTGTCCAGTCCGCCGAACATAGACCGGATCACGTAGCTGGCGCTGGCTGTAAAGGAAGAGTCAAAAACTCCCGGCAGAACAGAAACGATGCCCAGAGACACCGAAATCGGTATGGCTATGAGCAGGCAGACAAAAAATAAGATCATTACAACTGCTGATGACATTTACTCCTCCTCCTTTCCATCTCTTACTCCAAGGATGAGCTGCAGCCGGTACAGCCATTTCTGGATGAGCCGGATCACGCAGAGGACAAAACTGATCACGGTAAAAGACTGGATGATGTACATGGGGATACCGCAGGCAGGGCTGCGCTGACCGCTCTCCATACCCGCCGCGACATATTTCCAGGCAAAGGGGATCAGGTACGCAAAAAATACAAGTTGTACAGAGTAGCTGATGAGCCGGAAAATATGCACGCCCTTTCCCGGCAGCATGCCCACCAGCTGGTCGATCTTCACCGACGCGCCTTTTTTGATGCAGAAGCTGGCACTGATAAACCCGGAAACGATGAAGAGAAATCTTGTGATCTCCTCAGACCAGGAAAGCGATGAGCCCAGCACATACCTTGCCGCCACCTGAACGCCCATGACCAGCGTCATGGCGCACAGCATGATCAGGAGAAGGGCTTCCTCCAGATACTGGTCCAGCCATCTGAGTACTTTCATGTTGAAACCTCCCTGTCTTATAGCTTTTCACAGCATTATCTATTCTTTTTATCTATGATTTGTATATAAAATGGCCCGCTAGTCAGGATACATTCTATGATTATTGTGTCCATTCCAGCGGGTCACTTTTCACTCAGTCTTACTGTACTGTTTATGCACAGTATGTACTATTTCGTCAGAGCGCTCTTACCAAAGATCTTCTTATACTGAGATACAAGGTAGAGCATCATCAGGATGGCAATGACTGCTGCTGCAAGGAGAAGTCCCATCATAGTGTATACAGCTGCAGCCTCTCCGATAGAGGTGGTCATGGCTGATACAATGTAGGGCAGGAAGCAGCTTGCAAGTCCCATCCATGTATAGTAGATACCAGTGTTTCTTCCCTTCGGGCCGGGGCACATCTCCTGACGGATCCCAAGACCTGTCTGGAGTGCTCCGCCTGCTGCGAAGAAGCCAAGCAGGGCGATGGCCACATAGATCACAGCCACGTTGCTCACAAGGAGAACAATGGCGAGAGCCACTGCCGTAAAGATGGAGTCGATCAGGACTACCTTCAGCGGATTCCACTGCAGTTTACCCATCATAACTGCCCAGAATACAACGGCAATAACTGATCCTACTGTGTAGATCGATGTCATGCCCGCCGCCTGCGCCTCAGTCAGACCGCAGTTGCTCATACCGAAGGCCTTTGTGTACTGCTGCGCGCCGTACATGATGAACATACATACAAATCCGTAGAACATGGTAAAGAAGTTTACCAGTCCGCTTGGTTTTACAAGCATTCTTGCTCTTGCGGCCTCGATCTCAGCCTGTGCCGCATTCTCTGTCTTGCCGTCTGCTGTCTGTACGGTCTCTTTCATCTGATCGTCATAGGCAAAGGGTGCGATCACTGCCAGCACAACCGCAACGATGGACATAACAAGCGGAATCCAGATGTTGATGTGCCAGTTTCCTGCTGCTGAGAACTGCACAGCCAACAGCGGATAAATGATGCCGGACAGAGACACGAAGAATTTGATACCGATCAGAGCACTTCCTGCGTATCTCGGTTTTACAGACTCCTGAGCTGCCGGATACAGGGATGCATCCCAGAAACCGGACGTAGCTGCTCCTGAGAGGAATGCACATACACATGCGATGGGGAAGCTTGCCGTGAACAGAAGTCCCGCAAAGCAGATGATATAGAGCACGCCGCCCGCAACTGCCATCTTTTTACGGCCAATGCGGTCTGAGAATTCTCCGCCCAGCCATACAGTCAGCATTTTACCAAAGCCTGTCGCTGTGATCGCCAGGGACACGGCCGCCGCACCTTCCACTGCGTCCGTGTACCCCCACTGGGTGTAGAAGTTTACCTGGTTCTGTGACAGGATGATCGCCTGGATACCATGGGTAAAGTACGCCATGTACACCATTGCCAGTGATAAGATATACTTTTTCGCCTTCACTTCTCTTACTCCTTTTCTCGTTCAAACTGTATTATTTTGCCTGCTCTGCCTGGAACTTGTTGTACTCGTCCAGAGGCATTTTCTTTCCTACAAAGAGCTCGTAGTTGACAACGCCCTGCTGCTGGAGCATGCCCACGCCGCCGATGGCCTTGCATCCTGCCTCTTCAGCCTCCAGGATCATCTTTGTCTTCTCCGGATTGTAGACTGTGTCAGCTACTACAAGGTCCTTGCGGAAAAGGGACTTGTCGATGAGCGTCACGTCATCGTAGGGCTTCATGCCCATGATGGTGGCATTGATCACGATGTCGCAGTCTTTTACAGCCTCTGCCAGCTTCTCCTTGTCGTCCAAGTCATCTACTGTGACAAGGCAGTCCGGGCATTTCTGCGCCAGTTTCTCTTTTGTTCCCTCTGCTCTTGCATAGAACTCGTCTTTGATATTAAAGATGTGCACCTCTTTTGCTCCGTCCAGGGCAAACTGCACCTGGATGGCTGTGGCAGCGCCGCCTGCTCCTAGGATCACTGCCTTTTTGCCCTTCACGTCAAAACCATTGAGAGCCAGGTTGTTCACAAAGCCGATACCGTCTGTGATATGTCCTGTGATAACACCGTCATCATTGACAAAGGTGTTGCAGGCACCGATGATCTCTGCCGCCGGTGACAGCTTGTCCACCAGCTCTGCAGCAATGTTCTTGCAGGGCATGGTGAAGTTTCCGCCCCGCATTTTGAAAAGGCGGATGGCCTCAAATACTTTCGGCATCTGCTCCACAGTCACGTCGAACGCCAGGTACGCGTAGTCCAGTCCGTCGTGCTGGAAGCTGAAGTTGTACATGGCCGGGGAACCAGAATGTCCCACCGGGCTTCCAAATAATGCCATCAGTCCTGTATGTCCAGAAATTCTTTTTTCCATGATCTTTTCCTCCTCAATCATTCTTGCACTGTGCCTCTGCCCTGCTCCGCTTAGATCTGGATCGCGGCTGCGTAGGCTTCTTTTGTGGCGTCCAGAGCTCTTCTTGCCCTTGTGGCGTCACCGATCACATAGACTTCCTGTCCAAGCTCTTCCAGCTGCTCGGCAAAAGGATTGTAGTTTCTGAATCCCATGGAAAGGACAACAGAGTCAAATCCTCTCACTTCATGCATGGTTCCGTCCGGGGACTCATATGCTACGCCGTCCTCATAGAACTTGCATACCTTTGCGTTTGTGATCTGTTTGATATCATAATTCTTAAAGTCTTCCATAAGGAATACTCTGTGCTCGTGGATCACGTCAGCGCCCACTGTGTCGCGGAACTCGATGACTGTCACATCATGCTCCTGCTCTCCTAAGAAGGCAGCTGTCTCGCAGCCCACCATACCGCCGCCTACGACAAGGACTTTCTTGCCGGCAGCTCTCTTGCCGTCCAGCAGGTCGGAGCCGTGGATGATAGCCGGGTTGTCGATGCCCTCGATAGGAAGGATCAGTGTGCGGGAACCAGTTGACACGATCACTGCATCCGGTTTCTCTGCTTTCACAAAGTCCAGATCAACGGTTGTGTTTTTGTGGATCTTCACGCCGGCCTTCTCACATCTTACGATGTAGCTGCGGATCATGTTTGTGATGTCACCTTTTCCGGGCGGGTAAGCAGCCAGACGCATATTTCCGCCCAGTCTGTCTGTGCTCTCGTACAGAGACACATCATGTCCTCTCTCCGCTGCGATAAAAGCTGCGCACATGCCGGCCACACCGCCGCCGATGACCATGACTTTCTTGGATTTCTCAGCCTTTTTCAGGCCCTCTGCCTCATGGCCCAGGAAGGGGTTTACAAGACAGCAGATCGGCTCGCCTTTGTACATGTTTGCCACACATCCCTGGAGACATGCGATACAGGGGAACATATCCTCCAGCTTATCGTTCATGGCCTTCTCAGGCATGCGGGGATCTGCCAGTGACTGGCGTCCGAAAGCCACCAGGTCCGCACGTCCTTCTCTTACCATCAGCTCTGCGAAATATGGCTCTGTGTAGCGTCCCACTGTGATGACCGGGATGGACACAGCCTTTTTGATCTCTGTCACAAGATCAGCGGAAAATCCTGCATGTACAGCTGTTGGAGCCCACATATACTCGTCTTTGATATGCACGGCACGGGATACATGAAGTCCCTCCACGCCACAGTCTTCCAGATATGCTGCGATGGCTGCGCTGTCGTGTACGTCATCTCCGCCTTCCACTTCGTCGGAGCTGTTGATGCGGGCCAGGATGGCAACTTTGCCGCCCACTCTTCTCTTTACTTCCTCCACGATCAGACGCGGGAAGCGCATCCTGTTCTCAAAGTTTCCGCCGAATTCATCGGTACGCTTGTTGGTTCTCGGGGAAATGAAAGAATTCACAAGGTAGCCGTGAGCCATATGGATCTCCACCGCGTCGGCTCCGCCCTTCATGGCGCGCTCAGCGGCATCGCCGTAGCCTTTTACCAGCTCATATACTGTCTCTGTCGGCACCTCCACCGGTGTGTCCTTTCCATATACAGAAGGGATGGCAGAAGCTGCCACGATCGGTGCGCCTGCGTTCACCGCATTTCCCTCCGGGCCTGCGTTCTGCAGCTGGATGGAGACCTTTGCCCCCTCAGCGTGACAGGCATCTGTGATCTTCTTCAGGCTCTCAATGCTGTTGTCGTCATAGAGGCAGGGCTTTCTCGGTCCGCCTTTTGCGTTGTTGTGTACAACCGTCGCCTCAATGGTGATCAGTCCGAACTGTCCTTTTGCCCTCTCTGCGTAGTAGGCAACAGACTGGTCGCTCCATGTTCCGTCTGTGTTGGCAAAGTTATTGCCCATGGGCGGAACAACAAAGCGGTTTTTTACTGTCATAGGTCCAACCTGGATCGGGGAGAACATTGTCCTAAATTTCATAATTTTTTTCCTCACTCTCAACTATTCATATATTCACTTACGGTTATTCTGACAGGTTTTTATCATTCCCGTCACTTTTTTAACACTCTTTGGCTGCGCACATCGGACTTATCTCTCCGATCATACGTAACCTCGAAATCGTGCCGCGCAAGTCAAAAAGATAAGTCCGAATGTCTGCGTTACTGTTTTCTTTTATTCTTCTTAGTCCTCAACCATTTCCGGCCATGCTTCTTTTAACACTTTTTCTGTGTTTTCATATGTATAAGCAGCAGCCTCTTTCAATCCTCTTGAAAGGATCTCATCAGAGATGACTTCCACACCGATAACCTTCGGGTCAACCCCGGCATCCTTGATCATCTTCACGAAACCAGCTGTGTCTTTCGCACCTGTTCCGGGAGCGAGACGGTCATGCATGGACTCATCTCTCAGGATGGATTTTGCATACGGTCTGTCATAGGCATCGTTGATCTGGATGGAGATGACTTTCTTCGCCATCTCCTCTGTCAGGATGTCGTATGGCTGATCTGCTCTTACCCAGTGCCATGTATCCAGGATCATGTATGCGTTCTCAGCGCCGGAGGCTTTCACTACATCCCATGCTTTTTTCAGATCCGGGATTCCGCTGTAGGGCATTGGCTCTACGCCGATGATCCGCTTGCCGGCTCTGTGGCAGAGCTCTTTTAATTTCTGTGCTGTGTGCTCAACAGAGTAGTTTTCCATCAGTCCGCAGTTGATGTGGTTCACGCCGAACAGGTCGCACATATGGAAGCACATCTGCTCTTTGTATTTCTGTTCGTAGGAGCGGTTGTCCTCTGCCCACTGCACAATATACTCAACCTCTGTCACCTTCATGCCGTGCTTGTCAAGGATTGCCAGAATGTCCTCATCATAGAGTCCCTCGTTCAGCGCATCCACGTATGTCTCTGCGCGAAGGCCGATACCCTCGTATCCTGCTTCTTTTGCAGCGATCACACGATCCTCAAATTTGCACTGGTCGCCTAATGTCCATGAGCTGACTGTGATTGGATTTTTCTTTGACATAGTTTTTTCTCCTTCCGTTGTTAAAATTGAACACTTCTCTTACTTTTTCTTCGTTCAATCTTGTGATATTTACTATGCCTTTATTATATTCTATTGTTAAAATAAAAACAAATTCATAATGTAGCACGAATTCATAGAAACTATTTATGGTTTGTGATAAAATATATCTAATATATACACAGGAGGAACCCTGATGAACCTATATCATTTACGGTATTTCGTGACACTTGCTCATCTGGAGCACTATACAAAGGCAGCGGAGCTGCTGTCTATCACCCAGCCCAGCCTCAGCCATGCCATCTCGTCTCTGGAAAGCGAGCTGGGCGTAAAACTGTTTGAAAAGGAGGGGCGCAATATCGTCCTGACCAAATGCGGACAGGCTTTTCTCGAGGACGTGGAGCAGTCTCTGAGCATTCTGGACTCCAGTGTGAACAAGCTGCAGATGACAGGCAGCGGCGAGGGGCAGATCGACATCGCCGTCCTGCGCACTCTGAGCACACATCTTGTCCCCGGCCTGGTGCGGGACTATATTAAGGAACATCCCAAGCAGAACATTGATTTCCGCTTTCACAACTCCACCGGACTTACACCGGACATGATCGAGGGGCTCAAAAGCCGGAAGTACGATATTGCCTTCTGCTCCAAAATGGAAAATGAGCCGGCTATTGAATTCATTCCCGTGTCCAAGCAGGAACTGGTACTGATCGTCCCCAACGGTCATCCGCTGTGCACCCGGGACGAGATCGACCTGGCTGACACGCTGCCCTATCCCCATATCGGTTTTTCCCGGCGAAGCGGTCTGCGCCCCATCATTGACAAGCTGTTCAAGGAGTGCAAAGGCCAGCCCCAGTATACCTACGAGGTGGAGGAGGACCAGGCTGTGGCAGGTCTTGTGTCCGCCGGCTTCGGCATCGCTGTGGTGCCCCACATGGCTCTCCTTGCCTACATGCCGGTGCAGATCATCCGCATCGTCAATCCCACCTGGGAGCGGATGTTCTACATGTGCACCCTGAAGGACGTGTACCAGGCGCCCGCCATCAACGACTTCAAAGAATTTGTAAAACGCCACGCAACTGTTTAATAGGGGACGTAATCCTTTTAAAAAGTATTACGTCCGAAATCACTTTAACTGGTGTGTAATTGTGCAAACCCACAACTATCTTTTTACACATTTCCCATAAAAAGTGATGATTTATCTGTCAAAAAAGCGAGAGCCTCTTCCGTAAAACACGGGAGAAACTCTCGCTTTTTCTTTTATGATCCGTCAAACGAAACCAAACACTGCATTGGTTCATCTGACACAATTACACACCAGTTGGTTTAAATCCGGACGTAACACTTTTAAAGAATATTACGTCCCCATCTAACTCCAGGGTTTTGCGTTATGCTCTGCCTTGCCTTTGCGCATCATCAGATCGTACACGGCTTCTTTTGCATCCTTATCTTCAAAGAGGATGGCATTGACCTGCTCGATAATGGGAAGGTCCACACCGTATTTCTTTCCGAGGGCTACAGCGGCCTTTGTGGAGTAAACGCCCTCCACCACCATCTTCACCTCATCCATGGCCTCCTGCATGGTCTTGCCCTGCCCCATCAGGTAGCCGGCCTTCCGGTTCCGGCTGTGGACACTGGCGCAGGTCACGATCAGGTCGCCGATGCCGGTAAGTCCCATAAAGCTCTCCAGGGCTCCGCCCATCTTGACACCCAGGCGTGCGATCTCGTGGATCCCCCTTGTGATGAGGGCTGCCTTTGTGTTGTCCCCGTATCCCAGTCCGTCGGCCATACCTGCAGCCAGAGCGATGACATTTTTCAGGGAACCGCCCAGCTCAATGCCCAGGATATCCGGGCTTGTATAGACGCGGAACACCTCGTTCATAAACATCTCCTGGAGGTACTCTGCGGTCTCCTTTGTCTTTGCGCCCACAACCACACTTGTGGGGATCTGCCGTCCCACTTCCTCCGCATGGCTGGGTCCGGACAGGACAGCCACATTGGCCTGAGGAATCTCCTCCTCGATCTGCTCGGAGAGGGTCATCAGCGTGGACTCCTCAATCCCCTTTGCCACATTCACGAGAATCTGCCCCTCTTTTACATAGGGACACATGTTTCTGGCTGTGCTTCTCGTAAAAGTAGAAGGCACTGCCAGGACGACAAAATCCTTGTCCGTCACAGTCTTCTCCATGTCTGTGGTAAACTCCATATCCTTCGGGATCTTCACCCCAGGCAGCTTGCTCTTGTGCTCCCTCTCTCTGGAGAGCATCTCCACTTCCTCCTCATTGATGGACCAGACGATCACCTCATGCCCATTCTTGTGGAGAAGAAGCGACAGGGCTGTCCCCCAGCTTCCGGCTCCCATAATCCCAACTTTTGCCATAATCTTCCTCCTTCCCGGCCCGCCTGCATATCCTGACGGGGCAGGGCCGCATACTCTGTTTATAAAGACGGTTCACTGGACCGTTCTATTCGCTCGCTATTATTTGCTCCTGCCCACACTCAGCTTGTTCTCTGTGCCGTTCATCAGGCGTCCGATGTTAGCTTTGTGCTTGTAAAATGCTGAGACAACCACAAGCGCCGCCAGCACGTACATTTCCGTCAGATGACTGCCGTCCACATGGAAACCTCCCATCTGCCCGTACACGACCACGCAGATAAAATATGTAACCACAACCACGAGGGACCCCACGGATACATACTTGGTGGCTGCCACGCTGATGAGAAATACAGCCAGGCAGATCAGCATGATCCAGATATTCCATGTAGTGATGATAATGCCGGCAGTGACCGCAATGCCCTTTCCGCCCTTAAACTTCATATAAAACGGATAATTGTGTCCCAGGATAGCTCCCAGGCCTGCATACTGGGAGAGGACCGGCATGATATCGCCGTGCGCTCCTCCGAAGATCAGTCGCACGACAAGAACAGCGAACACGCATTTGAGGCAGTCTCCAAGGAGAGTAATGACACCCGCCTTCCAACCCATCGTGCGCAGAGCGTTGGTCGTTCCCGCATTTCCGCTCCCCTTTGTGCGGATGTCAATATGCTGCGTCTTTCCGTACAGATATCCTGTCTGGATCAGCCCGAAAGCATATCCGATGGCCAGACAAATAACTCGTTCTAACATGATTACTGCTCCTTCTCCTTCCGCTGGCGGATAAAGAATTTAAGAGACGTCCCCTTAAATCCAAAGGCCTCCCGGATTTTATTTTCCAGATACCTGGTATATGAAAAATGCATCAGCTCTTTATCATTGACAAAAATGACAAAGCTGGGCGGCTTCACCGCCACCTGAGTGATATAGAAAAGCTTCAGTCTCTTTCCCTTGTCTGAAGGCGGCTGCTGCATGGCCACAGCCTCCATCATGATCTCATTGAGAACGCCCGTGGCCACCCGGAGGTTCTGGTTCTGGATCACCATATCGATCTTCTCAAACAGCTTGTGAAGTCTCTGGCCGCTCTTGGCGGACACATACATGATCTCTGCGTAGGGCATGAAAGAGAGAACCTGGCGCACCTTGTTCTCGTACTCCCGCATGGTCTTGTCGTTTTTCTCGATGGCATCCCACTTGTTCACCACAATAATGATGCCCTTTCCTCTCTCGTGGGCAATGCCTGCGATCTTGGCATCCTGCTCTGTGACTCCTTCTGTGGCGTCAATGACGACCAGCACCACATCCGCCCTCTCCACAGCTGTCACTGTACGGATGATACTGTACCGCTCCAGCTCCTCCTTGATCTTGTTCTTCCGGCGAAGGCCCGCTGTGTCGATAAACACATACTCTTTTCCGTCATGGACCACCTCTGTGTCAATGGCATCCCGGGTGGTTCCGGCAATATCGGACACGATCACTCTCTGCTCGCCCAGAAGCTTATTGATAATGGAAGACTTGCCTACATTGGGCTTGCCTACAATGGCCACCCTGGGCCGCTCGTCCTCCTCCTCTTCCCCTGCGTGTTCCGGGAAATGAGCGATCAGGGCATCCAGCATATCTCCCAGTCCAAGCCTGGAAGATGCAGAAATCGGAATGGGATCCCCGATCCCCAGATTATAGAACTCATAAACATCTGCCATGAACTTATCAAAATTGTCTACTTTATTTACTACAAGAAGCACCGGCTTGCCGGACCGCCGCAGCATATCCGCCACCTTGGCATCCGCGTCCTGAAGTCCCTGGCGCACATCCGTCAGGAAAAGAATGACATCCGCTGTATCTATGGCAATCTGCGCCTGCTCCCGCATCTGGGAGAGGATCACATCTTTGCTCTCCGGCTCGATCCCTCCGGTGTCGATCAGCGTAAATTCACGGTCCAGCCATGACACCTCCGCATAGATGCGGTCCCTTGTCACGCCCGGCGTGTCTTTTACGATGGAGATCTTCTCACCGGCCAGCACATTAAATAAAGTGGATTTTCCCACGTTTGGCCGCCCCACGACGGCTACTACTGGTTTGCTCATATTGCTCTCCTTCTCAAATTACTGACATTTTATCTCTCGCCCGGCCTCTGACTGACCGGATCTTTTTATCTAAGTTTCAGCACAGCATCAATAAAATCCTGCCCGCTTGATTTTACAATATCTATTTCTGATTGTAAAGCATCTTTCAGCTCTGTGAGGGTCACATCGTCCAGGAAAACTTCCTCCTGGCTGCGAAACATATTGCAGGGGAGAAGAAGCGCCTTCCCCAGATCTTTCCCGGCCAGCTGCTCTTTCAGATCCTGCCCTGTGATCAGGCCGGCCACTGTGATCCTCTCGCCGAAATAGCGGTTCTCGATCTGGTACGTGTGGATCACTGTCCCGGGATACCGGCTCTTCAACTTCTCCGCCATACTGCATATGAGCGGATAGGCCAGTTTCCCCGTGGCCACAGACACCTCCCGCGAAAGATCATCCCCTGGGAGTCCGTCAAAAGCCTCCTGGAACTCATTTTCCAGAAGCCGCATCATCCCCACGCCGTTCTCCAGCTGCAGATACCCGTCGTACCGCTCCTGTGGCGGCATCTCCTCCCCGGCCAGCAGGTACCACTCATCTCCGGCATGGATGAAATGGCTCCCCCACTTTTCGTACAGCTCATCCTGCCAGCGGTGGACCACTTCCAGCACCTTTCGGGCATCCTCCGGGGTGAAGGGCTCCAGCGGATACAGGCCATCCCTGTATTTCGTCAGCCCCACCGGTACCACGGACACACTCTGCAGGCAGGGAAGATACCCGGACAGATCCCGGATGGTCCTCTCCAGCTCCTCACCGTCGTTGATCCCCCGGCACAGAACGATCTGTCCGTTCATCTCAATCCCCGCCTCGTACAGCCTGTCCACCTTCTTCAGCGCCTCACCGGCAAATCGGTTGTGGAGCATCTGACAGCGCAGCTCCGGGTTGGTAGTATGGAAAGAAATATTGATAGGCTCCAGGTGATACCGGATGATCCTGTCAATGTCATGGTCGCTCATATTGGTCAGCGTCACATAGTTTCCCTGCAGAAAGGAGAGTCTTGAGTCGTCGTCTTTGAAGTAGAGCGTGTCCCGCATCCCCTTCGGCATCTGGTCGATAAAACAGAAAATACATTTATTTCTGCAGGAGCGGTACTCATCCATGAGGCCCTGCTCAAACTCAATCCCCAGGTCCTCCTCATAGTCCTTCTCAATCTCCAGCTCCCACTCTTCCCCGTCCGGCTTCTCTATAGTAAGCACAAGCTGCTCGTCGTTGACGTAAAAATGATAATCAAAGACATCCTCTACCTCCTGGTCGTTGATGGACAGAAGAATGTCCCCCTTCTCTATGCCCAGCTCCTCTGCAATGCTGCCGGGCTCTATGCTCTTGATGATATGTCTGTGTGCCATATAAAATACCTCTGCTGTTTCTTATCTAATAAAGTATAACATATTTTGACCGATTAGTTGACCATTTTACCATAAAAGTGCTATAAATAATAGAGGAAAAAACATATATGACTGGAGGAACCTATGTCAGATTTAAAAGTACTGGAACGTGCCCTGCCCGTGGCTCCCTTAAAGATCGCAGCTCTTGAGAGCTGTACAGAGCTGGGGAAAAAGGTAAATGACTATATCGTGCAATTTCGGAAGGACACATCAGAGGAGACACTCAGCTCTCCCGTCTATTCTTCCTATCAGATGGACAACTATCTGATCGAGTGCCACTGTCCCCGCTTTGGAAGCGGCGAGGCAAAGGGTACGATCAAAGAGACTGTCCGTGGCAAGGATCTCTTTGTAATGGTAGATGTATGCAACTACAGCCTGACCTACTCGGTGAACGGCCACGTAAACCACATGTCCCCGGACGACCACTACCAGGACCTGAAGCGCATCATCTCCGCGGCAAACGGAAAAGCCCACAGGGTCAATGTGCTGATGCCTTTCTTATACGAAAGCCGCCAGCACAAGCGCACAAAGCGCGAGTCCCTGGACTGCGCCCTGGCGCTGGAAGAGCTGGTGGAAATGGGTGTGTCCAACATTATGACCTTCGACGCCCACGACCCCAGAGTGCAGAACGCCATCCCGCTCATAGGCTTTGACAACTTCAACCCGCCCTACCAGTTTATGAAGGCACTGCTCAGGGCTGAACCTGACCTGGTGCTGGACAAAGAGCACCTGATGATCGTCAGCCCGGACGAGGGAGCCATGCACAGAGCTGTGTATTTCTCCAATGTGCTGGGCGTGGAGATGGGCATGTTCTACAAACGCCGTGACTACTCCACCATCGTGAACGGCAAAAACCCCATTGTGGCCCATGAATTCCTGGGGGCTGATGTCAAAGGCAAGGATCTGATCGTTGTGGATGACATGATCTCCTCCGGAGAGAGCATGCTGGATGTGGCAAAACAGCTGAAAGACAGAGGGGCTGCCCGCGTCTTTGTGTGCACCACCTTCGGGCTTTTCACTAACGGCATGGAGATCTTTGACGACTATTACAACAAGGGCTACATCGATCACCTGATCACCACCAACCTCACCTATCTGCCGCCCGAGACACTGAGCAAGCCCTACTTCACTGTGGCAGATATGAGTAAGTTCATCGCGCTGATCATCGACTCACTGAACCACGACATCTCCATTGGAGCTGTCCTTGATCCGACAAAGAGAATTCACGCGCTGGTAGAAAAACACAAAAAAGAACTGGCTGCAAGAAAGTAGCAGCAAAACTGGCAGCAAAAAACTCCCGAACCGGGGACATCTCATTTTGTCCACAGTTCCGGGAGTTTTCTTCTTGGGAAAAATCTCTCTTAAGCCTGCTGCCCTGCCTGCGCCAGCCTCTCTCTCAGCACCTCGTAGGCCCTGTCAAAGTCGGCTGTTTCTCTGCCTCTGTCTCTTGCGATCTCATGCCTTTCCCCTCTTTTGTCCGTGAGAAATAAAGCCTTCTCCTCGCCTTTTCCCAGTCCTACTTCCACCTTTGCCATGTCGCTGAGGCGGTAGACAAGCACATCTGCCCGAAAGGAGAGTACATACTCTCTTGCCACAAGCAGGCGGAAGGCAGGTACCTCCACCGCATCCGGGGCGATCAGCTGGTTAAAAAAGGCAGCCTTGTCCTCGATCCATGAAAGTTTTGCGCGCAGCGCTCTCTGGCTCCTGACATTCAGCACAGCCAGCACGACCCCTGCCGCCGCCAGCACAGCGCCGATGACCGGACTGTTGAGGGCAGCAATGAGCGCCACCGCCAGCAGGCTGATCCAGACGATCATCCCTGTGCGCAGGCTCTTTGCTCTCTCCTCTATAAAATCATAATACTTCTGCTCTCCCGCAGTCTGTATTGCCATCACGTAAGCCTCCGTATCTCCATTTTTTCGCCGTCACAGAAGATTTAGCGGATGCGTTCCGGGAATCCCACTTTTTTCTGCACCTTGCGCAGCGTCTTATTTGCGTAGTATCCTGCTTTCTCCGCATTCTCCTTGATAATGCCGTCAATGTATGCCTTGTCCTTTGTAAGTCTTGCCGCCTCTTCCTGCAGAGGTTTCAGCACAGAGACAACAGATTCTCCTACAGCCACCTTAAAATCTCCGTATCCTCTGCCGTCAAACTCTTTTACCACTTCTTCCGCTGTCTTTCCGGTGCAGGCGCTGTAGATGTTGATCAGGTTCTTGACTCCCGGCTGCTCGTCCCTGTAAAGGATCTGTGCCTCAGAGTCCGTCACAGCCCGCTTGCATTTGCGCATGATCGTATCCGGATCGTCCATGAGGTAAATGCTGGCATTGGGGTTTTCATCTGATTTGGACATCTTCTTTACAGGATCCTGGAGGCTCATAATTTTTGCCCCCACTTTTCCTATATAGGCCTCCGGGATGGTGAACACATCCCCGTAAATATTATTGAACCTCTCCGCAATGTCTCTTGTGATCTCAAGATGCTGCTTCTGATCCACTCCCACTGGCACAACGTCTGCCTGGTAGAGAAGGATGTCCGCCGCCATCAGCACCGGGTAAGTGAAAAGTCCGGCGTTGATATTGTCCGCGTGCTTGGCCGCCTTGTCCTTAAACTGGGTCATCCGGTTCAGCTCACCCATGTAGGTGAAACAGTTCAGGATCCAGGCCAGCTCCGCATGCCCGGACACGTGGGACTGGTAGTAGATGCAGTTCTTCTTCGGATCCAGGCCGGCCGCGATGTAGAGGATGAGAAGCGCTCTCGCCCTCTTTCTCAGAGTTGCCGGGTCCTGCCGCACTGTGATGGAATGCATGTCCACCACGCTGTAGAAACATTCATACTCGTCACTCAGCGTCACCCAGTTCTTCAGCGCTCCCAGATAATTTCCAAGGGTCAGGTTCCCTGTCGCCTGCATCCCGCTGAATAGTACTTTCTTGTCATTGATCATGTCTGTGTCCTCCCATTTTTATAATCGATCATTTTGCCCAGGGTTCTACTTCATCCTTGTAGTACACCACATTTTCGGACAAAATCTGGAATTTTCCATCTCTGCAGTCCACTTCCGTGACTGCGCAGTTTTTGTGCACCCCCGCGCCCCAATACTGGGACAGAGGAGCCTTTCTTATGTAGCAGAGCAACCCCGCCAGCGCGGCGCCGTGAGTGGTGAGCAGGATCTGCTTTCCCTCGTATTCCGGAGTGCGGGCCAAATCCTCCAGGAACTCTCCCGTCCGGTCCCTCACCTGTCCAAAATCTTCTCCTCCCGCAGGAGCTCTGTACCTGTCCGGGCCGTCGAAAAAGCGGCGGAATTCTTCCGGCAGCTCCCAGCCTTCACTGGAGCAGCACTTTCCCTCGTACTCTCCAAAGGCCATCTCCTCGATCCGCGGTTCCTCTATGATGGGGACATCTCTTCCATCCAGTATGATCTGCGCTGTCTCCTTTGCCCTGGAAAGAGGGCTGGTAAAACAGAGATCAAAATGCACATCCGCAAGACCTTTGGCCGTCTCCCTGGCCAGGTGCCTCCCAAACTCATTAAGAGGAATGTCTGACTGTCCCTGTATCTTTCTCGCTTTGTTCCAGTCCGTCTCTCCGTGACGGACAATATATAATTTCATCTGTTGTGCCTCCCTTCGGGGCGCTTCGCACGCCCTCTCCTCGCCGTGCCGGACACTTCGGGGCGCTTCGCACGCCCTCTCCTCGCCGTGCCGGACACTTCGGGGCGCTTCGCTCCCCTCTCCTCGCCGTGCCGGACACTTCGGGGCGCTTCGCTCCCCTCAGTGTCCCGGGCTTCGCCCTATGAAAAGAAAAGGCCGCATCCCCGTCTGCTAGCAGCCGGCCTGCCGCCTTTTCTTTTCGCACGGCTCAGGCCTATCTCACACATTATACCACACCTGTGTTGTTTTGCCATAGAAAATCCATGAAAAAAGTGGTAGACTGAAGTATAGGGCATTTTTGCCTGGCATACTCTGGCAAAGGCAAAATCTGTTTTGCCCTGACTGACATATTATATTGGAAAGGATGATCTTACATGGAAAAGATTACAAGTTTTACCATTGACCACATAAAACTGGTCCCGGGCGTGTATGTCTCCAGAAAAGACATGGCCGGAGACTGTGTGGTGACCACTTTTGACCTGCGCATGACAAGCCCCAACGATGAGCCGGTCATGAACACGGCCGAAGTCCACACCATCGAGCACCTGGGCGCCACCTTCCTGAGAAATGACCCGGACTTTAAAGACAAGGTCCTGTATTTCGGGCCCATGGGCTGCCGCACCGGCTTTTACCTTCTGCTGGCCGGCGACTATGAATCTGAGGACATTGTCCCTCTTATGAAAAAGATGTTCTCCTTTATCGCAGAATTTGAGGGGGAAGTTCCGGGCGCGTCACCAAAAGACTGCGGCAATTATCTGGATATGAACCTTCCCATGGCAAAATACCTGGCAGAGAGATACTTAAAAGAGGTGCTGGAGGGGATCACAAAAGAGCGGCTTGTCTATCCGGAATAAAAAAATCCTGCACTCGGCGAAAAAAGGGACTCAGAAAGGGTCCCTTTTACCAATTCCAGCTCTTTTCATTTTTCTGCGGATGATTTTTGTGTTCCCCTGACTTCTCAGGCTCCCACTTTCTATTGTAGGGAAAGTCTTTCTTCAGCACCACGTTACGGATGTAGGCATAGGTTTTCTCCTCTCCGTCCCGGGCCAGTCGCTTCAGCAGGTCGTGGAGAAGCTGCGCTGTCTCGGGGTGGATCATCTTTCCCAGCATGGCTGCACCCTTCTCGTAGTACTGGAGGGGATGCCAGTCCTCGTATTTGTCCTTCTGGTATGTCTTGGAAGCGGAGATCCGATCTACAAACATTTCCGCCACATACCGGGCAGGCATCTTCATGCCGATGATTCCGTCCTCTTTGTGCATCCCGTAATCGATCCAGTATTCATAGTGATGCTTGTTCCGGCCCTTGTGGTGAAGCCAGGCAGAGGAATATCCCTTCGCCTCCCGCTCTGCATTGTTGGGACTTCTCGTCCCCTGATAGTACTTGCAGCCCACAAAAAACTCCACCGGCGAATACTTGGACATATCGTGGAGCAGCCCCTGACGGTAGAGCCCCAGCTTAAAGCAGCCCTTCATGACAAGGATCTTGTGATGAGTAATTGTGCAAAAATGTTTCCATGCCTTCATCTTTTTATACTTCCTTCTCAAATTCATTCCTTTTCTATACCTATTCTGCCCTCTGCCGCCCTATCCGCACAGATATTTTATCGCCCAGAGCAGAAGCAGATGGGCCGGGTAAAACACATAGAAAAAGTATTTCATACTCCTTCCCTTTTTCCCATTGTAGAGCCCCACAGGTATAACGTACAGGACTCCAAAGCGCTGCACCGGGGACTGCCACAGAAAGTTCCACAGTCCTCCTAAGGTCAGCCCTGCCCAGGGACGCGCACGCCCTACATAGAAGATCAGCACCAGAAGGACTCCGCGGAAACCATAATCACTGCCCAGGGCCTCTGCAAACCACATAGCAATAAATATCTCAAGAATGCGCTCCGGCCACTCCCTGCAGCGCTCCAGCGCCGCCATCAGAGCCACGCTGATAAAAAGCGTAAAAAATACATTCTGGCTCCGGGGATACCAGATACTCTGATGAAAGGCCAGGTCAAAAGGGATTTCCGACAGAATCGCAAAGATTCCCAGCCTTGCAAGGTACCTGTATATGTCTCTTGTATGGAAGAACCCCTCCGTCAGGAGAAAGGCGAATATGGGAAAGGCAAGTCTCCCGATCCTGACCAGGTTCAGCTCCTCCGGGAAGAGGATCCGCCCTGCATGGTCTGCCGCCATACAGAGAATGGCAAGGCACTTCAGAGAAAATGCGTCAAATGCGGAGGCTCTCCTAAGCAGTTCTCCGATCTTTGTCCCGCTCATCCCCTACCTGCCTATGAAGACGGCAATGGTCCTGTCTTTAAGCACAGCTTCCCTCTGGCTGTCCAGAAGCACTGTCTCCGGAAGGATGCCCTCTTTTGTGTCAGCGGCCAGATACCACTTCTTTCCCTTGGGCAGAGCCGGGAGAGCAAAGCCGTGCTCCAGCCAGTGCATGTTGTAGGCGACAAAGCAGTCCTCATCCTCCGCCATCTTCCCACAGTAATAGACACCCAGCTGACGGCTGGACACTTCCGAGGGGGTCTGCCACGCACAGGCGCCATGGTAGGACACATCAGGCACACCGCAGCTGATCTGGTCCATGCCAAGCAGCTCCTTCTCCTGCGCCAGCACCGGATGGGCTTTTCGCAGGGCGATCAGATCTTTCACAAAAGCGAACAGCTTCTTCTCGCGCTCCAGGCGGCTCCAGTCCAGCCACCCTGTCGGATTGTCCTGGCAGTAGGCATTGTTGTTTCCCTTCTGGGTGTTGCCAAATTCATCGCCCGCCAGGATGCAGGGCGTCCCCTGTGCCAGCAGCACCAGAAAGAAGGCATTTCTTCTCTGCCCCTCTCTTAAGGCCACCACCGCCTTCTTCCGGCTGGGTCCCTCTGCCCCGCAGTTCCAGCTGTAGTTGTAGTCCGGCCCGTCCTGGTTGTTCTCCCCGTTTGCCTCATTGTGCTTGGCGTCGTAGGAGACAAGGTCATTCAGTGTAAATCCGTTCTGGTTTGCAATATAGTTGTAGTATCCTTCTGCGCCTGCCTGGCGGCGGAGCCAGTAGATCACATCCCCCACCATGCCCTCGTCCCCTTTCAGGAAACGGCGCATCACATTCTGGAACCCGGTCTGATGCTTCAGAAGCTTCATCCCCTGCAGCATGGGATCCCTGTACACCCCGTTCACAGGCGTCACATCGGGATTCAGGATAAACCCGTCCACGTGGTACTCCAGCATATAATGGCGCAGGCAGGCCTCCATATAGATCCTGGGCGTGGTCCCCTCAAAGGGCATTTCCAGGATCACCTCAATCCCGGCCTTATGGCAGGCTTTGACCATGTCCTTCAGCTCCGTGACCGGATCTGCCGCCGCGTAGGCCGCCTTCGGCGCAAAATAATATCCCGGCCCGTATCCCCAGTAATTCACGTACTTGGGAGACGGGGCAAACTCGTACACCGGCATACAGTGGATCTGATTGATCCCCAGTTCCAGCATATAGGGGATCTTCTCCACAAGGCCGGCAAATGTTCCCTTGTGTTTTACCCGGGAGGATGTGTGCTTTGTAAACCCTCTCACATGGAGGCTGTAAGCCACCACTCTGTGCATGGGAATGCGGGGTCTTCTGTCCCCCTCCCAGTCATAGTCATCCACGTAAAGCACTCCTCTGACCTGGCAGTCCCGGGCGTCGCATATATCGTGGAACTTCTCCGTACCAGCCAGCTTCCTGGCATAGGGATCCACGAAGATCTCCTCCCCGATCCGGTAGTTGTACTCGTACTCCTGTGCCGGGAAATCTGCAAGGGCCAGAAAGCGCACGTCCCCGGTCTCCTCTCTATAGGGCATATCAAAGCAAAATGCCGGCTCCGGCTCCCCTTTTCTGTACAGCAGAAGCTCACACGTCTTCCCCTGGGGCGCCTCCACTGCAAAATTCACCTGCTCCCTTTTCACTTCCGCACCTAAAGGCGTAGGCCTTCCCTCTTTTTTTGTCATTACTCTTCCTTCCTGCTGCTCCTACTGCCAGCCGTCTGCTCCATACATTTCCACATTGTCCTTTGTGATCATATCAATGATCTCCACATAGTTTTCCTTCTCGTAGTCCTCTCCATTCAGGATAGCCAGTCCTACTTCCACAGCTGTTTTCCCCATATTGATGGGAGACTGGGCCGCAGTGCCGGCAATCTGTGTGTCAGATTTCAAAAGCTCCTTTTTGATATCCGGGGATCCGTCCACGCCATAGATGATCACGTCGTCCATCCCGAGAAGATTGACCGCTGTCTGTGCTCCCACGGCGATCTGGTCATTGCCGCACATGATGGCAGTCACATCCGGGTGCGCTTCCAGCGCTGTCTGGGCCACCTCCAGGGATTTCTCAAACTTTCCGTCTGTGTTCTCTCTGGCCACGATCTCAAATCCTGGATCCGCATCTGAGATCACCTCCTCAAAGCCGGTGATCCGGTCATTGATGGAATTCTGCGTGGGGCACTCAAGGATGAGCACCTTTCCGCCTTTCGGGCACCGCTCCATCAGAGCCTGTCCGCAGATCCTGCCCGCCTCCACATTGTCAGAGCCCACGTAGGCATCCACGTAGTCCATCTCCTTCACCTGGGTGTCCACGTTGATGATCTTCACGCCCGCCTCCTGAAGCGCCTGCAGGGACGGCGTAATGCTCTCCCAGTTGACAGGGCTCAGGAAAATAGCGTCTATGCCGGAATCTATCATCTGTTCGATCTGGGACTCCTGGGTAGCCGCATCGGTCCCCGGATCCATGGTGATCAGCTCATGGCCCTGCTCTGTCAGGGTTTCGCGGATAGAATTTTCCAGCGTGATAAAATAAGGATTTTCCATATCGATGGCGCTGAAGCCGAATGTATATCCTTCCCCCTCAGCCTGTCCGTCCTCTCCCTGTCCCTCCTCGTCTTCTTCCTGCACCGGGTTGTCCTCCGGACTGCCCACGTTCTTTTTGCTGCAGCCTGCCGCTGACAGGACGCAGATAAGGATCATGGCAAGGACAGCCATGAACTTTCGGTTTCTCATATATGTTCCTCCTTCATGTCATCTAAATAATCTCATACATATTTAGTATTTTACAACATTTTACACCGTTTGACCAGTCCCGTATGGCCGGGGGAATATGGCGACCCGATATGTCTTGCTTTTACCGCCGCTCTCTGGTAGAGTAAAGAAAGAGGAACTCTCTTAAAACATGACAGAGAAAAAAGGAGAAAATGACTATGAGAGAACAGCAGAATGAAGAGATCACGGTAACACTGACTCTGGACAATGATGAAGTGCTCGAGTGTGCCGTCCTCACCATCTACGAGGCAGGCGGCCGTCAGTACATCGCTCTCCTTCCGCTGGATGAAAACGGGGAAGAAGAGGGGGATGTATACATCTACCGCTACATTGAGACAGACCCGGAAAATCCGGATCTTGAGAACATCGAGGACGACGAGGAGTACGAGATCGCAGCCGACGCTTTTGACGAGTGGCTGGATGAGCAGGAATTTGAGGAAGATCTGGACGCCTTCTAGGCGTCCTTCTTCTTTTTGCCCCGGAGCAGAAGCTCCTCCACGAACCGGGAAGGATCCGCATCCTTTCCGTTTTTTGTTTTCACGTAAGTGATGACCAGCTTCTCCTTGGCCCTCGTCATGGCCACATAGAACATGCGTCTCTCCTCCTCAATCTCCTCCTCCAGCTTTGCCTTCTTGTAGGGTGTCACGCCCTCGTTGGCACCCAGGATAAAGACCGTGTCAAATTCCAGCCCCTTGGCACTGTGCATGGTCATAAGGGAGATGCCCTCCCTGTTCTCATCACTTTTTCTTCTCTGCTGCTCCCGCAGATTTCTCCCGTACTCATCCGTATAGCGGAACCACTCTTCCATTGTCTGAAAATCCTTTGTGCTCTCCTGGATCTGCTCCAGGATCTCAAAGAGATCCTCTTCCCCCACACGGCGCGTCTTAGCCCACTCCCGCAGGTACTCATCGTAGCCGATCCGCTTGCGGATGTACTGCAGGGCCGCAAAGGGCGTTTTGTTCTCCATCATTTTGATATCCCACTCAAACTGATCGATGCGGTCCTGCATCCAGTCCTTGTCACAGTAGAACTTCCGCAGCTCCTCAAAAGAGACCGCCGGATGTTCCATGCTCTCCCGGCTGATATACCGCCTGGGACAGTTGGCAATGTCCAGGAAATACTTTCTGTCCCGCCGGCCGGACGCCAGCTCCATGTAGCTGCGGATATTTCGCCCGATAAAATGCTCGAACACGTTGCGCACATACTCCCGCATGGAGAAGGGCAGGCGATGTTCCATCAGCTGTCCGGCCAGGATGCCCGCGTCCAGATTGGTCCGGAAGAGGACTGCCATATCTTTGAGATCCTTCCCCTCTTCCATGCGCTTCTGTATGGAGGAGATAATGTACTTTGCCTCCTCCGTGGGGTCTTTCACCTCCTGGACATGAACCAGAGCCCCCTTGTCCTTCACCGCGCGCAGCTTTTTCGGATACCGTTTTTTATTGTGCTCGATGACCCGGACTGCCCCCTTCAGGATGTAGGAAGTACACCGGTAGTTCACATCCAGCAGGATCTGCCTGGCGCCGGGGTAATCCTTGGGGAATCCCAGCATGATCCCGGGTCTGGCACCCCGGAACTGGTAGATGGACTGGTCGTCATCTCCCACCACAAAGAGGTTGTTCTCCGGAAGAGCCAGCATCCTGAGCACCTCGTACTGAACCCGGTTCACATCCTGGAACTCATCCACAAGGATATAGCGGAACTTCCCCTGCCATCTCTCCAATATGTCCGATCTGGTCTTAAAGAGCTTCCAGCACAGGAGCAGCATATCGTCAAAGTCGATCTTTTTCATCTGCTTCTTTTTCTTCTCATAGAGTGTGCATATGTCCTGGAAATGCCGGGGGCTGACCTGTGACTCATACTCTGAGAGCCTGATCCCGCTGTTTTTTACTTTCCCCATCTCGGACAGGAGCCGCTCCAGATAGTCCTTCTCGTCCTCTATCTCCATGTCCGGGCTCATCTGGGGCAGAGAAAGGATCTGGCGCAGCAGCTCCCTCTTCTCCTCCTCCGCCATGATATTGGCCGATGTCAGGCCGTAAGCCCACTTCAGGATGCCGTAGTAGATCCCGTGGAAGGTGCCGAACGTGACAGGCATGCCCCTTCCTCCCATGAGCCCCTCAAACCTCTGTTTCATCTGCCGGGCCGCATATCTGGTAAAAGTAATGACCAGAATTTCTTCTGGTCTTACTTTTTCTCTCTCTATTAAATATTTGATCCTCGCCGCGATGGTGAGTGTCTTGCCGGAGCCCGGCCCTGCCAGGACCATACAGGGTCCCTCCTTGTGGCAGGCGGCCTCCTGCTGCGCTTTGTTAAGCTGCATCTTCTACCTCTCTTCCAGTTTTTCGATCCCTTTGCGGATGCGGGCAAGAGACTCCTCTTTTCCCAGGACTTCCATGATCTCCGTGGCTCCTCCCGGTGTGCTCTGCTTGCCGGACACGGCTGTCCGCAGCGGCCACATCACATAGCCGATCTTGACGCCCTTCTCATCCACGTAGGACTTCAGCGTATTGTAGAGCGCGTCGTTGCTGTAATCCTCCTGGCTCTCAAGAAGCGGCAGCGTCTCCCGCAGCACTTCCAGAGATGTCTCCTCATTGGTCTTCATCTTCTTATGGCAGTACATGGAGGTGTCGTACTCCGGCAGCTCCTCAAAGAAATCAATGTGTTCCCTGATATCCGGGAAGATCTCGATCCTTGTCTTCACAAGAGCGGCAATCTTCTTAAGATCTATGTCTTTTGTGATGACCTCTTTGATGTAGGGCTCTGCCATCTCATAAAATCTGTCAAAATCCATAGCCTTCAGGTACTCGCTGTTCATCCATTTCAGCTTCTGAATGTCGAATACAGCCGGAGATTTGCTCATATGACGGTAGTCAAAGGCCTCCACCAGCTCCTCCAGGGAAAAGATCTCCTGTGTCCCCTCCGGGCACCAGCCAAGAAGAGCCACATAGTTGACGATGGCCTCTGACACAAAGCCCTGCTCCAGCAGATCCTCGTAGGAGGAATGTCCGCACCTTTTGCTCAGTTTTTTGTGGTTCTCATCTGTGATCAGCGGACAGTGCACGTACACCGGCACATCCCATCCGAAAGCCTCGTAAATGCGGTTGTATTTGGGGGCGGAGGACAGGTACTCATTTCCCCGGACCACATGGGTGATCCCCATCAGGTGGTCGTCCACCACGTTGGCAAAGTTGTAGGTGGGATATCCGTCGGACTTGATCAGGATCATGTCGTCCAGCTCCTCGTTGGGTACGGTGATATCCCCGTAGATCTCATCGTGGAAAGTGGTAGTCCCCTCTGTCGGCATGTTGATTCGGATCACGTAGGGCTTCCCGGCCGCCAAATTTGCCTCGATCTCCTCTTTGCTCAGATGGAGGCAGTGCTTGTCATAGACCACGATCTCTGTTCCCGTCTCAGACACCTTGCTGCGCAGAGACTCCAGTCTCTCCTTGTCACAGAAGCAGTAGTAGGCGTCTCCCTGCTCGATGAGCTGTTTCGCGTACTTCAGATAGACGCCGGTCGCATTTCTCTCACTCTGGACATAAGGGCCCACGCCCCCGTCCTTGTCCGGTCCCTCGTCGTGGACAAGTCCTGTCTTCTCCAGTGTTCTGTATATGATCTCCAGCGCCCCTTCCATGAACCGCTCCTGATCTGTATCCTCAATGCGGAGGATGAAATCTCCTCCCTCATGTTTCGCGATCAGATACGCGTACAGCGCAGTTCTCAGATTGCCCACATGCATCCTGCCTGTGGGGCTTGGTGCAAATCTTGTTCTTACTTTACTCATTGTCTCTCTCCATTTCTATAATGATTTCCCCCAGTGCGTCATCCACCCGGCTCTGCCAGAAGATGTCCGCGTCCTTATTGGAGAAGTGGTCTTCTTCGTCTATGACAATCAGTTTATCCCCTTCATAGTAGCCGGTAAGCTGGCTGCACAGGAAGGATTTCAGGTTCGTCCCCAGAACGAGGAGCACATCCGCCTTCTGCATCTCGGTGGCGGCCCGGGTGATCACCTGGTTGTCCACCATCTCCCCGAAAAGAATGACATCCGGCCGCACCGCCTGCCCGCATGACTGGCACAGCGGAATCTTGTCGGTGTTCCTTATGTACTCTATCGGATACTCCCGCCCGCAGTGGGGACAGTAGTTCCTGAAAATGCTTCCGTGAAGCTCTATGACATTCCTGCATCCCGCCCTGCTTGGAAGGTGGAACAGCCTCCTTGTTATGATGGTCTGAAAGATGCCTGACTCCTCCAGCCTGGCCATTTCATAATACCCCTTTCCCGGCGGTATGTCCACCGCCTGGAGGAGTTCATTCCGATAAAAATCATAAAACTGCTGCTTCCGGGTAGAAAAAAAGGAGCTGGAAAAGATCTCCTCGGCGGAGTACCCATACTTTTCCTCAATGGCATAGGACTCTCCCCCGTCCCTGACGACCGGATAGCCGCTTTCCTCCAACATGGCCCGCCCGCTCAGCACGACCGTGTATCTGCTCTCTTTGAGCATCTCGTAAATGGTTCCCGCAATACCCGACATAGTCTCCGCCTCCTTCTCACCTTCTGTGATCCACGACCCAAAAGGATCTTGTTATTTTTTATTGTACCACATGCAATTTATGACAATCAAGCCTCTTTAGATGCCTTGTGCAGACTCCACCGCTTTTTCCAGTACCGGGGCTGGAAAAACTCTCTCGGGATGGAGACGATAAATACGATGCCGAGCACAATGGCAAAGGCAACCTTCACCGCGCCGATCCCTCTCTGGGCCGCCTCCCCAAGCTGACCTGTCACCAGGTAGTAGGCCGTGTAATACACGCCCGCCCCGGGCACGAGGGGGAAAATACCCGAGATCATGAAGATCGTGATAGGGCATTTCAGCCGCACAGTCAGCATCCGCGAGATGAGCACCACTACCAGCGCCCCGAAGAAGGAGGACACCGCCGCCGAGGCGTGTTCCACGGCCAGGCAGTAGACGATCCAGCCCATGGCTCCCGTCGTCCCGCAGCTGATATAGAAGCGCTTCGGCACATTGAACATGACGGCGAACCCTATGGTCCCGAAAAAGGCGCAGAAAAAATTCAGCAGTATATCCTGAACAGCACTCATCATATACCCACTCCTCCCATGATGTTCGTGTAGGCTCCCAGCGTAAAGCCGACGCCGATAGCAATATAGACAAAGACCAGGAGCGCGTCTATCATACGCACAGTCCCGGACAGGAAGTCGCTGTCCGCAATGTCCCGGATGGCATTGGTAAAAGCCATTCCCGGCACCAGGGGCATGATGCCGCTGATGATCATGCCGTCCAGGTGAAGGACAGACGGGAAGAAATGCCGGAACAGGAGGGCCAGGAAGGTGATAAGGGCACCTCCCACGATGTTGACGATGATCTTGGATATACGGAGCCTTTTGGAGGCCAGGACCCACACATACAGGAAGCAGCCTATGAGAAAGGCAGCCAGGCTGTCCATCACGCCCGCCCCCAGAAGGAACCCGAAGCACCCGCTTCCCATGCCTGCCGCAAGGATCTGCAGATAGCCCTTCGTGGGCGGGATCTCTTCAATCTCCTTCAGGCGCTCAAAGGCCTCATCTATCCCCACAAGGCCGGCGGAGATCTCCCGAGAGAGAGCATTCACCTCCGCCACGATCCCAAGGTGGGAGGAGGACAAAGGGATATGCTTTACCCGGGTGTAGGTGTCCCCGTCGCCGATCTTGATGCTGACAATAATGGCATGACTGAGTGTAAACGTGTCCACATCATCCACGTGAAAGCGCCCGCATATGTATTTGATCGTCTCCTCCACACGGAAAATCTCACCGCCGTTTTTCAAAAGGATGCGCCCCGCCTCCAGGGCCAGATCCAGCACCTTCTTGGGATCTGCCTCTGTCTTCAGGTCCTTTTTCAGGTAGATCATGTCCGTCAGCAGCACCCCCTCATCCCAGATGGGCTCCCTGTAATTGGCTGTAAAAAATCCGGGCACAATGTGGGAGTGGACAAAGCCGCAGTGCTGGTAAAAGCGGATTGTCTTCTCCGTGTTCCCGGTCCCCACATACATGGTGTCGCACTGATAGCTGTATTTCTCACACACATAGTGGACAAGGGCCGTGCCATACCCCCTGCCCTGAGCCTCCTCCCTGGTGGCCAGGTTCTTCAGCTCACATTTTCTTTTCCCAATCTGACAGACAACACAGACAGACTGCACCTGCCCCTGGTCGTCGTATAACGCAAACATATCCCCGGAGTCCAGATACTTCTCTATCATGTCCTCCTGGGGATCTGCCAGCATCAGTAAGTCGAGAAATGCAGTCTTCTGCAGTGTAACCTGTTGAATTTCCATCCTTTTCGTCCCTCTATCTGATCTTTCCATTTACAAGTTCAGCCTATTATAACACCATCCTTTCAAAAATGACAGAGGGATTTTGGACTGTTCTTACACAAAAACAATAGCAAAAGAGGAGGCGGCGTCCCGGCATACCAGACGCTGCCTCCTCTCTTTATACTTTTAGTTGATATATCCGGCCTTCTTCAGCTCCTCCTGAGCTCTGCCCAGGTTGGCATCGGACACCAGGATGATAGGCCCTGTACAGCCCATGCCGCTCTCCGCATAAATCCCCAGCTTCCAGAGAGCCCGCACGCCGTCCTCCAGATCCATGATCTCGATCCCTGCGATCTGTGATGTCACCGGTTCCTTGGCCGGCGCCTTCACTTCCTCCTGCTCCGCAGGCTTTGCAGACGCTTTTCTCGCTGCCAGTATCTCTTTCAGGCCCGCTTTTTCTGCTGCCGCAAACTCTTCCTTCGCAATGTCAAAGACTTTTCCTCTCAAAAGATCAGCCGCATAATTCAGCGCACCCTTGATGAGGGGCGCCCCGGAAGCCCTGGAAATGATCAGCACCAGCTGCTCATAATTTTCCCCAATACCAGGGCCGTAGCCAAATCCTGACGCCTCATAGCTTCCTCCTGTCGTGAAGGAGGAGAGCATCTTGATCAGGATATTTCCGGACAGCGAGTCACATACCATAATATCCGCAGATCCCTGGAGCACGTCATTTCCCCTCATGACGCACCCGCCGTCTGCCCTCGCCGACTCGGCAAATGTAATATCATATCCGTTCTCTTTCAGCTGTTTCAGGGCGATCTCCGTCTGGCGCGCCCCGTCCACATTCAGAATCCCGACGGTGGGATTCTTCTTTCCGCAGGCTTTTGCTGCAATGATGCCGTAAATGGCATTTTTGATCATCCCTTCAATGCGGTCCGCGCTGGAGGTGCCTGTAGTGGTGGCCACAAACATCTCCCTTCCCTTCGCGGGGGTGACGGCCCGGCCCACAGTGGAGACGCCGATAGGGAAAGGAAAATGCATGGTGACAGCCCCGTCCACTTCCTTGTTCTTCAGGAGCTCCTCCATCTTTTTGTGTCCTTCCTCCTCGTCAGCCACTTTGACAGTGGTCACGCCTTCCGCCTCAAGAGTGCCGATGTAGAAGACATCGATCCCCTCCTTTGCGGCGGCCACAGCTGCCTCCATAGCGTTCTCCTCACCGTGTTCGCTTCCCATACCGGTGAGAGCGATCTTGGGCTTTTTCCCGAACCGGCCGCTCTCCAGCCCCTCTGCCATTTCCATAAAGGTGGAGGCGATTATTTTTTCAATGTGATCAGCCATGTTCCACCCTCCTTTACTCTGCCAGAAGCGCTGCTGCAAATTCTTTCATAGCTTTTGCGATCAGCCCTTTTACTTCCTCTTCGGAGACGCCGCTCTCTTTCTTCTCCTGCTCTGCCGTGTTTCCGTGGATCACGAAAGACACGCCGTCAAAAAGATTGGTCATACGGCCAAGGAAGAGGCTTCCCTTTCCGATGATCATGGCATTCTTGATCTTTCCTTCCAGGATATCCTCCCTGGCAACGCCGATGTAAGGCACACCGGAGGGAATATGTCCCTGGGTGGGCGCCCAGCCGGTCAGTCCGTGCTTCTTTGTAAAGTCTGCCAGCTCCTTGCGGTCCAGCTCTCCTCTCTTCACAGCCAGAGCGCCGATCATCTTGTAGTTGGCAAGAGGCACATCTCCGGCTCCCGCCGGTTTGGTGATATCCGGGTTCTGCATCTCCGGTGAATACTTGTCGATATCCGGGATCTTCATGCCCGCTCTGTCCAGAGGATCCGCTACAAGACTGCCGATGACAGCCTGGGGAGCAGAACCTGTGCCCACTGTGTGGCGTCCCAGCATGCCAAGGTCGATCTCCGGGCTTACGCCGTCGTTCTCTGTGATGACAACGGCAAATCCGCCCAGGCAGTCCTCCAGGATGGGGAGGCCCTTCTTCACATGGTCCTTGCCGTTCATACCAAGCTTGGCCGTGCAGCCGCCGCTGGTCACGACAACAGTCTTGTATGCGCCGGATTTCACCAGAGCCGCCGCCTCAATGACAGCATGGGTAGGCGCCGCACAGAAGCCTCTGGCGTCAGAGCCTGTGGCGTTCACAAGTCCTGCCACCTCTGCTGCCGCCTTTGCGAAGTTGCCGCCGCCTCTCTGGTTCATATCGCCGCAGGCCTCCTCCGCACAGTCGATGACGTACTCCACGTCCTCCTTTTTGATGCCCGCGTTGCGGACCGCGTAGAGGAGCGCCAGCACGCTGGATGCCTTGCTCATCAGGTTCTCATGCATGACATGAGCGGACAGATTCTGGTCAATGTCGTGGGCGGCCTTCACACAGCCCACCAGTTTTCCATCGAAATACAGTCCTTCTGCATGCTCTTCATTTACAAACTGCTCGATCTCGGAAAGCTCCACACCCTCGTGCACTCTTTCCAGGATCTCTTCTGTGATCACCGGATCTTTTGCCAGCGCTTCCTTATGGGCTGCGACAAATCCCTTCTCCAGTCTTACCACCTCGAACATGTCGCTGGCCTGCACAAGGAGGAGGAACTCTTCCTCAGGCATGATCTCGCCAAATTTTCCGTAGCGGTCCGCCCCTTCCATCTTCTTGTCGTACCAGGGGAATTCCACTTCCGCCAGCTCCTCCGGATGGACGTTGCCGATATAGGTCTGGTTTGGCCAGTAGGATACCGCCTCCTCATATGAGCGGAGTTTTTCCGGCACTTCCTTCAGATACTCCGACTCAGGATTGACGATGCGCTCTGTCGTCTGTGTTGTTCCGTTATACAAAACCATATCCGGTGTATGTACTAAAATATAGCTTGCCCCTTTGATCACACTGTTCATGGGTTTTTCCCCTTTCTTCTTTTTTTATCGTAATAAGCAGAGCGGCGGGGTGACACCGCCCCGCCCTCCTAGAATTTACAATATTGCTCTCTGATAGCTGTCATCTCGGAAATGATATCATCTACATCGAGAACCATCTCCATCATGCTGATCTGCTCATCATAGACAGCCTCGTCAAATTCTTCCTTCATCTCCGGCTCGCATACGTGATAAACCTGAAGTCCAAGCTGGACTCCTGTCAATGGACCTGCGAAAGTAGGATCTCCTGCTGTAACAGTCTCAGCTGCAAGACCTGCAGCCTCGCCCTCTGCGGCTCCGAGAACTACAACAAGGTTCTCCGGGCCGTACTCGTCAGCAAACTCCTTTACTCTCTTCTGGTTTTCCAGATCCATTGCGCCTGCGCTCGTTCAGACGAAGCATTCCGTGGACGCGAATACCACTTCCCCGCCAGCCGTCTTTACACACTCGGCAATGGCAGGTCCCGGAATTCCGTCACGGTCTCCGATAACTATCACTTTTTTGTTTTCCAAAATAGCCATAATTATGCGTTCTCCTTTCTTATGTTGTTTTTTGCTGCTTTAAAATTTTTATGATTAAAGATATTTCTTAATCATCGCTTCAATGCTCTCCGGTGTGCAGTCGTCTTTTACAAGCTCCTCGACTTTCTCTCCATCCTTGTAGATGGCCATTACCGGAAGTCCCAGAACTTTCTGGGAAATGGCAAGGCGGCGCGCCTTTGTGGTGTTCAGGGATGTGAATTTGATCTTGTCCCCGTATGTGTCTGCAAACTCATGTACCTTCGGCATAAGAGCCTGGCAGGGCACACAGCCGTCTCCATAGAAATCAACGAATACATATCCGTCAGCTTTCAGCACTTCTTCTTCAAATGTGGTCTTATCTACATCAATCATTGTTCTCTGCTCTCCTTTTCTTTCCAGATGTTTTTCCTGGTCTCTAAAAATAATCGGACAGGCTTCTCTCCACCTGTACAGCAGCGATGGCTCCATCCGCAGCTGCCGTCACAACCTGACGGAGGCTCTTGATGCGGACATCTCCCACTGCGTAGACATTGGGAATATTTGTGTGCATGTCCTCATCGGTGCGGATATAGCCTCTCTCGTCCATATCCAGGATGCCCTCAAACAGCTTAGAGTTGGGAACGGTTCCAATAAAGCCGAACACGCCGAACATGCCGTCTTCCTCGTCCGCCTCCACAGTTCTCACTTCGCCGGTCTTGACATTCTTCACCTTCATCCACTGGAGGATGTCGTCTCCTCCTAACTCCTCCACAACGCTGTCCCAGAAGAACTCGATCTTCGGGTTCGCGAAGGCCTTCTCCTGGATGGATTTGGCTGCGCGCAGCTCGTCTCTTCTGTGGATGATGGTAACTTTTCTGGCGAATTTTGTCAGGTACATGGCCTCCTCCACTGCGGAGTCGCCTCCTCCTACGACAAACACTTCCAGATCCTCAAAGAAGTTGGCATCGCAGGTAGCGCAGTAGGATACGCCTTTTCCTCTGAACTCAGCCTCGCCCTTGCATCCGATGGGGCGTGCGTAAGCGCCGGTGGCAATGATCACATTTTTTGCCTGGTACTCATTTTTCGCACTCTTCAGGATCTTGATCTCGCCGCTGAAATCCACTGCATTGATGGTGTCGGCAACGCGCTCTGCGCCGAACTTCTCCACCTGCTGTGTCATTCTTGCGATCAGGGAAGGTCCTGACTCCCCTTCCACCATCTGGCCGGGATAGTTCTCAATGTCATCCGTGATGGCGATCTGTCCTCCGTCCTGGCCCTTCTCGATGACCAGTGTGGAAAGGCGGCTTCTTCCTGCGTACAGTCCTGCCGCCAGACCACCGGGGCCTGCGCCCAGGATGATCACGTCATAAACTTTGCTCATCGGTAACATCTCCTTTTCTTTTTGTTTTCATTTTAATCGAAAATGGTCTGGCCGTCCACCTCTGTTGTGAGAGCTGTCAGGGCTTTCTCCACGATATGGCGGCGGAGTTCTTTCTCCTCCTCGTGGCTTAAGGCCGGATTACCAAGGGGATGGGGGATCGCGATAGCCGGAACGATCCTGTTGGCTCCTACGGTCATGGAGATCGGTGTTACTGTACAGATGTGTACTACCGGAATGCCAGCCCTCTCAATTTCTTTCACCATCGTTGCACCGCAACGAGTACAGGTGCCTCATGTGGAGGTCAGGATAACTGCGTCCACGCCGTCCGCCTTCAGTTTCTGTGAAAACTCGTCCGCAAAAGCCTTGGCAGATGCAACGGCTGTACCGTTTCCTGTTGTTGTATAGAAGAGATGATGAAGCTCGCCGATCTTTCCTTCCTTCTCCATGTCTCTGAGCACGTCCACAGGAAGCACCCTGTCTGCGTCCTCATTGGCATAGACCGGATCGTATCCGCCGTGAGCTGTCTCGTATGTCTCGGCTGTCAGATCCATGACGCCTGCTATATCGTACTCACCGTAGTGGGAAGCACTGGAACTCTCAATGTGGTCCGGATTTCCCTTGGGAACAATACCGCCGGATGTGACAAGGGCGATCTTTGCGTGGGCCAGATCCTTCACTGCCGGATTAGGAGCCACCTTGTCAAAGCTGGGCATGGGATACTCTGTCTCGAAAGGCTTGTCCGCCAGCTTCTTAAGGAGCATGTTCACAGCGCGCTTTGAACCTCTCTCCTTCTCGAAGAAGTTTACCCTGACGCCGTTCGGCATATACCCTTCCTCGCAGGAAGCGCCGATCTTCTCGCCTCTTGCCAGCTTCAGGGCCAGGGGAGCCATCTTGCCCACTGCCGCTCTCATGCCTGCTGCGCTGTTCTTTGTGGAGATCATGTAGACCTGATCCTTAAACATATCCGCGCCCGGGTTCTCCACGTACATTCCTGTCACTGCAGGGATGCCCAGCTCTTCCTGGACAGCTGCCGCGATGGTGCCGCAGGCCACGCCGTAGCGTCCTGCATTGAAAGCCGGTCCTGCGATGAATACGTCCGGAGCCTGCTCCTTTACCATGGCCAGGATGTCTGCCTTTGCCTTCTCCAGGTTCTCATTGAAATAGGAGTCACCGCACACTATCGTTGCAATGATCTCCGCCTCGTCCTTAAAGTTCATATTGAACGCAAGTCCGGGTCCTACGACCTCACCCACGCGGATCTCTGCCGGGTAGTCCGCTTTCTCCTCTCCGCCGATATTAGCGAAGAACTGATTGATATAATGTACAACTTTGATCTTACTCATTTCCTGTATGTCCTCCCTTCTATCTTGCGCTCAGCTTGTTAAATCCTGTCTCGTTGGTAGCTCCTGTGATAACCTGGAGCTCCACCTCCAAAGATCCGTCCTCCCGGAGCGTCTCCTCGCTGGCACCTGCGATCTTTGTCACATAGTCCAGTGTGCCGATCACCTTGTCAAGTTTAGGCAGAATGATCACTTCGTTTGCGTTTCCGCCTGTGACAACGGCGTCTGCAGCCGCGTCCGCATCTGCCAGAGACTGTGACTTTCCATCCCGTCCGGCGTACTCGTCTGTGATGATGACTGTCTTCACGCCCTCTGCCTCGATCTTCTTACAGTTCATGATCAGGTCTGTATCCGGGTTTCCGAATCCTTCCTGGGATACGATGACGCCGTCCAGATCCAGCATCTTGCACAGCTTAGCCGTCCAGTCGGAGGAACGCTGCTTGTCTGCCAGGTACACGTTCTCGTTGGTGATGATCTGGCACACAAAGTTCAGAGTCTTTCCGTGCTCTTCAAACAGGTCGTGCACAACCGGGTTGTTCTGATGTACATAGGTAGGATTCTTGTCGCATGCGGACACACAGTTTCCAGACACGATAGCGCCGTCCATGATCTCTGTGGGGCTTAAGATCGTGGGAACGATCTTCTTTGCGTCCACTCCGTACACATAGGTGTCGTGGAGAAGCCCCTGGCTCTGCAGCATCTGCACATAGGCAACTCTGGGGAGCTCCGGATATTTCTCCAGTCCCTCCTTGATGGTGCATGTCTCATATACTTTTGTCTCATCCGGTGTCAGGCTGCGGGCAAGTTCCCCAATGTAGGCCGCCACTCTGAATCCGGCAAATCTGACTGCCTTCTCATAGTCATGCTGTTTGATATCATCAACCGGCTCGCACACCATCACCAGGTTGAGTGTCTGGGAGAAGGGTGTGTACTGTGCTCCCGGCCCTGTCATGTCGATAATGCCTTCCTGGAAGCCGACAATGCGTCCCGCTGTCACTACAGCCATGCCCTTGAGTGCGTATGTCTTTCCGCTTCCCACTGTGTCTACCTTGGAGATCACTCCCGGGAATACGCCTCCTCTTCCTTCCACTTTTACTCTGGGCTCGATCACGTCCTTCACAGGTGTGATGCGGACAGACTCGCCCGGGCGGGCAATGTCAAAAGACACTCCCTTGATCTTCTCATCTTCCAGAGCTGTCTTTTCCAGCTCCTCCTTTGCTACATAAAGGACACCGTCCTGAATTTTGCTCTCATCCGCAAACTGGATATCCTTGATGTAAATGTGGCCCATTTCTAATCTCACGTCTCATTACCTCCTTGCAATCCTTTTTATGCTGTGTTTCTCTGCAGCTTCTTCCTGCCTCTTACTGTCGGTTCTACCATACGTCCGCCGACTCCATCGCGCTTTCCAGCAGTGTCCAGTCAATGAGCTGAAAATCTTCATATACTTCCTGCCCGTAACTTTTCTGACGGTCTGTGAATTTCTCACAGGTCTGTATGGCCGCCTCGATCATTCTGACGGACTGCGGGTCCACCTCCTCTTTTTTCCCGCTCAGCATGATCGATTTGTACGGTGTCTCCTTTGGCTTTACGCTCCCTGACAGAGGATGCGACAAAAGCCTGTGGCCCTGGCAGATCTTTTTCTCTGCCTCTCTGAGCAGTTCCTCATAGGGAACAGATATATAACATACCGTCCTGCGCCCCTCCAGTTTGCGGGCTGCAAGCGGATTGTTAGTCAGGATCATATAGCTGTCCATCTTTTGTCTCCTTTCATCTGCCCGGCCAAGAGCCGGTCAGGGGCGTCGCCGGCGCGCTCTGCCGGATATATGCCCAATAAAAAAGGGACGTCGCAAACACTTCCTTGTGTATGCCGCCCCGCTCTGTCTACCCTGCTGATGTCTGAACAGCTGTCCTCTGCTCATCCTTCTGCAACATATTCAGAATTCGTCCCTCTTCCAATCCTTTTGCCTGAAAGTTTCACCAGTGGACCAGCGCTTTGTCCCTCGGCTTGCCTCTTCGGCGGCTGCTCGCTGTCAGCTCTCTCGTGAAAGAGATCGTCCTTATGCAGTTGTATGTCTCATATATCTCATCTATAAATATGGATGATCTATCATGTCTATCAATGACACATTTATACTACCTTAGTTGTGGTTTTTTTGCAATACCCTCAAGAACAAGAAGTTATTTTTATATGTTTTGCACAATTTTCAAACTCAATTTTTGTTACTATTTTGTCTATCTCCTTTTTTTGCCATGAAAGATCGCAGCAAGTAAAAAGTGGGCGGGAATTTCTCTGTTTCCCACCCTTTTTGCACTCTTTATACGTTGATCTCTGCCTTCACGCCCAGAAGGTCTCTGTTCTTCTCCAGCATAGGACGGACCACATCTGCCAGGTACTTGTCCACCTGCACAGAGGCACGGCCTGTATATTTTGCAGGATCCATAGTCTTTTTCAGCTCATCCAGACTAAGCCCGAAAGCCGGGTCTGCCGCGATCAGCTCCAGAAGGTTGTTCTCCAGTCCCTTCTCTTTCACATTTTTTCCTGCTTCCATGGAGAGTTCCCGGATGCGCTCATGCAGCTCCTGGCGGTCTCCTCCAGCCTTCACAGCGTCCATCATAATGTTCTCTGTAGCCATGAACGGAAGCTCTGCCATAAGGTGCTTCTCGATGACCTTGGGGTAGACTACAAGCCCGTCCACCACGTTCAGGCACAGGTCCAGGATGCCGTCAATGGCCAGGAAGCCTTCCGGCACGCTGAGACGCTTGTTGGCAGAGTCATCCAGCGTTCTCTCAAACCACTGAGTGGCAGAGGTGACAGCCGGATTCAGCGCGTCCACCATGACGTACCTGGAGAGGGAAGCGATCCGCTCGCTGCGCATGGGGTTTCTCTTGTAGGCCATGGCAGAGGAGCCGATCTGGTTCTTCTCAAAGGGCTCTTCCACTTCTTTTAAGTGCTGCAGAAGCCGGATGTCGTTGGACATCTTGTGGGCGCTGGCAGCGATCCCCGCCAGCACGTTCAGCACTCTTGTATCCACTTTCCGTGAATAGGTCTGGCCGGACACCGGATAGCAGGCCTCAAAGCCCATCTTCTTTGCGATCATGGGATCGATCTTGTCGATGGTCTCCTGGTCTCCGTCAAAGAGCTCCAGGAAGCTGGCCTGTGTTCCCGTAGTTCCCTTGGATCCCAGAAGCTTCAGGCTTCCCAGCACGTACTCCAGATCCTCCAGATCCATCATAAACTCCTGGAGCCAGAGCGTTGCCCTCTTTCCTACAGTGGTGGGCTGAGCCGGCTGGAAGTGCGTGAAGGCCAGAGTGGGAAGATCTTTGTACTGTTCAGCAAAATCAGCCAGCTCTGCTATCACGTTCACGATCTTTGTGCGGACCAGTTTCAGGGCCTCGGACATGATGATGATGTCCGTATTGTCCCCCACGTAGCAGGATGTGGCTCCCAGGTGGATGATGCCCTTTGCCTTGGGGCACTGCTGGCCGTAGGCATAGACATGGGACATAACATCGTGGCGCACCAGTTTTTCTCTCTCTTTTGCCACATCGTAATTGATATCGTCCGCGTGGCTCCTCAGTTCCTCGATCTGCTCATCTGTGATAGGAAGTCCCAGTTCCTTCTCCGTCTCCGCCAGGGCGATCCACAGGCGCCTCCAGGTGCGGAATTTCATATCAGGAGAAAAAATGTACTGCATCTCCCTGCTGGCATACCGCTCGGAGAGCGGGCTTACATATCTGTCGTGACTCATAGATTTTCTTTCCTTTCTCTGCTCATAAAAATAGTTTCTGTTCTCTTTCTCTCATTCTAGCACAGCTTCTATTCAAATGCCAGGGAGACATCCCGCCCGGGCACTTCCATGGGATAATTTCCTGTAAAGCAGGCATCACAGTATCCCAGCTCTCCCACCATGTCCTTCAGCTTTTCGATCTCCATGTAGCCGAGGGAGTCTGCTCCGATCATCTCCCGGATCTGCTCTGTCGTGTGGGAGTGCGCGATCAGCTGTTCATTGGAGGGCACATCCGTTCCAAAGTAACAGGGATACAGGAAGGGGGGTGAGCTGATCCTCACATGTACCTCCGTGGCCCCCGCCTTTTTCAGCATGCGGATGATGTTGGCGCAGGTGGTGCCCCGGACGATGGAGTCGTCCACCATGACGATCCTTTTCCCGCGTACTACTTCCGGGATCACGTTCAGCTTGATGCGCACGCTGGACTCCCGCTCGCTCTGTTTTGGCTTGATAAAAGTCCGCCCCACGTAGCTGTTCTTGTGGAAGGCCATCCCCACCGGAATGCCGGACTGCTCTGAGTAGCCCCTTGCGGCCACAAGTCCCGAATCCGGAACCCCCACCACAAGATCCGCCTCCACCGGGTAGGACTGGGCAAGCGCCCTGCCGGCTGTGATCCTGGCATGGTACACGTTCACACCGTCCAGGGTGCTGTCCATTCTGGCAAAATAAATATATTCGAAAATGCATCTGGCGTGCCTGGCCGGATCGATGGCCATACTCTTGTCGGAGGAGATGCCGTCCTTTGTGATGGACACGATCTCGCCCGGCTCCACGTCCCGCACAAATTCCGCGTCAACGGCAGCCAGGGCGCAGCTCTCGGAAGCCAGGATATAGGTGTTGTCCCTCTTTCCGATGCACAGGGGCTTCAGGCCGAAGGGATCTCTTGCCCCGATCATCTTTCTGGGCGAGATGACCACCAGTGCGTAGGCTCCCCTGATCTTCTTCATGGCATTTTTCACTGCCCCCTCCACATTGGGCGCCTGCAGGCGCTCTCTGGCAATGTGGTAGGCGATCACCTCCGAGTCGATGGTGGTCTGGAAGATGGCCCCGGTGTGCTCCAGCTCATGCCGCAGCTCCACCGCATTGGTCAGGTTTCCATTGTGGGCGATGGCCAGGACGCCTTTCACATAGTTGATGACCAGAGGCATGGCGTTCTCCGCCCTGGATCCCCCTGCCGTGGAGTAGCGGACATGGCCCACGCCCAGATTGCCGTGAAGGGCATGGAGGGCTTCCTCGTCAAACACTTCATTGACAAGCCCCAGCCCTTTCTTTGACCGCATCTTCCGCTCTCCGCAGGTGTCTGTCACTGCGATGCCGCAGCTCTCCTGTCCTCTGTGCTGCAGTGCAAAAAGCCCATAATAGACAGTGGGGGCTACATCGCCCCCATCCATATCATAAGCACCGAAAACACCACATTCTTCTCCAAGACCTGTTGTCACTTTTTCAAAGTTATCCATGTATGTTTCTCTCGCTCCTTATCCTCACAGCGCCATGCACCGCAGGCGGGCGCTGCCTGTTATTTTACATTGTCAAGTTTCCGGGAAATCCCGCTGATTTACCCATAAAAGTATAATACAAGGCGGGGAGAAAAGCAACATTCCTCCCCGCCCGTCAAAGATAAGCACTCATTATTTATTTTCCGGCATATTTATTAGTATTACTAAACAATAAGCCGTGATTTATAAGTTTTCTCCTAATTTTCCAAGGAATTCCTGCATTCTTTCGTTAGAAGAACCAAAAACTTCCTCCGGCGTCCCCTGCTGGGCAATGACCCCCTTGTCCATGAAAATGATCTGATCCGCCACGTTCCTGGCAAAATTCATCTCATGTGTGACAATGACCATGGTCATGTGCTCCGCTGCCAGATCCCGGATGACCTTCAGGATCTCCCCTGTCAGCTCCGGATCCAGGGCCGAGGTGGGCTCATCAAAGAAGAGAATATCCGGATTCATGGCCAGCGCCCTGGCGATGGAGATCCTCTGCTGCTGTCCGCCGGAGAGCTGGTAGGGGTAGGCTTTCTCCTTGTCGGAGAGCCCCATCTTCGCAAGGAGGGCTCTGGCCTCCGCAAAGACCTCCTCCTTATCCCTCTTCTGGACCTTGATGGGAGCGTCCGTAATATTTTTTATAACAGAATAGTGCGGAAACAGATTAAAGTTCTGAAAGACAAGCCCGAAGGTCCCTTCATAGTGTATCTCGCCGCTGTCCGGTGTCTCCAGGCCGGTGGCGCACCGCAGGAGGGTAGACTTTCCCGACCCGGAGGGGCCGATGATGCCCAGCACTTCCCCCTGTCTGACCTGGAGCGAGATATCTTTCAGCACCTCCAGGCCGTCAAAACTCTTCTTTAAATTGTTAATTTCCAACAGACTCATAACTGCCTCCTTCTCCCTACCGGTAATAACTCATCTTTTTCTCCGCCTGCTCCATGACAAAGGCCACAAGGAGACAGAACACATAGTAGATCAGGGCCGCTATGGCGTAGGGGATCATGTTGGTCTCCCGGGCCGCAAGGGCCTTGGCCTGGTTGAACAGCTCCATGATAGACATGGTGAAGGCAAGAGATGTGTCCTTCACAAGCGTGATGGCCTCGTTCGTGATGGAGGGCATCACCCTCTTGATGACCTGGGGCAGGATGATCCTCATAAAAGTCTGGGACTTGCTGTAGCCCAGGATCTTGGCCGCCTCATACTGTCCCTGGGGCATGGACTCGATCCCGCCTCTGTATATCTCCGCAAAATAGGCCGCATAGTTGAGAGAAAATCCAAGTATCCAGGCCAGCTGCTTCCAGGTGTCTGTGATCTGCAGTCCAAACAGATAGAAGGGTCCGAAGTAGAAGACCATGAGCTGCAGCATCAGGGGAGTTCCCCTCATAACAGATATGTAAAATTTAAAAAACGAGCGGACAATGATATTTTTCGACATCCTGCCAAAGCACACAAGCATCCCCAAAGGCAGTGACAGCACCAGTGTCACGAAAAAGATCTCCGCCGTCATCACGGTTCCCTCGATCAGAAGGTTCAGCATAACTGAAAATTCCATACCAAAACTCCTCTCCGCCAGTCCGGCAAAACGGGCTGCCCAAAAGGACAGCCCTTTTTGTATATTCTACTTATTTTACTTTCCTATGGTCGTAATGTCCTCACCGAACCATTTCGTGGAGATCTCCGCCATAGTCCCATCTGCGGCCAGCTCCTCCAGCGCTGTCTGCACCTGATCTCTCACGGCCTCGTTGCCCTTTGCAAAGCCCACGCCGTACTCCTCTGTGGAGATCACATCGTCCAGGATCACAAAGTCCGCATCCCTGGACTCGATCTGGTAGCTCGCCACCACGATATCCATGGCAACAGCGTCCACGACTCCGGACTCAAGCTCCATAAATCCTGTATTGTAATCCGCGATCACCTGCAGGTTGCCGAAGGTGCTGGAAAGCTCCTGGTTGTCCTCCAGCGCCGCCTGGGCGGAGGAGTCTGTCTGTACATCCACCGTCTTTCCTGCCAGATCTTCCGCAGACTCGATGCCGGAATCCGCTCTCACGACAAACACCTGGCTGTTGTCCAGATAGGGATCGGACCATGTGTACTCGTCCTCTCTTCCATTGATGGTGAACCCGTTCCAGATGCAGTCGATGGCTCCGGACTCGAGCATGGCGTCCTTTGCGTCCCAGGCAATCGGTTCCGGGACAAACTCCCATCCCATCTTGTCACAGACAGCCTGGGCAAGCTCCAGGTCAAATCCTGTGTACTCTCCGTCCTCGCCCACAAATCCCATAGGCGGGAAATCCTGGTCAAATCCAACGGTAAACGTATCTCCCTCTGCCTTTTCCGTAAATTCTGCCGTGGATGTGTCCTGGCTGTCTGATCCCTCATCCGAGGATCCGTCAGAGCTGCCGCCGCAGCCAGCCAGCAGGGATGCCGCTGTCACCGTCAGTGCCATCATAAGTGCCAATCTCTTCTTCATCTCTCATTTCCTCCCGTATGTAACTTTATTATATTAGCAATTTATCAATTGATTACTCTACCACACTAAATTGCTCTGTTATAATAACATACTTATCCATGGATTGTCAATCCGTCGTTATAAAATATACAGCAGCGCAGAGCGCCGCCCCGGGCAGGAGCTGCACTCTGCGCTGTCATTTTTTGCTCTTTTTATTGCATTCGTTTACTTCGCCTGTCCTCTTCTTCTCCGGTGCAGGAGGAAGAGAATAAGCAGCATGGACACGCCAAGTCCTGTCAGTGTCCGCGGCATATCTGACAGATCGCCGGTCCGCACCCCGCCGCCGGTCTCCTTGTCTCCGCCCGGCATGCCGCTCTTGTGGTACACATTGGTAAATGCCGCAGCGTCGCCGTTCTGCTCAAAGGTTCCCAGCTTCTCGTATTTCACATCAGCAATGTGCAGGGCACCGTCCTCATCCGCCACTTCCACGGTCAATCTCCAGATATGTGCATCGTAGAGATATCCGTCTTCATGGCCGCCTTCCTCACAAATCTCGAACTGATAGGTTCCCGCTTTAGTAAATGTGACCGGTGCAAATGCGGTCTGTCCTGCCCCCGCTACGCTTGCGGAAGTCCCTTCCACCGCCGCGCCCTCCGGATTGTCCGCAAGGGCCTGCATGGTGAAGGTAAACGTCGCATTGGACGGCGTCTTGTCGCCGCTTATATGCTTTGTTACCTTCGGCGCATAGGCCGCCTCGTCCGGCTGATAGTGGTTCTCAAAGGCCGCCGCATCCGCAGTTGTCCCGTCCTGCCTTGTGTAGGTTGCACTCTCCACGCCCAGGATATGTCCGGTATCTTTCACTACAACCGTCAGGGTCCACACGCTTCCATCATACTGGTAGCCTGGCAGCTTGTCATTGATCTCGGTAATGTCAAACCGGTAGGTTCCGGCCTGCCCGAACTGGATTTCTCCAAAGACTGCCTCACCGCTTCCCTTGATGGCCGCTTCTGTCTTCTTCGGAAGGACTGCCCCCTCTGGATTATCCTCCCTTGCCGCAAGTGCGAACCGGAAGCTTGCATCTTTGCCCTCCGGCACATCGCCGGTCACCGCCTTGGTCACTGCCGGTGTATAGCCAGCCGGTACGACTTCATAGCTATTGGTAAATGTCGCTTGTTCGTCAGAGGCGGCTATTTCCTTACCGTCAGCATCTATTTGCGTGTAGGTATGGCTTACTATGGTCAGATACGATGCTCTGTCCTCCACCACTACTTCCAGATCCCAGGTCAGCGGATCATACGTATAGCCCGCTTCGCTTCCCGGCGCCTCCGCAATGGTAAAGTGGTAGGTTCCCGCCTTGTCAAAGCTGATGTCTCCAAAGCTTCCGCTTCCCGCTCCGGTGATGGTGGTCTGGCTATTGCCGGTCACCGCGCCGTCTGCCGGCGTACCTGCCTCTTCTGCTGCTTCATTTCTCACAAGTGTAAAGGTAAATGTCTTATCAACCGGTGTCGGATCTCCGGTCAGCGCTTTCGTCACTCTCGGGTCATAAGTCGCTTTGGTGGTGCTGTAGCTGTTCACAAATGCCGCCGCATCTGCGTTTGCTCCGGTGCCGTCTGCTTTCACATACTGTACGCCGTCTTTCGCCACCTGAAGCTTTCCGCCAATGTCTTCCACTGTCACCTTCAAGTTCCAGGTGCTTCCGTCATAGCCGTAGCCCGCTTGACCATCGTCGGTCTCTGTAATCTCAAACTCATAGGTTCCTGCATGAACGAAACGGATCGCTCCAAAACCATCCTGGCCTGCTGCGCTGCCTGTTCCTTCTGTATCTTCCGGTGTCAGGGTGATAGCGGCCGTCGTATCCTCCGGCATGACTGCGCCCTCCACCGGATCGGACTCATCCTTTTTCGCACTCAGCTCAAAGGTAAATGCAACTTCGCCCGGGCGGGCCCCGCCTGTTATGGTCTTCTTAACTTCCGGTGTAAACTCGGCCGGCTCTACTTTATAGGTATTGGTAAATGATGCATATGCCTCGCTGTCCCTGTCTCCGTCCCTTGTGTAGGTATGGCTTGTGACAACCAGCTGGCCATCCTGATCCTCCACTGCCACGGTTAGCGTCCACGGATCTGTATCATAAGTATAGCCATTTGCGCTTCCCTTTTCCTCAGCAATCTGGAACTCATAAGTTCCCGCCTTGGTGAAGGTGATCGCCCCAAACGGATCCGTTGTAGTTCCGGCAGGATCATTATCGGTTACGCTTACCGTCGCCTTCGTATCACGATTGGCGATGGTGAATCCGTCTCCTGCTGGCGGCGTCAGGGTGAAGTCAAAGGTCTGTGTACCCGTCGGCCGTTTTTCTCCCGTCACCGTCTTCTTAACTTCCGGTGTAAACGGTACAGAATCTTCTATCTTGTAACTGTTGGTAAATACAGCTTCTGTCCCGTTATTGTCAGTTCCTCTGGTGTAGGTATGGCTTACTACCGTGAGCTGGCCGTCAACATCCTCCACGACAATGGTCAGTGTCCATGGCTCTTTATCGTATGTATATCCATTCTCACCGCCGTCCGTCTCACGGATGTCAAACCGGTAGGTCCCCGCTTTGGTAAATGTGATCGGTGCAAATGTGGTCTGGCCTGCTCCCGCTACGCTTGCGGAAGTTCCTTCCACTGCCGCACCCTCCGGATTGTCCGCATGGGCCTGCATAGTGAAGGTAAACGTCGCATTGGACGGCGTCTTGTCGCCGCTTAAGTGCTTCGTCACCTGCGGCGCATAGGCCGCCTCGTCCGGCTGATAGCTGTTCTCGAAGGCCGCCACGTCAGAGGTCGCCGCATCCTGTCTGGTGTAGGTTGCACTCGCCACACCCAGGATAGAATCGGTATCTTTTACCACCACGGTCAGCGTCCAAATGCTGTCATCGTACTGGTAGCCGGTCAGCTTGTCATTGATCTCGGCAATGTCGAACCGGTAGGTTCCGGCCTGCTCGAACTTAATCTCGCCAAAGTTTGCCTCACCGCGTCCCTCTATGGTCACTTCCGTGTCTTTCGGAAGAACGGCTCCCTTGGGATTGTCCTCCCTGGCTGTAAGTGCGAACCGGAACTGGGCATCATTGCCCTCCGGCACATCGCCGGTCACCGCCTTGGTCACTGTCGGTACATAGCCGGTAGATTTTACCTGATAGTCATTGGTAAAGGTCGCTTCCTCGTCGGAGGTTACTTCCTTGCCCTCAGCGTCTGTCCGGGTGTAGGTATGCTTCGCCACCATCAGGCAGCCGCCCTGGTCTTTCACCTCAATCTCCAGATTCCATTCGCTGTCGTCATAGGTGTATCCAGGTTCTGTACCCGTCTCCTCACCAATGGTGAAGTGATATGTGCCAGCCTCTGTAAAGGTAATGGTGCTAAATCTTGCAATATCCTCTCCGGTTACTCTTGCCTTATCCATATCCGGTGCTGCCAGGCTTGCTCCGCCCGGATTCTTATCATCCGGCATCAGCGTAAAGTCAAAGACCTGCTCCTCTGATCTCTGGTCTCCCGTGATCTCCTTGCGGATCTGCGGGGTATATGTGATCTTGTCCGGATCGTAGGTGTTAGTAAATTCTGCCTGGCTCTCACTGGTGAATCCGGTAGGTTTGTCCGCTTCAGTCTGGGTGTACGTCTTACTTTCGATGACCAGCCTGCCGCCCTCATCTTTCACCTTCACTTCCAGGATCCAGATATGGCCGTCGTAGCTGTAGCCTGCCGTGTCTCCTTTCACCTCGGTGATCTGGAAGGTATAAGTTCCGGCTCTGGTGAAGGTGATCTTATCAAAGGTTCCGGTAGCTTCTCCTGTCACCTCGGTCTCCAGCACATCCGTGTTCGTCATAACCACGCCATTCTCACCATTTAGCTTCAGGCCGTCTGTCGGATCTGCTTTTGTAAGCTTCAGTTCAAACTGGAAGTCAGCGTCTCTGCCGGCCGGTACATTGCCGTCCACTGTCTTCTTCACCTGCGGTGCATATCCAATGGGATCCACTTCATAGTGGTTGGTGAACAGTGCATAGTCCATCCGGTCTGTCTCGCCGGTCCGCTCATACTTCGTCTGGGCCTTATCTACCACCAACTGGCCCTTCTCATCCCTGACCACTACGGTCAGCGTCCAGGGATCATCATAGGTATAACCTTGTTCGCCAACATTTATTTCTGTAATGGTAAAGGTATAGGTTCCAGTCTCGGTGAAAGTAATTGCTCCAAACGGATCCATTTTCGGCTCTACCAGGCTTCCCTCTTTCGTTCCGCCTGCCGGCACGGTCACCGCCGCCTGTCTGTCTGTACACTTCGCTCCGCCTTCCGGATTGTCTTTATCTGCCGTAAGGGTAAAGGTAAAGGTCTCCTCTGCCGGCCGGATCTCTCCGGTCACGGTCTTGCGGACATCCGGCGTAAATTCTGTCGGTGCCACTTCATAATTATTGACAAACTTCGCTGCCTCTGTATTGCTGCCGTCTGTTTTCGCATAGGTATGGCTTGTCACTTTCAGCTGACTGCCCTCGTCCTCAACCACTACAGTCAGTGTCCATTTGCTGTCGTCATAGGTCACACCGTTCAGCTTGTTGCCGTTCGCCTCTGCCGCCTCCGGGACCTTCTCCTGGATCGTAAAGGTGTAGGTTCCGGCCTTCTCAAAGGTGATCTTGCCAAATCCATCATCTGCTGCCGGTTCTACTTCAGTACCGGCCGCCGTATCTTTTGGTACGGTGATACTTGCTTCTGCACCTGTAATGGTCGCTCCGCCTTCCGGATTATTTTCTCCCGGCGTCAGGGTGAACTCATATTTCTGAGCCTCCTGCCGGTCCGCTCCGGTCATGGCCTTGGTCACGCCCGGCGTGTAGTCTGTAGGCTTCACTTCGTAGCTGTTTTCAAATGCCGCTGCTTCCGCTCCGGTTACCGTCTCTCCGTCTTTTGCGTAGGAATAGCTTTCAACCTTCAGCTTGCCGCCTTCATCCTCAACGTTAACCGTCAGTGTCCACTGAGCCTCATCGTAGGTATAACCGTCATCTGCCTGGCCTTTCTCCTCTGTAATCGTAAACTTAAAGGTTCCGGCCTTCGCAAAGGTGATCTCTCCAAAACCTGCCTCAGCATCACCGATCCGGTTCTTATAAGTTACCGTTGTCTGTGCCGGATCTGGCAGGGTCGCTCCCTCTGGATTGTTCTCATCCGCCTTGAGTTTGAAGGTAAATTCCTTCTCTCCCGGCGGTGTATCCCCGGTCAGTGTCTTGCTCACCTTCGGCGCAAATCCGGTATCTTCTGTGTCATAGTAGTTTGTAAAGTCGGAGGCGTTTATCGTATCATCCGGATCATCCGGAGTCGTCAGGTAGTAAGTAATACTGTCTACCTTCAGGGAACCATTGTCATCTACTACCACAACTCTGGCTCTTCTCTCCTCTACCCGGTCTTTGTCGTATCCCTCCGGCAGGTTCTCAGTATCCTCTGTGATCCGGAATACATAGGTACCCGCCTTGGTAAAGGTAATCTCATCAAAGTCCGCTGTCTCCGCCTCTCCGGTTTCAGTTACCGTCACCGTAGCCGTCTTGTTCTCCGGCATGGTCACGCCAGGCACAGTATCCTCTGACATGCTCATGGTAAAGGTAAAGGTCTTATAGTCCGGATCATCCGGCAGCTCCTGGCCCTCCACCGTCTTGGATACGGTAAGGGTAGCTGTCGCCGGATTAGGATGATATTCGTTGCTGAACTTCGCCGCTCCGTTATTTGCCGTGGTTCCTTCCACGCTGCTCTTGTAGGAGACTACCCTGGACAAATGTCCCCGCCCGTCGTCGTTTACTACTACCGTCAGCGTCCACTCCGCCGTATCGTAAGTATAATAGTTTTCTGTTCCGGCTGTCTCTTTGATCGTAAACTTGTAAGTTCCGGCCTTGCTGAATGTAATGTTGCCAAATGCTTTCGTTGCCGTCACCGCCGCGTCACTGGTCTTGCCACTGATCGGAATCGTCAGCGTCGTCTCCGTCGGCAGCGTAGCTCCATCCGGGTTATCCTTATCTGGCGTCAGGGTAAAGGTAAAGTCTTTGCTTGCTCCATCCGGCAGTCTGTGTCCGGTCAGAGTCTTCTCTACAGCCGGCGCATAGGAAGTCGGTGTGGGCTTATAGTCATTCACAAATGCCACGCCGCCCTCCGGGTACGTAGGCGTCGCCGTCAGGGTCCCGTCGCCTGCATCCTCCACATCTACGGTAATGGTAAAGGACTCGTCGGTAAATTCCACGCCATTTGCAGTTGTTCCTCCCTTGTCCTCCGTGATGGTATAGGTATGTTTGCCCACATCCTCCAGTGTGTACTGGATAGGAGTAAAGGTAATATCTGCCGGTTTGCCGGCTGTAGCCGGTCCGGTTACTGTTCCGGTGCCAACTGTCTCTTCCCCTTCCTTCACGGTAAAGGTATAGGTCTCTCCTACCTTCATATCCCGGCCAGTCAGGGTCTTGGTGGCCACCGGCGTCCAGGATCCGCTGGCGTCATAGGTGTTTTCAAAAGCCGCTCCGTCCTCGCTTGGTGTCAGAGCATTGTCTGCGAAGTACTGGATTCCCGTCACTTCAAGCTGATGATCCGTGTCATCCCACTCTGTGGTCACCTCCACCTGGTAAATGGTATCGTCATAGGTGATCCCCTTCGACGTATCTTCGTTCTCTATTGCTTCTTCCGGAATGGTCTCCTTTATGTAGAAAGTATGGGTTCCCTCGCCCTGGATGGTCACCGGAGCAAAGGTTACCTTGCCCTTCGCGTCATTGGATACTTCTTTTTGCAGTACAGTTGTACCGTCATCTGCCAGCAGTTCAAACTGGAACTGTCCCGCCAGAAGTTCTTTCCCCTTCAGGGTCTTGGTTGCCTCAAGCTCTACTTCTGTCTCCCGGACATTGGTGATGGTCACGTTTTCTGTCTTCACCATACTCTCGGTATCCGGAACCTTCAGAAGCCATTTGCCCTCGCCCAGTTTCTCAATGTTCTTGCTTCCGGTAGCTTCCGCTCCATCAAGCTCATAGCCGGGAGCCGCCTTCTTTTCCACGATCACATATTCCTGGAACCAGTTCAGATTTGGAACACTGATCTTGCCATCCTTTGTCTCATAGGTGCCGACCAGATCATCATCTGTCAGTTGTGCAGTACTTCCTTTGCCATCCTCATATGGTCCGTAAATCTTGAACACAGCGCCGTCTACCGGATCCTTCGCCGGAAGCTCCGACTGCTTGGTGATCTCCAGGTCGCGGTAAAGCACAAGTCCTACGTCCTTGGTATTGTCCCAGTTTCCTGGCTGGGTAATATCGGTATCCCACAGGTAGAACCGCTCAGACAGATTCCGCTGCGTGTCCTCGTAATATGTAAAGTTGCTGTCGTTCTGTTCCGTATACGGAATACTTCCCGGCTTCTGGGACTTTTTACTTCCCAGCATCTGAGTCAGCCCAAATTTACCGATAATGGTATCCGGCAGTGTTGCGGAAATGATATAGGTTCTTGGTTCATCCCCCTTCAGATGCTGTACCTGCAGTTCTCCATTACTATATGCCTGCCCTTCGTCCACCGTCATAAATCCGGCGCCCAGGTTATCAAACACATAGTTGGCATCCGTGTACCAGTCTCCGTCATTTTTCTGATTGTACTGGAACGCTTCGCCGTAAGCAGTGGTGTTCATGCCCGGCTTCTTATTCCGGTAAGTGTAGAGACGGATCTCGATCTTATCCAGCATATCCTGGACGATCTTATACTGAGAGTAATCCTCGATCGTCTTTCCGTCCTTCCGTCCGTTGCCGTCCGCATCAATCCAGACATGTCCGCCCACCTTCACCGGATTAGGTACAATGGTGGCGGAGACGCTGTTGGACTCCAGCGGCTGGTCTGCAGACGTTGCCTCGTCTTTAGATCCCGTTGTGGGATAACTGTCGTAGTAACACTGGAAGTTATTTACCGCGTTCAGGTAGGAGATCTTTTCCATCTCCTCAGCTGTATAATGATTTCCTTCTTCATCCGTCACCTTGGTCTGATATTCCACCACCAGACTTTCGGTCGTTTCCAGGATCTGCTCTTCATTCACTGCCACGATAAATGCCTTGATCGCTGTGTCGTCAGGCCTTGTTTCTGTCCAGCCCTCCGGGCAGCGATCCTGCGCTTCCTGCACCGCTCCAAAGAAGCGGCTGTAGTCCGGATTGTTTGCCGCCGGGATCTCCCCGGTATAATAGTAAATCTTGTACTGATCCGGGGTAAGGGTGTTCTCTCCCAGAGTCACCTTAATGTCGTCCGTCAGGTAAGCCGGCCAGACACTGTACCGCTCCGTACCGCCGCTTACAAGGTCGCCCTCCTGGGGCAGAAGATCCATCACCGTCAGGTTCAGACGGTTGTCGGTGCTGGAAGTATTATTCATGGTCAGACGGTAATCAATGGTTCCGCCGTTGGTGGCCTGGGCCAGCCGGCTGGAGCTGTAGCTGCTGTCCTGGTCTCCTTTATTTTCTTTTACCAGGGTCATGGCCGAGCTGCTGAACCAGCGGATGTCCGCCAGCGCTCCGATAAAGCCGTAATTTCCCACAGCTCCCGTGCCTTCTGAGCCCAGAGCATCTTTGAGCGCGCTGGCCTTCCCGCCATCTACCTGAAGGGATGTAGCCACGTGGGTCAGTTCTCCCGCCCATGCGCCGTTGCTGTCCTTAAAGGAAGCAGCGTTTGGATTCTCATCGCTTTCGATCCCCGGCTCGTCGCTGGTGGCAAATACATAGTTGGGAAGACTGGTTCCATAACTTGCCGCCGCATTGGTAACCGTGGCATGGATCACTACCTGCAGAGAGTCTCCCGCCTCCAGATTGCCGCTGAAATTCAGCACGATGGCATTGGTCTCCGCCACCGGTACAACTGTATCCTGCCTTACTGACAGATTGGAAGGATTGTTTCCCGTGATCTCAAAATAAGCTGTATCCGGATCCACGATCACCCCTTCCGGCAGAAGGTCGATCAGGATCGGATTTATCATGGCTTCTCCGTTTTCAGAAATATTTTTCAGCGTCAGGGTGTAATCCACGGTTCCGTTGTTCAGGTTGACCGCCTCATCATCTGCTGCTTTTGTCACCGTCACCATGGGCACTTCCTGCTGGCCAAAGCTGTTGGCTGCAGTGTCTTGCGCTTTCTTTGTCTCCTGGGCTTCTTTTTCCCCGGTGGAACTCCAGGGCGTGTAGGCGATCTCCGCCTCCGCCGTGTTGACCACCCGGTCCACAGACTGCCTGCTTTCGCCGCCTTGCTGCTGATCCAGCTCTGCCGTTACCTGCACAGTGCCGGGCTTAAAGTTCTGGCCAAGCTGATAGCCGGTCAGTCGTTCAAAGCCGTCGGAGTAGTACTCCACTCTCACCTGGGCGTACTTCACGCCCTCTGTTGCCGGCGCCATAACTACCTGCTCACCGGTCGAAACAGTTACAGGTTCCGTCGCATGTTCTCCGCCTTCAAAGTCGATAAAGGTCACTTTGGCGCTGATCACACCGGCCTCCGGATGTCCGTCTGCCGCCTTGTAGTTTCCGGTCTCGTGGCTTGCCTGACCCAGGCGTACCTGGCTGATGGTATACTGATCCTTCAGATAGGTGTCAAAATCCAGCTCTGCAGGCGTGCTGCCCGCTCCATGGTAAGCTGTAAGTCCGGTGTCTGTCAGGGTGAATCCATCCAGCGCATAGGAGTTTTCCACCTGAGGAGTCAGGGTGTAGGTAATCTCTGAGCCCTGCTCAAACAGGCTGGCGCTTGAGGTCTGGCTGGCGCTTTTCTTGTCGATCTTCACATCCGCAGTACCCAGCACATTTTCCAGTGTAACGGTCTGCTTCTTTGTGGTTCCTTCCGGAATGGTGATCACCTTGTACCACACCACCCGCTTATCGTCCAGGATCATGGTTTCGTAGCCGGAAGTACCGGTCACTTTATCCTCCACCACCAGATAAGTCTTACCCGGGACCACAGTAATGTCGTCCTTATAGGAAGAGCCTTCGCCTGTCTTACTGGTATTCCCAGTACCTACCAGGTTCGTCGGAACTTTCAGATCGTCGACTTCTTCTTCTGTCAGCTCTGTCTTTGTTCCCGCCGGCACCTCATAGACAGATATATCTGCCCTTGGCACCAGTGTTGTATTGCCTCCCGCATCCTTCTTCTGAACTTCCAGATCTACCAGCGGGATGTTGTAGGCATTGTAAGTGTAGGTCTGTCCGGCCAGCAAGTCCTTCGTATCCAGAATGTATAAAGTCTGGGGGTTCGCGCCTCCTTCATCTACGGTTGCCGTATCCTTGATCTCAATTCCATCTGACGTCCAGACGCCCTCCAGTCCCGCGTAGCCGCTGGGCACGGATTCTTCGGAGATAGCGTACTCATATCCTGCCGCCACGGTAAAGGTGGCGATTCCGTTTCCTTCTGTCTTCTGGGAATCCATATGGCGCCATTCGTCTGTTGTGTCATCGTAGGTGTACATCCGGAAGGTTACGCCGTTCTGATCCGACGTGACATCTGCGCTGTGCATATTGCCGTATTTATGGATCTGAATGGTAACGCCGTTGTAGTTGGGAACGATCAGCTTCTCACGCAGCTCCTCGTCCGTATCACCAACCTGCCAGCCATCTTCCTCATAGGTCAACACGGTTCCCGGTTCCAGAGTCACCTTAATCGGCGTCTGATCTACCAGGTATCCCTCCGGCGCCAGGAGCTCACGGATCCGGAACTGGGCCGCATCTTTTCCTTCCAGCCGGACTTTTACCGTGTAGGCGCCATCCTCGCCTTTGGTCCAGGTTACCCGTTTTTCTGGCACTGCCTGCCAGGTCTGCTGTCCGTCTGCTCCCGAAACCTGCTCCTCCAGGACAAACTCCGCGCCTGTCAGTCCTATTCCGGTATTTCCATCCACCTTCAGGACGGTCACCTGGGCGTAGAGCCAGGTATTGGTCACTTCCACTTCCACGGCAGACCGCCCGGTTGTCGGAGTGATGGCATAGCGGCCATTTTGCGGCTCTATTTCTACTTCATTTACTTTCACAGACTGCAGGACATACTCGTCACTTGCCTGCTCTGCCAGGTAGTAGGTCGTTCCCTGCTTCAGGCCGGTAAATTCCGCCTGCTCTGCCTCGGTAGCCGTATCCGTCTGTAGCGGTTCCGTACTATCCACACTGCCGTACAGCTGGAAGAAGGCGCTGTAGCTGTCCGGGCCTTCTGCGAACGCTCCCTTACCCACCGTCTTGGTCACCTGGATGGAAGCCAGCTTCTTATTCGCAAAGGTGAGCTGCGCGTCTCCGTCCCCATCGTAAGTCTCGTCCACACCGATTACACTTACGTTCATGCCGCCGGTGAGGGCGATGATCTGATCCCGATCCTCCGCCAGTTCATATCCTTCCCGAGGCTTGGTCTCCACAACATAGTAGACGCCCGGCTTCAGTCCGGTAAGGCTGATCTTGCCATCTTCCGTCGTATACGTTCCGACCAGAGTCCGATTACCGGCAACGGTCATATCTTTCACGGCATGTGTGCCGCTGAATGAATCAAAGGCCTGATAATATACCTCAAACTCTGCTCCGTCAAGAGGATCATCTGTCTCTGCATCCACTTTTCCGATCTCCAGGGACACCAGATCCGGGTTCTGGATAGTCAGTATTTGCCCTTTTAATCCATATTTTTCATCGTCCAGATTCTGGACTCCGGATACAACTACGTCTCCAAGAGCAGTATTGGCCGCTTTGGTGTAGCCGAAGGTAATCCCCTCGGCAGGATTTACAAAGTCTGCCAGCCCTGGATAGTTTTCCTTTATATATTTTGTAAAGTAGCTGGTGTCCATGTCCCCGCTGGTCTCGCCCAGGTAGTAGGTACCCGAGTTGATGTGGGCAAAGACTGCAGTTCCCCCGATAATAGTCTGCGCCGTATAAGCGGCCTTCTCCGCGTCCGGTATGGTCAGGGTAAACTCTGCCTCTGCCGGGTTATCACCTGTATCTACTTTCTTAAGAGACAGGGAAATCTTCTCCGGATTGTACATGGAGATTACCAGGCTCTCCGAACTTACCCGGAAATACCGGTAACCGGTACCGCCGCTGACTGTCTTCCCGTCATAGAGGATCTCATAGTCAGAGCCTTTCGGCATGGCCGTCTCCACGATCCGGTACTGGCCGATATCAAGTCCCTTGGGGAAGGTAAAGGTTCCAGCCGCATTGGTGGTAAAGGTCTTTGTTCCCCAGGTCTCATTCTGATAATCGTAATCTCTCCAGGTATTTGTTCCGTCTTCCCCGCCGTCAAAGCGCTGCAACTTCATGGTCACGTCTTTCAGGGGCACCCTTCCGGTATGCCCGTCCTCAAACCAGGCGTCCAGCTGCTCTGCCGTCCGGTTCAACGGCGCGTCCACTCCCGGCTGGTAGCCGTACTTCTGCACAGTCACAGAGAAGTTGGTAAGAGGCCAGTTTACCAGACGGTATAGATTTTCGTGTTCTGCTCCATACTCTGTTGTTTTCTTTCCAACGGTGAATCTGCCCGGCCACACGATTTCCGTCTGCTCATCCGCCAGAGGCACCTGTTGCTCTTTATCTTTGACAAAGTAAGCGTCGTTGTAGGTCATGCCCTCTCCCGTAGGTGTGAAACGCACGATCATATAGTGGGGCGCCGCGTCGATCTGATAGCCGTAAGGCACATAGCTCTCCCGCAGGGCCATTCTCACATAGAAGCAGTTGTGTTCTGCATCCTTCCAGGTAATATCGTCCTCATTGCCCTCTGCTTCCTGAGCGTTGTATTTCTCGAATCCTTTGTCTTCATCATCATTGTTGTACCAGAGAGCCTTGGACATGCCCATGGCGGAAAGTTCCCCGTCAGGGTCATTGGGGTCGCTCTCCAGGCCTACAGTGATGTCGTCCACTTTCTCCAGCAGGTCTCCGGATTCATTGACTACCCAGAGCTCATATCTTGCATTGCCAAGAGGCTCATAGCTGTCCTTGATCTTGTCACCATTTTCCGTATAGGATCCTGCCCACTTCTGCAGGCGGACGGAAGCGTAGTAGTCCTGACCTTCGCCGTAAACTGCTTCGTTTTCTATTCTATCCCAGCTGTATGCATTATCCGGATATTTTTCAACGCGAGTGGATTCACCTGTATTATTGGTATATTCAATATGGCCTTCTTCCCTTGTAAAGAGGATATACTGTTGTTCAGGCATGATCTTTGCGCCCGGCCCTGCCTGGGTCTCTACCAGCCAGTAGACGATGTTGTCCGCCACATCCAGAATGTCCGTGGCAAACTTTCCGTCCTCCGGTTCTCCATCTGTCCCGATGAAGGTGCCACTGCTGTACTCCCCGATCAGCGTGCAGTTGGCCGCAGCAAAGGTAAGTTCTGGGCCTGCGCCTTCCGGTACGATCTGCTGATACAGCTGGAACTGGCAGTAGTTGGCTGCGACTTTTCTCGTTTCTGGAGAATTCTCATCTTTTTCGTCCACTCTACGCATCATGAATTTATCGATCCGCAGCTGAGTCCAGCCGATCTCGTTGGTCAGTTTCCCCTGGTTATCCTCATCCGGGCTCACCCAGTTGTATGTATCCAGCTGCTCTTCTGTCAGAGTCTTGCACTCTGGATGGGTCGTCGGATCAGGAAGATATTCTTTGTTCCCCTCAGGATAGACATACTCATCCTTGGCAGTCTGAGGAATATCCACCTCCACGGCCACATATTCGTCTCCCTCTTCATCGGTCAGCTCCTTGAAAGTCACCTGGCCCAGGCTGTCGGTCTTCCCGTTTTTCACCCATTCATAAGTATTGTCAGCATTCTTCTTATACAGGGCGATGGTGGTCCCTTCCAGCGGGATTTCTTCGCCGGTGAAGGCATGCTCCCACACATTATAGTACACCTTGCTCACGGTAAAGGTCTGATAACGGTTGTTCACCAGCGTCAGCGCCTGATCATCTTCTGCTCCGTTCACAGTGGAGACGATCTTTCCCGGGATCAGCGTGGTGGACAGTTCCGTGGTGGTTCCGTAATATCCGCCTGGCGCTTTAGTCTCGCGGATATAGTAAGTAATCTCCTTCCCGTCAGCGTCATAGATGGGCAGATCCTTGAAGGTCAGCTGTCCATTGTCCGGCGTCGTACCGGTCCCCACAACTTTCTCCTCGTCTCCGTCCTTATAATATACCTGGATCTCTGCGCCATCCAGCGGGTTTCCTTCTTTATCGCTCTTGGTCACAGTGAGGCCGCCCAGACTGGAAATATTGGTGATCTCTCCAAGATCCTGAGTTTTTTCCTCATCCTTCACCTCATATGGGCCAAAGAAGAATTTGCCGTCTTCACTGATTTCATGCTTATACGAACGATAGAGATCCGGGTATGTATCCGGGCTCAGCACCTTCATGTCGTCGGTCACCACTTCGTGGAGATAGTAGGTACCGGCTTTCTCCAGGTAAACGCTGCTTCCCGCTTTCAGGATCAAAGGTTGCCCGTCTTCCATTACCTGGGTAAAGGTATCTCCTTCTTTGGTGTAGACTTCAAACTGTGTGCCATCCAGATCCGATGTACTGCCATCTGCTTTCATAAGTTTCTTTTCAATGGTTATAGAAGGATCCGGTTGATTCTTAACAGTAGGCCCGGCAATCTCTGAAATGCCGCTTCCACTAACCGTCTCATCTGTCAGGTCAATTTTCAGCGCTTCTTCATTCACACAGGTATAATGGGCCGGGACTGTGGTCTCTTTTACAATATACTCATGCCCTGCCTCCAGGATCGCCAGGTAACCGGCGCGCGGAATCAAAACATCTTCAAAACCTTCTACAGGTGTGGTTGTTCCATCTGCCTCCACCCGGCTGATCGTGATCCTCGCGCCATCCATCCATTGCTGTGTCAGCGTATCGATCTTCTTGATCCGAACCGGAACTTTCTGCTCCACATTCTGGACTGTAATGTCCTGGGAAATTTTGATGGTTTCATCGCCTGACTTTGGCCGGAAGTAGAAGGGGCCTACCGCCTCCATGGAATCGTCATTTATGGTGATGGTCGTTACCTCTGCTTTATTTCCGTTCTGGTCACTGCACTCCAGGTCATAGTCTCCCTCACCGATGTTCACTTCCACCCAGTAGTAGTTAATGATCTTGCCGCCTTCTTCTCCCGGAAGGTCTGTCGCCTGGATCTTGCCGGAAGCATCTGTCTGATAAGTGCCTACATGTTTATATGCGCCGTTCTCTCCCACTTGCCTATAAAGGTCAAAGGTTGCCTCGTTTTCCTTAGCAGTCGTTGTAATCTGTTTTCCTGTGTCATTGACAGTCACATACTTCTTGGTCAGTTCCAGATCGCCGTTTCGGCTGTTGACCATCTCTACAATTTTGGCATCGGCACTGGAATTTCCGATCTCATCTTCTAAGGTCACTACCTTTGAGTAGAGAACGCGGGAGCCATCCTCCTCTATTTCTCCATCTCCATGCCAGTTTTCCGGAAGGACTTCCCGGAAACGATATTTGATTAGTGTCCTTGTCCCGTCCTCAGCCACGTGATAGACCGGGAAATCCGTTTCAAAGAGATTTCCACTCACGGTAAGGCCTACATTTTCTACGCCCTCTACTGCTGTCCAGGTCTTCCCGTCATCGATGCTCTGCTGTAAAGTAAAGCAACCGGCAAACTCCTGATAATTCGTAGTACCCACATTGTTCAGTGCGCCTGTAGAGAACCACCGGTACATCTTCTGTAATTTCAGATGAGCCAGGTTGTATTCATTGACAATCTGAGCAAGCTCATCATTTACTTTATTCGCCTTGACTTCTACCTCATAAACCTCTGTATCTGGCAGATAGCCTTCCGGCGCTTCAATCTCTTTTACATAGTAAGTTCCCGGCACCAGGCGGTCGAACTGCAGATTGCCGCTGGTGTTGGTCTCTCCGCTTGCCACCAGATCTTCACAGGCCTCATCTGAATAGATCCCAAATTCCGCTCCTTGAAGGTCCCTATTTTCGCTGTTTATGTGCCCCACTTTGTGGATCAGCACGCCGCCCAGCAGTTCCTTGTTGGTAAATGTAACCGTCTGGGACTTTCCTTCTTCTATATCCGCGGTCTGCGGGTCTGTCTGACGCTGTGTATTCACAGGTGCTTTGGTCTCTGTTATCTCATACTCTCCCGCGTCCAGATAGACGGTTACTTTTCCATCCTCCCCTGCTGTGGCAGGATTGATAGACACGGTATTTCCTTCCAGCTTCGTATAGGTGCCATCCTGGTTCTTTGTATAGAGAACCGCAGGCTGGCCGTCCGTTGTTTTCACAGTAAACTCAGCCGGACCGGATACCGGATCCCAGGTATCGCCAGCCTTATACAGGCGGGTACCGTTCCCGTTATAATCCTCAATATATTTTTCAATGATCAGTTCTGCCGGCTGGGTCACCTCCCCGATCTGGGTATCAGCTTTATCTTCAACCGTTACCGGATCAACGGAGCCCTTCAACTGATAAGTCGCCTGCGCTGTATTTTCCACAGTCAGCTTATCCTGATCCGGGTCAGAATACTTGGCGATAAATTCCTCATAATCGTAGACAACATCTACAAAATACTCAGAATAATAGGGGGCTCCCTTATCAATCCCGGACACGCTGTGATTTCCGCAGGTGTCAGTGGCAACCTCCACCGTACCATTGGTAACTTCATATCCTTTCTTATCTCCAAACTGCTCGGTAACTGTAATGGAGTTTGGCGTCAGGTCCTGGTTTCCAGCTACAGCCAGAGCCTCGTTCAGGGTGATCTTTCCGTCACCATTAAAGGGTGCACGCCCATGAGCCTGATAATAAGAGGCCTCATTGGTCACCATACCGCCCTCCGAAGTCTGAAGGCCAAAGGCCAGTTCCCACCGCACAGTAACTGTGCTCTTGTCCTTAGCAACGGTATTGCTCACATGACTTTTCGCCAGTCCCCACTTGTCCTGGCTTGTGGACGTCAGTGTGGGAAGGCTCTGGGTGATGGTCTGGTTCGTCTGGCTATAGTCCTTTATCTTTACAGGGTTGGCGCTGTCCGTCTTATCATAAACGGTAAACTTTGTCGTCATGGACAGATTCTCTTGAATATCAAAATCAAAGGTTTTTCCAATCTCAAGGGCGCCGTTTCCCTCCACCTGGACACGGATACTGAAAGATCCCGTGCTGGAGGCGCTGGCGTCAATGGATGTGTTATCCAGGGTAAATATCCACTCCCCGGTCTCTTTATCATAGGAGGCTGTCGCTCCGTCAATATCATCTTCACCGATCAGCGTCATTCCTTCCGGAAGCTTGAAGCGGATCTCTGTATTATTATAAGAATCAAACAACGTCTTGGTCTGCTCGCCGTAATTGTAAAGCGGCGCCGGATTCATGGTATAGGTAAGGGTAAAGCTGAGCTCGTCCCCTGCCATCACCGTATTTCCCGCATGGGAAGAACTGATGGTAACGCTGCCTGCGGTCTGGGGATTGGTCGCATTTTCCCCATAGTATGCTTCTGCCATCTGCTCTACAGAGGTAAAGGCCGCATTTCCGTCATCCCCGATACGCGGGGCCTTCTGCTGCTGGGCCGGCTGTGTTTCTTCTATATTATTGTCCTCTTCCTTCGGCTCGCTGACGCTTAAGGCATACAGGCTGAAATGGTCGGTCTGGAATGCGAAATATTTTTCTGTCTCATTCTTCTCCCCGTCCATATTCGTTACCTTGCCCTGGTCGTCAATGTACCAGGCATCCAGCTCTCCTGTCCAGTCGTCGGGCACAGAGAACCGGACCTCGATCTTATCGGAGGGCTGTCCGCCGCCAAGATTGATGTCATAGAAAGCGATATCTGTCAGGGAAAGGTTCTCCTCCTTCTCCAGCTTCGCGGCGATGTCTTCCTTCGCCTGCTTTGGATAGTCGGTGTCTTCCTTTTCCTTCTTCTCGTCCACCTGCAGGGCTGCGCCCTCCGGCAGCACGTTGTCCATGCCTGTCACCTGCACGCCCGTCTCCTCATCTGTGAGGGTCAGCTCGCGGGGCTCTGCCGGCTGAGATGCCGGCTGCTGCGGCTGTGTGTCAGGCTGCGTATCAGGCTGCGTATCAGGCTGCGCGGCAGGCTGCTGCTGTGGGGCGGTCGGCTGCTGCGCATTCCCGGACTCTGGATTTTGTGTCTCCTCTGTCTCGTTCTCGGTATACGTTTCACCAGCTTCGTTCTGCTCATTCTCCACGGTCGCGCTTGTTTCTGTTTCCTGTGCGGGCTCCTCGGATGTGGCTGTCTCACCTGCCGCGTCCTGCGGCTCGGCCGCCGTCTCCTGGGGCTGTCCTCCCGCAAGCACGTCCGCGGCTGTGGAAACGCTCTGATCGGTCAGCAGCATGGCTGACACAAGGACGATTGCCCAAAATCTTGTCCATGGTCCTCTCTTTTTCATTTCCTATCCTCTCCCTCCTGTTATAAAACTATCTTTCGTTCCTCGACTGACCACCAGGTGGCCGTCCTTTTTCTCCACTTCAAAAATAAGGGGGTGTTCTGCGCTCCAGTCCGGATCCTGGTCGGTCTTTTCCTTCCACTGGTAATAGTCCGCGAGAAATCCGTTATGGATAACTTCTTCTGCATTCAGCCGCACCTGCACCGCAGTTTCATAATCATCGTACGTCCCCAGATAGTAGCGCTTCCCTTTGAAATTGATGTAGGCGCGGTAGCGCCCGTTATCTGTTTTTAGCACACCCCGAAAGCCGCTCGTATTATCCCTGCGGTATTTGCGCTTCTCCAGTATCTCTATGCATGTCCCGTCTATCCGATGCAGTCTCTGGGCTATCTTCTGCTGGTTTTCTCTCTGAAGGCAGCCACAGCTCATGACCAGTCCCTGCATGAGCTCGCCCTCTGTCGCCTCCGTCTCTCGTCCGCAGTCACAGACGCATCTCCAGTAAACAGACTTTTTATTGTCTCTCTTTTCTGTGGCCTCTATGACTGTCAGCCGGCCGAAACGTCGTCCGATTAAACACTCTTTTTTTGGCATGAAGCATTTTCCTCTACTCTTTATTTCCTTTTTCTGTCCCCACACTGCCTTTCTGACAACGTAACATTAATTATGTTGTAGATAAGGTTGTCACAAAAGCTAATTGTATATATCTTTTCTAATTTTATTATACATATTCCGAATTGTCAATAAACCGCGGCCTTATGACCCCAAATTGTATTACCATATTTCCAGATATACCATCGGTATATCTTTTTCGCATGCCGTGTTTTAGCGGCATGCTTTATGAAAGCCCGCGCAAAAGCAGGCACGGAAGGCATTTACAACATAATTAATGTCATGTTGCAGATAAAAGTCTCGTCCGCTCTATATTTCTCTTCCACTCGTTCAGGCCGTCGGACGCGTAGATCCGCGTCACCTCCAGGCTGCTGTGTCCCAGGATGTCCGCCAGATTGATGAGGTTCTTTGTCTCCCTGTAGAAGGTCCTGGCAAACAGATGCCGGAGATTGTGCGGAAAGGCCTTCTGCGGATCGATCCCCGCCCTCTCCGCCGCCTCCTTCATCTCGCGCCAGATGTTCGACCTGTCCTTTGCCCTGCCGGATCGGGTGCGGAAAATAACGCCGGATCGGATGCAGTTCTTGTTGATGTAGATGAGGAGCTTTTTCTTCAGGAGCTGGGGCAAAATGACCAGACGGCATTTACCCTTGTTCCAGACCTTCACGATCCCGCGCTGTATATTTTCCACCCGGAAGAAGCGCAGTTCGCTGACCCGGATCCCGGTGGCACACATCGTCTCCATGATCATGGCTATCTGCTCCTTCTTATCGCGTCTGGCCATCTCCACCATTTTCAGATACTCCGCTCTCTCCAGGCTTCTCTCCAGATACTGTATATCCGTTCGCTGGATGCGTATCCTCTTCAGCCTCAGCTGTTCCATCAGCCACTGCTTGTACTTGATCAGCAGTTCTTTATTTATCTCCCCTTCCCCGGCGGCAAAACCGAAAAATTTCTTTAAATCTGTTTTCTTTACTGACATCTTCAGATACCTCCTGTTGTTTTTTCTTAGTATCTATCTGCGTCCTCCCTCTGATACATAAAAATCGTTATTAGAAATAAAAAAGCGCCAGTTTCCTGGCGCCTGCACATCATCGTTCGTCTGTATATTTCTGTCTGTATAGCTTTATCAGATATTTCCTCTCTGGTATTCCTTTTTCCATCTGCCAAGCTGCTCATCTGTGGCGTCCACCTTCACATTCTCGGCTGCTTTGCGGATCTCTTCTTTTAGCACAGACCCTATGCTCAGATAGACCGGCTCGTTGGAAAGCATCTTCACGTACTGCTCCTGGGGCAGATACCTGTAACAGCAGTAGAGGTAGGCTTTCAGCATTTTCGTGTCCTGGCAGACATTGAAGCCCTTCTCGTACATGGCGGCCGCCTCCTCATAGAGAAGAAGCCTGCCATAGGCCGAGCCCAGGCATCCGTACACCTGCCCGTAGAAATCCCTGCCCACGGAATCATCCCACTCTTTACTTACAATGGACTGATATACGAGGATAGCCGAGGCCACCTCGCCGGCTTTGAACAGGTTGTCGGCCTTGTACTTCTCCCTCTCCACCTCGTTCTGGTTCTTCAGGTGCTCCAACACATTGTGGATCCGGGTGATCTCCGAGGAAGAGTAGATGGAGGCGTGGCTCAGTACTGCCAGCAGAAACTGCTCCACCGGCCCGTTCTGATCCAGGATGCCTCTCAGCTCATCCGCCAGATCGTACAGTTCCAGCTCCTCCTCCAGCCAGTCGCAGAGCTGCCGGTTAATGATGGTGTAATCCACAAGATAAAGGTTGTTGCAGAAATAATAGCACAGCTCTTCTATGGTATAGATCCGCATATGGATCCTGGATATCTCATATGGATGTTTTGCCTTCTTCTTATGACAGAGAATTAAACTGCCCATTGCTTCCTCCTAAGTGAATCGTCTTTTCTACGTGGAAATCCGTGGCCGGGAAAAACTCTCCAAAGCCCGCATCCCTGAAGCTGATCTTACAGGTGTACTCATCCAGGAACATGACCTCTATGGTGAGCCGCAGGGCATAGTCCTTCCTCTCCGGAAGTCCGGCAAGAGAGACCGTCTCGGCCTGGAGCTCGCCGCTCCCCAGAGACTCAATATGTATCTCAATATCAGAGGTATCCTCCAGAAGCACATCCCACTGTCCGTCCGCCTCATACCAGTGAGATCCCCACTGGACGATGGGATACCAGCCTTCTTTGCCGCCCACACGCATACGCAGACAGATCTGGTCTGTCATCTTTGTATTATCCAGATAAATGGGGCTGTCCTCGTAATCCCTGCATTTTCTGTAGGCTGTATAGCAGGCTCCCCGGCTGTACAGATTGTTTCCGAGGAAAGCCCTGCGGCCATTGCAGAGCACCTTCAGGGAGGCGGGGTACCAGTTGTTCTCAAACCCTTCCCCTGTCAGATAGACAGAGGAGACCACCTTCTTGTCAAACACACTCTGGATAAAAGACTTAAATCTCTCGTCCGCGTCTTTCGCCTTATCTACATTCAGCACGGGGTAGACAGCCGCCAGCTCCTTCATATGAGCGTTTGCCACCTCATCCACAGCCACAAAGAGCTCGTCGCCCCTGCCCCGCAGTTTCCGCAGGCGCCGCAGCATGTAGGCCCTGATCTCGTTTCTGTCGCAGTAAAAGAGAGCCGCCTCGTACTGCCACAGCTCTTTGGGCTGGTAGAACATGTAGTGACAGAAACTCTCCTTGTAGTCCTGCACGTAGACAGACTCCTTGGGCACGCCCACAAACTGTCCCACGCCCTTGAGCATCTTGCTGATATCAATGTCCGTGTAGGGGACGGAGAAGGTCAGATACTCTATATGACGGAACTGGGCCAGGGCCAGCTGGAAGAATTTGGCCAGCAGCCACACCGCGTCGTGGTTCTTTGCCCCCACACGCACCTTCTCCTGCCGTTTTGCCCGCTCAAACAGATCTGTCACTGTGCAGCCCTCATTGACCGTGGCCAGGCGTTTCGCCTCTCGCCCGTACACCCACTGTTCTCTGTAATATCCGAGGATCAGCGGTATCTGGTAATTGTCCACTGCCGTCTCCAGTGTCTCCGGCTCACTCTTTTCCTCATCGTAAAAGCTGATCTGGCAGTACTGGTCATTCAGTTCAATTCCTAATATGCTTCCGCCTCTCACAGAAAAATTCCTCCTTAATACTTCTCAAAGATCTGCTCAGCCAGATAAAGTTCCTGCTGGTAGGCCCTCATGGCAGCCTCACGCTCCTCCGGCTTCATGGATGACATGGCGTTCAGCCTGCCGTACCGGCCAATGGGAGGCACATCCCTCGTCTGTTCCAGCACATGTTCCTCCTGGCTGGCTGTCTTCTTCCCCTGGGACTCCTGGAAGTAGTAGCGCACCAGGTCTCCCTTATAGAGAATAAAATCTTTCACGTAAATGTTTTCATACATGGGAGTCAGGCTCTCGCTCTGGTATCCCAGATCATCCACTCCGTCCTGGCGCATCTTATATACAATGCGCACCTTTCCTCCTCTGGAGGCCCGGTATTCCACCATCGTCCTGTCGTAGAGCTGCGCCTCGCGCAGCCAGCTCTCCGGGTATTTCAGGTAGAAGGGGAAGATGATCTGCTTCTCGCAGAGTTCTCCCAGCACGCCGTGGAGCACTTCCTCCACCTCGTGGCCGTACTCCCTGTCGGAGTAATACCGCAGCAGGGCGATCTTGCATATATCTGCCAGACCCTCCTCCTGGCGGCGCTCGTTGACAATGATCTCAAAAATGGTATGGCCCGTCCTGCGCCCTCTCACCATGTACTCTCTGGAGACGTAGGCCAGATAAGCCTGCTTCAGCCGGAAGTAAGCGTTTCCTCCCAGATAGTACTCGATAAAGATCTCCTCTTCGTCAAACATATCTTCCGAGAACAGCATCTGGGTGATGATCCTCTCTCCCAGCTTCCCGGTCTGGACGCCATATTCTTTGGCCGTCTTCCACAGCTGCTTCATATCCTTTGTGGCGCCGCAGTAGAAGTTAGACAGATAGGTCAGTGTCACCCTGTCGTACTGCTGCCGCTTGAACATCTCAAAACACAGGTAGAGCAGGAAGTCATCCTCCTCGTAGTTGTCCTCCCGGATCCTCCTGCTGCACAGCTGGAACACTTCCTTCTCGTCGAAATCATCGATATCCTTTATATGAAGATTGTCGAATGTCACTTCCTCTTTGGCGCCGTCGCCGCCCCAGCTGTTCATGTGGGACATGTACTTTTTGCACATTTCCAGATATCTGGGCTCGTAGAACATCCGCCTTGTCTCGAAGGCAATGGAATCCGTGTAATGGCGTCCGTCCATCCCCTCCCAGATGATCCTGGCTTCCTTGTCGTACAGGTAGACGACCGCTCCCTCCTCGCGGTAGGGCACTCTCTGCTTGATCGTGCCGTCCTTCTCGATGACAAGCACACACTTGAGGCCTCTGACTTTTGTCGTCACTTCATAGGCATAGCAGATATCCCGCATAGCCTCCAGCCTCTCCCCGGTCATCTCCTCCTCGGTGCAGAAGCGCTTGTAAATGATCTTCAGGGACTCGTTGATGTGCCTCTTCACTAGCTGATCCCAGGCGAACTCCACCATCTGCTCCCGGTAGCTGATATACAGATCGCTTGCATACTGCTCATAGGTGATCAGATTGGCGTAGAGGAGGGCCGCCTTTTTGTAGTCCAGATTGTTCCCGTGCATAAAATACAGGAAGATGGATCTGGGCAGGGCCTCCCTGACTCTGTCCTCCTCTATGGTCTCCATATAGTACTCATAGAGCTGGGCAATCTTCAGCTCCGCGTCCACCGCTCTCTGGTACCACACAAAATACCTCTGCTGCATCTTATTTCCCTTGATGAGAAGGGTACAGATGGTGTTCAGGATCATGGGTTCCTTGTACATATCGTAAATCTGCTCCAGTATGTGGAACAGAAGATCGTCATAGTTTTTCTGCTGGCTGGCAAGGTTCGCCGCATAGAGAGCCAGCTCCTTTGTCAGCAGCCGGTATTTTACGGCGAAATTCAGCACGTGGAGCTCAAATTTTCCCAGCTTCTTCAGGAGATTGGTCCTCTCCACAAAGCACTGGTAGGCAATCTGATAAAAGAGCACCTGGTTCGTCTCATACCCGTAAAACTGTTGCTCCAGAACCCGGAGCCTGCGGTAGGCATCCCGATACTGGGGGTCCAGCGTCAGGAGCATGAGAAGCAGCTCACTGGAATCCTGATGACGGAGGTAAGTCTTCCCGATCTCGTCCAGCACTCTCTCCACATGGCTTCCGTTCTTCCTTATGAGGGCTGTCAGGTACAGGTAGTAAGCATTAGTGACAGGGTCTTTGCCGATGGCAAAACGGTTGTAATTATAGTTCTCCAATATCCACTTTGCCTCCTCGATCCGCTCCCCTCTTATATAGACATGGGCCTGAAAAAGCTGCAGCCCGTCATCCAGAGGCGCATACTGGCGCATCCTCTTTGACTTCTCCACAGCGCTGTTTGTCCAGGTGTTCAGATCGATCCGCCCCGCCTCACAGGCAATGTATTCTTTCAGGATCTGGGCCGCCAGGAACTCGATCTCCCGGCGGTTCTCATCATAATTTCCATTCTGAAACACTTCCACATCGTAGGAGAGGGTCTCATAGGGGGTGACAAGATAGATCTTGCCAAAATTCCGCCCTGCGTGGAGGTGGTCCGTGTTCACCACAAACTCCAGCTCATACACATTTCCCACAAAATCATCCGTGGTGATCTCCGGTCTGGGAACTGTGATAAATCCGCCCTCTGTCTGGATGTGCACGGGCATAAAGCCCCAGGTGTTCTTGATGACAGTGAAGCTTCCCTTGGTGGCTTCCTTCAGGTCCTCAAAGAGCATACCCTCTCCCTGCAGGGTGAGGAAGATGCACTCTTTCTGCTTGATCCCCACAAGGAACTCCTCCATAGCCTGCTCATCCAGGGCCCACTTGCGCATATTGTCATAGAGATGGAAGGTCCTGGGATTTTCGTATTTGAGCACCTCGTAGAACTCCCGGGAGCGGAACAGCCTCTGTGCCTCAGAGAAATCTTTGATGGCAAGTCGCTTGAAATCATCCGTGCTCTGGACTTTCCCGTAAGCTGTCATAACATAGGGCTTCTCGATGATAGCCGTGAAAGCCACCTCGTACTCGCCCCCGTTGCAGACGACAGAAAACTTTCCCTGCTCCACATGACCGGGACGCAGATTTCTTCCATCGTACTCAAACTTCACCGTGACAGGGTTTCCTTCAAAGCCCTGTTCCACACAGCGCATACGAAAAGAAGACGGATATACGATCCCCCGGATCGCCCCGTCTGTCTGGCTTCTGATCGTAAAACTTCCACGGTACACTTCCCCCTCACCGATGGTAAGGATCAGGCAGGTCTCGTCGAACACGATCTCCGGGCCTGCTGTCTGAAAGTCCCCTTTTGAAAATTTTTTAATTTTATTCTTCAAGCCTTCCACCTCTTCTTGCATCGCTTTTATTAGACATACTATAATAGATTATATCATTACTGCAATCATAATAGCAATGCCGTAATCTGAAAATGTAGAAGAATATACGAGAAAGGTAGTGTCAAATAAGTTATGAAAAAGCGAAGCCTAAAAAATAGGCTCCGATTGAACCTTGAAAATCGCAGATATGAAGTTTGATGGCAGCTCACGCCACCCTTGACAGCACACAAAAGCAATGCTC
>NZ_JADCKL010000010.1 GCF_014982975.1 Claveliimonas monacensis
GTTGTTTTGGTCGATGACATTATACACGAAAAGGGAGGTCAATGCTCTTTTTATTTGCAAACCTCCAAAAGATCAAGGTAAAACGTAACTTTAACCAATAAAAAGCATGGTAGTTTTGGACACTACCACGAGAAATATGGAGGAATACGTATGAAAAACACGAACCGCCCCGCCTTCCACGGCAGTGATCTGGAACAGATCGAGGCATATTACCATATCAAAAAGGAGGACATCATAAGCTTTGGAGCCAATGTCAATCCTCTGGGGCTGTCCCCCTCTGTCAAAAAAGCTCTGGCAGAAAATCTGGATGTCATCAGCCGCTATCCTGACCGGGACTATGTTTCCCTGAAAGCCGCCATCTCCGACTACTGTCAGATCCCTGCCTCCTTTGTCGCCGTGGGGAACGGCTCCACAGAGCTGATCTCTCTGCTCATCAGCCAGCGCCGGGCCCGCCATGCCGTGGTCATCGGCCCCACCTACTCAGAATACCAGCGGGAACTGGCCCTGACCGGAGGGCTGGTCACCGCCTACAACCTGAAGGAGGAGGACGGCTTTTTGCCGGACACCGCGGATCTGCTGCGCTTTCTCCCGGAAGACACAGATCTTGTCATCCTGTGCAACCCCAACAATCCCACCTCCTCCGCCATCAGCCGGGACGATCTCACATCTCTTGTCAGCGCCTGCCGGGAGCGGGACATCTTCGTCATGGTGGATGAGACTTACGCCGAGTTCGCCCCGGATCCGCGCCTGATCACGGCCATCCCTCTGACTCTTCGCTTTGACAATCTCATGGTCATCCGGGGCGTGTCCAAATTCTTTGCGGCTCCGGGGCTTCGCCTGGGCTACGGGGTCACTGGAAACCAGGACTTTCTCGCGTCACTCAAGATCCACCAGAACCCATGGAGCGTCAGCAGCATTGCTGCTCTGGCGGGAGAGCTGATGCTGCAGGATGCCGGCTACATTGAGAAGACCTGGCAGCTCATAGACTCTGAGCGCACCCGCCTGACTGAGATCCTCTCCGGTTTCCGCCATGCCCGGGTCTACGCCCCCTACGCCAACTTTATCCTGGTGCGGATCCTGAAAGAGGGACTCTCCTCCTTCCAGGTCTTCGAGGCGGCCATCCGCCAGGGCATGATGATCCGGGACTGCTCCTCCTTCGAGAGCCTGCCAGGAGAGTACATCCGCTTCTGCGTCATGCTGCCAAAGGACAACGACCGGCTGATGAAGTGCCTGGCAGAGCTGCTTGCCTGACGGACACCGGACGATATAGAACGGGGCCGGACCGCTTTTTACCGCTGTCCGGCCCCGTATGTTTTGAATATTGCTCTATCCTTTTACATCCTCGAAAATCCGGTCTTTTAGAAGGGTGTCCCGATCATATTGTAGGGCGTCACCTGGTACACGTAGTAATTCAGCCAGTTTGTGTACAGATTGTTCCCGTGGGCCCTCCATGTCAGAAGCGGCCTGTTCTGGGGATCATTGTCCGGGTAATAGTTCTCCGGGATCTCAATGGGCAGTCCCTTGGCAAGATCCCTCTTGTACTCCCCGTCCAGCGTAACCCTGTCGTACTCCGGATGCCCCATGACAAAGATCTGCCGGCCATCCTGGGCCATGGAGAGGAAGGCACCTGCCTTTTTGGACTCTGCCAGGATGGTGATCCTTCCGTCCTGCCGGATCTTCTCCGCCGGTACATCTGTGTGCCTGGAGTGAGGCGCCAGAAAGACATCGTCAAACCCTCTCACCAGGGGGATCTTCCGATTCAGCACTTTGTGGCTGAAGACGCCGAACAGCTTTTTCTCCAGGGGCACTTTGTTGATCCCGTAGTGGTAGTAGAGGGCTGCCTGGGCTCCCCAGCACAGGTGAAGGGTGGAGGTCACATTGGTCTTCGTCCACTCCATGATCTGGGTCAGTTCCTCCCAGTAGTCCACTTCCTCAAAGGGCATCTGCTCCACCGGGGCGCCGGTAATGATAAATCCGTCAAATTTCTGGTCCTTTACCTCATTAAAGGGCAGATAGAATTTATTCAGATGGCTGGTGGAGGTGTTCTTGGACTCGTGGCTGGACACGTTGATGAACACCACGTCTATCTGCAGAGGTGTGTTGGACAAGGACCGCAGGATCTGAAGCTCTGTGTCCTCCTTGAGCGGCATCAGATTCAGAAGCCCGATGCGGATGGGCCTGATATCCTGGTGGGTGGCACGGTGATCGTCCATCACAAATATATTCTCCTGCTCCAATATCTCTTTTGCTGGCAGGTCATTCTGTACTCGAATTGGCATAGTCTCTTCTCCTTTAACTTTTATCTGCTATGGTTTGTCTGGGCCTGTCTTCTCTTCTGCTTCCCCGTCGTCCCGGGGAGCCTTGTCTCTGTGTATATAGGTGCCTTCATCGTCCACATAGCTCAGCTCATCATAATAGTCAGACTGAACAGGGAGATCTTTTTTCTCCAGCCGCCTGTTGACAATACTCTGGATGATATAGTAGATCACTGCAAAGGTGGGCACACCCATGAGCATTCCCGGGAATCCGAACAGTCCACCTCCCAGAAGGATGGAGAAAATAACCCAGAAAGCGGAAAGCCCTGTGCTGTTTCCAAGGATCTTAGGTCCAATGAAATTGCCGTCCAGCTGCTGCAGAAGAAAGATAAAGATAATAAAATACACACCCTTCAGCGGATCTGCGAGCATGATCAGGAGGGCTGATGGGATCGCTCCTATGTAGGGGCCGAAAAACGGGATCACATTGGTCACGCCCACGATCACGCTGACCAGCACCACATACGGCATCTTGAGTATGGAAATGCCGATAAAGCACAGCACTCCGATGATGGCGGAGTCGATGATCTTCCCGATGATAAACCCTCCGAAGATCTCGTTGCTCTTTCTTGTCAGGTGAAGGATAGCGTTGGCGTTCCTGCTGGAAAATGCCGCGTAGACGGTCTTCTTTGTCTGGGACACAAATTTCTCTTTGCTGAACAGCACATACACCGAGACGATGATGCCGATCAGTGCGTTAAAGACTTCGCTGAGGAATCTGATCACTCCCTCTGTCAGGCTGGCCATCAGGTCGTTGATCCGGGCCAGAAGGTCTGTGCGCAGCCAGTTCTGCAGCATGTCTGTTCCTTCACTGAGTGCCCGCTTTATGATATCCCCGATGGCTGAATCATCAGCGTAGATCCGGTTCAGCTGTTTTCCCAGACCGTTCAGCTGCCCCGGCAGGGTCATGATCAGGTCCCGGATACTCTTGTACAGCTCCGGTATCAGCATATTAAACAGGGCCGCGATCAGAAAGAGCAGGAACACCACCGCCAGGGCGATCCCGGCTGCCCGTGAGAACTTCTCCGCCTTCTCGTCATTTTTCATTTTCCTCTTCAGTGCGGGGACGAGATAGCGGTCCACCTGCTTTACAATAGGATTCAGCAGGTAGGCGATGACGAGCCCGTACAGGATCGGCTTCAGCACATCTACTACTGTCCACATCACATCCGTCAGATTGGTGGCCCGGAGCAGCGCAAAATAAAACATGATGCCGGCTGCCACCACGAGGAAATAGGTAATTCCCCTGCCGAACTGCTGCCGGATCCAGGATGTCCCCCTGCCGCTCCTTGCCCTGTCCTTGTTCTCTCTTTCTGTCTCCTTCTCTGTCATATCCATCATTCCTTTTCCATTCTGCGCATATAAATCATTATATCAATGCCCTTCTGAAAAAGCAACGAAGAAAGGAAGGACATTGCTGTATGCTGTCCTTCCTCTCTCTTTCCTGTTCTGTTATCCTGTGCGCGTCGTCTTCTATCCGCACTGATCTTATTCGTCTCAGCAGGTAAATGTGGCGCACTCTGTCTGACTGCTCTGACTGGCATTTCCGCCCTCCACGCTGATCTTTCCGGCATGGCACTGGCAGTTGTCGTTGTACTTGCACTGAACGGCCTGGCAGTCCACACAGCTGCAGGCTGAAGCGCTTGCCGCGCTGTCAGTCATTCCCATGCCGGATGCTCCGCTGTAGGAATTGCTGTAGGAGCTGCCGGATGCATTTGTCTGGGCGTTTCCTCTCTCCTGGAAACTGTCACAGCAGGTCTCGTCCGCTCTTTTTGCAGAGTTTCCTCCCACCTGGATCTTGTCCAGGGTACAGTAGTAATTCTGGTTGTGCATGCAAGTCTGCACTGTGCACTTCAATTCTGGCATTGATACTACCTCCTTTATCCGTTTATCGGAAATAGTATCTGCACTTTTTTGAAAAATATTCTGGCTTTTACTTCTCCTGTCCCATGACTCCCACAAAGAGCGCATGGATGTCGGGATAGTCTTTCTTCAAGGATACAGGGCGCCCCTTTTCATTTAAAAAACAATGCTTTGTCAGCCCCCGGCAGTGGACCATGCCGGTGTTCTCATCTGTCACCTCATACTCCAGGGTCAGCTTGATGCCGTTGTACTCCTTCATCCTGGTTCGGATGGACACGGTGTCCCCAAAGCGGACCATACGCAGATAGTCCGCCTCTACGCCCAGGACGGGGCTGGCTATCCCCAGCTCCTCCATCCGGTCATACCCCATGCCCATCTGCTCCATAAGGTCGACCCTGGCCTCTTCAAACCACCGGATATAGTTGGAGTGATGAACGACTCTCATCTGATCCGTCTCATAGTACTGCACTTTATGTATGTATTTCTGTATCTCTCTCATTATCTCTCACTCCCTCTTATGGATCCGGTGTCCGGATGCTGCCCCGACCAGCCGGTCTGAGGTATGGTCCCCAGCCTGTACATATCCTCCTCTTCTATCTCAAACCCGAACACATCCTGATTCTGCTTCATCCTCTCCATGGCGGAGGACTTAGGCAGGGGCACAACGCCCCGCTGGATGGCATAGCGGATACACAGCTGCGCCACAGAGACGCCGTAGCGGCCCGCCATCTCCTGCAGCATCTCATTGTCCAGGAGGGCTCTCCTTCCAATGGGGCTCCAGGCCTGTACCAGGATCCCCTTCTCCTGACAGTACCGGACCGTCATCTCCTGGGTATAGCCGGGGTGGAACTCGATCTGGTCCACCGCCGGACGGACACGGCAGTCCTCCAGCAGGTTATCGATGTGGTGGGGAAGGAAGTTGCTCACGCCGATGGCTCTGACCTTTCCCTCCTCGTACAGTTCCTCCAGCCCCTTCCATGTCTCTTTGTCCAGCTGTTTCCAGTCCTCGTATCCTTCCTCAGGCAGGGGCCAGTGGATCAGATAGAGATCCAGGTAATCTGTCTCCAGCATCTCCAGAGACTGCCGGAATGCTTTTTTAACATTCTCATATCCCATCTGGGTCTTCCACGCCTTTGACGTGATAAAGAATTCCTTCCTCGGGACGCCGCTTCTGCGTATGGCCTCCGCCAGGTACTCCTCCGTTCCGTAGAAGGAGGCCGTGTCAAAATACCGGTACCCGGCTTCAATGGCCATTTCTATTATATCCGCGCTCTTACCGTCCGCCGCCTTGTAGGTGCCGTAGCCAAGGCAGGGATTTTTCACTCCGTTGTTTAACGTGTAGCAGTCGTACATATTCTTCATCATTTCTCTCCTTTATCTGAAAATCCACATCTTCCAGACCGCAAAGAACTCTCTTACCGCATAGTTAAGGAACAGTACTGCGCTGCTGGAAGCCGGGATGGCCCGGGGATTTTTATAACCTGTTCTCCTGGCATACTCCTTAGCCCTGTACATGTGGAAGTTGTTAGTCACAACTCCAACCGGCTCTGTCTTGTCCGGTATGAAGGCGCTGGAGAAGGCAAAGTTCTCCCTGGTGGACGTAGAACGGTCCTCCTTTAGGATCCGCTCCGGACTGATCCCTCTTGCCCGCAGATACGCCTCCATCGCCCCCGCCTCGGTGATCGCCTCCCCTTTTCCCATGCCGCCGGACACGATCACCGCCGTACCTGGATGAGACTCCAGATAAGTGACCGCCGCCTCCAGGCGGCGGCTCAGGGAGCCTGTCACTTTCGTTCCCTGGATATGGGCCCCGAGGACGATGATAAAGGGACAGTCTGCCTCCCGATCCGGGCGCATCCCCAGAAGGATCCGCATCTCCACCACCGCAAATACAAAAAGGGCAATGGAAAAAGAACTCTCCACTGCCAGTTCCAGCCAGGAAGGCCCCGCAAGGGCGGCCGCATGTCCCAGAAGACACACGGCCCCGGCCCCTGGCCAGAACCAGGCAAAGGTAGATTTCCACTTTCCCATCGCCATACAGATGATCAGATAATATGCCAGACAGAAAACCGCTGCTGCCAGTATCATCTTATCTTCCGCAGCAGTGTTTGTATTTCTTTCCGCTTCCGCAGGGGCAGGGATCATTGCGCCCGATCTTCTTCGGCTTGCGGATCGTGCCTGACTCCTTCTGCTCTTTGTAGAGAGCCTTTCTCTCCTCCTCGGTGAAAATAGCATCCCACTGGGGAAGATTGTAAAGCCAGTCAGCCTTGGCGGCCACCATGTTCTTATATAACAGGGCTTTGTCGTACACAAGGTTTACCTGTGTGTCCTCGTCCATGGTCTCAATGGGGTTTGGCACCTTCAGGCTCTCGTCAATGCCATCCAGAAAGCCCACCATCGTCATAACGCTGTGTCCGAATCTGTCTGCCAGCTCTTTGACTGTGCCGCGGACTTCCTCCTCCGGGTTGGAGAGCAGTTTCTCATAGATCTCCTTCTCGATCTGGAAATAGGAAGCCCAGAACTTCTGAAGCTGGCCTCTGTCTGCCTTCTCATTGTAAGCGGTAGCCCGCCACTGTTCCAGTAATGTACTCATTTTTATACTCCTTTGTGCTCCTGCCTGCGCAGGTTTTTTTCTGTGCAAGCCCTATTATATACTATTTTCCCCGATTTTCAAAGAGGATGGATTTGATTTTTTAACTGTTTCCCTATATAATACTGGAATACAGCAATATGTTTCTGAAAGGAGTCTTCTCATATGGAAAAGATCAGGCGGATCCTGGCAGCCTGCGGGGCTGTTCTTCTCCTCGCCATGTACGGCAGCACGCTCTTCTTCGCCATCACTGACCATTCACAGACAATGGGTCTTCTAAAAGCCTCCATTGCATGTACCTTTATCATCCCTGTCCTTCTGTACGCCTACACACTCGTGTACAGGAACATCCGGAACAGCCGCCCGGCCTCCGGCGAGGAGAGCGCCTGTGAAGATATGACGGATCTGGCAGGGGAAGAAGATCCCGGCAGTGATCAGACGTAAAGTCCGGCCCACATCCAGGCCGGGCTTTTTTCTTTTACCTGACCTTTTCTACTCTGCTGCGCCTCTTTTATCTTCTGTCTCTTATTTAAGTACTCTTCCATGGAAATTGCTTCCTGGCTGATGTCTTTTCTCTCGCTGTTTCTCATGCTGCATACCTCCACTTCTATTTATTTATACTCCATACTCCGATTTCCCGGCTTTATTATTATATTGCCGGTCTTCTGTTTTTATGACTTTTTCTGCTATGCTGTTACTATACTTCACAAATGTGTCTTCTGTATGGAGAGAAGCTAAAATAAAAGTAAGGAATTTCTTAAAAAAATATTGTCACTCCTCCTCGAGAGAATGCTTTTTCTTTATAACAACCGTCTCGTCATAGCAGGCAAAGATCCTGTCAATATGTTCTCCGGAGGGCTTGGGTGTCAAAAGGCTTACCACCGGCACAATGATCATGCCTGCCACCATCGCCAGCGCACCTGCATTGATAGGCGAGTCAATATATCCTATGAGCATGTTGGACACAGTAATGCCTATCCCTGCCGCAAAACTGGCCCACACAGACAGCCTTGTCGTCCGCTTCCAGTACAGGCCATACAGGAAGGGCGCCAGGAACGCACCTGCCAGAGCGCCCCAGGAAATTCCCATGAGCTGCGCGATAAAGGCCGGGGGATCCAGAGCCAGCACAACAGACAGGAGGATAAAGAACACGATCAGAAGCTGCATGACTATGATCTGCCCTCTCTCGCTCATCTTCTTCATCACCGTATCCTTCAGGAAATCCAACGTCAGCGTGGAGCTGGACGTAAGAACCAGGGAAGACAGGGTAGACATGGACGCGGACAGCACAAGGATCACCACAATGCCCACCAGAATGTCCGGAAGCCCTGACAGCATAAAGGGGATAATACTGTCGTACACAACCGATCCGTCTGTCCCGTAGATCTCCGGCGAATCAAAGAGCCTGCCAAAGCCTCCCAGGAAGTAGCATCCGCCGGACACGATGATAGCGAACACTGTGGAGATAATGGTGCCGGTCTGAATGGACTTCTCATCCCGGATGGTGTAGAACTTGTGGATCATCTGGGGCAGTCCCCACGTCCCCAGGGAAGTCAGGATCACCACACCCAGCAGATTCAGCGGGTCCGGTCCAAAGAAGGAGGTGAAGGCGCCGGGCTGCCCCATCGTCACTTCCACGTCACTTGGAATCTGGGCCATCTTTCCCACTGCCTCCATGAAACCTCCCTGTCCTGCCAGCACTGCCGCAATGACTGCCACAATGCCGGCCAACATGATGATCCCCTGTATAAAGTCATTGATGGCTGTGGCCATGTAGCCTCCCAGGATGACGTACACGGCTGTGATCACTGCCATGAGGATAACGCACCAATGGTAGGGAATGTTGAAAGCCATCCCGAAAAGCCTGGAAAGCCCGTTGTAGATGGACGCCGTGTAAGGTACAAGAAAGATAAATACAATGGCGGACGCCGCAATCTTCAGTTCCCGGCTCCCGTATCTCTCCCCGAAAAAGTCCGGCATGGTCCTGGAGCCAAGGTGCTGGCTCATGACCCGTGTCCGCCTCCCCAGGATGACCCAGGCGAGAAGGCTGCCAATGACCGCGTTTCCTATCCCGATCCAGGTGGAGGCGAGGCCGTATTTCCACCCGAACTGTCCGGCATACCCCACAAACACGACTGCTGAGAAATAGGAGGTTCCGTAGGCGAAAGCTGTCAGCCACGGTCCCACTGACCGCCCTCCCAGCACAAATCCGTCCACACTGCCTGCATGTCTTCTGGCATAGATCCCCACTGCCACCATTACCACAAAAAACAACAGCAGGATCGTAAGCTTGATGATCATTTTTGTTTCCTCCTTTTCTCTGCACTTCCTTTTTTCTACATCACTTTAAACCGTAACGCTTTAAAGCACTAAATCATTTCTCTAAAAGAATACCACAGTGCAGCGCGCCCTGTCAACTGCAAAATAAGTAAAAAAGCCCCACAGGCATTGACCTGTGGGGGGGCAAAACATAACATCTTTTTGAGGCTGCTCCTTCGCGAACCTGCTATTTATTTCTGTAGATAATATCTTTTCTTCCCGGTCCGTTGGAGATCATAGTAATCGGATAGCCGATCTCCTTCTCGATAAACTCGATGTAATTCCGGCAGTTCTCCGGGAGATCCTCGTACTTCTTGATGCCCCGGATATCACATTTCCATCCCGGCAGCGTCTCAAGAACCGGTTTTGCTTTCTCCAGAAGATGTGTGGTGGGGAAGTCTTTTGTCACTTTTCCATCGATCTCGTAACCTACGCAGACAGGGATCTCATCCAGGTATCCCAGCACGTCCAGAACTGTGAACGCCACGTCCGTGGTTCCCTGCAGCCTGCATCCGTACCTGGAAGCAACACAGTCAAACCATCCCATACGCCTCGGACGTCCTGTCGTGGCGCCGAACTCTCCGCCGTCTCCTCCGCGTCTTCTCAGTTCATCTGCCTCCTCGCCGAAGATCTCACTGACAAAAGCGCCTGCTCCCACTGCGCTGGAGTATGCCTTGCAGACAGTGATGACCTGTTTGATCTCGTAAGGCGGGATGCCGGCTCCGATGGCGCCGTAACCTGCCAGTGTGGAGGATGATGTGACCATGGGGTAGATGCCGTGATCCGGATCCTTCAGGGAGCCAAGCTGTCCCTCGAGAAGGATCTCCTTTCCTTCCTTCAGCGCATTGTAAAGGAAGAGAGACACATCACACACATAGGGTTCGATCATCTCTTTGTATTCTTTCAGTTCTTTATAAAGGTCAGCAGGATCGATCAATGGCTTATGGTACAGATGTTCCAGCAGTACGTTTTTCTGCTCTGCAACGCGGACCGTCTTCTCTTTCAGCAGCTCGTCATCGAAAAGCTCACTTACCTGGAAGCCGATCTTGGCATATTTGTCTGAGTAGAAAGGAGCGATCCCGGACTTTGTGGATCCGAAGGATTTTCCGCCCAGCCTCTCCTCCTCGTACGCATCAAAATTTTTGTGGTAGGACATCACGATCTGCGCCCTGTCGGACACAAGGATCTTTGGCATGGGAACTCCCTTTTCCACGATGGACTGGATCTCACCGAAAAGGCGCGGAATGTCCAGAGCAACTCCGTTGCCGATAATACTTGTCGTGTGACTGTAGAACACGCCGGAAGGCAGTGTGTGCAGCGCAAATTTGCCATAGTCATTTATGATGGTGTGTCCTGCATTGGCGCCTCCCTGAAAGCGGATGATTATATCCGCGCTCTCGCCAAGCATGTCGGTAATCTTTCCCTTACCTTCATCGCCCCAGTTGGCACCTACTACTGCTTTTACCATATCCATTCCTCCTGTGTATCATTTACATTACTGGCTCACAAACAGCCATATGCATTATACTATATTTTCCCCTCAATGTACAATACTATTTTCCCGAAGCCACCTACATAAGGGGAGCAAAGAGCCTGAGCACCTGTCCTGTGATCTTGGAGAACAGACTCCTGTTACGCAGCTCCACAAGGCTCACCTTGTGGCACTTCATAAGCGTCTCCTGGAAATCTCTCTCCACCCGGTCCACCACGGAATTGTTATAGATGAACACCCCGCACTCGAAATGCAGGTAAAGGCTCCTGTAGTCCAGGTTGATGGTGCCCACGGTGGCCGTGTCATCGTCTGACACGAAAACTTTGGCGTGGACAAACCCCGGCTTGTACTCGTAGATCTGCACGCCCGCGCGGATCAGTTCCCGGTAGTAGGTCTTGGCCACCACGAAGGCATACCACTTGTCCGGGATGTGGGGCATGATGATGATCACCTCGATGCCGCTCTTGGCCGTCCTTGTCAGGGTGGTGATCATCTCGTTGTCCAAAATGAGATAAGGGGTCATAATATGCACGTACTTTTTCGCGTGATTCAGTATATGGAAATATACTTCCTCCCCCACATTTTCATTGTCAAAGGGGCTGTCTCCGTAGGGCAGCACGTACCCCAGCTCCCGCCTGAGCCCCTGGCGTCTCGGCGTGAGATAGCGGGTATAGTGCCCCTCCTCTTTCTCGTCCACATTCCACATCTGCAAGAAGAGCATGGTGAGGCTCTGGACCGCGTCCCCCTTCAGCATGACAGCTGTATCCTTCCAGTGTCCGAAGCGCTCTTTCCGGTTGATGTACTCATCTCCCAGATTGATGCCGCCTGTGAAGCCCACTCTCCCGTCGATCACGCAGATCTTGCGGTGATCCCTGTTGTTCTGCACCGTAGACAGGAAAGGCCTGATGGGGTTCATCATCTTGCACCGGATCCCTTTTCGCTCCAGCTCCTGGGGATACTCGTAGGGAAGATTGGAGATGGCGCAGGTGCCGTCGTACATGAACCGCACTTCCACTCCCTCCCTGGCCTTCTGCACGAGGATCTTCAGGATGGTGTCCCACATATATCCCTTCTCCACGATAAAATATTCCATGAAAATGTATTTCCGCGCTTTTTTCAGCTCAGGAACCAGCGCATCAAATTTATCCTCCCCAAGAGGGAAGTAGGTCACCTCCGTGTTGCGGTATGTGGGGAATCCCATGTGGTGGGCCAGATAGTAGGCCAGGTTGGCATTGGCCGGCTTGCTGGCACGCAGAGCGTCCACCACGTCCATATCCTGCATCATATAGGGATCTGTCTCTATCTTCAGGGTTGCCAGCCTCTTTCCCATCCAGCGGACGCCCACCTGACTCTTCACATATATATAAAACAATGTGCCCACTGCAGGAAAAGCCATGACGCAGAGCATCCACGTCATCTTGAACGCGGGGTTGCCCTCTGCGTTGATGATGTAGATCAGCACCACGACTCCTACTACCCTGAGCGTACCGTTGATAAACAGTGCGTATGACTGTAGCAGATTGGTTGTCACTATAAAAAGTCCAAGCTGTATCAGGATCAGAAGAAGAATAAATCCTGTACGGCTGAATATGATCCTGGAAAGTCCTGATTTCGCCTTTCCCGGTTCGTTCTTTCCCATAAAGTCCTCCTTATCTTGTCTGACGCAATATAGTGTAACACACTTTCCTGCCCTCTACAACCGGACGCATGCCCTGAATTTCGCCAGTATTTGCATGTTTCCCCTTTCTTTTTTTGTTCAAAAGTATTACAATGTATCATATCATACACGCAGTCTGCAGAAAGGAGTCATGGATATGTCTAAATGGATAAAACGCGTGCTTGGTCTGGCTGCTGTAGGAAGCGCCGCTGCCGGACTTTACTATTATCTGAAAAAATCTTCTTCAGATAACACAGATGACGATATGGATGATTTTGAGGATGAGGATTTTGATCTCGACAACGACCTGAAGCCTGTAGGCGACAGGGAGTATGTGCCCCTCAACACACCTCCCAAGGGCGGCAGCGATGCCGGGGAGACGGACGCGGAGGAAGAGGCCACTGCAGAACCATCCGCAGACGAGGATAAAAAAGACGCATAAAACGTCCTGTCAAAACAGGCATAACAGAAGCGGGAACCCCCCGGATGATCTGCAAAGATCTCCACAGGCGGGTTCCCGCTTTTTCGTAAAGATTTCTCTTTTTTCTATTTTTTCCATATCCTGCAAAGGATACTGCAGGCCTCTTTGATCTTATCTTCCGGCATATTGGCGTAGCCCAGCAGGATAACCGCTTCCCTGCCAGGTTCTCCCACGATGTAGTCCGACATGCCGTACACCCTTATATCGCAGGCCGACGCCTTCTCGATCAGCTCCCTCTCCGATCTGCCGTCATCAAAGTGGAGAAGAAGATGGACTCCCGCATTCTCGCCGGATATCCTGCATGTATCCGCAAGGGGCTTCAGCCCCGCTATGAGCTGGTCGTGCCTGCCCCTGTACAGAGCACGGGTCTTGTTGAGATGCCGCTCATAGTATCCTTCTTCAAGAAAGCGGCACATGATGAGCTGATCCACCTTGGACACAGTGGAATTGATAAATCCCAGTTTCCTTTCATACTCTTCGCACAGCGTCTCCGGAAGGACCATATAGCTGAGACGGATGGCGGGGGCGATGGACTTGGAAAAGGTTCCCAGGTATATGACTTTCCCCCTGGCGTCAAATCCCTGCAGCGCCGGGATAGGCTTGCCCTTGTATCGGAATTCACTGTCGTAATCATCCTCTACAATGTATCTTCCCCTGCCCGCCTCGGCCCAGGCAAGCAGCTCCATCCGCCGTTTGATGGGCATGACGATCCCTGTGGGATACTGGTGGGAGGGGGTCACATAGGCAATGTCCGCCCCTGCCTCCTCCAAAAGCCGGGTGTCCATTCCCCTTTTGTCCATCCGGATCGGGCAGACCTGAAAGTCCAGGCTGCAAAAAAGCCGGTATGCCTGTTTGTAGGTAGGGTTCTCCACAGCGATCACATGATCCCGCCCAAGCAGAGAACTAAGAAGCATGAGCAGATAGTCGCTGCCGGCACCCACGATCACCTGCCTGGGCGTACAGCTCACCCCTCTTGCCTGGTAGAGATAGCTGCATATGGCTCTGCGGAACGCATATTCCCCCTGGGGATCCCCCAGCCGGAACAGCTCTGTCCTGTCGTCCAGCAGCACTTCCCGGGACAGCTTCCTCCAGATATTGTAGGGAAAACTGTTCAGATCTACTCCATTGGGGGTAAAGTCAAACCGGTACGCTTGTCTCTTCTTCTCCTTAGGCCCTGCCTTCTCATCTCTGGCAGGAGCCGTCTCCAGATGCCATAGGTCCTCCACCTGGGCCACAAAATACCCTCTGCAAGGGACCGCCTCGATATACCCCTCTGACAAAAGCTGTTCATAGGCCATCTCCACCGTGCTCCTGCTGACCTCCAGATAGCGGCACAGGGAGCGGGTGGAAGGCAGTTTCTCCCCGCAGGAGATCCGGCCCGTCCTTATATTCTCTTTGATATAACCGTAAATCTGCTCGTACAGGGACGTGCCGCTGTGGGGCTGCAGATGGATCGTCAGTTCGTTCATGGCAGGCTTATTTAGGCAGCTTGAAAGAGCTCTTCAGGGAGACGATACGGTTGAACACAAGGGCATCAGGCTCTGAATCCCTGGCGTCGATACAGAAGTAGCCGTTTCTCACAAACTGGAAGCTGTCGTAGGCCTTCGCATCCTGGAAGCTGGGCTCCACATAACAGTTTTTCCGGATTTCCAGGGAGTGCGGATTCAGATTCAGGGAACCATCCTCCTTGTTGTACACACCCTTCTCCTCGTCGATCAGGTTCTCATAGAGGCGCACTTCCGCCTTCTGTGCGCAGGAGGCCGGTACCCAGTGAATAGTACCTTTGACCTTTCTTCCTGTAAAGCCGGAGCCGGCCTTTGTCTCCGGGTCGTAGGTGGCATGGACCACAGTCACATTGCCCTCCTCGTCAGTCTCATAGCTCACGCACTTTACGAAATAAGCGTGCATCAGGCGCACCTCATTACCCGGGAAGAGGCGGAAATACTTCTTCGGGGGCTCGATCATGAAATCCTCCCGCTCGATGTACAGCTCCCGCTCAAAAGGAAGCTGGCGCATTCCCAGTTCTTCGTTCTCCAGGTTATTGGCTACATCCAGGTACTCTCTTTCTCCCTCCGGATAGTTGTCAATCACCAGCTTGATGGGATCCAGCACGGCCATCATGCGGGGACGTTTCATCTTCAGATCCTCACGGATGCAGTACTCCAGCATCGCATAGTCCACAGAGCTCTGGCTCTTGGACACACCGCACATCTCCACAAACATCTTGATGGACTCCGGCGTAAATCCTCTCCTTCGCAGCGCCGCGATAGACACAAGGCGGGGATCATCCCATCCGTCCACAATGCCCTCCTGCACCAGCTTCTTGATGTAGCGCTTGCCAGTCACCACGTTGGTCAGGTAGAGCTTGGCAAACTCAATCTGGCGGGGCGCCGGGTCAAACTCACACTCTCTTACCACCCAGTCGTAGAGTGGTCTGTGATCCTCAAATTCCAGCGTACAGATAGAGTGGGTGATCTTCTCCACTGCGTCCTCGATCGGGTGAGCGAAATCATACATGGGGTAGATGCACCACTTGTCCCCTGTATTGTGGTGGGTCATATGGGCTACTCGGTAGATGATGGGGTCGCGCATGTTGATGTTGGGCGACGCCATGTCGATCTTGGCGCGCAGCACTTTCTCCCCATCTTTGTACTCCCCGTTCTTCATAGCCTCAAACAGGGCCAGGTTCTCCTCCACAGAGCGATCCCTGTAAGGGCTGTTCTTTCCGGGCTCTGTGAGGGTTCCTCTGTACTGCCTTATCTCCTCCGGGCTCAGGTCACAGACATAGGCCTTCCCCTTTTTGATCAGCTTCACCGCGCACTCGTACATGATGTCAAAATAATCAGAGGCAAAGTACAGATGTTCCCCATACTCTGCACCCAGCCACTGCACATCTGCCTTGATGGACTCCACAAACTCCATATCTTCTTTCATGGGGTTTGTGTCGTCGAAGCGCAGGTGGAATTTTCCGCCGTACTTCTTCGCCAGCCCGTAATTTAAAAGGATGGACTTGGCATGTCCGATGTGGAGATACCCGTTTGGCTCCGGCGGGAATCTGGTGCACACATTGTCGTACACTCCCTCTCTGAGATCTTTGTCGATCTCCTGCTCAATAAAATTTTTAGAAACCACTTCTTCTCCCATGTCAACCTCCTGATAACAATAATTCCTCTGGTCATGAAGAATATCTTACCATACTTCCCGTCAATCCACAAGCACAAGACACAAGGTCTTCCTTTAAGCCCTGCTAAAAATCCGTGTAACTCTTTCCGTTCACAAGGGCTGTGTTCTTTGCCGCCGCCAGCTCTGACACCGTCACAAGCTGATAGCCCGCCTCCTGGAGCTTTGGTATGAGCTCCAGGGCCGCATCCACAGACTCTGTATGTATATCGTGCATCAGGATAATGTCGCCATCGTCCACAGAGCTCATAACCGTGTCCACCGTCTTTTTGGCATCCCTTGTATTCCAGTCCAGCGTGTCAATGTTCCACAGGATCATGGGCATGCCCACATTCCCGGACACGGTGCTGTTGATGGCCCCGTAGGGCGGGCGCATGACTGTGGCGGAGGTCCCGGCCGCCTCCCGTATCCTGTCGTTCGTCCTCTGGACCTGGGAGGACACGGCCCCCGCGTCCAGCTTAGTCAGATCCGCGTGGTCATAAGAGTGGTTCCCCAGCTCGCATCCTGTGTCCTTCATCCGCTTTACCAGCTCCGGATAGGAGGAGACCTTCTCCCCCAGCATGAAAAAGGTGGCGTGGGCGCCGTACTTTTTCAGCTGATCCAGTATTTCCCCCGTCCGCTTTCCCGGACCGTCGTCAAAGGTGAGCGCCACCATGGGCCGGGAGGGATCCACCATGCTCTCCTTCACGGAGAGGAATTTCCCGTCCCCGCCAAAGGAATAGAGGGAGAGGCCCATGTAGACATCCCCCACGGCCATCTTTCCCTTCTGGTCAAAATAGTACCTGCTCCCCTCTATCTCCTGCCAGCCGGTGAGCGCGCGGCCGTCCTCTCCCAGGTAATATCTGCCGTCCTCCCCGTCCTTCCACTGGCCGGCCTCCATGGCGCCGCTGTCGTCAAAGAAGTACCTGGCCCCGGCAATTTCCCGCCAGCCAACCGCTTTCTCCCCGGCGGAGTCAAAATAGTAGCTCTTTTTCTGCCAGGTGACAAATCCGTCCGTGACCCAGGAACCGTCGTAGCGCTGAAATCTTTCATCCTTCCACCTGCCCACCGGGTTCTTGACCGTCAGTGTGCCTTCCCGCACCTGGAGCTGTACTTTCTTTCTCCAGTCCTTCCCCAGCTTTTCCTTCAGCTCTCCGTCCAGCTCGATCCGCACAGGATAAGTTCCCTCCATGGACAGGTCCGCATCGCACACAAGGGAAATCCCCTCCCCTTTCTCCAGCCGGCTCACCAGCTCCTCTGCCGTGAGCTTCTTCTTTTTGTCCAGGCGTATCCTCTTATTGTACCTTTCCGTGTCCGAGGTGACCTCCGCGAGCAGGGGCGGCTGCTCCTCTCCTACATAGACCTCCCGGTCCGACGTCGAAATCTGTATCCTGGCACGCCGCCCAAAGCCGGACAGGGCAAAGACAGCCCCCGCGGCTCCGGCACAGGTGAACAGGATGGCCGCAGCCACCAGCAGCCTGACCGCAAGACTCCTCCGTCTCCTCCTGTGCATACGCCCCCTCAACTCTGTTCCTATGCTGTTCCTCTTCCTGTTCATCGGTCCTGCTTATCCTCCCCAGACATACTTTATCTTCGACAGAGTATAGCCTGATTCGACAGGAACCACAAGAGGAGCAAAGAATACTTAAGAAAAGTAAAGAAATTCTTAAATTTTGGCACAAAAAAAATGGAGCATACGGGACTTGAACCCGTGACCTCCACACTGCCAGTGTGGCGCGCTCCCAACTGCGCTAATGCCCCATTCAATCATATGAACTCCATTTAATGGAAAAAGCTGCCTAGCGGACTTGAACCGCCGACCTCCGCCTTACCAAGGCGACGCTCTACCTACTGAGCCAAGGCAGCATATATTTCGTAAGCAACATGAACAATATACAATATTAAGACGGACTTGTCAATGACTTTTTAAAAAAACACAGCATCGGTTTCTGCCTCAAAAGTCGGCGGGGCATCCGCTCATTCTCCGGATGCCCTGCTGACCCCTGCAAAAGTCTTGTCCCCGGTCTTATTTTCTCTCCTGGGAGTCCTCTTCCTCTTTTTCCTTCTTCCACACAACCGCTTCCTTGATCCGGTGGTTCTCCACAGCCAGAACACGGATCTCCAGGTCGTCCGTGCTGCACACAAAGGTCTCTCCATCCTCCGGGATCCGGTCTATGACGCCGCAGACGTAGCCGCCAAACGTATCGTAGTCCTGTGAGGGGAGCTCGATCCGCAGCTCCTCCGCCACATCCTCCACATCCGCGCCTCCCTGGATGCGCCACTGGTTATCAGAGATCTTCACAATATCATCAGGTTCTTCCTCCTCGTCCGGCTCGTAGAGGTCTCCAACAAGGGACTCCATCAAGTCGTGGAGGGTGATGATGCCGCTGACACCGCCGTACTCGTCCACCAGCACAGCAAAGTAGATCCTCTTCTTCTTCATATTCTGGAACAGCGTGTTGGCCTTCATGGTATCCGGCACAAAATAGGCTTTCTCCATGGCATTTGCCATAATGTTTTCACGGCTCTTGTCCTCAAGCCGGAAATAGTCTTTCGTGTCCAGCACGCCCACAATGTCTTCCTGATTTTCCTTGCACACCGGATAATGGGTGTGTCTGGTGGAGTGGATGACCGTCTCCCACTCCTTCATATCCTCGTCCAGATACAGGCAGTCCATGTCCACCCTGTGGGTGCAGATCTGTTCCACGGAAATATCGTCAAACTCGAATACATTGCGGATCATCTCGCTCTCCTCGCTGTCGATATTCCCCTGGGCATTTCCCTCCATAAGGAGCATGCGGATCTCCTCCTCCGTCACCTGCTCCTCCTCTTCCTCCGGGTTGATGTGCAGGAGACGAAGCACTCCGTTGGTGGATTTGGTCAGCAGGAACACAAGGGGGGCGAACGCCTTGGACACCCCGTACAGAAGACCGGACAGCAAAAGGGAGAGCTGCTCCGACTTCTTCATGGCGATACGCTTTGGCACTAGCTCGCCGAACACAAGGCTGAAGTAGGCCAGTATGACTGTGATGACAACAAGGGCAACCGTCCGCACGACCCGCTCCGGCACATCCACTCCCATGCTGATGATCCAGTCTGAGAGAGGTCCCGAAAAGCTGTCCGCCGCAAAGGCACTTCCCAGCTGTCCGGCCAGTGTGATGGCCACCTGGATCGTGGAAAGAAATTTGGCAGGCTGCTCTGTCAATGTGTAGAGATGGCGGGCTCTCCTGTCTCCGTCCTCCGCCATTTTTTTCAGTTTTGTCTCATTCATGGAGATCACGGCGATCTCCGCGCTTGCGAAGATAGCGTTGAGCGCTATCAGCACAACCTGTAAAATCAATGGTCCAACCATTCTTTTCTTACTCCTCCTGATTAATCATTCAAACATAAAACATATGGCAAAAGGGTATAACCCACAGGCCCCGCATCTCAACTGATGCGTGCCTGCAGGCTATACCCCTATCTATTCATGATACCACATGGATTCTTTTTTTCCCGCGCACACAAATATGACGCACACACTGTCATCTGAAAGCACTTGCACCTTTCAGTGTCACTGTCATCGTCCATGTATGTAATCACACCTTTCTTTTACGCATTTCCCGGTATTTGTCAGATTTATACCAGATTGATTAATAAAATATCATACTTCGGGCTGTCTGTCAATCTTTCTCCTGCTCGTTCTGTATGATCTTCTCTGTCTTAGCCTTGATCCTCTGGATCGCATTGTCCACTGTCTTGGGACTTTTATCCAGCAGTCTGGCGATGGTCCGGTAGTCTGTTCCCATGAGATGCAGGTAGAGGACCCTCCTCTCCAGATCGCTCAGAGCGCCCTCCAGCTCCTCCTCGATCCTTCTTGCATTCTCCTTGCCCAGAAAGGCCTGCTCCGGATCGCTCTCCCGGCCGGCCTGGATGGTGTCCATCAGCTTGGCACCCTCCCCCTCCTCCGGGTTCTCCTTCTCGTAGAAGGATATATAAGAATTCAGGGGACTGTGCTTCTTTCTCCTGGACGCCTCTATGGCCGTGTAGAGCTGTCTTCTCACGCACAGCCTGGCAAAACTGTAAAAAGACGCCTCCTGCTCCAGGTCATAATCCTGGACTGCTTTGAAAAGGCCTATCATTCCCTCCTGGATCAGATCATCGTTCTCTCCTCCCAGGAGATACATGGCTTTGGCTTCCTTCTTTACAAGTCCTTTATATTTCTCCATCAGGTAGTCCGTGATCGCCCGGTCTCCCTCCCGGAGCCTGCGTATCAGCTGTTCATCTGTCATCTGTTCATACTGGGGCATACTCGCGCTTCCTTTCCTGATCCTGCTATTTTTGCCTCTATGACATCCGCTGCCGTACGATCTCGTAGGCCAGGACTCCCGCTGCCACCGACGCATTCAGGGAGTCAATATCTCCCTTCATGGGGATGGATGCTGTGAAATCGCAGTTCTCTTTCACCAGACGTCCCACGCCCTCACCTTCATTTCCAATGACCAGGCCGATGGGGCCTTTCAGGTCCAGGTTGTACATCAGCTCTCCATCCATGTCCGCGCACACGAACCACAGGCCTTCCTCCTTCAGCTCCTGCATGGTGCGGGCCAGATTCGTGACCTTTGCCACCGGCGTGTAGTTCACTGCTCCCGCGGAAGTCCGGGCCACTGTGGCCGTCAGTCCCACCGCCCGGCGCTTGGGGATGATGACCCCGTGGGCCCCGGCCAGGTTGGCAGTCCGGATGATGGCCCCCAGATTGTGGGGATCCTCCACATTGTCGAGAAGGATAAGGAAGGGGGCCTCCCCCCTGCTCCTTGCCAGCTCAAGCATATCCTCCACCTGCGCGTATTCCCAGGCCGCAGCGTGGGCGATCACTCCCTGGTGATGCCCTGTCTCTGAGAGCTGTCCCAGGCGCTCCCTGGAGACAAACTGGATGATGGTGTCGTGTTTTCTGGCCTCCCGCAGGATGGTCTGCACAGGCCCGTCCTTGCAGCCGACCTGGACAAACAGCTTGTCAATGGTCTTTCCGGACCGGAAAGCCTCCAGAACCGCATTTCTCCCTTCTATCACCGTGCTGTTTTTCTCTGTCTCTCTCTCTTTCATCGCTCTTCCTCTTTATCTTCATGGCCGGCCATTTCAAAGCCGCCTTCTGCCAGCTCCCCATACTCCAGACTCTCAAGTCCGGTCCGGATCAGGCTGAGCATCCTCTCCCACTCTTTCTCCAGATAGAGATATCCCATCAGCGCCTCAAATCCGGTGGCCCTCCTGTAATCTGTCACAGACTGGTTCTTTGCCGGAGATACGCTCTTGGCATTTCTCCCTCTCTTGTAGACCGCGTGCTCCTCCTCTGTCAGAAGACCCTGGAGAGTGCGCATCATCCTGGACTGGGCAGAGGCCTGCACAAGAGAGCTGGTCATCCTGTGCAGCTGGTTCACAGGCCGGTTCCCCCTGCTGATCACAAGGGTCTTGATGACAAGGTCATAGATGCTGTCACCGATGTAGGCCAGCGTGAGAGGCGAATACTCCCGGATATCCACCTCCTCCATATGGAAGACCTGGCTCATATACTCCTCAAACTGCCACTGCACTTTCTGTTCTACGCTCTTTTCCATTTTACACCTTCACGCGTATCCTCAAGGATAATGCCCTTGGCTGCCAGCTCATCCCGGATGGCGTCCGCCCGCGCAAAATCTTTTGCCTTTCTGGCTGCCTGCCTCTCCTCGATGAGAGCCTCAATATCTCCGTCCAGCATCTGGGCTTCTTTCACCACGATCAGCCCCAGCACATCGCAGAGCTTCTCCAGGACTGCAAGGAGCGCTCCTGCGAACTCGGCTGAGCTTTCCTCTCCCGCTGTGGTGTTGCAGTATTTCACAAGGTCGAACACAGACGCGATGGCATCTGCCGTGTTGAAGTCATCGTCCATGGCCTTCTCAAATGCCTTTACATACTCATCTGTCCTGGCCAGAGCCGCTTTCTCCTCCTCAGACATAGCGGAGGTCTTGGCATTTTCGCCCAGATATTTCAGATTTTCTGCCGCGTTCACGATCCTCTCCAGCCCGTTTTTGGAGGCCTCCATCAGATCAGCGCTGAAATTCAAGGGGCTTCTGTAGTGGGCGCTGAGCATGAAGAAGCGGAGCACCTGCAGGTCATACTGCTCGCTGATCTCGCGGACTGTCCGGAAATTGCCCAGCGACTTGCTCATCTTATGGTTGTCAATATTCAGGAATGCATTGTGCATCCAGTATTTTGCAAATGTCTTTCCGTTTGCCGCCTCACTCTGGGCGATCTCATTTTCGTGGTGCGGGAATACCAGATCCTCCCCACCTGCGTGGATGTCGATCTGCTCTCCGAGATATTTCTTTGACATGACAGAGCACTCGATATGCCATCCCGGGCGACCGTCGCTCCAGGGTGACTCCCAGGCCGGCTCTCCTTCTTTCTTCGGCTTCCAGAGCACGAAATCCAGGGGATCTTCCTTCTCATCCTCGCCGCTGACCAGCAGTGTCCTGTTGCCGGAGCGCAGGTCATCCAGATTTTTGTGGGACAGTTTTCCATACTCTTTGAACTGTCTTGTCCGGAAATACACGGTTCCGTTCTTCTCATAGGCATAGCCCTTGTCGATGAGCTGCTGAATCATCTCCACCATGCCGCAGATCTCCTCTGTGGCGAGGGGGTTTTTTGTGGCCGGCAGGATATTCATGCCATCCATGTCCTTCCGGCACTCTTCGATATATCTCTTGGAGATCTCGTCTGCGGACACACCCTCCTCGATCGCTCTTTTGATGATCTTGTCGTCCACGTCCGTGAAATTGGACACAAAGTTCACATCATAGCCCTTGTACTGGAAGTATCTCCTGACTGTGTCAAACACGATCATGGGCCTTGCATTTCCGATGTGGATCAGATTGTAGACCGTAGGCCCGCAGACATACATCTTGACTTTTCCTTCCTCCAGCGGGATAAATTCTTCTTTTGTCCTTGTCATAGTGTTAAACAGTTTCATGTGGTTCCTCCTTAATTTCTTCCATCTCTATAGTATTGTCTTTCATGCATCTCATATGCTTCTCCAGCTCGCGCAGCTCTGTCTTCAGGCGCATGTTGTCCTTCTGCAGTTCGCGGATATCGTTGCTCACCGGGTCAGGCAGATGTACCTGGTCCATGTCCTCCCTGGGGATCTTCTGGTCTCCCATCTTCACGATGCGCCCCGGAACGCCCACCACTGTACAGTTGGGCGGCACTTCCTTGAGCACTACTGCTCCGGCGCCGATCTTGGAGTTCTCACCGATGGTAAAAGATCCCAGGATCTTGGCTCCGGCGCTGACCATGACATTGTCTTTGAGCGTCGGGTGGCGTTTTCCCTTTTCCTTTCCTGTGCCCCCCAGAGTCACTCCCTGGTAGAGGGTCACATTGTTCCCGATGATGGTGGTCTCGCCTATGATGACACCGGTCCCGTGGTCAATGAAGAGCCCCTTCCCGATCCTGGCACCGGGGTGTATCTCAATCCCCGTCTTCCTGGCTGCCCGCTGGGATACCCATCTGGCCAGGAAATAATGCTTCTTCCTGTACAGTCTGTGGGCCACCCGGTAACTTAAGATCACTTTAAAACTCGGGTAGAGAAACACTTCCCAGTTGGATTTGATCGCCGGATCCCTCTCCCGGATAACCTGAATCTCTTCCCGTATATATTTCACAAGTCCCATGCGTATCCTTTCCTTTCTTTTTATTTTCCGCCCGGCCTATCCCACACGCTGCAGCGCGCCTCTTCAGCCGGAGTTTTCTTTATACAGGCAGGTACGAAGAACTTTCCCGGAACATAAAAAACGTCTCTTACACAATGCCATGTAAGAGACGAATGATGATCCGTGGTTCCACTCTTTTTGAGAACACCCGCCTGCCCCTGGCATGCACAGCTGCTCTCCACTTTCTGGCTGATAACGCCCGCCCTGGCGTACCCGGCTAATCAGGGCGGCTCTCCTGCCGTCTTCCTTTCGCCGGATCAACTCCCGGATGCACTTCACATCGAGCTCGCCCGGAACTGCTTTCAGCCGGTGACAGTTCCTCTCTGATGGCTCCCTTCCATGTTACTCTTTCCGTTCTCCGTTTTTACCGCTATAGATACTATAGTATGTGAAAAGACGGAATTTGTCAACCTCCGCCATGCAGAGTTTTTCTCTTTCCCCTGTCACACCACCTCATTCAGGTAAATAGGGGACAGCGGAACGATCTTTCTCAGCTCTTCCTTCATTCTCTCTGTCACAGTGACGCCGGGCTCCCTCTCGATCTCGTCCGGAGACACACTGCCAAACACCAGCTTTGTCAGGGCCTCCACCGTCAAAGTCCCCTCGCTGTTCTCCGGCTTTCCCTCCATAAGCATCACGCCCGAAAACTCCGTCCCGGTCAGCATGAACACCTGGTTGTTCTCCGGGATAAGGGGATCTGTCACCCGAAAGCACACCGCAGTCAGATAGTTCAGCTCCAAAAGGAGCAAAAGCCGCCTGACATTTACCGGCCGCACCATGATCTTCGGCCTGTCCTTTGAAGTCTGGGGCACCGCAGGCAGACAGTCCACGATCTGCCCGTCCTTCTCGCAGATCATCAGACAGCCGCCGTCGCTCTCGTATTCCCGGATCAGCCTCTCATAGTAAGCCTCGTCCCGCTTTGCGTAGACTTTTGCGCGTCCCCTCAGGCTCTTCTCAGCCGCAGCTCCTATCCGGGTACCGTCTCCCGGGGCTGCCCTCTTTGCGCTCCATTCTTCAGGAAGATTTCCCTCCCCCTCAAAACAGCGCTGCTCCTGCTCATACACGGTAGAAAAACCGTGGGGAAGATAGATCTCCTCCGCCGCCGGCATAAGGAATGTGAAGGGCTCTCCTGCCTGATACATGTCCCCAAGCGCTGTCCTGATAAGGGCTGCCATATAGCCTCTCTTCCGGTATTCTTTTTCCGTAGCCACCGCCACAATGTAGTGGGAGGGCTCTTCCTTTCCGTTTACCATCAAGGTGTAGGGATTGAGGTGCAGCATAGCACGCACGGCCCCGTCCTCCTCCACTACATAGATGGTGTTGTCCTTTGTCTTTTCTGTATAATAGTAATCCACAAACGAAACGCTGTCTTCAGAGAAAATCTCCTCATACAGCTTTCGGGTCTTTCCTTTTTCTGCATCGCTGATCTTTCTGATCTGCATCTTCCTTCACCTGTCTTCTGTCTATCGTTCTTTTGCCCGCGGGCAGCCGCTGCAGGTGGCGCACCCGTCTCCAGGCTGTCCGCCTTCCTCGGGAAGCCGGGGCTCATAACTGTAATTTTCCACCGTCTCAAGGCAGGCAGCCGCCTGGGCTGCGATCCCCTCGCCGCTCCCTGTAAAGCCAAGCCCTTCTTCTGTGGTGGCCTTTATATTGACCTGGTCCTTGCGGATGCCGAGAGTCTCCGCCACATTGTCCCTCATCTGTTCGATATAGGGGGCCAGCTTCGGGCGCTGGGCGATCACCGTGGCGTCAATATTTCCGATCACATAGAGTTCCTCTTCCACCAGCTCTCCCACTCTCTCCAGGAGCTTCAGGCTGGAAGCCCCTCTGTATACCTCGTCTGTGTCGGGGAAATGATTTCCGATATCCCCCAGGGCCGCTGCTCCCAGCAGGGCATCCATAATGGCGTGAAGGAGGACATCCGCATCAGAATGTCCCAGAAGCCCTTTTTCATAGGGAATCTCCACGCCTCCCAGTATCAGCTTCCTGTCCTCTGCCAGTCTGTGTACGTCATAGCCTGTTCCAATCCTCATCCTCTATTCCCCGCTTTCTTCTTTATCCTGGAGCTGTTTTTCAACCTGCTCCTTTCCTGACTCCTCCTCGATCTCATCGATCTCCTGCTGCATATCCTCGTCAGCTGCAATCTCTTCCTCCGACGTTTCCTCCACCGGCTTTGTCATATTTCTGATAGCAAAGACGATCAGCCCCACACCAAACACCGCAAAGAGCACGCCTGCCACGACAAAGCCGATATATCCTTCCGGCTTCTGGTTCAGGACATCCATAACAAGCTGCACGCCTGTGTAGGTGAGATATCCTCCCACAATGATCCAGATCCAGTCTCTCGTTTTTCCATTCATAGTATTCGCTCCTTCATTTTTTCATATGTACAAGTATATAATTATCACATCGAGCTTGTCAATGAGAGGGATTGCCGCAAGGCAAAAATAAACGGCGCCGGAAGTTTTCCGACACCGTTTTCTGGGAGTAGCGGGAACTGGATTCGAACCAGCGACACTACGGGTATGAACCGTATGCTCTAGCCAACTGAGCTATCCCGCCATATGATATGGGGCCTATAGGGCTCGAACCTATGACCCTCTGCTTGTAAGGCAGATGCTCTCCCAGCTGAGCTAAGACCCCATATTTTCTGGTCTTGCAGGTTGCTTTCCCGCAACCCGCTTTGCTATTATACAATCATTTTCAAGCAAATGTCAACACTTTTTTTACATTTTTTTCAAAAGGGTTGCAAACGGCGTTTTTACGGCGTTTTCGGGCTGTGGATTTACAAAAGATCCGGATCGATCCGCCGTCCCCGGGAGTAAAATTCTCTGTCTTTCTCTCCGATGGGGCGCATCACCTGGCAGGGATTTCCCACCGCCACCACGTCCGCCGGAATATCTTTTGTCACGACACTGCCTGCTCCTATCACAGTGTTGTCCCCCACAGTCACACCGGGAAGGAGGATGGCTCCTGCTCCGATCCAACAGTTTCTCCCAATATGCACCGGCAGGTTGAACTGGTACTCCTGCTCCCTGAGAGACGGAAACACCGGATGTCCGCCCGTGGCAATGATGACATTGGGGCCGATCATTGTATGATCCCCCACATAGATGTGTGTATCGTCCACCAGAGTCAGATTGAAATTAGCATAGATATGACTGCCAAAATGGACATGTTTTCCGCCCCAGTTGGCATAGAACGGTGTTTCAATATAACATCCCTCGCCTATCTCTGCAAACATTTTCTCCAGCAGCGCCCTCTTTTCCTCTCCCCTGGAGGGCTTCAGATGATTGTAGTCATAGAGAAGATCCAGGCAGACCGCCTGCTCCTTAAGAAGATCCCCGTCTGTGGGCAGATAGAGTCCGCCCCCGTGCATTTTCTCTGCTGTTTCCCTGTCCATATCCTGTTCCTCCACTCGCGAATTTTCATAATATGATCATTATAGCAGAAAAAACGGCGCAGATGCGCCGTTTTTCCACTTATATATACCCTTATATATGTCCGGTCATACGCCGCCAGGAAAATCCTAGACGATACCCTGTGCCTCCATGGCATTTACGACTTTCTCAAATCCGGCAATATTTGCACCCATCACATAGTTGCCTGCGTGTCCGTATCTCTCGGCAGCGTCAGCCATGCTGTGGCAGATATTGACCATGATGCCTTTCAGCTTGCTGTCCACTTCCTCGAAGGACCAGCTTAAGCGCTCGCTGTTCTGGGACATCTCAAGAGCGGATGTGGCAACACCGCCGGCGTTTGCAGCCTTTCCAGGTGCGAAGAGAACGCCGTTCTCCTGCAGGTACTCGGTAGCATCCAGTGTTGTAGGCATGTTGGCACCCTCTGCCACTGCGATGCATCCGTTTGCAACAAGGGCTTTTGCGTCCTCAAGATGCAGCTCGTTCTGTGTCGCGCAGGGAAGAGCGATATCCACTTTCACGCTCCATACGCCTCTGCCCTCATGGTACTCAGCATTAGGACGGTATTTCTTGTACTCGGAAAGTCTTGCTCTGTTTACTTCCTTGATCTCTTTGATAGCTGCAAGGTCAATGCCCTCAGAGTCATATACCCAGCCTGTGGAGTCGCTCATGGTCACTACTTTTGCACCCATCTGCTGTGCCTTCTCTGTAGCATAGATGGCAACATTTCCGGAACCGGATACAGCGATGGTCTTGCCTGCGATGTCCTTACCGTTCATCTTCAGCATTTCCTCTGTCAGGTACAGAAGACCATATCCTGTAGCCTCTGTTCTTACAAGGGATCCGCCGTATGTCAGGCCTTTTCCTGTCAGAACGCCTTCGTACAGTCCGCGGATGCGCTTGTACTGTCCGAACATGTATCCGATCTCTCTTGCGCCTGTTCCGATGTCACCGGCCGGAACGTCTGTGTCAGCGCCAATATATTTGCATAACTCTGTCATGAAGCTCTGGCAGAATGCCATCACTTCTCTGTCTGATTTACCCTTGGGATCGAAATCAGAACCACCCTTGCCGCCGCCGATGGGCAGTCCTGTAAGGGAGTTCTTGAAAATCTGCTCAAATCCGAGGAACTTGATAATACCAAGGTTTACAGACGGATGAAGACGAAGGCCGCCCTTGTATGGTCCGATCGCACTGTTAAACTGTACGCGGTAGCCTGTGTTTACCTGTACCTGTCCGTTGTCGTCCACCCACGGCACACGGAACTTGAACTGTCTCTCAGGCTCTGTCAGTCTCTCAAGAAGAGCTTCTTTTCTGTACTTCTCCTCGTTTGCCTCAATTACAGGTCTTAAGGACTCCAGCACTTCCTTTACAGCCTGATGGAATTCCGGTTCTGCCGGATTCTTTGCCACAACTCTTTCAATCACTTCATCTACATATGACATTGTTTTCTTCCTCCTTGATCTTCTTATCAGGCGGAAGCCAGCAAAAAGAGCAGGCATAAGCCTGCTCTTAACTAGACCTCTTTGCCTCTTTAACAGAATAAAATATTCCCGGGCAAAACACAAGTATTTTTTGTATTTTTTATGATTTTTTTGCAACTTTATACTTTCATTCCTGCATTTCGTACCCTGTTTAGTATATTTTTACAGAAACTTTGCAATATTGCACATGCAAGAATGCATTTTTATCCAGCTGCTTTATTTAAAATACTCCACGCCGGACTCAAAGATCTTCAGATCCTGCTCTCCGTAGATGTTCATGGCCACGCTCCGGCCCCGGCGCTCCACATGCGCCATCTTGCCCAGCACCCTTCCGTCCGGGCTCGTGATGCCCTCGATGGCAAAGTAGGAGCCGTTCACATTCCACTCCTCGTCATTTGAGATGTTTCCTTCCGGATCACAGTACCGTGTAGCCACCTGTCCGTTTGCAAAGAGCTGTGCAATGGTCTCGGCAGGAGCCACAAAACGTCCCTCTCCGTGGGAGGCAGGAGTGACATAGACGCCGCCAAGATCGGCTTTTGCAAGCCATGGGGACTTGTCTGTCACCACCTTTGTGTACACCATCTTGGAGATGTGCCGTCCGATGGTGTTGTAGGTCAGCGTCGGTGCATTCTCTGTCTGCCCTGTGATCTTTCCATTTGGCACAAGACCCAGCTTGATGAGGGCCTGGAAGCCGTTGCAGATACCAAGTGCAAGGCCGTCTCTCTCATTTAAGAGCTTCTCCACCGCCTCTTTCAGTTTCGCGTTCTGGAAAGCAGTGGCAAAGAACTTGGCTGATCCGTCGGGCTCATCGCCTGCGCTGAATCCGCCCGGGAACATGATGATCTGGGACTGGCTGATGGCTTTCTCAAACACATCTACAGAATCCACGATGTCCGCCGCGTCCATGTTTCTGAATACTTTTGTGATCACCTTTGCACCGGCCCGCTCAAATGCCTTTGCACTGTCGTACTCGCAGTTTGTGCCCGGGAACACAGGAATGAACACCGTGGGCTGAGCGATCTTGTGGCTGCAGATGTGGACTTTTGATGCATGGAAGCAGCCGTCTTCCTTAAGCTCTCCGTCCTCTTTCTTCTCAGACCTGATAAACCAGCTTGTAGGGCCGTCCTGGGCGCCGGATCTGGTGGCAAACACTTTCTCCAGCGTACCTGTCCAGGCCTTCTCCGCCTCGTCAAGTCCGATGACTGTATTTCCATAAGAGAAGGTCTGCTCCTCTGTCACCTCTCCGATGACTGTGTAGGCAATTTGCAGCTCTCCTACTTTCCCCTCCGGTACTTCCGCGATCAGATCGCCGAAGGCCGGGGCAAAGAGTTCTCTTTCATCCATGCTGTGCTCGATCTTCACACCCATGCCGTTTCCAAAGGCCATCTTGCTGACAGCGGCAATGACGCCATGGCGGTCCGGCACGTAGGCGGAGATGATCCTTCCGGCCTTGATATCCTCCGCAAATTTTCCGTACTGCTCCATCACTTTCTCATATACAGGCAGGTCGTACTCATCCTTCGGGATGCGCAGCCACACAAGCTTGCTTCCCGCTTTCTTCAGCTCCGGCGTGATGATATCTTTTTCTTTTGCCACATCCACGGCAAAGGAAACAAGAGTAGGCGGCACATCGATGTCCTCGAAAGTACCGGACATACTGTCTTTGCCTCCGATGGAAGGAAGACCAAATCCAAGCTGGGCCGCATAGGCTCCAAGGAGAGCGGCAAACGGTTGGCTCCAGCGATGTGGATCCTCCGTCATCCGGCGGAAGTACTCCTGGAAAGTAAAGCGGATCTTCCGGTAGTCACCGCCTGCTGCCACGATCTTGGCCACAGACTCTGTCACAGCGTAGACCGCTCCGTGGTAGGGGCTCCAGCTTGACAGGTAGGGATCAAAGCCGTAGCTCATCATGGTCACTGTGTCGCAGTCCCCTTTCAGCACAGGGAGTTTTGCCACCATGGCCTGGGTCTCTGTCATCTGATATTTTCCGCCGTGAGGCATGAACACAGATCCTGCTCCGATGGAACCGTCAAACATCTCCACAAGCCCTTTCTGAGAGCATACGTTCAGATCAGCCAGTGTCTCCAGCCATTTTGCTTTCACATCTGTCACTTCCACTTTATCCGTCAGCACCTTGCCTGCGCGGTCCGGGATGTCCACGGCCACGCTTGTCTCCTGGTGGGCGCCGTTTGTATCAAGGAAAGCTCTGGAGATGTTCACGATCTCTTTTCCTCTCCACACAAGGACAAGTCTTGGATCCTCTGTCACCACTGCCACTTCCACAGCCTCTAAGTTTTCCTCTTTCGCATAGCCCATGAAGGCTGCCACATCTTTTGGATCTACCACAACTGCCATACGCTCCTGGGACTCAGAGATAGCGATCTCCGTTCCGTCCAGTCCGGCGTATTTCTTCGGCACCTTATCCAGGTCCACCCTGAGGCCGTCTGCCAGCTCACCGATGGCAACGGACACGCCGCCTGCGCCAAAGTCGTTGCACTTCTTGATCAGGCAGCTCACTTCCTCTCTGCGGAAGAGGCGCTGGATCTTTCTCTCTGTAGGCGGATTTCCTTTCTGCACTTCCGCGCCGCATGTCTCGATGGACTCCTCCGTATGCACCTTGGATGAACCTGTAGCGCCGCCGCAGCCATCCCGGCCCGTACGTCCGCCGAGAAGAATGATGATGTCTCCCGGATCTGAAGTCTCACGGATCACTGCACGCCTGGGGGCTGCTCCTAAGACAGCGCCGATCTCCATGCGCTTGGCCACATAGTCGGGATGATAGATTTCCTTGACCGCCCCGGTAGCAAGACCGATCTGGTTGCCGTAGGAGCTGTATCCGTGAGCAGCCTCCCGCACCAGCTTCTTCTGGGGCAGTTTTCCTTTCATGGTGTCTTTCACAGAGACAGTGGGATCTGCTGCTCCGGTGACACGCATGGCCTGATATACATAGGTACGTCCTGACAGGGGATCGCGGATAGCGCCGCCAAGGCAGGTAGCCGCCCCTCCGAAAGGCTCGATCTCCGTGGGGTGGTTGTGGGTCTCGTTTTTAAAGTTCACAAGCCACTCTTCCTCCACGCCGTCCACAGTCACCGGCACAACGATGCTGCAGGCGTTGATCTCGTCGGACTCCTCCTGATCCTCCAGCTTTCCTTCCTTCTTCAGCTTGCGCATGGCCATGAGAGCCAGATCCATCAGGCAGACAAACTTGTCCTCCCGTCCTTTGAAGATCTCGCTGTGGTCCGCCAGATACTGGCGGTATGTGTCCTCGATAGGCTTTTTGTAATCTCCCTCTCCAAATGTAATATCCTTCAGCTCAGTGGAGAAGGTGGTGTGACGACAGTGGTCAGACCAGTACGTATCCAGCACACGGATCTCTGTCATAGAGGGATCTCTGTCCTCCTCGCCCTTAAAGTAGTTCTGGATGTGCTGGAAGTCCTTGAATGTCATGGCAAGTCCCAGGGAATCATAGAGCTCCCGGAGCTTCTCCTCTTCCAGATCCTTAAACCCGTCAAAGACCTTGACATCTGCCGGCTCGTCAAATTTTGTCACAAGGGTCTCCGGCTTGTCCATACCGGTCTCCCTGGAATCCACCGGGTTGATGCAGTGATGTTTGACTGCCTCAAACTGCTCATCCGTCAGTTCTCCCCCGATCACATAGGTGGTTGCGGTGCGGATAACCGGCTTCTCATCTTCCTTTATAAACTGTATACACTGCTCGGCAGAGTCCGCTCTCTGGTCAAACTGTCCCGGGAGGAACTCTACAGAAAAGATCCTGTCATCCTCCGCTGCCGGAAATGTCTCTTTATACAAAATGTCTACCGGCGGCTCCGCAAAAACACCTCTGCAGGCTTTTTCAAAAGTCTCCTCTGAAATGTTCTCCACGTCGTAGCGGATCAGCACCCTCACGCTGGTGAGAGTCTTTATCCCCAGGTAGCTTTTGATCTCGTGGAAGAGATCTTTCGCCTGGACTGCATACTCCGGTTTTTTCTCCACATATACTCGTCTTACATTGCCCATAAAACTTCCTCCGTTTTTTATATGTTCATTTTATGATACGCTAACTCTATGATAGCATGGGGTTTGTTATTAGTAAAGTTAATATAACTAAACATTTTTATAAGTTCTTCTTATTTTCTTTGGCATCCCGTACCGGACTTGCCTTCCCAAGGAAGCGCTGCCACACAAGAAAGACGATCAGCAGGATCAGAAGCGAGCCAATGAAAACGCCTCCGATCCGCATGACCATATCATAGAAAAATCCCTCCGGGAGCATTCGGATCATGTAATCCGTGGCCGGGTCAAAAAGCCACAGGTCATTGGTGAAAAATATCTCGTGAAAGATCGTAAAATACTTTGTGAAGTCCGAGGCGATCAGAAGCCCCAGCACCACAGTCAATGCCAGAAAAATACCCAGCGCTATAAAATATGCCTTTGGAAGGATCCGTTTCCAGTCTCCTTTCAGGATCACAAGGAGGATGATAAGCACTGCAGCTCCCCCCAGCAGCCACCACCGAAGAGACAGGCCTCCAAGGAACAGGTTCTTTACATCCGCCATGTGGAGCCGGTCCTGCTGGTTAAAGAAGTCCTGGGTCTGCCCCTCCGCTTCTGTGATCACTGACAGTTCTGGTCTCTCCCCGATGAGGTAATCCATCATCTTCTCTGTCACATCCATGACATCCTCCATCTCCATGCCAAGACTTTCCGTGACATTGTATTTCTCGTATTCCCTCTCATAAAATGCATAGTCCGGATCCCCGTAGATGGCGATCTGAAAGCTGGTGATCAGGAGGGCCAGCACAAGCAGGAACATGGCTGCCACGGCCAGTATGTGATGCAGTTTCTTCATAAAGCAATCCTTCTTTCTGTTGTCTTGTTTTTTGTGATTGTAATTTCCCTGATTTTCCCTTATAATACTAATGATTTTTATTAGGAGGACTTATCATGGATATTAACTATGAATTATATAAAGTATTTTACTATGTTGCCTCGACTTTAAGTTTTTCCGAGGCCTCCAAGCAGCTTTTCATCTCCCAGTCAGCGGTGAGCCAATCCATCAAGACGTTAGAGAGAAAGCTGGACCAGGTTCTCTTTATCCGGAGCACAAAGAGAGTCCAGCTGACACCCGAGGGGGAGATCCTGCTGCGTCACGTGGAGCCGGCCATGAACCTGATCCAGCGGGGAGAGTCCCAGCTTATGGAATCCGCCTCCACCGGAGGACAGATCCGCATCGGCGCCAGCGACACCATTTGCCGGTATTTTCTCGTGCCCTACATCAAGCGGTTCCACGAGGCTTTTCCCGGCGCTCACATCAAGGTGACCAACGCCACCTCCATCCAGAGCGTGGAGCTGCTGAAATCAGGACAAGTAGACTTTATCGTTGTCAACTCGCCCAACGCCTACTTAGGGAGCGCTGCCACGGTCAAACGGATCAAACTGTTTCAGGATGTCTTTCTGGCCAACCGGGACTTTGAGGAACTAAAAGGCCGCCAGCTCTCTTTTGCAGAGCTTCTTAAGTATCCCATCCTGATGCTGGACAAAAAAAGCACCACCAGCGAATTTCTCCACAGCCAGTTCCAGCAGCATCACCTCGACCTTGTCCCGGAGGTGGAGCTTAGCAGCAATGACCTGCTCATTGACCTGGCCAAGATTGGGCTGGGCATCGCCTTTCTCCCGGACTACTGCATTCCCAGGGAGGACGACAATCTCTTCGTCGTAAAGACAAAGGAAGAACTACCTCAGAGGGAGCTGCTGGCTGTCCGGGGCACACGCATCCCTCTGTCCAAGGCTGCCGCTGCCTTTCTCGACTATTTTGAGGAAGTCTGATCCCAGAACAGCCGCATTTTATCACCCGCATTTTTCACATTGCATATCTCCAGGCCTTCCCACTCTCTTGGGAAGGTCTCTTTGTATCTGGGCTCCCGGAAACGGTCGTCCAAAAGCAGGATCACCCCTCTGTCCTCCTCCGTGCGGATGACACGGCCCGCAGACTGGAGCACCTTGTTCATGCCCGGATAGACGTAAGCATAGTCAAATCCCCGAAGCCCTTTTTTGTCGAAATAGTCTTTCAGAAGTTCCCGTTCCCTGCACACCTGGGGCAGTCCGGTCCCCACCACCGCAGCGCCTATAAGCCGGTCTCTGGACAGATCGATGCCCTCGGAAAAGATGCCGCCCATAACGCAGAACCCAAGCAGGCTCTCCTCTCTCTCCTCCTCAAATTCTTCCAGGAAAATCTCCCTCGCCTCCTCCGACATGTAAGGGGCCTGGATCACACACTGGATCCGACTTCCCTCCTTCTCAGCCAGGAGGAGGAACCGGTCGTATACTTCCTCCATGAACTTGTAGGAGGGGAAAAAGGCCATGTAATTGCCCTTTTTTTCCCGCACCATCTCCAGGAGATAGGAGGCATACTTCCGGTAGGTGGTTTCTCCCCTCGCCGTGTAGCGGGTGCTGACGTCATTTCCCAGGAGGAGAAGGCGGTTTTCCCTTGCGAAGGTGGACTCCGCATACACAGCGTAGTCGTCACTTTTTGTGCTCAAGAGCTGCTTGTAATACCGGATAGGAAGGAGGGTGGCAGAAAAGAAGACCGTGCTCACCCCCTTTTCCAGCGCCTCATTTAAGTTCACCGCAGGGTTGACGCAGAACAGGCGGATGAGGAATTTTCCCTCCCCGTCAATCTCCGAGTAGATCATATAATTCTCATCCAGCTTCTCGTAGATCGTCTCGAACATCCGCACTTCAAAATAGAGGTCCAGCACCTCCTCCCGCACATCTTCTTCCTTGCACTCTTCCAGATATCTCTCCATCTCCGCCATGACTGACAAAAGCTTCAGGTAGATGCCTCCGGCACTCTCCAGCACCTGGCAGCCGTCACACTCCCTCTTCAGGGCCAGGAGCTGGCGGTTGCACTCCTCCAGCTGACGGGCCAGCCGCCCATCTCTTGTCTTTACCAGGCGGCGCACCTTCATCACATCTTCCTTACAGAGGCTGGCGCTGAACATCTCCCGCCCCCGCTCCACCAGATTGTGTGCCTCATCGATCAGGAAAATATAGTCCCCTTTTACTCCCTCACCAAAAAAACGCTTCAGCTTTGCGTTTGGGTCAAAGACATAATTGTAATCGCAGATCACCGCGTCTGCCCACAAAGACAGATCCAGCCCCAGCTCAAAAGGGCACACCTGCCATTTCTTTGCCTGCTCCTCCACCGCCTGCCGGCTCATGTCGTCGGAGGTGGTGATCATCTCGTAGACCGCATCGTTGATCCTGTCAAAATGCCCTTTGGCGTAAGGGCAGTAGTCCGGGTTGCACTCCGGCTTCTCGCAGAAGCAGATCTTCTCCTTGGCTGTCAGGGTGATGACTTTGTAGCAGAGAGCCCCCTTCTCATCCTCTTCTGAACAAGCGTGTTTCAGAATGTCAAAGGCCTGCTGGGCCACTGTCCTGGTGATAGTCTTGGCCGTGAGATAGAAAAGCTTATCTGCCAGCCCTTCGCCCACTGCCTTCACAGCAGGAAAGACCGTGGCCATAGTCTTGCCCACCCCCGTGGGTGCCTGGATAAACAGCTTTTTCTTCCGCTGGATGGTCCTGTAGACTGCGGCTGCCAGCTTTTTCTGCCCTTCCCTGTACTGATAGGGAAATTCCACCTGTTTGATGGAGGCATTCCGCTTTTCCTTCCACTCCACCTGGAAGAGTGCCCACTTCTCATAGGCATCCGTGATGCCGTAAAACCACTCTCTCAATTCTTCTATCTTGTACTCCTGCCGGAAACGGCGGATCTCTTCAGTCTCCAGATGGCAGTAGGTCATCTGCACGCCCATCTTCTCCTGCCCGTTCTGCTCCCCATAGATAAAAGCATAGCATTTGGCCTGGGCCAGATGCACCGGGACTGGCTCCTCCATCGTGTTCACATCCTTGAACACGCCTTTGATCTCGTCAATTACCAGTCCCTCCTCTGTATCCATGACGCCGTCCGCCCGACCCTCCACCTGGAGGATGAACTTTTCGTACGGTACCTGGCACTTCACGGACACCTCCGGAGTGTACAGACTTCCCATCTGCCGCTGGATCTTCCGGTGGAGGCGGGCCCCCATCTGCATGGCCTCCTTGTCAGCTGAGGCAGTTCGATTGTCAAGGTCCCCGCTCTGGAGGATGAACTCCACCAGGGCGCGGACCGAAATTTTGATCAGTTGCTTTTCCATAGGTCTATTATAAGTGGGGACGTAATACTTTTCAACAATGTTACGTCCGAAATCAAACCAACTGGTGGGGTATTGTGCATAGCAAAAAAATAATATCTGATTATTTTTTGGAATTGTCTATCCTGAACTATCTAACAAATTCTGTCATGTTGGGGCGGTACCGAAGCGGAAGGTGAGTCCTCTGGCATTTGGGGTTTTCTCTTTCCTTAATGGAAATGGTATTGCAAAACTCCCGCCACAGCTTCTGCATTTCTTCCTCCTGATCTGAAAGGCGGGACAGTCTCGCATCCAATCGGCCTTCCATATCTTCCTCCTGCACCAGGACCCAGCGCCGTCCCGACTCGTGAACAACGAACATATCCCGGTTTTTATCCCGTATCATCCAGTTCTCCAGTGGAAAGCGTTCTTGAAAATGAGCTCCCAGACAGGTCAGGACCTGATTTTTCGGTGTGATGTCCGCAAAAAGTATTCCATTTTCCAGTTCCTGAAAGCGCACAAACCCTGTCAGCAGATGGGCTTCATTTCCCACAGCACGGCTTAACTCAAACACCTTTTCTACAGAAGGGTTTCCAAGATGCTCCATGATCTTCCGGGGCTGCCTGATCTTCCGGGCCGCAAGAAGGGTACCCAGGATCGCCTCGCCTTTTTGGTCGTCCCGCGAAAGAGCTGCATAGTAAATATGATGATAGACATCCTGACCAAGATTGCCCAGGATCATCCGCTCCACTGCCTCCGCTTTACTCTCCTTTTCCAGGATCTCCCGGTACTCGCAGAACAGCTCCGGCTCCACGCTGCCCTGGATCGCAATCCCGCTTGCCCCCTCCCGGCGCCGGTCTTTCCACGCCTCATACACAGCAGAAAAGATTCCTGTGATGCTGTCTGTGCAGATATAGATTGTTTTCATATGACGCCTCCCTCCGCCGCACTGCCAAATCTTACATCATCAAAAAGCGAGAGCTGTCTGAATGTCATGCCGCCGGCTCCCTCAGGCAGCCTCTCCTTTACATTCAATAAATTCCGCGTGATATAGTCCTCCTCGATTTTTACCGGATACATCATCTTCCCGCTGCACGTCAGAAAATACAGAGCCCTTTTGAGCACCACCCCCATTTTCTTCAGATCGCCAAAATCCAGTTTTCCATACCGCCTGGCCTTCACGATCCTTCCAGCCGACTTGTAACCAATGCCTGGTACTCGCAGCAGAAGTTCATATCTTGCGGTATTGACCTCAACAGGAAATACATCCAGATTACGCAGAGCCCAGTTGCACTTGGGATCAAGGAAAATATTGAAGTTTGGATTTTCTTCTGTCAGGAGCTCCCCAGCCTGAAACTGGTAGTATCTGAGCAGAAAATCCGCCTGGTACAGTCGGTGTTCCCGAAGGAGTGGCGGCCCCTCCCCTGTTCTGGCCGGCAGGGAGGCGTCCTCATTTACGTGTACAAAAGCAGAATAGAACACTCGCTTTAACCCGAACTTCTTATAGAGAGCCTCTGCCACATGAATGATCTGAAAATCCGTCTCCGGTGTGGCGCCTATAATCATCTGGGTGCTCTGCCCGGCGGGCACAAATCTCTGGGCATTCCGGTACAGCTGGATCTCCTGCCTGTTTTCCTCCATTCTGTTCTGCACAAGCCGCATGGGTGCAAGGATCCTCTCTCTTGTCTTGTGGGGCGCAAGGAGGCGCAGTCCCTCTGCTGTAGGCAGTTCCAGGTTGACGCTCATCCTGTCCGCCAGAAATCCCAGCCTCTCCAGCAGCTCCTGACTAGTGCCGGGAATAGCCTTCACATGGATGTAGCCCTGAAAGCGGTACGTTGTCCGCAGCTTATAGAGCGCCGCGTAGATAAGGTCCATTGTATAATCCGGACTTTTCAGCACACCAGAGCTCAAAAACAGGCCTTCTATGTAATTGCGCCGGTAAAACTCCATCGTCAGCGTACAGATCTCATCCGGGGTAAAGGAGGCTCTTGGCACATCGTTGCTCCTTCGGTTAATGCAGTATTTGCAGTCGTAGATACACTCATTTGTAAACAGGATCTTCAGCAGGGAAATGCATCTCCCGTCCGCAGAAAAGCTGTGACATATTCCCGCCTGAGCACAGCTTCCGATGCCCGTGCCGTCGTTGCTGCGCTGGGTGCCACTAGACGTGCAGGCCACATCATATTTGGCCGCGTCAGTCAGTATTTTCAGTTTGTCAGCTATGGATATAGACTGCTGAAGTTCCATGATCATACATCTCCTCTCAACAATATAGAACATATGTTCTTATCTCAGTATACAAACGTATGTTCTGCATGTCAAGAGGCGATAAATATGACTGTCCTTTTCTTTCGGTCCTCTCTTACTGCCATTATTTATTTTATGTGATACACAATTTCACACCAGTTTGTTCATTTTTCCGCAGGGGATGATACAAAATTACACACCAACAAACGTAAATGGGGACGTAACCCTTTTAAAAAGGGTTACGTCCCCATTTACGTTATAACTTATTCACCACGTCCGCCAGGTACTGGTTGTCCGCCTCGTAGAACCGTTCTTCTTCCACGGACTCCGCCAGCTTCGGGTCAATGGGCATTTTCCCGAGGACCGGCACACCCAGTTCCCGGGCTGTCTCCTCGATGTGGCTCTCGCCGAACACGGAGATCTTCTTTCCGCAGTCCGGGCATACGAGATAACTGTAATTTTCCACAATGCCCAGCACCGGAATGTTCATCTGCCTGGCCATGTTGCAGGCCTTGTCCACGATCATCTGCACCAGGTCCTGCGGTGAGGTGACGATGACGATGCCGTCCACCGGCAGGGACTGGAACACCGTGAGAGGCACGTCCCCGGTTCCGGGAGGCATGTCCACAAACAGGTAATCCAGCTCCCCCCACATAACATCAGTCCAGAACTGCTTCACCACTCCCGCGATGATGGGACCTCTCCAGATCACCGGGTCAGACTCATGCTCCAGGAGCAGGTTGACGGACATGACCTTCGTGCCGTCCTTTGCCACGCTGGGGAAGATTCCCTCGTCGCTCCCCTTTGCCGTCTCGTGTATACCATACATCTTCGGGATGGACGGCCCTGTAATATCCGCATCCAGGATCCCCACGGAAAATCCCTGCTCCCGCATGATCCTTGCCAGGGAGGCCGTCACCATGGACTTGCCCACGCCGCCTTTTCCGCTGACCACGGCGATCACTTTATTCACATGAGAAAACGGGTTCGCCGGTTCCCTCATATCCTGGGGCTTGCTGCCGCAGGAGTCTGCATGGGCGCACCCCGCACAGTCGGAGGGGGAGCACCCGTTTTGCTGCTCTGCCATTTTTCACTCTACCTCTTTTCTTACTCTTCTGCCTTCCAGGGCTTTTGTTCTTACTCTTCCACTGCCGCGATGACTTCGATCTCACACAGCACATTCTTTGGAAGTGTCTTTACAGCCACACAGCTTCTGGCTGGTTTGGATGTGAAATATTTTGCATACACCTCGTTAAACGCACCAAAGTCTCCCATGTCTGCCAGGAAGCAGGTTGTCTTGATGACTTTGTCGTAGGTTGTGCCTGCTGCCGCCAGGAGCTCGCCGATGTTCTTGCACACCTGCTCTGTCTGTCCCTCGATGGTATCTGCCTCAACTGCGTCTGTTGCCGGGTTGATGGCGATCTGTCCTGCCGCGTAGAACACGCCGTTGTAAATGTATCCCTGTGAATACGGTCCAAGTGCTTTTGGTGCTTTCTCTGTCGCTACTAATTTCATTTCTTATCTCTCCTTTGCTTTCTCCAGTAATTTCTGTGCCACACACACGTCAAAAAGACCCATGCCCACAGATTTAAAATATGTGGTTTTCTTTGCGATCTCATCTTCGTCAGCCCCGGATGCCAGGAACTTATCCATAAGAACCACTCTGTCCATGGTGAATCTTCCCTCGGCAAGCGGCTGACTCAGATCGCCGCTCTCCTCACAGGCATAGGGAAGCTCGATGTACACGTTGTCCACCAGATCCCAGATCACATCCGGTATCTCCCGCATCTGCGGAGTATAGGACCCAATGGCGATGATGCATTTTCCTTCCAGCAGCTCCCTGTCATTGGGAAGTACCGGCTCCTCCGACGGGGTGGCGGTGCAGATGATATCGCTGGCCTTCACCAGTTCTTCCACTGTCTTACATTGTACTACTTCCACCGCCGGATCCGCAATAGTCTTCTTCAGTCTTGCCATGAAATCCGTCAGATCACGGTCGCTGTGGTTCCAGATGTAGACGGTCTCAATGTTCCTGGCCGCGCAGGCGTACACAGCCTGGTGGAAGCCCTGTGCTCCAGCGCCTACAATACCTACTGTGCGGGCATCCTTTCTGGACAGATGGCGGATCCCCACGCCGCCTACAGCCCCTGTTCTCCATGCCGTCACAGCCTGGCCGTCCATAATAGCCAACGGCGCGCCTGTTGTCCTGTCATTTAAGATCACAAGCCCGTCCAGGGAGGGCAGCCCCAGCTTTGCGTTCTCCGGGAAGATGGTCAGCATCTTTGTCCCGATCACATCTTCTGTAAAACAGGGCATATAAATAAGAGTCTTGTTCTCGTGCTCGATTACCGGCCGGGGCGGCATATAGTAGGCGTCTGCCCCGAAGATCCGGTATGCCTCCTCGATCTGGTCCATGATCTCGTCCGGATCCACCAGTTTTTCAATCTCTTCTTTTCCTAAGAAAATCATACTGTTTACCTCTCTTTGTCTTCTTTATTTTGCGTTGTGGTTCGCCGCCTTGTAAATCTCGTAGGCGTCCTGCGCGTCTATCTTTTTAAAGGCACCAAGCAGGATGGTATCCCCCTTTGTGGCGCTGTCCGCCAGCTTCCGCAGCACCTCGTCCGACTGCACGCCTATCTCCAGCTCCCCGATGCAGACGGGCATATGGAGAGACCGAAAGAAATCTTCTGTCGCCTCAATAGCCGCCACAGCCGCCTTCTCCTCATCATCTTCAACAATGCCCCATACTTTCTCTCCATACCGGGCAAATCTTGCCGGATCGATCTTGTACACGTACCTTGCCCAGCTTCCCCAGATAGCGGACAAGGTTGCACCGTGAGCCACATCAAACATACCGCCGATCTCATGTCCCAGCTTGTGGCAGAGGAAATCCTTTGGCCGTCCAAGACCTGTCAGATTGTTGTGGGAAATGCTGCCGCACCACATGATCTCGCTCATGGCATCGTAGTCCGTCTGGTCTTCATATGCCTTTTTCCCACAGGTGATCATGGTCCTTAAGAGTCCCTCTGCGATCTCATCGGTCAGCATGTTGCCGTCCACCGGCGTGAAATACCGCTCCAGCGTATGCATCATGATATCCACGATGCCGCAGGTAAGCTGGTATTTCGGCAGGGTGTATGTAAGCTCCGGGTTCATGATGGCAAACTTCGGTCTGTTAAAATCCGTGTTGATTCCCGCCTTTTTGCCGGTCTCCTCGTTGGTGATGACAGCGGAGTCACTTGTCTCGCTGCCCGCTGCGGAGATGGTGAGGATGACACCCACCGGCAGAGCCGCCTGCACCTGTCTCTCCCCGGCCCAGTAACTCCACACGTCCACAGAAGGATCCGCGGCACCGATGGCCACAGCCTTAGCCGTGTCAATAACACTGCCTCCGCCCACAGCAAGGATCAGGTGCGCCCCGAAATCCACCGCCATCTTCACGCCCTCCCGGACAAGGCCCAGGCGTGGGTTTGGCTTCACACCGCCCAGCTCCTGGAAGGACACACCTGCGTCCGCAAGCTCCGCCTTTACCCGGTCCAGGAGACCGCTCTTTTTCACACTTCCTCCCCCGTAGACAATGAGGACTTTATCGCCGCCCCACTTTTTGGCAAGCCTTCCGGCTTCCTTTTCCGCATCCTTCCCGAACACGATCTCCGTGGGTGCGTACTGCATAAAATTTTTCATAAAACAAGACCTCCTTACGCTCCAATCGTACTCTAAAGATTGTAACATAAGGAGGCCTCAAATTCAATCGGTCTCCCGGTATCTGCTCACCGCCATCCCCACGCCGAAGATGGCCGCCGCAAAGAGAAGCTGCAGTCCCAGCCCCTGCAGCACCTCCGTTCTCTGGCTGGCCGTGAGGGAGGCCTGCTCTGAGAGGATGCCGTTCACCGCCTCATACCAGTACACGGGCAGGAATGCTGCCGCCCGCTTCACCCCTGCAGCCATGACGTCCATAGACACAAAGACACCGCAGAGGAAGCACATGCCCAGGGTCACCACATTGACTACACCGTTTACTGTCTCGGCTCTTTTCACACACATACTCACCACGTAGGCGATGGAGAGACTGACCAGGACCAGGGCGGTCACATTTGCCATATAATAGGGAAGATTTCCGTCTGACAGGAAGTCACCTCTGTAGAGGGTGACCGGCAAGATCAGGGAGATCACCCACACAACCGCCCCCAGGACCAGATATCCGGCCATCAGCCCCAGGTTCTGACGCAGCCTGGGTACAGGGGATACAAGGAGCCTTCGCCTCACCTCCTCCCTCCTGAAGGCGATCATGATAAAAGCCGCCCCGTAGCACAGGATCGAGAGGACCATGTAGGGCAGATACTGAAAGAGAAAGGCGTGGGGCGCCGGCTCTCCCCCGTACCCGCTCTCGTCCAGCATCCGGACAGAGCCGGCCCCGCTCTGGGCCTGCAGCACAAGGGCGCAGGCCTCCTGGGTCCCGTATCCCGCTGCCAGCATGGCCTTCATCTCCCGAAGCCAGGCGCTGATCTGGCTGTCCACATAGTAAGCGCTGGTCGTCCCCGGGATTTTGGTCACCTCCAGCTTCTCCTGCCCCGCAAGGCAGGCAGCCTCAAAGTTCTCCGGTATCCGCACCAAATAATAGATGTCCCTGTAAAACATTTTTTCCTGCAGACCCGTCAGGTCCCCCTCCCACTCCGTCACACGGTGGATCTGTCCCAGGTATTCCTTCAGCCCCTCTGCCGCCGCTCCCCCGTCCCGGTCCTCCACGGCCACAGGCAGAGAGGTCATCTCAAAGGTATCCGTCCCCTCCTCTCTCAGGGAGAGCTGGACAATAACAGCTATAGTCACAAAGACAGCCACATACAGGAGCAGCATGTGGAGCTGACGGAGCGCCAGCTTGATAAATCCTCTAAATACTGTCATACTGTTCCCTCCTCACTGCGGCGAAGGCCAGGAGGATGCAGAGGATGCTCATGCCTCCCAGGATCGCCATATCCTCCAGCAGTCTGTCATAGTCCTCGTACACCGCCAGGCAGTAGAAGGCGTCGCTCAGCACTGCCGCAGGGTTGATCCGGTTAAGGACCGGGCAACGGGTCTCTATGACATATTTCATATTCCCGAACATAAGCCCTGCCAGGAAGGAGGGAAACAGGGTCGCACAGACGCAAAGCCCCATCTTGATGGAGAAGGAAAAACGGCTGATGCTCCCTGTCAGGATGCCAATGCCCACCCCGATCAGGGTTCCCGCAAGGTCCACAAGAAGGACCCATCCCGGGCTGCTGCCAAGGTCCACTCCCAGCACGAGCCATATAAATCCGGTCAGCACCAGCACATTTGCATAGTGGAGAAGGATCAGCACGGCAAAATCCGCCAGGATCCCCTTCAGCTTGTGCATGGGAGAGACACTCCGGCGGGCTCCCAGGGCAGACAGGTTGGCCTGCCCGTCGCAGCACGTCTTGATGCCAAGATAGGCGCCGGACAGGCAGGAGAAGGCGATGAGGGCAAAGAAATACTGCACCCCTGTATTGGTGGTCCTTCCTCCAAGGCTCACCTCCCGCACCCCGCTCTCCTCGGACGCTTCCAGTGCGGCCGCGGCAGCTCGTTCCACTCCCTCCGGGTGGTCTTTGGCTGCCCGGGCAAGGAGATACGCCTGCTGCTCGTACCCCTCCATGAGTTCCCCAAGGATACTCTGTGCAAGCCCGGAGCCGTCCACTGTCAGCTCCGGCTCTTCCTTTACGGTGAAGACGCCTGTCACATCTCCTTCCCGCAGCGCGGCGAAAGCCTCCTGGCTGTCTTCATACTCTTTTATTTCTATCACGTCCCCGTCCAGGGCTTCGAGGAAGGCAGAGAAAGGAGGGTTTTCCTCCGTGACCACCACGCCGGCCGGCACAGACTGCATCTTCTCTCCCATGCCATCCCCTGCCGGGTTGCCGAAGGACACGTAGAAGAGGACCGCCAGGATCAGCGGAAAGGCAAGGGCCCAGAACATAAAGGACTTCTCCCGCACAAGGGTGAGAAATCTGTATTTCAGATAGGTTCCCATTTTATCCCTCCTCCTCTTCCTTTCTGTCCCTGAGCCGCTTTCCCGTGATCTCCAGGAACACGTCGTTCAGCGTGGGGGGCTGGGACCAGACCCTCCCGAAGGGAATGTCCGCCTCCTCCAGCCTGTGCAGAAGCCCTGTCAGGTTGCCCGCCCCCTGGGTGCACTGCACCCGCAGGACTCCCTCCTGGCAGTCTGCCGACACCACGCCCGGGAGCAGCCTGACCTCCTCCACCTGCTCTCCTGTCATTCCGCCTGTCTCCACCGTGATGGTCTCCCCGGTGCCGATCATGGCCTTCAGCTCCTCCTTTGTGCCTGTGGCCAGAATGCGGCCCCGGTCCATGATGGATATCCTGGTGCAGATCTTCTCCACCTCCTCCATGTAATGGGATGTGTAGATGATGGTGGAGCCCTGCTCATTGAGCTTTTTTATCCCCTCCAGGATGTGATTGCGGCTCTGGGGGTCTACCGCCACCGTGGGCTCATCCATGAGGATCAGCTCCGGCCGGTGCGCGATGCCACAGGCGATGTTCAGTCTGCGCAGAAGTCCCCCGGAAAGCTTTTTGGGATATTTTTTCAGATGGTCCTCCAGCCCGGTAAAGCGGACCGCCTCCTCCACAAGCTGCCTGCGCCGCTTTTTGTCCTTCACATACAGGCTGCAGAAATAGTCGATGTTCTCCCGCACGGTCAGCTCCTCGAAGACGGCCACATTCTGCATGACCACACCGATCCTCCTCTTGCTCTCATAGCTGTCCGGCTCCATATTTTCTCCGAAGACCCGGATGCTCCCCTTGTCATATCCAAGGAGAGCCAGAAGGCAGTTGATGGCCGTGGTCTTTCCCGACCCATTTGGCCCCAAAAGGCCGTATATCTCCCCCCTCTTTATTTCCAGATCCAGATGGTCAAGAGCCAGCACATCCCCGTATCTCTTCACCAGATTGTGTATGCTGACAATGGTTTTCTCCTCCATACTGACCTCCCTCTCTTATTTTTGATTTCACTTGTAGTATAAAAGTTTCCGTCCTATAATGATAGTGTCACCTGTCAGCAGACCGAATGACAATTGTCATTTTTTATATCCATCAAAAAGAAAGGAGGCCCCTGATGAAACGACTGAGCGACTGCCTTCTCCTGTTTGTCTGTTCCCTGTCCCTGACCCTCTTCTGTCAGGACCTGCCCCAGGCCGTCACCGGCTTCCTGGTAACGCTGATCTGCCTTTCCGCCGCCCTCCTCTTTCAGCGGAAATCCGTATATATCCCCGCCTTTCTCTGCTGGACTATTTCCGCTCTCCTTACGCCCTGGCAGCTTATCTTCCTTCCCCCTGTGCTATACACCGTCTGCACCTGCAAAAGTCCCCTTCTCTTTGCCCTGTGCCTCCTGCCCACAGCCTTCCACGTCCCCGCTGCCAGCCCCAGGCCCGCCGCTTTTCTTTTGTGCTTCTGCCTGGCCGCCCTGCTCCTTGCCAGGCGGACGCAGGAGGGACTGCGCCTGGAAAAAGAGGTCCATGCGGCCAGGGACACAGGCATGGAGAGAAATCTTCTCCTGGAAGAAAAAAACAGGGCCCTGTTGGAAAACCAGGACTACCAGATGTACACCGCGACACTGAAAGAGCGGAACCGGATCTCCAGGGAAATCCACGACAATGTGGGACATATGCTCTCCCGCTCCATCCTCATGACAGGGGCCATCCGCACGGTAAGCCAGGACAGGGCTCTGGACAGACCGCTGGAGGAGCTGGAGGACACCCTCCACACCGCCATGACAAGCATCCGGCGCAGCGTCCACGACCTGCGGGATGACTCTGTCAGCCTGAAGGAGGCGATGGAGGACCTGATCCGGGATTTTCAGTTCTGCAGCGCCTCCCTCTCCTACGAGGCAGGGCTGCCCATCCCGAGGGAGGTGAAGTACAGCGTGATCATGATCTGCAAGGAGGCCCTGAGCAATGTGATACGTCACAGCGACGCCTCCAGGGTCACCGTCTCCTTCCGGGAGTACCCCGGCTTCTACCGACTGTGCATCCAGGACAACGGCACCTCCGCCCCTCTGTCTCTCACGGACGGCATGGGGCTCTCAAATATGAAGGAGCGGATCCGCTGCCTGGGCGGCGTCATCCAGTTTAACACAGAGCAGGGATTTTCCATCCACGCCTCTGTCCCAAAGGCAGCGGCAAAAGACATGACAGAAAGGAAATCTATATGAATATAGTGATCATCGACGACGATGCGCTCGTGACAACAGCGTTGAAGACCATACTGGAGGCAGACCCGCATGTCACGGTCACAGGGACGGGGAGCGACGGCCGGGAGGCCCTTCCCCTCTACAGGTCCCTGCGGCCGGACGTGCTCCTCATGGATATCCGCATGGAGGGAATGAGCGGCCTGGAGGCGTCAAAGGCTGTCCTTGCAGAGGACCCGGAAGCCCGCATCCTCCTTCTCACCACCTTTTCAGATGATGAGTACATCGTCCAGGCCCTCCGCTGCGGAGTCAAGGGGTATCTCCTGAAAGCCGACTACAACAGCATCCTTCCCGCCCTGCGGGCCGTGCAGACAGGTCAGACCGTGTTCGGCACAGAGATCAGTTCCCGCATCCCAAAGCTCCTTCAGGAGGATAAAGTTTTTCCACAGGAGGCGTACGGTCTCACCGACAGGGAGTATCAGCTCATCAGTCTGGTGGCGGAAGGGCTCAGCAACCGTGAGATTGCCTCCCGCATGTTCCTGGGGGAGGGGACCGTGCGCAATTACCTGAGTGTTCTGCTGGAAAAGCTCTCTCTCAGAGACCGAACGCAGCTGGCCGTCTTTTTTTACCAGCATCTGCAGTAACCCGTCTATTCTCCCCATCAGACAAAGGAGGCAGCTATGATCCAAGAAACATTGCCATCTCACATGAAACCTCTTGCCACTATCAACGGCTTTCCCGTCCGTCCCGGCCTTTACGAGTATTTTGGCGCCTGGGCCATCCCAGGAGGAGTCAGCTTTACTGTCCATTCCCAGAATGCCACGTCCTGTGAGATCCTTCTCTATCACCGGGAGTCAGAGGAGCCCTATGCGGTCCTCCCCATTCCCGACAGCTATAAGATAGGAAACGTTTTCTCCATGATCGTCTTTGGTCTGGATGTGGAAGAATTCGAGTACGCTTTCCGCCTGGACGGCCCCTGGGATCCGGAGAAAGGCCTTCTCTTCAGCAAAAAGAACATTCTCATTGATCCCTACGCCAAAGCCATCACCGGGCAGAGCACCTGGGGCAAAAAGGTCCTGGAAAAGGGGTACCGCGCAAGGGTCGTCAAAAATAATTTCTACTGGGGCGTGGCTCCCCAGCTCTGTACTCCCATCGAGGACCTGGTCATCTACGAGCTCCATGTCAGAGGCTTCACCAAGATGGCAAAGGACGTGTCCGCCCCCGGCACCTTCCTGGGCCTAAAAGAAAAGATCCCCTATCTGAAGGCCCTGGGCGTCAATGCGGTGGAGCTGATGCCTGTCTTTGAGTTCGACGAGCTCATGGACAAGCGCACTCACAACGGGAGGGAGCTCCTCAACTACTGGGGCTACAGTACGGTCAGCTTTTTTGCCCCCAACACCAGCTACGCCGCTGACGTGGAGTACAACAGGGAAGGCCTGGAGCTCAAGGAGCTGGTAAAGGAGCTCCACGACAACGGCATTGAGATCATCCTGGACGTGGTCTTCAACCATACGGCGGAGGGCAACGAAAACGGACCCATTTTCTCATTCAAGGGCTTTGACAACAATGTGTACTATCTGCTCACTCCGGAAGGCTGCTACTACAACTTCAGCGGCTGCGGCAATACGATGAACTGCAACCACCCGGTTGTACAGCAGATGATACTCACCTGTCTGCGCTACTGGGTTACCTCCTACCGCATCGATGGCTTCCGCTTCGACCTGGCCTCCATCCTGGGGCGCAACGAGGACGGCTCCCCCATGGAGCATCCGCCCCTGCTCAAAAGCCTGGCATTCGATCCCCTCCTCGGGAACACAAAGCTGATCGCTGAGGCCTGGGACGCCGGAGGACTCTACCAGGTGGGAAACTTTCCGTCCTTCAGCCGCTGGAGCGAGTGGAACGGGCGTTACCGGGACGACATGCGGGATTTCCTGAAGGGCGGCATCTCCCACACCAGCGCCGCGCTGCAGCGGATCAGCGGCTCACCGGACATCTACGACCCGAAGATCCGGGGCACCCACGCCTCCGTCAATTTTCTCACCTGCCATGACGGCTTCACGCTCTACGATCTGTATGCCTACAACGAAAAGCACAATGAGGCAAATGGCTGGGAGAACACTGACGGTGCAAATGACAACCGGAGCTGGAACTGCGGAGCGGAGGGGGAGACAGACGACCCTCAGGTCCTCCTTCTGCGCATGAAGATGATCCGCAACGCCTGCGCTGTCCTTATGTGCAGCCGCGGGACACCCATGTTCTTTGCAGGAGATGAATTCTGCAACACCCAGTTCGGCAACAACAACCCCTACTGCCAGGACAACGAGATCTCCTGGCTGGACTGGTCCCTCCTGGAAAAGCACCAGGATATCTTCCGGTTCTTCCAGTATATGATCCACTTCCGCATGGACCACCCGGTGCTGCGGGGATCTGCCAGGAGCTGCCGCTACACTCTGCCGGACATCAGCTATCACTCGGAGGAGCCCTGGAAGACTCCCCAGGATAACGGAAACGGGGTGGCCGGCGTCCTCTTTGCAGGCTACGATTCGGCCAAGTCCAGGGACGACATTGTCTATCTGGCGATCAATGTGCACTGGGAGGCCCACAGCCTGACCCTGCCCCACCTCCCCGGCGGCCTCCACTGGCACATCGCGGTCAACACCGGAGACGAGGAGCATATCCTCTTTGAGGCCCCCCTCCCCGTGCTGGCAGGGGACAGTCTGCTCATCGGAGCGCGGTCTGTCATTGTCCTTGTTGGCCGATGATCACACAGGAAAAAGCCCACACAGGCTGCTGTGTGGGCAAAATATTGTTTCAAATTAAATACCTTTTTGATCCCGGCTCGTTTTCAGGGCCTTGCCTGACCGGTCTTATCTCTCCCGGATCACTTTCTCGATCTCCGCTTTTTCCGGCATGACTTTCAGAGCCCCTTTTCTCGTGGTGATAATAGAAGCCCCCGCATTTGCAAAGGTGAGCATTTCTTTTAAGTTCTCCTCTGTCAGGCCTTCCAGACCGTGCTCCAGAATGTAGTTCAGGGTGCACGCCTCAAAAGTGTCGCCTGCCCCGGTCGTCTCAATGGTATCTTCTCTCACAAAGGGGGCTGCCTCCACGATCATATCCCTGTAGTAGGCCCGGCTTCCCTCTTTTCCGAGAGTGACACAGATCAGGGGAATATCAAACTGCTCCCGCAGCATCTCCACCCCTTTTGTGTAATCGGAAGTCCCCGTCATAAACTCCATCTCATTATCCGAGATCTTTAAAATATCGCACTTGGACATACCGTACAGGATCTCCTCTTTCGCCTGGTCCAGGCTTTCCCAGAGGGGCTCCCGCAGGTTCGGGTCAAAGGAGACGAGAAGGCCGTTCTCCTTCGCCACGTCAATAGCGTAGCGTGTGGCCTCCCTCACGCCTGCATGGGTGGAGGAGAGAGTTCCGAAGTGGAAGATCCTTGCGTTTTTGATGATTTCCGGGTCAACCTCCTCCTTGGTCAGCATCATATCAGCGCCCGGATTGCGGTAAAAAGAGAATTCTCTATCTCCGTCCGGAAATGTGTGCACAAATGCCAGTGTCGTGTGTACCTGTTCATCCATGGCAAGGCCGGACACATCCGTGCCGCTTTCCTCCACCACTTCCTTCAGCATCTTTCCGAACTGGTCATTTCCCACCTTGCCGATAAAGGCTGTCTTTTTCCCCAGCCTGTTCAGCATGGCCAGCACATTGCAGGGAGCTCCGCCGGGATTCGCCTCCAGCAGAGGGTTGCCCTGGCCGCTCAGGCCATTCTCTGTAAAGTCGATCAAAAGTTCTCCGAGCGCCACCACATCGTATTTCCTATCCATCTATACCTCTCCTCCTCGCATGTTTCGGTTGAATATCTCTGAATATCATATAACATTTCCCGCCATATTTCCATACTTTTCGTACTCTCCAAAACAGCAGCTTAAAAATGGTTGAGACAATCTCTTTTCCTCCTGCAAGGATGTCAGCGCTGTGCGCTGAAAATGTGCATCGTCATCTTCTTCCCCTCACCGCTGCACCCTATCTTGTCCTCCAGGCCGTACACGGCGTTGCTGATCACGCACTCTCCCTCGTTCACAAAGACCTCCACCAGGTCTTTGTCCACCACCACGTCCAGGTGGCAGCCGCCCTTCAGGGCCGGCGTCTCCGAGCGGAGGTGGGCCCCCGGGAAGGAGGGGAACACGGCGCTCCGGTCCGTGCAGATCCGGTCGCCCTCCCGGCGGATGACAAATCCGCCCACATCAAGCTCCTCCCCGTCCTCCAGGTCCAGTGAGACAAGGTAGCCGTCCTTCGCCCGCTGGGAGCCGGCCGGGATCTCCTGCGAGTAGGCGGCCCGCACGTTCGGGTGCATGGGGAAGAAGATGTGCCCGTCCCTTACCTCCACCACTCTGGGGGTACAGAACATGCCGATCCATCCCTCGTCCGTGACCTTGGGCATCCGCACCCAGGCGGAGAGGATCCGCCGCCCCTCCGCGTCCAGTGTCGTCTGGGGCGCGTACAGGTCCAGGCCGCAGTCCAGGAACTGGTACACATCTGGGATCTCTATCCGGCAGGAGGACTGGTCAAACTCCACATGAAAGCAGATAGACTGGTTTTTCTCCTTCTCCCCGTTCTTAAGGAAGCCCATGGCGGAGAGGATCAGCACCTTGCCCCCTTTCGTCTCAAAGTAGTCCGGGCACTCCCACATCCAGCCGTACTCGGGTCCCTTGAATGCCTTGTCCACGTAGGTCCAGGTGTGGAGGTCATCGCTCCTGTAGAAGAGCACCTCCCCGTACTTTTCTCCCACCGTGCTCCCGAGGACGAGATACCAGTGGTCCCCGCTCTTCCAGACCTTGGGGTCCCTCGTGTGGGTCCGGTCGCCGATGGCCGGGTCCGTGATGGGGGGGATGATCACCTTTTTCCCGTTCTCGTTGTCAAAGTGAAATCCGTCCTCCGAGGAGATCATGAGCTGGGCGGACTCAAACTGATCGTCCAGGCATGTGTGAGGGTCCTCCGGGTTCACCACCTCGTACCGGACGCCGGTGTAGATAAGGTAGAGTTTGCCGTCCTTCTCCACCGCGCTCCCGGAGAAGCAGCCGTTCTGATCCTCCCTCATGGTAGGGTAGAGGGCCAGATCCCTGTGCTCCCAGGTTACCAGATCCCTGCTCACCGCGTGTCCCCAGTGCATGGTCCCCCACCGGGGACCATAGGGAAAATACTGATAAAACAGATGGTAGTATCCTTTGTAGTATATAAAGCCGTTGGGGTCGTTTACCCAGTTGTCCGGCGCTTTTAAGTGTAGTCTCTGTGTTTTCATACTGCCTCCGTAATAAATGCTATTTTTTCTTTTTTCTGTCTAACAGCCTTTTTACTGCATCTCCATGTAGTTGACGCCTGTCTCCTTGTCAAAGAAATGCATCTTTGATGGCATAAACACGAAGTCTATCCTGTCTCCTATCTGGCTGATCTCATACTTGGACACCCGGGCCACTGCCTGGGCCCCGCCGAAGCCAAAATACAGGTTGTTCTCGTTTCCCATGACCTCTGTGTCCGTGATGACCGCGTGGAGCCGGTTCTCCCCGTTGATCTCCATGTTCTGGGCGTCCATCTTGATGTCCTCTCCCCGGATGCCCAGGATCATCTCTCCCCGGCGTCCGTTCAGCTTCTTCAGCGTGCCCTCGGAGAGGGTGATGGAGTTGCCGTCGGCAAATGTCGCCGTGCCGTCCTCCACGGTCACGTCAAAGAAGTTCATCTGGGGCGAACCGATAAATCCCGCCACGAACTGGTTCACCGGGTGGTCGTAGAGCTCCATGGGCTTTCCGACCTGCTGGATCACGCCCTCCTTCATGATGACGATCCGGTCCGCCATGGTCATGGCCTCCACCTGGTCGTGGGTGACGTAGATGGTGGTGGCTCCCAGCTCCCGGTGGATCTTGCTGATCTCTGTCCTCATGCTGACCCTGAGCTTGGCGTCCAGGTTGGAGAGGGGCTCGTCCATGAGGAACAGCTTCTGGTTCTTCACGATGGCCCTTCCGAGGGCCACCCTCTGGCGCTGGCCGCCGGAGAGGTTCTTGGGCTTGCGGTAGCGGTACTCCTCCAGGCCCAGCATCTCAATGGCCCAGTCCACCTTCTTCCTGATCTCATCCGCGGGCATTTTCATGTTCTTCAGGCCGTAGCCGATGTTCTTCTCCACCGTCATGTGGGGGTAGAGGGCATAGTTCTGGAACACCATGGCGATGCCCCTGTCCCTGGGCGCCACCTCGTTCATCTTTTTTCCGTCTATGAACAGCTCTCCCCCGGTGATCTCCTCAAAACCCGCGATCATGCGCAGGGTGGTGGACTTGCCGCAGCCGGAGGGGCCGACGAAGGCGATGAACTCCTTCTCCTCGATATTGAGATTTAAATTTTCCACTGTGTCCTTATCTGATCCGGGATATCTTTTACATACATTCTTAAATTCTATGAAACTCATCTTCTCTTATCCTTCCTTTGAACCTGTTGATGTCACACCCTCCACGATCTGTTTGGAGAACAGAGAGTAGATGATGATGACAGGGATTGTTACAAGCGTGATGACCGCGAGAGTCTGTCCCATCGTCGTGTTTTCATTGGACGTGATGGAGTTCAGACCGATCTGGGCTGTCAGCATGTCGCTGGATGTAAATACGAGCGCCGGCCACAGGTAGTCGTTCCACACATTCAGGAACGTGAATACGCTGACTGTCGCCACCACTGTCTTGGACATGGGGATGACCATGGTGAAGAAGTATTTCACAGGTCCGCAGAAGTCCAGCTGCGCCGCCTCGTACACGTCGTCCGGGAGGCTTACGAACACCTGCCGGAACAGGAAGATGTTGAAGGGGTTGACGATGGACGGCAGGATGTAGCCCAGGATCGTGTTCAAAAGTCCCGCTTTGGCGATGATCAGGAAGTGGATGGTGATGACCGTCTCTGTGGGCACGATCAGCAGCATCATGATGATCAAAAGCCACTGCTCCCGGAAGGGGAAATCGATCTTCGCCAAGGCGTACCCCGCAAGGCCGTTCACAATGATGCCAAGCACGATCAGGATGGCCGCGTAGAGGAGGGTGTTGCCCATATACCGCAGGAAACTGGTGTTTGTGATGATCTCTATGTAGTTGTCAAAGAAATTTCCGTCCAGCGCCGGCGGGATGAAGGCCGCGATGGAATTCATGTCCGCCGTGATTGCCGCGTCCGGCTTGAAGGAGTTGGCCAGCATCCAGATCACCGGGAACAGGAAGAAGATGGAAAGGACCAGCAGCACAGCTACCAGGATCCAGTTAATTCGCCTTTGCTTTTTTGATACCATGCTTTTTCTCCTCCTTGTCCTTAGTCAGTACATTCTGGATGATCGTGAGAATGACCACAAATACGGTGAATACGATAGCCATTGTGGACGCCAGGCCCATCTCCCAGTTCACGGTGCCGGTCTCGTAAATGTCGTACACGATGGTGTAGGTCGAGTGGTCCGGCCCGCCTCCTGTCATGACCATGGGCTGCACCAGCATGCGGAACGCGCCGATGGTGACCGTGATGAACACGAACACGCAGAGGGGCTTCAGCTCCGGCAGGGTGATGTCCTTAAACTGCTGCCATGCGCTGGCGTGGTCCATCTCCGCCGCCTCGTAGAGGGCCGGGTTGATGTTCTGCAGGCCGCCCAGGAAGATGATCATCTGGTAGCCCACGCCCTGCCATACGCTCATGACGGCGATGGAGGGGAGGGCCTGGCTGGCGCTGTGGATAAAGGGCTGGGCGTCGATGCCAAAGTTTGCCAGCAGGGTGTTCAGGATACCCTCCGGGCTGTAGATCTGCATCCACAGGGTGGAGACGACCGCCAGGGACATGACTACGGGCACGAAGAACGCCACCTTGAAGTATTTCTTGCAGTGGGCCGCCTTGTTGATGGCCAGCGCCAGCACCAGAGCCCCGATGCACTGGCAGGGCACGATGATGACGACAAATTTGACTGTGTTCAAAAAGGACTGTACAAAGAGCTCGTCCTTAAAAATATTAAAGTAGTTTTCCAGTCCCACAAAGTGGGTGAGCTCCGGGTTCAGCGCGAAGTAGTCGGTAAAGCTGAACACGAATGTGAGCGCCATCGGCAGAAAGAGAAAGATGGTCAGCAGCACGAGCGCGGGGCCGAAAAACGCCATTCCCAAAATTGAATTCTTCTTTTTCATTCCTTACTCCCTTGTATAACGTTCCAGTTTCTGATCGATCCGTTCCACCTGCTTATCCAGCTCGGTCCGGGCGTCCTTGCCTCCCAGGGCCACGCTCTCCAGTACCTCCTGGAAGGAAGTGCTCACCTGGGGGTAGACCGGGGTCTTCGGCCTCGGGTGCCCGTAGTTGGTGAGCTGCTGGTACAGGGCGCTGTAATTTTCATCTGTCTGGAACACGTCGATGTTTTCAAATGCCTCGTAGGTGGACGGGAAGTTCTTCGTCATATCCCAGATGCGGATCCCGCTGTCCACGCCGCTCATCCACTTCACCAGCTCTGTGGCCGCGTCGATGTCCGTCGCCTCGGAGGAGGCAGCGAAGGCCCAGGAGCCCGTGGGCGTGTAGGTCCCGCCGTCCCAGTCGTCGCTGACCACATAGGGCGCCACCCCCAGGTTGAGATCCGGGTAGCTGGTGTACACGGTGTTGACCTCCCAGGCCCCGTCGAACTTGAAGGCCGCCCGCCCGCTCTCAAAGAGGTGGTCGATGGGGGCCTCGGACATGTAGCCATTTTCTACGACAGTCCGGAAGAACTCCATGGCCTCCTTAGTCTGGTCTGAGTTGAAATATCCGTCCACTGTCAGCCCGTCGTCGCTGACAAGCTCACCGCCGCCGGACCACACGAAGGGCGCGTAGTAGTAGATGCTCGTCTCGCCCACCGGGAAGGTCATATCCAGGCAGTACCCGTCCTTCTCCTCCATGAGGGGCTTCAACTCCTCCAGGATCTCGAGGAACTGGGACCAGGTCCAGGGATGGTCCGCATCCGGTATCTCGATGCCCGCCTCCTCGATGATGTCCTTGTTATAGTAGAAGCCCACGCTGGACTCCATGACTCCCAGGGCGTACAGCTCATCGTTTACTGTCCCCTGCTCGATGATGGAGGGCAGATACTCGCTCTCCTCCTCCTCGGTCAGGTCCGCCAGGGGCTGGATGATCCCGTTGGCCGCGTAGGCCGAGATATTGGGCCCGTCCACAGTGAGCACGTCCGGCAGTCCCCCCGACATGACGGAGGCGTTGACTTTGTCCGAGTAGCCTCCCCCGCTGTCGTTCCTGGGCACGAACTCGATATCCGCGAAATACTGCCCGTCGTAGGCCTCGTTGAAGGTGTCCACAGACTCCTTGTAGGCCTGTCCTTCCTCTGTGTCCTCGATGGAGTGGACCCATATGGAGAGGTATTCCTCCCCCTCATCGTAGCCTGCCACCTCCCCCGGCTGCGGGTCTTTCTGCTGACAGCCGGTGAGGCAGGCCGCCGCCAGGACCGCTCCGGTCAGGCACAGCCTCCATTTCTTCATCACATCTCCTCCTTTATAAAACTCTTTTTGCGTGTAACCGTTTTAGTTACCGGTTAAGTAACCGGTTCCTTTAATAAAATCATATCCCTCTGAAAGCCGGATGTCAACAGAAAAATGGGGTTTCGTCGCTTCTGCCATTTTTTATCCCTCCAATTTGTGCACCTTTCACAAAACCGGTTTTGTTACCGGTTACTTTATTGATTATACGGTCTTTTTTCTGTTATACTACAAGCAGTATTTAAACCTGCTTCCTCCGGGGAGCCAAAGAAAAGGGGATCGGAAATCATATGAAAGCGAAAAAAGTGACATTTGCAGACATAGCGGCCTACACCGGCTTTTCCAAGACGACCATCTCCCGCTACTTCAACAACCCGGACTCCCTCACCCTGGAGAACCAGCAGAAGATCGCGGACGCCCTGGTGGCTCTTGACTACAAGGAGAACAAGGTGGGCAGGATCCTGGCCAGCGGCCAGACGGAGTTCGTTGGGGTCATCATCCCCAACCTGTACATGCACTACTACTCGGAGATGCTCAGCCAGATCCTCTCCACCTACGAGACATACGGCTACAAGTTCCTCGTCTTCTCGGGAAATGCCAAAGCTGATGTGGAGCGCAGATACATCGAGGAGCTGCTGGCCTACAATATAGAGGGCATGATCATCCTAAGCCCCACTATCTCCTCCCGGGAGCTGGCCTCCTACCACGTCCCAGTGGTGGGTATCGAGCGGGAGGACGAGTTCATATCCAGCGTCAACACGGACAACTACATGGGCGGCGTCCAGGCTGCCGGGCTCCTGCGAAAAAGCGGCTGCGACATCCTGATCCACGTAAATGCCAAAATGCCCGACTCCGTCCCCGCCTCCGGCCGTGTCCATGGCTTTGAGGACACCTGCCGGGATTATCACGTCCCCTACGAGCTCATCCTGACTCACATGGGAAATACGTTCGATGAAAACAAGGCAAAGGTGCTGGAGCTGATAGACTATATGGAGGAGAAATATCCCGCCCAGAAAAAAGGTGTCTTCATGCCCAACGACACTCATGCAAACGTGCTCCTCAACGCCCTCATGCAAAAATACGGAAAACTGCCGGACACCTACCAAATCATCGGCTTTGACAACTCTCCTATCTCGCGGGAGGCAGTCATCCCCATCAGCACAGTGGGACAGCAGATCTCCGTCATTGCAGACCAGGCCATGGAGCTCCTGTCTGAGCAGATGGCAGAGCGGAAAAAGAGAAGACCGGCGCCCCAGAGGGAACCGGTCCACAGGGTCATCCCGCCGGTGCTGATCCGCAGGGACACGACCATATAGAGCTGCCGTATAAGACGACTGCACAAAACGACTGTATAAAAGGGAGGCCCTGATGACTAATCATCAAAGGCCTCCTTCACTTTATCCATAAATCCCTTTTTCTTTTTCTTGTGGTTTTCCAGCTCCTCCGGTGTCTGGTTCAGCGTGTTGCCGGAGAGGGCATCAAACTGGCGCAGGGCTTCTTTGGCTTCCGCGCTCAGGTGCTCCGGTGTCTGGATGACCAGCGTCACATAGTGGTCGCCTCTCACCTGGGAATTGCGCACAGAGGGCACGCCCTTTCCGCGCAGGCGGACTTTTGTGTCTGTCTTTGTGCCTGCCTTTACGTTGTACACAACATCTCCATCCACTGTCTTTATTCGGATATCACCGCCCAGTGCCGCCTGTGCAAAGGAGATAGGCACGGTAGAAAAGATGTTCATATCCTGTCGCATAAAAATAGGATGACGGGACACCGCAACCTCCACGAGCAGATCGCCTCTGGGGCCTCCATTTACGCCGGGCTCGCCCTTCTCCCGGATGCGGACACTCTGGCCGTTGTCTATACCGGCCGGGATAGTCACAGCAATCTTCTTTTTGCTGGAAATATAGCCCGTGCCGCCGCAGTCCGGACACTTGTCCTTGATGATCTGGCCGCTTCCATGACAGTCCGGACAGGTCTGTACATTCTGCACTGTGCCGAAGAAAGACTGCTGGGTATAGACAACCTGACCCTTCCCGCCGCACTTGGGACATGTCTGGGGTGATGTCCCCGGTTTCGCCCCTGTGCCGCTGCACTTGGGACAGGGATCCTTCAGAACAACATCAATCTCTTTCTCACAGCCAAATACCGCCTCCTCAAATGTAATGCGGACGCTCTTGCGGATATTCATTCCTTTCATTGGCCCCTGGTTTGCCCTGCCGGACCGGCGGCCCCCGCCAAACAGATCTCCGAAAATATCTCCGAAGATATCACTGAAATCAGCACCGCTGAAATCAAATCCCCCGAAACCTCCGGCTCCGCCGGCGCCGCCCTCAAATGCAGCATGGCCAAACTGGTCATACTGACGGCGTTTTTCCGGGTCACTTAAGATTGCATAGGCTTCTGAGGCTTCTTTGAATTTCTGCTCCGCCTCTTTGTCTCCGGGGTTCATATCAGGATGATATTTTTTAGCTACCTTCCTATATGCTTTTTTCAGAGTTGCCTCGTCCGCATCCTTGCTGACGCCCAGCACCTCATAGTAATCTCTCTTTGACTCTGCCATTCTCTATCAACCTTTCGTTTTATTCAGGAACATGCTGCCCACAAGGCCTCAGTCCGAAGCCTGTGTTTGCAGACAAAGTTCTGCGGGATCCGCAGGAAGTGGATTTCTTCCCCTTTCGGATTCCGCAGAACATGTTTCCTTTGAGATCTTATCTCTTAGTCTTAGACCTCTTTGTAATCTCCGTCTACCACATCATCGCTGCCGTAGCCTTCCGGACCTGCTCCGGCTCCTGTGTCAGCGCCTGCTCCCGGGTTCGGGCCTGCTCCGGCACCTGCGTTTGCGCCAGCTCCCATCTGCTCATACATCTTTGCAAATACTTTCTGTGCGCTCTGTGTCAGTTTTTCTTTGCCGGCTTTGATCTCTGCGATCTGTGCATCAGATATATCATCCATGTTTACTTTTTCCAGTAGCTCTTTCAGAGCCTTGCAGTCAGCTTCTACAGCTGCCTTCTCGGAAGCGTCGATCTTGTCGCCTACTTCCTCGAGAGCTTTCTCTGTCTGGAATACAAATGCGTCTGCATCGTTCTTTGTGTCAATACCTTCTTTGCGCTTCTTGTCCTGTGCCTCGAAAGCTGCTGCCTCTTTTACAGCCTTATCAATCTCTTCATCAGACATGTTGGAACCTGCTGTGATGGTGATGTGCTGCTCTTTTCCTGTTCCAAGGTCCTTAGCGGAAACATTTACAATACCGTTTGCATCAATATCGAATGTAACTTCGATCTGCGGGATTCCGCGCGGTGCCGGCGGGATTCCGTCCAGTCTGAACTGGCCGAGGGACTTGTTGTCTCTTGCGAACTGTCTCTCACCCTGTACCACATTGATGTCAACAGCTGTCTGGTTGTCTGCCGCTGTGGAGAAGATCTGGCTCTTCTTTGTAGGAATTGTTGTATTTCTCTCAATCAGCCTTGTAGCGACACCGCCCATTGTCTCGATGGAAAGGGACAGCGGAGTAACATCCAGAAGAAGGATATCACCTGCGCCGGCGTCTCCGGAAAGCTTTCCGCCCTGGATGGAAGCACCAAGTGCCACGCACTCGTCAGGGTTCAGGGATTTGCTGGGCTCTTTGCCTGTGAGCTGTTTTACCTTGTCCTGTACAGCCGGGATACGTGTGGAACCGCCTACCAGCAGTACCTGACCCAGCTCAGAAGCTGTGATACCTGCATCGGAGAGAGCTCTCTGTACAGGCTCTGCTGTCTTCTCCACCAGGTCGTGTGTCAGCTCGTCGAATTTTGCTCTTGTAAGGTTCATATCAAAGTGCTTCGGTCCCTCAGCTGTAGCTGTGATGAACGGAAGGTTGATGTTTGTTGTTGTAGCGGAGGAGAGCTCTTTCTTTGCTTTCTCAGCCGCCTCTTTCAGTCTCTGGAGAGCCATCTTGTCTGTGGAAAGGTCAACGCCTTCCATTCTCTTGAACTCAGAGATCATATAGTCTGTGATCTTCTGGTCGAAGTCATCACCGCCCAGTCTGTTGTTTCCAGCTGTTGAGAGAACTTCGATGACACCGTCGCCGATCTCGATGATAGATACATCGAATGTACCGCCGCCGAGGTCATATACCATAATCTTCTGCTCTTTTTCATTGTCAAGGCCGTATGCCAGGGCTGCTGCTGTAGGCTCGTTGATGATACGTTTTACATCCAGGCCTGCGATCTTGCCGGCATCTTTTGTAGCCTGACGCTGAGCATCGTTGAAGTAAGCAGGAACTGTGATGACAGCCTCTGTCACTTTCTCTCCGAGGTATCCTTCTGCGTCAGCTTTCAGCTTCTGAAGGATCATAGCGGAGATCTCCTGCGGAGAATATTTCTTTCCGTCGATGGATACCTTGTAATCAGATCCCATCTCTCTTTTGATAGAAGAAATTGTCTTCTCAGCGTTTGTAACTGCCTGACGTTTTGCAGGCTCACCTACCAGACGCTCTCCCGTCTTTGTAAATGCAACTACAGACGGTGTGGTTCTTGCGCCTTCTGTATTAGCGATGACTACCGGCTGTCCACCTTCCATAACGGCGACACAGCTGTTTGTTGTACCTAAGTCAATACCAATGATTTTTCCCATGATTAATTCCTCCTGTTATATTTTAAATTTCGTTGTTTGCTTTTTAGTTGGCCACCTTCACCATGCTGTGTCTCACAACACTGTCACGGTACATGTAACCTTTCTGGAATTCTTCAGCCACAATGTTCTCACCAAAGCTGTCATCCTCCACATGCATCACTGCATTGTGGAAATCCGGGTTGAATTCCTGTCCCACTGCCTCGATCGGCTTGACACCAATCTCTGCCAGTGTGGTCATCATCTGTTTGTACACCTTATCCATGCCCTGCATGAAGGGGTGGTCCTTCTCCTCCTCTTTCACTGCATCCAGCCCTCTCTCGAAGCTGTCCACAACGGGGAGGATCTTCTCTATGATATCTTTCGCTCCAACTTCATACATCTGGGATTTCTCCCTCTCTGTACGCTTGCGGAAGTTATCAAACTCAGCCATCTGTCTTGTGAGCTTATCTGTCAGCTCCTCGATCTTCTCATCTTTTTTATCTTTCTTCTTTCTGCCAAAAAATTTCTTTCCCTCGGTCTTTTCCTCCTCGGAGGAAACTTCCTCGTCATCCTCTTTCGGGCTCTCTGTGCTGTCTTTCTCAGCTTTCTCCGCGTCTTCTGCGGAGGATTCGCCGCCTTCGCCCTGATCTTCCTGCTGGGCAGCGGTCTTCTTGGCCTCTTCCACAGCCTCTTTTACCATATCTTCCTGGCTTTTTTCCTGATTTACTTCTTTGCTGTTTTTATTTTCTTCCAAGGGTCCATCCACCTTTCTTATTCTTTATTATGGAAAATCGCATCCAACTCACCCTGCAGGTGTTTCAGCGATTTTAACACATGTTCGTAATCCATACGCTTCGGGCCAATGATACCTATCGTTCCCTTCATGCCGTCCCCCAATTCATACGTAGCTGTGACGACACTGCAGTCTTTCATGGTCTGCACCGGTGTCTCGTCTCCGATATACACCTGGATGCCTGTGTTGTCTTCCTGGGAAAGAGTCTGGGTAACCAGCTCTGTGAGCTGCTGCTTTTCCTCAAAGGCACTGATGATCTCCTGTGCGCTCTTCTTGTCGCTGAGCTCCGGATATTTGAAAATATTCGTGGCCCCGCTGGTGTAGATCTGCATATCTTCATCTAACTGGATGGCATCTGCCACCGCATCGAGCACATCGCTGATCACCGCGCTGTGGATGCCTGCCTGTTCCTTCAGCCTTGCTATCAGTCCCAGGTTGATCTCCTCAATGGACATACCGTTCAGTGTGGTATTGAGCAGCATGTTCAGCTTCAGAAGATTTTCATTGCCAAGCGGCTCATCTACATTGATGATCTTGTTCTTGATAACATTTCCTCCAAGCACGATCACCGCAATGATCTGCTCATCGTCCACCTGGGAGAGCTGAATGAATTTCAGCTTATTGGCGCTGTTCATGGGAGTGGAAACCATGGTCGCATAGTTGGTGTTCGCCGCCAGAACTCTTGCGGCCTGCTTCAGGAGCTGATCCATCTTGTCTGCTTTATCCAGCATCTGCTCCTGCATCTCATTAAGCTCCTGTTCCTTCTCCTCCATCAGCATATCCACATATAGGCGGTATCCCTTGTCAGAAGGGATCCTTCCCGCTGATGTATGGGGCTGCAGGATATATCCCAGCTCTTCCAGATCCGCCATCTCATTTCGGATCGTCGCAGAGCTCAAATTCAGGTCCGTGTACTTGGAAATGGTCCTGGAACCTACCGGCTCCCCTGTCTCCAGGTAGTTCTGGATGATCGCATGAAGGATTTTCAGTTTTCTCTCACCCAGTCCGTCTCTGACCTGCATCCTGGCTGCCTCCTTTTTATTGTTAGCACTCATTTAGTACGAGTGCTAATCTCTACGGTTACTAATGTATCACTCTGGTTTTTGTTTGTCAACAGGATTTATAAATTTTTTACACTTTACGTGAAATTTATGAAAATTCTTATTTTATATGCTATACTCTAGTTCTGACCTGGCCCATGCGGCCAGATTCTGCCTGAAAGGAAGGACAAAAATGGACAGAACCATAGACTATATAATAGGAAAAGAAGAAGACGGCCTACGGGTGGAACAGGTTCTCAGGCGAAAAGGCTACTCCCGCCAGAATCTCTCTGTCATAAAAAGGATGCCCCAGAGCATCCTTGTAAACGGTGTACATGCTTATATGCGCGGACAGGTACAGACAGGAGACGCCCTGAGAGTCCAGATCCACGAGACCGGAGTCTCCGGGAAAATACCGCCCATACATCTGCCCCTGGATATCGTATATGAAGATGAAGATATCATCGTCATCAACAAGGCGGCAGGCATGCCCATACACCCCTCCATGAACAACTACACCAATTCCATGGCAAACGCCCTTGCCTGGTACTACAAAGAGCAGGGCAAACCCTTCATCTTCCGCTGCTCCAACCGGCTGGACCGGGATACCTCCGGCCTGACTGTGGTGGCAAAGCACCTGGTCAGCGCCGGCATTCTCTCCACCATGACAGCAGAAAAGATCCTGGAGCGGGAGTATCTGGCCATTGTATCCGGACACGTATCTCCCTCCGCCGGCACCATCTGTGCCCCTTTAGCCCGCAAGGGCACCTCCATCATCGAGCGGATAGTGGATTTTGAAAAGGGGGAGGAGGCGGTCACTCACTATGAGACGCTGGGGCACTACGGCCCCCACAGCCTTGTAAAACTGAAGCTGGAAACCGGCCGCACCCACCAGATCCGGGTCCACATGCAGTATCTGGGCTATCCTCTCATCGGAGACTACCTCTACAATCCGGATATGACGCACATCAGCCGGCAGGCTCTCCACTCCCACCGGCTGTCCTTTCCCCATCCCATGACCAGGGAACCTATGGAATTCACTGCTCCTCTGCCGGAGGATATGCAGGAAGTGCTCCGGGTCACATCGTCCTCTCCAGCTTCACAAGAGTGAAAAAGAAGACCCCGGAACCATTTTCTCTTCTCCGGGATCTTCTCTTTGCACGTCCGCTTTCTGCACGCTCTTTTAGCTCAGTTCGATCTTTGCAGCCTCCTCAGGCTTAAAAGCATTGTCCAGATCATAGATATTGTGTCCGGTAGACTCACCCAATACTCTTCCCTCCAGGGAATAGCAGCGGATAAAGCGCTTGGGGGCAATGCTGGACCAGTGCTCCACATCCCAGGTCATGTACCCGTCCTCATCCGACTTTTTCTCCTTCAGGTACAGATCCACCTGGCGTCCATCCTGCATGATCTTGATAAGTTCCTTGTAATCAGCGATCTCCACGTCTTCCTTTTTTACTGTGTCGTAAATCTTCATCTCTCTCTCCTCCTGCCCTCCCCGGGCTGTCGTTCTAGCATCAGTGTACGCTTTTCGCCGCTGTATGGCAAGCCTTATTTTCTCCCGCACTCGCCCGCTGTCCCCCGCAGGACCTCAAGCCCGTGGCCCAGCTGGGGCAGGAGGAACTCCAGCGCCTCTCTCACCGCCTTGGGGCTGCCGGGAAGATTGACGATCAACGTCCCGCCGCGGATACCGGACACAGCCCGGCTGAACATAGCCCTGGGGGTGATGGACATGGAATAGTTCCGTATGGCCTGCGCGATCCCGTCAGCCATCCGGTCGCAGGCGGCGATGGTGGCTTCCGGTGTCAGGTCCCTGGGCGAAAAGCCGGTGCCCCCCGTGGTAAAGATCACATGGACCTGCCGCTGGTCAGCCAGACGGATGAGCTGGCTCTTCAGAGGTTCCACACCATCGGCCAGGAGCAGCTGCTCTTTGACCTCATAGCCCGCCTGCGCCAGCATCTCCGCCACCAGCGGGCCGCTCCTGTCCTCCCGTTCCCCCTTGGCTCCCTTGTCGCTGAGGGTGATCACAGCCGCGGTAAAAGGAAGGTCCGACGCAGGCATCTCTGCTTGCACCTGGTCTCCCTTTTGGATGCGTCCCCCCTTTATCACCTGGGCGAACACGCCCTCCCGAGGCATGATGCAGTCCCCCATGCGCCTGTAGATCTCACAGTGGCTGTGGCACTCTTTTCCGATCTGGGTCAGCTCCAGGACAACCTCACTGCCCACCATAAGGCGGGTTCCCACCGGAAGCGCCCGCAGGTCCATCCCTTCTATAATGAGGTTTTCCCCGAAGGCTCCCGGATCTACCTCCGCTCCCCTCCTGCGGAAATCCTCGATCTTTTCAAAAGAGAGAAGGCTAACCTGGCGGTGCCAGTTTCCTGCGTGGGCATCTCCCTCAATTCCCCAGTCCTCTCTGAGGACCGCCTCTCCCACAGGAGTTTTGACCGTCCCCCGCTTTTTACTGATACATATCTCCAAAAGTCTGCTCAACTTCTCATCCTCCGATCCTGTTCATATTCTTCTGCTCTGTTCCCTCTTCCGCGGCCCGGCCAAACTGGTGGCAGGCCGGCTTCTCCCAGACCGTCTGCCGGATCGCCGATCGGATCTCCTGGTCAGACGCCCCCTGCCGCAGGAGCCGCCGCAGATCTGTCCCTTCCGCGTACTGAAGACAGGGCTTTAAAAACCCCTCCGCACTCAGCCTGACCCGGTTGCACTCGCCGCAGAACTTGTGAGAAAGGGCGCTGATAAACCCGATCCTTCCCCGGAATCCCTCAAAGGTCACGTAAGAGGCAGGGCCATTCCCCGCCGGAGCCTCCCTGCTGTCTGCCTTCTTTTCCGATCCAAATGTATCCCGCAGGCTCCGAAGTACCTCCTCCTGGCTGCACAAAGGGAAATTTTTCCCCAGGCCCACCGGCATCATCTCGATAAAACGCACATCGATCTCCCGGTCTTTTGCAAGCTTTGCCAGGCTGCACCACTGCTCCTGGCTGTCTCCCGCAAGGGGCACACAGTTGAGCTTTACCCGTATCTGGGGAAATTCTTTCATTTTCTCCAGGCTGGCAAGTACCTTCTCCAGCCCGTCTCGCCTTGTAATAGCACGGTACTGTTCCCGGTCCAGCGTATCCAGGCTGACGTTCACAGCCTGGATTCCTGCTGCCGCCAGCTGTGCAATCTGCTCTCCCAGAAGGATCCCATTGGTGGTCAGCGTCACCTCCTCCACCTGATCCAGCGCCGTCAGCATGGACACCAGACTGTGCAGCTCCCTTCTCACAAGAGGTTCCCCTCCTGTCAGCTTGATCCTTGTGATCCCCAGCCCGGCGGCAATCCGGGCAATGCGCGTGATCTCCTGGTAGGTGAGGATCTCACTGTGGGAAATCTGCTCTACTCCCTCCGCCGGCATGCAGTAGACACAGCGAAGATTGCAGCGGTCCGTCACCGAAATTCTCATATAGTTGATCGATCTTCCATATTGATCTGTCATAAACGTATCCTATCTCCCTGCGAAGCGGCGGCCTGCCCTCTACAGAGCCGTCTTTATCCAGAACTAAGTTTAACTGCATACGAAAAAAAAGGCAAGCCATGCTTGACATTTCATTCGCCTTGTCATATTATTGTACTATGTAAGTAATACATTAATACAAATCTGCAAAGGAGGCACACACATGGAACAAGTGATCTTAAAGACAAACCACCTCACAAAACGCTACGGCCACCGAGCCGTTGTAGAAAATCTGTCCATGACCATATATAAGGGGGACATCTACGGATTTATCGGAAAAAACGGAGCCGGAAAGACAACTCTCATCCGCATGGTGACCGGCCTTGCCGCCCCCAGCGACGGCAGCATCCAGCTCTTCGGGAGTGGCAGTCTCCTGGAGGGGCGCCGCAGGATCGGCACAGTCATCGAGGCGCCGGCCTTCTATCCCGGCATGACCGCCCGGGAGAACATCGTCGCTTTCTCCAAGCTCCAGGGGCTCCACGATTTCTCCCACACAGAGGACCTGCTCGAGCTGGTCGGTCTGACTCATACAGGGAAGAAAAAGTGCAGGAACTTCTCGCTCGGCATGAAACAGCGCCTGGCCATCGCCATCGCACTCATAGGGGACCCGGAGCTCCTCATCCTGGATGAGCCCACCAACGGCCTGGACCCGGAGGGCATGAAGGAGGTCCGGGACCTGATCTTGAAGCTGAACCAGGAAAAAGGCATCACAGTCCTCGTATCCAGCCACATCCTTGGAGAACTGTCCAAATTTGCCACCCGCTACGGCATCATCCACCACGGGAAGCTGATCGAGGAGTTCACAGAGGAGGATCTGTGGCGCAGGTGCGCGGGGACCGGCCGCCAGGACATTGATCTGGAAGACTACTTTTTAAGCAGGATCGGAGGGAAACAGGCATGTTAAATTTAATAAGAAGCGACATTTTTAAACTGAGAAAGGCAAAGTATTTCTGGATACTGCTGTTCATCAACATCCTCCTGGCTGTCGGCACTGTCTATCTGCTGGACTTCACCTACAAGCTGGCCGGGGACTCCATGGAAGCCCAGCTCACACAGGAGCAGGCCGCCCTCGACGACGCGGGCATGAATGTGTCCGTGGAAGGCATTCCCACAGGCCACGACCAGCTCAGCGCCTCCGGCCAGCTGCTGACCTTCTTTGCGGGAAACACCACGCTGCTTATGGCTGTCCTCATCTCGCTCTTTGTCGGGAGCGAATTCAACAACGGGACTGTCAAGATCATCGCCTCCCGAAATTACAGCCGACTGAAGATCTACCTGTCCAAACTGTTTGTAGGCATCCTGGCCTCCGTCCTCTTCACCCTGGTGTTTGTCCTGGCTGCCACCATGACCGCCACGGCTCTCTGGGGCTTTGGGGATGTATCCGGCTCCTATGCTTCCCAGCTGCTGCTGAAAGGAGCTCTGGAACTGCTTCTGGGCGCCTCCTACGTGTCCCTCTTTGTCATGTTCAGTTTTCTGATCCGGCAAAACGGGGGCTCTCTGGCTGCCAACATCTGCTTTCTGGAATTCACTTCCCTCGTGGTCACCTTAGGGGAGATGCTTATCCACCATTTTCTCGGCAGGACAGTCACCCTGTCAGACTACCTGCCGGACATGTGCATGACAGCCCTCACCCAGAATCCTGACAGGAATACGCTCCTGCGAGCCGCCCTGGTGGGAGTTTGCTTCCTGCTTGTGCCCACTCTTGTCGGGGCAGCCAACTTTCGGAAGAGGGATATTAAGTAATTCAAAAAAACACTGCGCAAGACTTACGTCTTCACAGTGTTTTTTATTATCCGTATTATCTTTCAGGAAATCTCTTAGCAGATCTTGTGGATCCAGCCTTCCGGGGCCTCAATGTGTCCCATCTGGATGCCTGTCAGTGTATCGTACAGCTTCTGGATCGTGGGGCCCATCTTCTCCATACCGCTGGGGAAGCAGATCTCCTTGTCGTGATCCACGATCTTTCCAACCGGAGAGATGACTGCCGCTGTACCGCACAGACCGCACTCTGCAAAATCTTTCACCTCATCCATGTAGACTTCCCTCTCCTCTGTCTTCAGTCCAAGGTAGTGCTCAGCCACATAGAGAAGAGAACGTCTTGTGATGGAAGGCAGGATCGTGGGGGACTTAGGTGTGACCACTGTATTGTCTTTTGTCACAAAGAGGAAGTTGGCTCCTCCTGTCTCCTCCACCTTGGTCCTTGTGGCGGAATCAAGGTACATGTTCTCGTCAAATCCCTTCTCATGGGCGTCAACGATAGCGTACAGGCTCATGGCGTAGTTCAGACCTGCCTTTACATGACCTGTGCCATGGGGAGCTGCCCTGTCGTAGTCACATACCCGGATAGTGATCGGCTTAGCGCCGCCCTTGAAGTAGGGGCCTACCGGTGTGGTGAATACACGGAACTGGTACTCCTCTGCCGGTTTTACGCCGATAACAGAGTTGGAACCGAACATGTACGGCCGGATATAGAGCGTAGCCCCTGAGCCATACGGCGGAACATAGGCTGCATTCGCTTCCACTACCTTGTGGACCGCATCCACAAAGCGATCCTCCGGAAATGCCGGCATCTCCAGTCTCTTAGCAGAAGCAACCATTCTCTGTGCATTCAGATCCGGGCGGAAAGTAACGATGTGTCCATCCTCCGTCGTGTAGGCTTTCAGTCCCTCGAAACATGTCTGCGCGTACTGAAGAACACAGGCACATTCGTTGAGCACGATATTAGCGTCAGATGTCAGTGTACCTTCATCCCATGCTCCATCCTTATAATTGGAAACGTATCTCTTATCGGTCTGCATGTAAGCAAATCCAAGATTAGACCAGTCGATATTCTTTTTTTCCATGGATTATTCCCCCGTTCTGTGTTTTATTGGTCAATGCTTATCTTCTTGATCTTTTTTCATTATAGTACGGTCATCCGCAAAATTCAAGAGTGCGCTCTGTTTTTTTGTCATCAATTTGAGAGGCAGCTTCCCGCCGTCCGCTGACCGTCTCCACTGACTACCTCTCCATCATGCTGATGGACTCGATCCCCACGCTTCCACCGCGCACTACTTCAATGCTCTTGAACTCCTCCTTCATGAGCTTGATCACCGCATCATTTTTGGTGGCCGTCTGCACAAATTCCAGAAGAAGGCTGTCTTTTCCGTAGTCAATGACCTTGGCCTTGAAGGTCTCCGCGATCTGAAAAGCCTCCACCTTGTCCTCAGCGCTGCAGTTTTTCACCTTCACGTACAGGATCTCCTTCATTCGGACAAAAATGTCTGTAAAATCGATGACCTTGATGACCTCCACCAGTCGGTTGAGCTGTTTTTTGATCTGCTCAAAGGTCTCGTCGTCGCTGACTGTGGCGATGGTCATCCTGGACACCGTGGGGTCTTCCGTTGTCCCCACAGTGAGGCTGTCCATGTTGTAGGACTTTCCAGAGAAAAGTCCTGAGATCTTGGAGAGAACACCTACCTGATTCTCCACATACAGGGATATCCATCTTTTCTTCATTCCGTTGCTCATATTCCTTCTCTCCTTTCTAGCAGTCCATGATCATTTCTTTTAATGTGCCGCCGGGCTGGATCATGGGGTACACCAGATCCTCCGGGTCAATGAGGAACTCAATGATATAGGGGGTCTTTTTGCTCCTGGCCGCCTCTTCGAAAGCAGGGCGGATCTCTTCTTTCTTCGTCACCCGGATGCCTTTGGCCCCGTAGCTCTCCGCCAGCTTCACAAAATCAGGCGTGTAGGGCGGACACTCCACCTCGCCGCATTTTCCCCGGCAGGCTGCCCCGGACCGCAGGCATGTCATGGAATAGCGCTTGCCGTAGAAGAGCTTCTGCCACTGGCGAACCATGCCCAGCACGCTGTTGTTGAACACACAGCTTATAATAGGAAGTTCCTCCAGCACAGCCGTGGCTATCTCCTGAATATTCATCTGCATGCCGCCGTCACCGGATATGGAAATCACGGTTTTGTCCGGATTGCCGATCTTGGCGCCAATCGCTCCGGGAAGGCCATACCCCATGGTCCCCAGTCCGCCGGACATAAGGAGCTGTTTCTTCGGGGTCATCTCCAGAAACTGAGAAGTAAACATCTGGTGCTGTCCCACGTCCGTCACGACGATCGCTTCCTCGAACATCTCATTGATGACATCCAGGATATCCTTGGGCGTCATCACAGGTTTTTTCTTCATAGTCAGAGGATGCTCCTCCTTCCACCCGCTGATCGCCTTCTGCCAGTCTTCCGTCTGGCAGGGCTCCACGTACTCCAGCATCTTATCCACAGCCTCCTTGGCGTCAGCCACAATGGGAATGTCAACCTGTACATTTCTGGAGATGGCGGATGTATCTATATCAATATGCACGATTTTAGCCTTGGGCGCAAAGGAGTGGAGTTTTCCTGTGATCCTGTCGTTAAATCTTGTTCCAATGGAGAAGAGAAGATCACACTCATTTACTGCCATGTTGGCTGCATAGGCTCCGTGCATGCCAAGGTTTCCCACAAAAAGCGGATGATTTGTGGGGATGGCGCCCCTCCCCATGACCGTAGTCACGACAGGAACACTGGTCTTCTCCACCAGCTCTGTGAAGGCCTCCCCCGCATGGGCGATGTTGACGCCGCCTCCTGCCAGGAAGAGAGGTCTCTCCGCCTTGGAGAGCATTTTGATGGCCCTCTTGAGCTGCCCAATGTGCACATGGGTATTCGGCTTGTAGCCTCTTATATTCACTGTGGCGGGATACTCGGCGCTGCCCAGCTCTCCCATCACATCTTTTGGTAGATCCACAAGCACCGGGCCCGGGCGTCCTGTTCTGGCAATGTAGAAGGCCTCTTTGATGATCCGTCCCAGATCTTCTCTGTCGCGCACAGTGACACCGTACTTTGTGATGCTCCTTGTAATGCCTACAATGTCAACTTCCTGGAAGGCGTCATTTCCTATGAGATGCCTTGCCACCTGTCCGGTAAAACACACAAGGGGGACACTGTCATAGTTGGCCGTGGCAAGACCTGTCACCAGGTTGGTGGCGCCAGGTCCGCTGGTCACCAGACAGACCCCTACTTTTCCGGTGGAGCGGGCATAGGCATCCGCCTCATGAACAAGAGCCACTTCCTGCCGCGGCAGGATCACCTTGGTGTAATCCTGTTTATAGAGCTCATCGCTGATATCAATAGTACAGGCGCCGGGGTAGCCAAAGATGGTGTCTACCCCCTCCTCCTTCAGCGCTTTTACAAGCAGTTTGTTTCCAGAAATTTTCTTCATACTTTACCTCCTTAATGACCGTCATAAACACGGGTTAGAGAATAAAGAAACCCTAAGCCATAAAGCTTAGGGCGAATATTCATCCGTGTTACCACCTAAATTCAGAGATCTGTACCTCTGCACTCTGTCAGTACGGGAACCTCTCTGCACACATAAGCATACAGCGCTCCGATACTGTTTCCCATAACGGGGGAATACCGTTGGAGTCTACTGCCGGGGGACTCTGTATACTGCAGTTACACAGAACATTCTGCCCGGGTTCGGTCCACTGCTCGAAGGCTACTTCCATACATCCATCACGAAGATTTCCACCATCCATCTTCTCTCTTGGCTTCCGGTATCTATGTACTCCTCCTTGTCATTGCATTTATTCAGATAATTTCTCTTATTATAGTTGATATACCTGTCAATTGTCAACTGACTTTTTTATTCTTTTTTCATCCACACTTCATCCGGAAAGTCTGCCTCCGGGGCATCCATATCCACGATGTGGTACGCCCCGTTCTCATAGTAAGCCGGCTTCATGCCGCCGGTCTTAAAAGCCTGTACAAGATCCTCCTCAGACCGGATTTCCATGGGGAAATACGTGGCGCAGACTCCCACCTTCTCCGGCACATGGCAGTCGCTGGCTCCCACAGGTATCAGGTTCAGCTTTTTTGCGTAGGATGCCGCTGTCAGACAGGCATCCCGGTGGGTGCTGCCGTTCAGCACCTCGATGCCGGACAGGCCTGTCACCTCGTCCAGATGCTCCTCCATCCCCCTCCTGTTGTTGCGGAAAGGGTGGGCGCTGTAACAGACTCCGCCCTGTTCCCTGACAAGGTCGATAAATGCCTGGGCGCTGATCCGCTCTCTTGGATAGTCATCGATGCCGTAGGCGATGATATCCCCCTGCAGGGAGTAAAACTCGATCCCCACGAAAATGGGGAAGCCGATCTTCCGGGAATACTCCCTTGCAAATTCCCGTATATCCATGTTGTCGTGATCCGTAATACAGATAGCATCCAATCCTTTTTTCTTCGCAATCTCAACGATTTCCTCCAGTGCAAGAAAGCTGTCTCCGGAATTGCGCATCTCGTGCATATGCAGGTCGATAAACACGCCCGTCCTCCTCTCCTCTGCCCATGCAGATCAATTTGTTCTGAATGATTTGCCGCTTTCGCTGCCAGCTGCCGCCTCCAGGATTCTCCCGCAGACTGCTTTCCATGAAATCCGGTCCAGATCCGGTCCGTGCACCTGCTCCGCGCAGATGCTTTCTCCGATCTTCTCTGCCAGCTTCCTCTCAAAGACAGGCAGATCCTCCGGGCAGGGCTCGGCCCCCCGCCTCATCCGGGGAGGCTCTACATAGAAGACAGGTGCGTGAGACACATAGGTTTCCATGAAGGGGCGGATCCCCGGCAGATCTGTCACCACCACCTTGCAGCCGCAGGCAAGCGCCTCCATGACAGTAAGGGGCAGTCCCTCATAGAAAGACGGCAGCACAAAGACATCGCTTTCATTGTACACATCCGCCAGCTTTTCCTGGGGCAGCCTGCCGGCAAAAATGACCGGACAGGGACACGCCTCCGCCAGAGTGCGTATCCTGCCCAGCTCACCCTCGTCTCCATTCCCTCCGGCCAGCGTAAGCTGCAGCTCTCTTCCTCCTGTCTCCACCAGGGCCAGGCTGCGGATCAGGCTTGCCACTCCCTTTTCCTGGCTCACCTTCCCCGCAAACGCAATGCGAACAGGGTGTGATGTCCCGCCATCATTCGCCTTTTCTTCTTCCATTGCTCTGTCTGCTTTCCTGAAAAAAATGCGGTCATTGTAGCCTGTTCCCGCTATGTGCACCCGGCTCTCCTCCACTTTGTACATCTCCAGGATCTCTTCTTTCTGCGCCTGGTGGAGGGCAAAAATGCCGTCCAGCTCTCTCATGTGCTCACAGATAAAATCTCTCTGGAGATCATGTTTTTTCATCTGCCGCAGATCCGTGTTGTGACAGAAACCGTATACAGGAATCTCACGCGCACAGTCCCGCACAAGGGCTGTGACAAGGTACAGATGATGGCAAAGGATCAGATCCGGATGAAAAGACTCCACCGCTTCTTTGATCTTACGGCGGAAAACCTCCATATAGACGCGGACCATCCGGTCATCCATAGTACTGTAGACCGTGCTCTCGTAGGGCATCTTGTCAGACATCCCGGGGATGGCAAAGGGCAGTTCCTCTGACCGGAAGTATACAGGAAAGAAGTCCACGCCTCCGGGAAGGCGGACCTCATCTTCCCGGTATACCCCGGCAAGGACCGCCTGCACATGTCCCTCGCGGCCCAGCTCCCGCACCACCTCTGTAAGATAGACCCCGCTTCCGGTACTGTCCGGCTTCTGTGCGGTAACGCTCAAGATCCTCATTTTCCCCCGGCGATCCTTTCATAGACAGTAAAATAATACTCCAGATCAAAATAGGTCTGCTCGTCACTTGTCTTGGTCATCTTCCACTCCGGGTCCACATCCAGATCCGGGAACCATGTATCCGCGTCATAGGCATGATCCGTCCTGGTCACATAGGCCTTCCTGCACCATGGAAGAAGGCTTCTGTAGATGCTCTCCCCTCCGATGACAAAAATATCCTTCCTGGCATATTTTTTCAGTTCTTCCATAAGCTCTTCCATAGAGTGGACGATGACAGCATCCCCCGCCTTATAGTCGGGATCTGTGGTGAGCACAATGTTGGTCCGGTTCTTCAGGGGCTGCCCTCCCGGAAAGCTCTCCAGCGTCTTTCTCCCCATGACCACTATTTTTCCTGTGGTTGTCTCCCGAAAAAATTTCATATCCTGGGGAATGCTGACAAGGAGTTTGTTATCCTTGCCAATGGCCCAGTTTTTATCTACATTTACGATCAGATTCATAGCATCCTCCCTATTTTCTCCCCTGTTTTAGATAGCCACCGGTATATTTTTGATCTGCTCATGTGTCTGATAATCGATGAGCTTCACATCCTCCGGTGTAAAGTCGTAGAAGTCTTTGACCTCCGGATTGAGCCAGAATCCGGGCGCCGGAAGGGGTTCCCTGGCGATCAGTTCCTCCACCATGGGGATGTGGCGGTCGTAAATGTGGGCGTCTGCGATCACGTGAACCAGCTCTCCCACCTGCATATCACAGACCTGAGCCAGCATATGCAGAAGCACTGCATACTGGCACACATTCCAGTTGTTTGCCGTCAGCACATCCTGGGAGCGCTGGTTCAGAATCCCGTTCAGCGTGAGTCTGTTACTGTCCTTTTCCTTGGTCACGTTGAAGGTCATGCTGTAGGCACATGGATAAAGACCCATCTCATGGAGATCCTGATGCACGTACATGTTTGTCATGATGCGCCTGCTGTATGGGTTGTGTTTCAGGTCATAGATCACCCGGTCCACCTGGTCCATCATCCCCTCCTTATACTGATGTTTCACCTGCATCTGATAGCCGTAGGCTTTCCCGATAGACCCGTTCTCGTCAGCCCAGCTGTCCCAGATGTGGGAGTGGAGATCGTGGATATTGTTGGATTTTCTCTGCCAGATCCACAAAAGCTCGTCCGTGCAGCTCTTGATGGCTGTCCGGCGAAGGGTGAGAGCCGGGAACTCCTTTGACAGGTCATATCTGTTTACCACGCCAAACTTCTTGACTGTGTAAGCCGGTGTTCCGTCCTCCCACACGGGGCGCACCTTCTCCCCTTCCGTGCTGGTGCCGTTGTCTATGATATCCCGGCACATATGAATAAATACCTGATCTGCGTAACTCATATCATCCTCCGTTATCTGCCCTGATTTTTTCGCCTGTTTGCCAGGCTACTTTTTTTCGGGCGCTATGAATATTATAGCAGTTCAGGACTTCTTGTTCAACCATTGGTTCCCTGCGCCAGATCCTTAACTAGCCGAAGCACTCTTTCAGAATGCCATCCAGGGCGCTGGCGCTGCTGCTGTGTGATCTCTCCACCCGCACATCATAACGCTCTGCTTCTTTGAGGGCACAGTGGACCATCTTGTGCGCCACAGTGGACGTGAACAGGATGATCAGATCCGGCTGCCCGATCTGTGTCTTCAGATTGCCGGCCATCCTTGTAAACACCTTTGCCTTACATTTATATTTCCTGCATATCTCTTTGTACTGACATTCCATCCGCTCATTTCCGCCTATGATGACAACGCTCATGCCCGCGCTCCTTTCTCCCGGTTATGGGTGCCTCTTCCATTCTGAGTGCCGTTATTGTGCCGCGTTCGCCAGAGTTTCCCCGGCTTTTTCGCAGGCCTCCAGCGCCTCCTTATCAGGCGCCTCGTTTGCGATCACACCCTGTCCGCCGACAAGCTCTGCTCCGGCTGCTTTCATCCTGTCTTCCCAGGTGCGCATCCATTCGCCGTCACCCCAGCCGTAGGAACCAAAGAGAAGGATCTTCTTCCCGGAAACCAGTCCCTCTAAGGCCTGTACAAAAGGCTCCATCTCCAGTTCTTCCAGCTCTTCCGCCCCCATAGAAGGGCATCCCAGGGCAAATGCATCCTCTGCCGCTATCTTTGCCGGATCTGCCTGGTCGACTGGCAGAAGCTCAGCCTCTGCTCCGCCTTTCACAATCCCTCTGGCAACAGCCTCCGCCATGGCCTGTGTGTTTCCTGTTCCACTCCAATATACAACTGCTATGCTCATATTCTTGTATCCTCCTTTTTTTCAGAAATAAATCAGGCTGCCTGTACGGCAATCTCACGCATCTTTCTCCCCTGGAGAAGCTCCCGCACCGCACAGTCCCTGGCATGATCATAGGCCCGGAACAATGCCTGCGCCCCGTCCGGATCGTGATACACTTTCCAGTAACCTGACAGCAGATAATCTTTTCCGTCATTTCGGATAAAACCTTCCACATCGGCCAGAGGGTAATCCAGGAAAACGCCGATCTCGTGAGGAAAGACCGTCTCCTGTCCGGCATACATGCCGATCCTGTCTGCCAGTCTCTCCAGCAGTTTTTCAGCAGATCCCTCCCGGTATCCAAAATCCGCAAGAAAATCCACATTTTCCCTGCGGCTTATATGCCGTTCAAAACTGACCTTCCTGTACAGGAATACAAGGCATCTGTCTTTTCTTACAGCAAGCACCTTGTAAGATATCCCCGTCCCCGCCAGTAGTTTTTTCAGCATCTTTCCGTCATGTGCGGGCAGATTTGTAATGGCAGAGGCCTTGATCCCCTTCAGAAAAGGGGCGCACTGCAATACAAGCTGTGACTGGAGCTTTCTCTCCCTGTCACTTTCTGATAAGAGATATGAGATCACTTCAACTGGCATTGGTTCCTCCTTTTTTGAAATTGATTATCATTTGCTTTTTGTTACTATAGCACAGTTGAAAATGGTTTTCAATATCTTTGTTGATAAGTTTTCTCATTCACCTCTTTTCAGAAGAATCCACACGTCCCGGGGGCCCTTCATTCCGGGCAATAAAAAAGTGGCTGCATCCCCTAAGGATCAGCCACATTATAGAGCACTTTGTCCAGCATCTTTCGCAATGCCTGCACTTCTTTTTTTGTCATGCCGATAGTCAGCCTCTTATCGACCTTTTTGCGGTCTGCTTCCATCCTTCTGCGGATATCGTAGGCTTTCTCTGTCAGATAAATATTTTTGCAGCGCTTGTCTTTTGTACTTGGAACGATGAGGATATACCCCTTCTCGTCCAGCCGCTTCAGCAGTCCTGTCACAGTCGGATTTTTCAGGCTGAGGGCACGCTCCACATCCTTCTGGTTGATTTCCTCCTTCCGGCTGTGGAACAGATAATCCAGCACCGCACACTGGGACGCTGTGATCCCAAGAGTGCGCAGGCTGTTATTGACCTCTTTTTCATATACATTGTTGATCTGTTTAAACAGAAAACCAAGGGGGAGTTTTTCCTGCATACGATCATCCTTTCACTATTTCGCAGCTCCCTGCAGTCCATGAAACGCTCTCGCACGCCCCAGCACTCTGGCAATGGCGTAGTAGAGCAGGATATCTATGGGAAGAAGAATGGCCTCCTTCAGGATCCTGGCCGGCAGAAGCGCCCCGAAAGCACTGCCGTAGAGCACGGTCAGCCAGTATGTATTCAGGAGCAGATTGACAAACACCGTCACCAGCGTGTTGGCCACAATGACTCTCTTCAGGCTGAGAGGCCTTTTATAGAGCACTACCCCGTAGATCACGCCGCCCAGCAGTGCACTCACTGTAAATCCGGGGAAGAAGGCCCCCACTGGCTTTACAAGATACTTGGCAATGTCTGCCAGAGCGGCCAGCAGCCCTCCTGCCGCAGGCCCAAAAAGCATGCCTGTCAGCTCATTGGGGATAAAGGCAAAGCCGATCTTCAGGAAATCCCCCACCTGCACAGTGGCGTAAAAGCCCAACACCACAGCCAGGGCCAGCATCATAGCCATAACCGAAAGTTTTCTCACATCCTGCAGCTCTCCGAGAGAGTCCGCAAACATCTGTCTCATTTTTTTCATAAAAAATACCTCCTTTCGAAGTAGTCCTTAAAGCTACCCATAAGCAGGCATTTTCTGTCTATGTGTAGCAGCGGGATGCGGAATATGCACCGCAAGCACTCTTGCTTTTCGTCCGGCTGGCAACTCCCCGTCCATCCGGCACTTAACGCGCATCTTCCTACTCTGCTTCGTCTGTTCTATTGTTTACCGGCTCATTGTAACACACTTCCCCCTACTCTGTCCAGCCCCGTCCGCTTCTAACCCCGTCCGCTTCTAGTAGCTGCGGATCACGCTGCTGACCTCCTGCACTGCTTCCAGCCTTTTCAGGTCCTCCAGAGCCTCACTCATATGATACTCTTTTACCTCCTCTGTGACAATGACCAGCTCTGCGCTTCCCTTGGTGATCACCTTCTGCACCACCTTGGAGATGCTCACCTTGTGTCTTCCCAGCTCTCCCGCAATAGACGCCAGCACCCCGGGGCGGTTGGTCACCTGCATACGGATAAAGAATTTATTTTTCACGTCCCTGAATTTTTTCACAGGCACGCTTCGGTAGCACCCGCACCCGATCCTTCCCATGCAGCCATACTCCATGTTCCTCATCACATCAATAACATCACCGACCACTGCGCTGGCTGTGGGGAATTCGCCGGCTCCGCGCCCGTAGAACATGACATCATCCACTGCATCGCCGTGCACAAACACCGCATTGAACGACCCTCTGACCGTGGCAAGAGGATGGTCTTCGGGAAGGAGCATAGGGCAGACGTAGGCTTCCATCTGCCCCCGTCTTTCCCTGGCGATTCCAAGCAGTTTGATGACACATTCAAATTCCTTTGCGTACTTGATGTCACTGGACGAGATCTTTGTGATCCCCTCTGTATACACATCGTCAAAGACTACCGGAGAGTGAAAGGCCGTGGATGCCAGGATCGCCACTTTCCGCCCTGCGTCCAGTCCCTCGATATCCGCCGTTGGATCCGCCTCCGCATACCCCAGCTCTTTCGCCCTCTCGAGGGCCTCATCAAAGTCTTTGTTCTCCTCAAACATTTTGGTCAGGATATAGTTCGTCGTCCCATTGACGATCCCCACCACATCGGAGAGCTCATTGCCTGCCAGGCACTGCTTCAGAGGCCGGATGATAGGAATACCGCCGGCCACTGCCGCCTCAAAGAGAAGGTCCACACCGTTTTCCTTCGCTGCCGCCAACAGCTCGCCGCCATGCACCGCTATCAGATCCTTGTTTGCCGTCACCACATTTTTCCCGAACTGCAGCGCCCGCAGGATCATGGTCCTGGCCGGCTCTATGCCTCCCATGACTTCGATCACAATGGCGATGGAAGGATCATTTACAATTTTCTCAAAATCGTCCGTCAGCAGAGCCGGATCCACGCCCTCTCTCTTTTTATGGATATTGTGGACAAGGACAGCGCCTATCTCCATGGATGCCCCTGTCTTGTCCGCCAGCTCGTCTTTCCTTCTCACGAGGAGCTTGTACACGCCTCCTCCCACTGTTCCAAACCCAAGGAGTGCTGCCCTGATTGTCTTTTGTGTCTTCATACCTTCTCTCCCTTCTTTTGTTTCATGGGGTAAAGTATAGCACACTTTAGGGCAGTGCTCCAGAAAAATAATTTTTTCAAAAATGTTGTTGACATTTCCCCAAACATATAGTATAGTAATTTTTGTTCTGAGAAAACAGAACAGAGAAATGCGACAGTGGCTCAGTTGGTAGAGTACGACCTTGCCAAGGTCGGGGTCGCGGGTTCGAGCCCCGTCTGTCGCTCTTTTAGAAGACACAGCTTTGTATGCTGTGTCTTTTTTCTTTCTCCAGCTCTCCCAGAGCAGATAAAATATTTTCCTAAAAAAGTATTGACTTTTTCTAATTCCTGTAGTATATTATTTTTTGTTCCGAGTGGACAAAATAAACAAATGCGACAGTGGCTCAGTTGGTAGAGTACGACCTTGCCAAGGTCGGGGTCGCGGGTTCGAGCCCCGTCTGTCGCTCTAAAAAAGAACGGAAATCTGAATAACAGGTTTCCGTTTTTTTGTATCACTCTCCACGCGCACCGCTCAGGATCTCCCATCATCACAAAGCAGCAGGGACATCTCTGTCACGAGATATCCCTGCTGTTCTATTATCCAACCGGAAAACTAATTCTCTTCTTCCTCCACAATAGCCAGTCCCAGCTCGTCCAGCTGCTTCTGGTCAACCAGTGTAGGTGCTTCTGTCATAAGATCTGAGGCGTCTTTCACCTTGGGGAAGGCGATCACGTCGCGGATGCTGTCCTCTTTTGCCATAAGCATGACAAGGCGGTCCAGTCCGTAGGCCAGTCCTGCGTGAGGCGGCACACCGTACTTGAAGGCAGTCAGAAGGAAGCCGAACTGCTCCTGCGCTCTCTCCGGCGTAAATCCAAGCACCTCGAACATTTTGCTCTGGATTTCCGGGTTGAAGATCCGGACACTTCCGCCGCCGATCTCATTGCCGTTCAGCACGATATCGTAGGCTTTCGCACGTACCCTGCCGGGATCGGTGTCAAGATACTTAAGATCCTCCTCCATAGGCATGGTAAACGGGTGATGCATGGCTGTGTAGCGGTTTTCGTCCTCATTCCACTCAAGGAGCGGGAACTCGGTAATCCAGATAAATTTGTACTCATTTTTGTCCAGGAGGTCCATCTGGCGGGCCAGCTCAAGTCTCAGGTTGCCCAGCACATCCCAGACAACTTTATTTTTGTCAGCCGCAAAGAGGAGAAGGTCGCCGTTTTCTCCCTCCATGGCCTGGATAAGGGCTTTCATCTCCTCTTCTGTCATGAATTTGGCAAAAGAGGATTTCACTGTGCCGTCCTCCTGGATGGCAATGTAGGCAAGTCCTTTTGCGCCGAAGTCCTTTGCAAAAGATACCAGCTTGTCGATTTTCTTTCTCGGCATGGCGCCCTGTCCCTTGGCGTTGATACCCCGGACCGTGCCGCCGTTTTCAATAGCGTTCTTAAAGACAACAAATTCACTGTCTTTTACAGTCTCTGTCACATCTTTCAGTTCCATGCCAAAGCGGATGTCCGGCTTGTCGGAACCGTAGCGGTCCATGGCCTCCTGCCATGTCATCCTCTGGATCGGAAGGGATACTTCCACGCCCAGCACCTCATGGAACAGTTTTGCCAGAAGGCGCTCATTGACGTCGATCACATCATCCACATCCACGAAGGAAAGCTCCATGTCGATCTGGGTAAACTCCGGCTGACGGTCTGCCCGCAGGTCCTCGTCCCGGAAGCATTTTGCAAGCTGGAAATAGCGGTCGCATCCGGAGCACATGAGAAGCTGCTTGAAAAGCTGGGGAGACTGAGGCAGCGCGTAGAAATGCCCGTGGTGGATACGGCTTGGCACAAGGTAATCTCTGGCTCCCTCCGGTGTGCTTCCCACAAGAACCGGCGTCTCGATCTCAAGAAATCCCTCTTCTGCAAGAAACTGGCGGGTCAGTGTGGCCACCTGGCTTCTCATCAGCAGGTTTCTCTGCATGTCCGGTCTGCGCAGATCCAGATAGCGGTATTTAAGACGCACTTCTTCTTTTGTCTTTGAGTTTTCTTCCACCTGGAAGGGAGGGGTCTCCGCCTCAGACAGCACTCTCAGCTCCTCCGGGATGATCTCGATCTCCCCGGTGGCGATGTTTGTGTTGACAGCGCCGGAACGTTTCTCCACTTTGCCCACAATGGCAACCACATACTCCGCACGGAGTTTTGCCGCTTTTTCAAGAAGGGCGCTGTCTGTCTTGCCCTCCTCAAACACTGCCTGTATGATACCGGACCGGTCTCTCACATCTACAAAGTCGAGACCTCCTTTATTCCTGTTTTTCTGCACCCAGCCCATGATGGTGACTGTCTCGCCGATGTTGGCAGCGGACAGTTCCCCGCAGCGGTGGGTTCTCTTTAAGCCCTGCATTGACTCTGCCATTTTCTCTTCTCCTTTTTCATTATATCTTTATTATAATCTGTCTACTGAGTCTGCGTAGCAGTCAATGATGGTGTCGTATCCTTCCTCAGTAAGCTGCTCCTTCTGGAACTTTTTATTTTTCTTCATGTTGGCCACCAGCACCTGTTTTCCGGCCTTCCTGTCCTCTTTTGCCAGGGAGAGTACCTTGAGCACGCCTTCCTTCGGCATGTTTTTCTCCATGAGATATGCCTTTTTCTCCCCTTTTGAAGGAACCTGGTAACCGTTCTCCAGAAGCAGCATGACGATGCGCTCAAAGCCGATGGAAAATCCGCAGGCCGGTGTATCCTGCCCTGTAAATTTCCCGATCATCTTGTCGTAGCGACCTCCACCTGCCACGGAACCGCCGAAGTCATCCATGACCACCTCGAAGATAGTGCCTGTGTAGTAGGACTGCCCGCGCACCATGGTGGGGGTGAAACGGATCTTGAATTCCGCTTCCTTCGCAGTCTCCACGCTGGACATGATCATCTCCATGTTCTCTGCCGTCTCATCGCCAAGATACTCTCCCAGCTTTTCCTTCAGGTAGCGGATGCCGCTGACGTCTCCCGGCGTCTCGTCAAAGAGCCGAAGGTAGGTGTCCACATTTTCCCTTGTGTAGCCAAGCTCCATCAGTTCCTGGGCCACGGCTTCGGGGCCGATCTTGTCCATCTTGTCCAGGATGATGAAGACCTCGTCATAGTCTTTCTCTGCAAATCCGCTGTAGGCAGCCATGGCCTTCAGGATATTCCGGTCATTGATGCAGACCGTGAAATTTTCAAATCCCATCTTTCCAAGCATGGCCGTGGTGGCAAGGATCAGCTCAATCTCAGCCAGGTTGCCGGCCTCTCCCAGAATATCGATATCGCACTGCACGAACTGGCGGAAACGCCCTTTCTGTGGACGGTCAGCCCGCCATACATTTCCGATCTGCAGGGCTTTGAAGGGGGATGGGAGCTCGTTGGAATGGTTGGAGTAGTACCTGGCCAGAGGCACTGTCAGATCGTAGCGGAGTCCTCCGTCCACCACGTCCATCTCCTCCTGGGCTTCCTTTATTTTCAGCTTTTCTCCTCTTTTCAGGATCTTGAAGATCAGTTTTTCATTGTCCCCGCCCTGTTTGCTGCACAGATTTTCGATGTGCTCCACACAGGGAGTCTCCATGGACATGAATCCGTAGGTTTTGTAAGTATCCTTGATCATCTGGATCACGTAATCCCTGATCTCCATCTCACGGGGCAGAATATCCTTCATGCCTGTGACCGGCTTTTTCTTCAGCGCCATAACCATTCTCCTTTTCGATTTATCATTTCATCAATACGGGTGATGTAGTCTCTGATATTTTTTACATTTTCCACCCGCACAAGTGTTGTCTTTCTGCCATGTCTGCTGCCCGGAACAATGATAGGTTCATCCAGCAGGATCTTTGTGGAGGAACCTGCGCCCGCAGCAATAATGGACTGTTTTTCTTCCATAATAAGTATATTGTAAATTCCCGCTTTGTCAACCTTTGCAAAGCCAACATTTTCAAAATTGCCGGCAATATTCTTCTGACGGTACAGGTAGTATGGGAAAAGTCCCATGCCGCGCGCCGCCCCGTAGGCTTCCTCGATCATGGCGGACAGCTCCCGGGCCATCGCCGCCGGATCCCCGGCAAGAGACGCGATGCTGCCTGTGGTGCTCTTCTCCTGTCCCATCTTTGCCGCCCGCTTGATGGCAAGGGAGTGGACCGTCAGACTGTCCGGCCCCATGGCGCTGATCTTCTCCAGCGTGTCCGCCATGTCAGCGGCCGTCTCCCCCGGCAGCCCGGCAATGAGATCCATATTGATATTGTCAAACCCAAGGCTCCGTGCCATGTAAAAGCTCTCCTCGATCTCCCGGGCCGTGTGCCGTCTCCCGATGAGATCCAGCGTCTTCTGCTGCATGGTCTGGGGATTGATGGAGATGCGGGTGATGCCGTGAGCCCGGAGCACTTTCAGCTTCCCTTCCGTGATGCTGTCCGGGCGTCCCGCCTCCACCGTGTACTCCAGCAGATGCTCCCAGGAAAAGCAGCGGTCGATACAGGACAACAGCCGCTCAAGCTGCTCCTCACTCAGCGTAGTGGGGGTACCGCCGCCAATGTAGACCGTGTTCAGCTTCTTTCCCTGACGCCCTGCTCTCTGCCCGATCCACTCCAGCTCCTTCATCAGTACCCCCAGGTAATCCTCCACATGATCCTTCCACAGATCAATGGGGCCGGAGCTGAAAGAGCAGTAGCTGCACACAGAGGGGCAGAAAGGAATACCCACGTAGAGACTGTAGCCGTCGCGGTAGTCCAGCCGCCCCAGGATCTTCTTCTCACGGCCGGCAATCTGCCAGGCAAGGACAGCCTTCCCGGGGCTCACAAGAGAGTCCTCCCCGAACCATTTTACAAAGGACTCCTCATCCATTCCCTGCTCCTGCTTCTGCATGGCGATCTTGGTGGGGCGCACGCCTGTCAGGATCCCCCAGGCAAGCTCCTTTCCTGTATACTCTCTGCAGGCCTTATAGAGCGCCACGTCCACAGCGTACTTTTTCCGGCTCCGGTCCTCTTCCGCCGGGATATCCTCCTTCTTCACCACAAAGACACTGCCGTCCGGGAAGGTGATCCGAAAGACATCTTCCATCTCCTCTGATACATTCTGTTGCACATCCTCCTCCGGGAAAAACGCCTTGGCAAGGTGATAAGTATTGTATGTATACATGTCGTTGCTGCAGCTCAAAAAAATCATGATCTTGTATGTCCATCCTTCCTATTGTGTATGTTGCACCAGACACGATGCACAATTACACGGGGGTTGACGCAATTCCGGACGTAATACTTTTAAAAAGTATTACGTCCGGAATTGCGTTAAATAAACGGATTATGCTTTCTCTCGTGCCCGATTGTAGTCTCTCCCATATGACCCGGGTACACTTTCACATCATCCGGCAGCGCCATGACCTTTTCACGGAGAGACCGGATCAGATCCGACATGCTGCTGTTGGGGAAGTCTGTGCGGCCCACTGAGTTCTGGAACAGAGTGTCGCCGCTGAACAACACCTTCTCGTTCTCCAGGTAATAGCAGACGCCGCCCGGGGTGTGTCCCGGCGTGTGGATCACCTGGAAGGACGCTCCCGCCAGCTCCAGCGTCTGTCCGTCCCGCACATAGGTAGCCCCGTCAAAAGTATAGCCGTCTGTGTAGCTGATAGACAGATTCAAAGACGGATCCAGAAGAGTCTCCCGGTCTCCCTCGTGGGCATACACCGGAACCGGAAACTCTCTGCGCAGGTCTCCTATTCCCATAATATGGTCGAAATGACCGTGGGTGAGAAGAATAGCCTCCACCTGCAGTCCTTCGCTTTTGATATGTCCCATCAGATAAGAGGGACAGGCCGCCGGGTCAATGACAACCGTCTGCTTTGTCTCCTCGTTGATGACAAGATAACAGTTTGTGCTGATGATACCTGTGACAAATTTTTCTATTTTCATACTCTGTCTATACCTCTGTGTATATTCTCCGTGTATCGTGTATCTATATCAGGTTTTCCGGCATCCTCTACCCTGCCGCTCTCTCAATATCAATGATACCGTCCAGCTGCTGCAGCTTCTTGGACACCGCTGAGAGTTCCTCCCGTCCGTGCACGATAAATCCCGCCTCAATCGTGGCAGTTCCCTTTTTGCTGGTGCGCACATTCAGAGATTTTACATCCAGCTTCGCCTCGGTGAAGATCTTGGAGATCTCCATGAGAAGTCCCTGGCGGTCGTAAGCGTACATCTTGATCTCAGCAAGATACTGGCCGCCCTCTTCCTCAGCCACCTCGCTCTCCCACTCTACGTCGATGAGCCGGGCCCGCTCTGCATCCGTCAGATGCAGCATGTTGACGCAGTCCGTCCGGTGGATGGAAAGCCCTCTTCCTCTTGTGACAAATCCCACGATCTCATCCCCGGGCACCGGATTGCAGCATCTGGAGAACCGGACAGCCATGTCATCGATGCCCTTCACCACAATGCCGCTCTTTGACTTGGCGATATGGACCTTATTTCTGGCAGCTTCAGCCACCTTTTCCAATACCACCTCATCTGTGATCTCCTGCTTGTGCTCTTTGCTGTACTCCTCCATAAGCCGGTTGACCACCTGGCCCTCCTTCAATCCGCCGTGGCCGATGGCAGCCAGCACAGAATCCCAGTCCCGGAAACCGTATTTCTTCTGAACAACCTCCTGGTACTTGGGTTTCATGATGTTGGTCAGATTAATGGTCTTAGTCTTACAATAGCTGGCAATGAGCTCCTTGCCCCGGACGATATTGTCCTCCTTAAATTCCTTCTTAAACCACTGGTTGATCTTGTTCTTGGCCTGGGTGCTCTTGACAATATTCAGCCAGTCCCGGCTGGGTCCCCTGGAATTCTGGGAAGTGAGGATCTCAATCCTGTCACCGTTCTGGATCTTATAGTCAATATTTACCAGCTTGCCGTTGACTCTGGCCCCCACCATCTTGTTGCCCACCGCACTGTGGATGGCGTAAGCAAAATCCACCGGTGTGGAACCGTTTGGCAGGCTCTTGACATCTCCATCCGGAGTAAAACAGTATACTTCCTCCGCAAAAAGATCCAGGTCCCCCTTGAGCATGCTGAGGAATTCCCTGTTGTCTGACATATCCCTCTGCCACTCCAGGATCTGGCGGAGCCAGTTGAGCTTCTCCTCCTCCTGGGCCTTCACGTTCTTCTTCCCATCATTGGACTCTTTGTATTTCCAGTGGGCGGCAATACCGTACTCAGCCGTCTTGTGCATCTCCTGGGTACGGATCTGTATCTCAAAAGGCTGGCCCACAGAACTCATCAGCGTCGTGTGGAGAGACTGATACATATTTGCCTTGGGCATGGCAATATAGTCCTTAAATCTCCCCGGGATAGGCGTATACATCTCATGGATCACGCCGAGGGCCGCATAGCAGTCCTTCACCGAGTCCACAATGATACGCACAGCAAATAGATCGTAGATCTGATCCACTGTCTTATCCTGGTTCACCATCTTCTTATAAATGCTGAAGAAATGCTTCACCCGGCCATTAATCTCTGCTTTGATCCCCGCATTTTTAATGTGCTGGGATACTTCCTCTACGATCTGCTGGACAAACTCTTCCCTCTCCGTCTTTCTGGCATTGATCTGATCCACCAGATCATAAAACACTTCCGGCTGAGAATACTTCAAAGCCAGGTCATCCAGCTCTGTCTTGATCTTGGAAATACCGAGCCTCTGCGCAATGGGCGCATAGATGTCCATGGTCTCCCTGGCCTTTTCTTTCTGCTTCTCCGGGCGCATAAACTGGAGTGTTCTCATGTTGTGGAGCCGGTCTGCCAGCTTGATGATAATGACCCGGATATCCTTCGCCATGGCCAGGAACATCTTACGCAGATTTTCCGCCTGCACCTCCAGCTTATCGGAGGAGTAGGACAGCTGTCCCAGCTTAGTGACGCCATCCACGAGAAGGGCCACTTCCTCGCCGAACTCCTGCCGGATCTGCTCGTCTGTCACGGCCGTATCCTCCACCACATCATGGAGCATACCCGCCACAATGGTCTCTTTGTCCATCTCCAGATCTGCCAGGATAATAGCCACCCAGAGAGGATGTATGATATAGGGCTCACCGGATTTTCGGCACTGCCCGTTATGAGCTTCTTTTGCCAGCGTAAACGCCTTCTCTATCATGGAAACATCTGTCGATGGATGGTACTTTCGGATCCGGGCGATCAGCATCTGGTACAGCTGCTCCGGGTCCTGGTAATCCTCCGGAGACTTCACTGCATGGCCATCCACAATCTCCAGCCCCAGCATCTGATTTTCCATAATAGATTCGGGCGCAATACGGTTTTTACTGTCCGATTCATAGGTCATTACTGCCATATCTGTTCCCTCCCCCTTCTCTTTATTCTCTGCTGCTCTGTTCCCACCTGTCTGCCGCCTCTTACTTTCCGGGATAAATGATCACAGAGTCCACGTCATAGTCTTTCAGCCTCTCCCGGCCCTTCAGTCCGGCAAGCTCCATGAGGAAAATGATCCTGGCGACTTCGCCGCCCATCCCCTCGATCAGCTTGATGATGGCTTCCGTAGTCCCGCCGGTGGCGATCAGATCATCGATGATGACCACCCGCTGTCCTGGTTTTATAGAGTCCTTGTGCATCTCAATGGAAGCAGTGCCGTACTCCAGCTCATACTCAATGGATACTGTCTCTCTTGGAAGTTTCCCTTTCTTGCGCACCGGCACAAAAGGTTTCTTCATATTATAAGCAATGGGAACCCCGAAAATGAACCCTCTCGATTCAGGGCCTGCCACCACGTCAAAATCTATTCCATCCAGCTTCTCCTGCATCTTGTCAATCGCAAGATGCAGACCCTCCGCATCCTGGAGCACGCTGGTCACATCTCTGAAGATCACTCCCCGTTCAGGAAAATCCGGTATACTGACCACATATTCTTCTATTGGCTTCATCCTTACTGCCTCCTTCAGATCAACTGTCAATAAAATGTTATTCTTTAGTATATCATCTATTTTCTGTTTTTTCAAACAATTTGATAGTGGGTGACAACAATCTGCATGGTTTTCTGCCCCATATATTCGTTTACACCCGGGTAATAGGTGACAGAAAGCCGGATACGGCGGTATCCGTCCTCAAAAAAATGATCCCGCACCGTCTTTCCGTATCTTTCCCCCACTTCCTCCAGGAATCCAACGGCATCCCCGAAATACACAGCATCCATGTCCGTGCCGGCCCCGTCACAGAGCCGCATCCGCAGCATATTCCGATTTTTACCGATGAGACGGCAGGAGACAATGGAGACATTTTTCTCTGCAAACACCGGCTTTGTGTTGCCTTTCCCAAAGGGCTCCAGCAGTTTCAGCTCTTCCAGCAGCTCCTCCGTCACACAGGAAAATGGCATCTGCATATCTATGGACACCTTCTCTGTCATATCTGTCTCCGTCAGCGTGCACACTGCATTGATGTCCTGTCGGAATTTCTCAATATTTTCTTTCTTCAGAGTCAGCCCGGCGGCCAGCTTGTGTCCCCCAAACTTCACGAAAAGATTTCTGCACTTGTTCATCTCTTCATACATGTGGTAGGCCTCAATGGAGCGTCCTGACCCTTTTGCCATTTCCCCGCTGTCGGTGATGACAAAGACCGGCCGGCAGTATCTCTCCCGGATCCTGCCCGCCACGATCCCCGCAAGGCTCTCATGGCAGTCCGGCAGATAGAGCACCAGCACCTTCTGACGGCCCGCCTCTGTGTGTTCCACCTGCTCTGCCGCCTGGCGCACCGCCTCTTCCGTCATCTCTTTTCTGCTGTCATTGAGAGCCTTCAAGTCCCCGGCCAGCACATCTGCCTCCTGCTTTGCCCCGGCTTCAAGAAGAGCCAGCGCCCGCTTGGCTGTGTCCAGCCTGCCGCTGGCATTCAGGCAGGGGCCCAGCACAAACCCTATGTGGTAGGTATTGACCGTCTTTCTGTCAATGCCTGTACATTCCATAAGGGCGCGAAGCCCCAGATTGGAAGTGGACTGCAGCATCTCCAGCCCCTGCCGGACAAAGATCCGGTTCTCCCCGGTCAGATCCATCACATCCCCCACTGTAGCGAAAGCCACCTCCTCCATCAGATAGTCGATATCTGAGGAGTCCTTCCCCATGGCCTCATAGAGCGCCTCCATCAGTTTGTAGGCCACAGCCGCACCGCACAGTCCCTTGAATGAATAAGAGCAGTCCGTCCGCTTTGGATCCACCACCGCATCCGCCGGCGGCAAATGATACTTCTTTTCTCCGTCCTCCTCATCAAAGGGCACCTCGTGGTGATCCGTCACGATCACAGTCATCCCCAGCCCTTTCCCGTAAGCAATCTCCTCTGCGGCCGCAATGCCGTTGTCACAGGTGATGATGGTGTCTGTCCCCGCCTCAAAAGCCCGGTCGATCAGATGCCTGTTCAGGCCGTACCCGTCTGTAATCCTGTCCGGTATGTCCGTGTCCGCTACAGCCCCCAGTCCCTTCAGCCCTTCCAGAAGGATGTAAGTGGCACAGACGCCGTCAATGTCGTAATCCCCTATAATGCGGATCGGCGCACCCTCCCGGATCTTCTCCATCAGGATCTCCACCGCCCGGTCCATATCTTTCATCAGCATCCCGTCACCCAAGTCAGCTATGGTGCCGTAGAGATAGTTTTCTATCTGTTCGTCCCCCACAATATCCCTGTTGCGGATCAGGCAGGCGAGCCTGGGACTGATGTGAAACTTCTTTCCGATCCCGGCAAAATCCGCACCTTTTCTAAGCAAAACCCAGCGTTCTTTCATCCCATTTCTCTCCTTCGCACACTCCCTCGTCTTATTTCCACACTAAAACGCCCTGTCCAAAAAGGGGCATGCGGCCAGCCGCACACCCCTTCTTTGTCTTCTATAAATTATTTTTTCTTCTTTCCTGTCTTCTCTGCCGCTTTCTTCTTTCCGCCGATCTTTGTCTTCATCACATACCACAGGGAGCCTGTAATGCATACAGAAGAGTAAGCTCCGCACACAACACCCACCATCAGCGGCAGGGCAAACTCACGGATGGAGCTTACACCCATGACAAAGAGCACTGCAATAGTGATAAATGTTGTAAGCGATGTATAGATGCTTCTTGTCAGCGTCTGGGTGATACTCCTGTTTACAATGCTGTCAAGAGCCTCGTTTTTCGGCGACAGCTTCAGCTCCTCACGAATACGGTCGAAAATGACGATGGTGGCATTGATGGAGTATCCGAAAATGGTCAGGATGCAGGCAATAAATGTGTTGCCCACGGAAATCCTTGCCACCGCGTAGAACAGAGCCACGATCAGCACATCGTGGAGCAGTGCCAGGACAGCGCTTGTTGCAAAGCGGATATCCTTGAACCGGAACCAGATGTAAAGGAGCATCAGAACCGTGGCAGTGATAACCGCCACAATGGCGTCCATACGCATCTCGCTGCTGACTGTGGAGCTGATATTCTCAAATGTGATCAGCGACTCATCCGCCTGGAAATTGTCCACCATGGCCTGATTCAGCGCCTCGCGGGTATCCAGATCCAGCGTGGTGGTCTTGAAGATGATCTGGTTGCTGCCCGCCACTTTCTGGGCCTGCACATTGCGGTCCCCTGTGGCTTCCTCCACAACAGGAATGATCTGGTCGTCGATCTCTTCAATGCTGTAATCTTCATTGAAGGTTACATTCGTGGACGTACCTCCCTGGAACTCCAGGCTGTAGTTCATGGCCCCGTTTCCTCTGGCCGCATTGTATCCTGCCACTCCAAAGCCGGCCACGATAAGGATCAGAGAGATAGCGAAGAAAATGGCCTTTTTCCCCACAAAATTGATGGGCTCTCTCTGCTTTCTCGGACGGTAGTACAGCTTCTCGCTGCGAATGCCCACCGCATAGAAAGCGTACACGATCATCCTTGTGATCACAAGGGCTGTGAACATGGACACGATGATACCGATGGCCAGCGTCTGGGCAAATCCCTTGACAGTTCCGCTTCCCCGGAACCAAAGCACAGCCGCCGCGATCAGGGTAGTCACATTTCCGTCTATGATGGCAGACATGGCTTTGTGGAATCCAGCTTTCAGCGAATTTCTCACGCTCTTTCCCTTTGTCATCTCCTCCTTCACACGGGCAAAGATGATGACGTTGGCATCCACGGCCATACCGATGCCAAGGATGATACCCGCAATACCCGGAAGGGTCAGGGTCACATTAAAGGCATTCAGTATCACCAGCACGATGCCTGTATAGATCAGAAGCGCAAGGCTGGATGCCAGACCCGGAAGCAGGTACACAAAGCACATAAAAACAAATACAAGGGCAAGTCCCACGGCTCCGGCCTGCACGCTTGTGCTGACAGCCTGCTCGCCAAGCTGGGCTCCCACCACGTTGGAGCGCAGCTCCTCCAACCCGAGCTGAAGGCCACCGATACGGATAGTGGACGCCAGGTTCTCTGCCTCCTCGTATGTAAAGTCACCTGTAATGTAGGCTGTTCCGCCTGTGATGGCTTCGTTGACAACCGGGCTGCTGATAGTCTCTCCATCATAGATGATAGCGATCTGGTTGCCCACATTGGCCTCTGTTGCATCGGCAAACTTCTGGGCTCCTTCATCTGTCAGATCCAGCTCCACAGTGTACTCCGTGTTTCCCATATCATCCTGTCCGGATCTTGCTGAAGCGGTAGCCACATCGGCGCCGGTAAGGACCGTCTCGCCGTCAGATGTCTGGAACTCCAGGTTTCCCGGCTGTCCCAGCTCTTCCAGGATGGCGTTGGCGTCTGTCACGCCGGGGATCTCGATACTGATCCTGTCGTCTCCCTCCTGGTAGACAGTTGCCTCTGTACTGTACTGCTCCACACGTCTCTGGAGCTTATAGATCGTATCGCTCATCTGCTCATCTGTCGGATTTTCATCCTTCACCTGGTAGGTGATGCTGACACCTCCCGCCAGATCCAGGCCAAGCTTAATATTTTTTGCAGCTCCCGTGCCTGTGGGGCCGAAGCCGACGATACAGGTATAGGCAAGAAGTATGATCAGAGCTGCTGTCAGGATCAGGCTCAGTACGCCTTTTTTCTTGTTCATGATCTACATCCTCTTTTCTTTTTATTGCATTTTATCTTTCATCAGACGCGTCTGCCAGCGCTGCCTTCATCATGATGGCGCACTCCACTCTCTTGCGCTGCATCTCGCATCCGATGTCATAAGCCTCGTGAATGGTCCCGTGGAAGTTGTAGGCGTTGGCCATACAGCCACCGCTGCAGTAGAATTTTGCGAAACAGTCCCTGCATTTATCCTTGGAATACACGCTGCATCCCCGGAACTCATCTGCAATCTCCGGCCGGGTGATCCCCTCATCCACATTTCCCATGAGGAATTCCTCCTGCCCCACAAACTGATGGCAGGGATACAGATCGCCCCAGGGCGTCACGGCCAGGTACTCTGTGCCGGATCCGCAGCCGGACAGCCTCTTGGACACGCAGGGTCCTCCCTCCAGGTCGATCATGAAATGGAAGAAGTTGAATCCTTTGCCTTCCTTTTCTCTCTCGATCATAATCTTTGCAAGACGGTCGTACTCTTCACAGATCTTCGGAATGTCCTCCTCACGGATGGCGTAGGGATCAGACTCGTCCCCCACCACAGGCTCGATGGACATCTGCTTAAATCCAAGATCCGCAAAATGCAGGACATCGTTGGAGAAATCCAGGTTGTTCCTTGTGAACGTGCCCCGGACATAGTATCTCTCCTGGTTTCTGCTGTCCGCCAGTTTCTGGAACTTGGGAACGATCAGGTCATAGCTGCCTTTGCCGTTCCGGAAAGGACGCATATTGTCGTTGATCTCTTTACGCCCGTCCAGGCTGAGAACCACATTGTCCATCTCCTTGTTGATGAAATCCTGGATCTCATCGTTTAAGAGCACTCCGTTTGTAGTCACAGTAAAGCGGAAATGTTTGTTATGTATCTTCTCCTGCTCCCGGCCGTAGGCTACCAGGTCCTTGACTACCTGCCAGTTCATAAGCGGCTCGCCGCCGAAGAAGTCCACCTCCAGGTTTCTGCGGTTTCCGGAAGAAACGATGAGGAAATCCAGGGCCTTCTTCCCCACCTCATAGCTCATGAGAGCGCGGCGGCCGTGGTACTCGCCTTCCTCCGCAAAGCAGTATTTGCATGCCAGGTTGCAGTCGTGGGCAATATGGAGGCACAGCGCCTTGACAACTGTCTTCCTCTGCTTCACCTGATCGATCATCGGTTCAAACACATCTCTGGTAAAGAGTCTTCCCTCCCGGGTCAGTTCCTTTACATCCTCCAGAGCCTCCCGGATCTCTTCTTCTTTATATCTGTCTTTCAGCGCCGCCAGAAGTCCCTCCAGCGTCTCCGGCCTGTCCAGGGCTGCCTCGTCCGGCTCCTCCCCGGCAGCAAGATGGGCAATGACATCATAGCAGAGTTCATCCACCACATGCACAGCCCCGCTGTTCACATCCAGGACAATGTTATACCCATTATTACGGTACTGATGTATCACTTCAGATACCCCTTTCTATTTTCTTTTTTCCCATACCACAAGAAACAGCGGCCGAAAGCCGCTGCCCCCTCAACAGATTCTTTTTTAATTGCGATCCGTTATTTCTTCTGTTCACATGTCTGATTTCCTACTGTGCAGGAAGTCTTGCAGGCAGACTGGCATGATGTCTGACATTCTCCGCAGCCGCCTTTTTTCATTGTGTTTGTCAGTGTCTGTGTATTTAATGTCTTTACATGTTTCATCTTGTACATCCTCCTTCGCATCTTTGACTTCTGCTATTATAGCACAAGGCTTACTGTTTTGGAAGTATTTTTTCAGCTTTTAAGCTATCCCGGATATTCGCTTTTGCGCGCCTTCTAGGAGATCATACCCCCGATCATGCCGCCCCCGGCGCACAGAACAAAGGTTGTGACCATGTGAATGCCGCTGCCGTCCAGTGTTCTGTACACGCCCAGGGTGATGAGGATGAGCAGAACGAAATATAAAGCGCCTGTCACAAGCCCCCACAGAAACCGTCTCGACTTCGCCATTTTCCCCGCTGCCATCCCACCGATCAGCGTGGCCACGATATAGACGGCCACGATCCCCGCCGACACCGCCTGTTCATCCAGCTGCAGCCTGTACAGCAAAAGGGCCAGCAGAAGGAGAAGGGCTCCTGTCACCACGTAGGAAAGCAGCAGGGCTTTGAGGACCCACAGTATCTTTGTTTCTTTTCCGGCTTTTTTATCCATATTCTCTTTCTCCTTGTCCAGTTATTTCCTATCTAATGGATATGAAACGCCCAGACGGATTATGAGTGCCATATAAATTTTTCTACTGTTCCATCTGTCTTCCCAGAAATCCTGCCGCGCAGGAGGCCAGTTTGAGTTCTGTCTCCCCCAGCTTCCTCTTCTCGTCTCTTCCCAGGATCATGACGCCGCCGATCACATCCCCCTCGCAGAGGATGGGGCAGATGACCTGCTGTGTGCACCCGTCATCCTCCTCGCCGGTGACCCGGACAAATTTCTTCTCCCCCTCTGCAGCAAGGATATCCTTCCTCTCTTCCAGCATCTTTTCCAGCGGCCTGGCAATATATTTCTCCTGAAAATCCTTCTTCCCGCTTCCCGCCGCGGCCACGATCTGATCCATATCACAGATGCACACAAGGCAGCCCGCTGTCTGAGCCAGGCTGTCCGCATACTGTCTGGCAAAGGCGGATAGTTCTCCAATGGGAGAATATTTCTTCAGGATGATCTCCCCCTCCCGGTCCGTGAATATCTCCAGCGGGTCTCCCTCCCGTATCCGGAGGGTTCTTCGTATCTCCTTGGGGATCACCACTCGCCCAAGGTCATCGATCCTTCTTACAATCCCGGTTGCCTTCATATAAAAATTTCCTCCATCTTACATTCTATCCATTTATCTTTCTTGCTGTAGATAATGGTAGTATCTGTAAAGACAGAGGAAATTATACATCTATGACTCTCCCTGACGGAGCAGCCTGCCCCGCATCCTGCTCCAGATGTGAGCCTGGGTATATTCATAAGCATTGTCGTAGATCCACAGTCCCACCTGACCTGCCAGAAGGACACCAGCAAGGATCACCGGCGTAAGCGCCCTGGAAAACAGCAGTTCCTGAAAAAGCAAAACTGCCGGAATGTACATGACATTGAACACCAGGTATTTGATCCCCCAGAACAGGCCTCTTTTCTGAAATCGGCCGGGGTTTCTGGCAAGCAGCCGCCACGCCCCCTCGATCACCAGGATATACAGCCCCATGGCCCCGAAGGTCACAACATAAAATTTATTTGGTGCAATGATAAAGCCGAGAAGGACCGCCGCCAGATAAAAGGCCAGCCCCATCTTCATCCCCATTTCCCGGATCATGATCCCCACGAAAAATGAGGACGCGGCCAGGAAAAACAGGGTTCCCGTCTCAAAAACGCTTCCAAGCGCCATAAAAAGGATGCACAGGGCGAGAGAAAGCCCGCCAAATGCCATCATTTTTGACTTTACATGCATGTACAAAGATCGCCTCCCATACATTCACAGAGCTGGTCTGCAATACACAGGTCACAGCACATATTTCCTGTACCACAGCTGCTGCCCGAGCCGTAATAGCCTCCCCCATATGGATTGTTCTGATACCTGCGGCTGTTAAATTCAATCTGATTCAGCAGCTGCCGGTACTGTACATTGTTTGGCTCCATGTTGACTGCTGTGGCCGCCTGGTCTCTTGCCAGCACATTGTTGCCCAGCCCTGCATTGGCAAAGGCGCTGGCATAGTACCACATGGATGTGCGGTTCTGCATACGGTTCAGCACATTCAGCGCGTCCTGATAGCGCCTGCTGTTGATAAAATTGATAGCCGCCTGCATCTCCACATCCTGCTGGCTGTCCCCGGCACTGCCCGCGGACTGCTGCTGTCCGTATCCCTGGTAGCCATAATTCCTGTATCCGCCGCCTGCAGAGCTCCTGCTTCCGCCGCCAAAACCGCCGCTGGAGCTGCCTCCCTGGGAGCGCTGGCGCATGATCTCGTCATATGCCTCCTGGACTTCCTTGAATTTTTCTTCCGCCAGATCTGCCAGCGGATTGTCCACATTGGCATCCGGATGATATTTCCGACTCAGCTCCCTGTATGCCTTTTTCACTTCATCATCCGACGCGTTCTGGGAAATCCCCAGCACGTCATAAGGATTTTTACTCATTTCCCTTTTTCTCCTCCTGTTTTTTCTTCTGTATGAGCCGGTATCGGTTCCACACTCCATCATACAGAATATTTCTCAAAATGTCTATATCTGTCAGGCAGGGCAGTTTTTCAAACTCTGCGCTGCACTCTCCCATCATCATGCAGAGGATATCCCCCACTCTCTGTTCATAGTCTTCCTTCTTGCGAAGCTCTCTCAGCGGATTATAGCGGCCCTTCTCCAGATCCTCCTCCAGATCCTCGTAGGCATCCATTATATAGATAAATTTCCCCATAAAAAAGCCGATCCTGCGGAGGGTGGGCTCCCACATATCTTTTCTGTATACAAACAGTTCCTCCATGAGACGCCCGAAGCACCCGGCTGTCTGGTCGATATCTGTGCTCTTCTCCTTCTCGAGCTGGGACAGTTCTCCAAGCGCAGCCTCAAACACACGGGACTGGCGCCTGTAGGTTTCCTCGATCCTGCCGGCCTTTCTCTTCAGCAGTTTCCCTGCTGCCAGGCTGGATACCTTCTTCTCATCCTCCCAGTCATCTTTCAGATGATACCAGGCAAGAAGAAGATTCATATCCGCCGCGTAGGAAGTCGCGGAATTCCGCAGCATCCTCTGTTTCTTTGCCGGGTGGACCCTGCACCTGTGGCTCTCCTCTTCTGTCTGGAACTCATAGAGGGAAGACAGGAGCACGACGAGAAAGGTCATATCGTAGGTGAGGGTCATCTGCCCTCCCATGCCGTACTTTTCCTTCAGCTCCTGGCACAGTCCGCAGTAAAAAGCCTTATACCTTTCAAAATCTTTTATCTTCAATTCCGGTTTGCAAATGGTAATATATCCGAACATGTTCCTCTCCGCTGACACGTGTGCCTGACGCACACATCTGAACGTTATTTTACCAGATTTGTCCGTATCCTGCATTATTTTATCCTGAGATTTCACAAAAAGTTTATATCATCCTTTTCATTTCTCCTTCGCTCCGCTATAATATAGGGAGATATCAATAGGAGGGACAGTCAAATGAGCAAAATTGATGAAGTAAGAAGCGCCATGGTCCAGGCCATGAAGGCGGGAGACAAAGAGACAAAAGAGACCTTATCCATGCTTCTGTCAGCGCTGAAAAACAAAGCCATAGACAAAAGAGCCGACCTCACTGAGGAGGAGGAGACACAGGTTGTCTTAAAGGAGATCAAGCAGACAAAGGAGACTCTGGAGATGACTCCGCCGGACCGCACAGAGATCATCGGGGAGTGCAACCACCGTCTGGCTGTCCTTGAGCAGTACGCGCCCAAGATGATGGACGAGGCCCAGATTCAGGAGGTCATAGACGCCACTCTCGCCGAGCTGGGCATCGACGCCCCCACAGCCAAGGACAAGGGCCGCATTATGAAGACCCTGATGCCCAAAGTAAAAGGCAAAGCGGACGGAAAGCTGGTCAGCGACCTGGTGGGGAAATTATTCTAATTGCATTTCATCTGTATTTCAGATCCGCTTTGAGCGGACAGGAATCGAGTAGGGGAGATTTTCTCTCCCCTCTCACACCACCGTACATGCCGTTCGGCATACGGCGGTTCAACATAACTTCAAAGCATGGCGCTCATTGTAATAGTCAAGACAGCTTACAAGCCCTGCTT
>NZ_JADCKL010000011.1 GCF_014982975.1 Claveliimonas monacensis
GTAAAAAGTCAGTACTGTAATTCAGATCACTGCCAGTATGACTGCACGACAAGCACATCGAATAAGTGTAATGCGGTTGTAACCGGATTGCTGTAGGCATCAGGGAAAAGATAATGAGTAAAGAAGAGAAAAGAAACCAGGAAGTTCAGCAGCCGGAAGAAGGAAAAGACGTAAAAAGTCAGTACTGTAATTCAGATCACTGCCAGTATGACTGCACGACAAGCACATCGAATAAGTGTAATGCGGTTGTAACCGGATTGCTGTAGGCATCAGGGAAAAGATAATGAGTAAAGAAGAAAGAATTCAGAGAACTCAGCAGTCAGTAGAGCAAAAAGACGCAAAAAATCAGCACTGTAATTCGGAACACTGCCAGTATGACTGCACAACAAGCAGATCGAATATGTATAGTACAGTCATAACCGGTCATATGTAAAATTTATTATGTCATAACTGACAAGGGATTTCTTGTCAGTTATGATTATCCTTATTATATATTTATTGACCCAATAAATCAATATGTAAGACTAAAACTGAGCGAAATTGTAATAAAATAGGAGGACCATAATGAGCATATTGAAAACGGAAGGTTTAAAAAAATATTATGGAAGCAAAGAGAATATAACGAAAGCTTTGGATGGTGTGGACATTTCAATTGAAAAAGGTGAATTTGTTGCTATTATTGGTGCTTCTGGAAGTGGTAAATCCACATTACTAAATATGATCGGTGGATTGGATATACCAACATCAGGAAAAATAAGTATTGGGAATCGAAATGTTGAAAATATGAAGCCAGATGAATTAACAGTCTTTAGGAGAAAGAATATAGGATTTATTTTCCAAAACTATAACTTAATACCTGTTTTAAATGTTATTGAGAATATTACTCTTCCGGTGGAATTAGACGGTAAGGAACCGGAGAAGCATTATATAGATGAAATTATTCGCCTTTTAGGATTAAAAGAAAAAATATATAAAATGCCAGCGCAGCTTTCAGGCGGCCAGCAACAGAGGGTGGCAATTGCGAGAGCTTTAGCAAGTAAACCTAAAATTATTTTAGCAGATGAACCGACTGGAAATTTGGATTCAGATACAAGTGAAGAAGTAATTAATTTACTTGTTAAGACTAGTAAGAATTACCATCAAACAATAGTTATGATTACACACGATCCGCATATTGCGGCTAAAGCAGAAAGAGTAATCAAAATACGTGATGGTAAAGTAATATCATAAGGAGATTTCATGATGAAAATGAAAGATAAACGTATTATTGCTCTTAATCGATTAGCAGATAGAGGTTATAAAAACAATCGTTTACGTAACAATATTTTGATCATTGCAATTATCTTAGTTACTGTTCTGCTAACAGTTATGTTTGGTGCCGGAATTAGTATTATTAATAATGTTCAAGAGGCGAATATTAGATTGAAAGGAACAATGGCGAACGCCTTCCTTATGCGAGCAACAGAAGCTGACATGAAAAAGGCGGGGGATCTAAAGGAGCTATCAGATACTGGATGGCAACAATTTGTGGCAGTGGCTGATATATCAGAAGAATTTTCAGATAATTATTTTGTTGCCATGACATATTATGATGATGTTGAATGGAGAGAGCATATTCTTCCTACTATATCGGATATAAAAGGAACATATCCTGTTGATGAAAATGAAGTGTTAATGTCTCGCTGGTGCCTTGAACAAATGGGAATTGATAATCCTGAAATTGGTATGCAAATTGATATTCCTTTTACCTCTCTTACTGGTGAAAATATTGAAAAAACTTTCTCTTTATGTGGATACTATGAGGACTATATTTATAATCCAGGCATTACGCCTAATAGTGGAAACACAATGGCTGCAAATTTATATTATGCTAATCAGTCTAGCATGCGAAGAGCCATTGGAAATATTGTAGTTTCAGAAAAATTTTCACAGATATATGGAGAGCCTGAAGGATTGTTGGGTACAGGTTTAGTAGATGAGAATATGAGTTCGAATGAAATTTTGAATCTATTGTATCAAGAAACAGGACGAAATGATTTTATTGTATCTGGATTGAACAATAACATAACGCAGGCAATTTCTATGGCGATGATACCTATAATTGCTGTCGTTATTATTTTGATCAGTGGATATTTGCTAATATATAATATTATAAATATTTCAGTAATGCAAGATATGCATGTTTATGGGCAACTAAAAACAATAGGAGCCACAGGTAAACAAATAAAAAGAATTGTAAAACATCAAACTAATCGAATTTCTATAATAGGAATTCCATTCGGGCTAATAATTGGTACGGTTTTCTCAGTTTGGCTTGTTCCGGTTTTTTTAGAAAGCATGATGGAAAGCTCTGGATATGGGATAGCACTTGATTACGATATTAAAATAACGCCTTGGATTTATATTCTATCTGCTATTTTCACTTATTGCACAATTTGGATAAGTAACAGAAAACCCTGCAGGTTGGCGGCAAAAGTATCCCCGATTGAAAGTACGAAGTATCTTGAAGTTGATGCAAAAACAAAAGAGCATTTTTCTAAAAAAGGTGGAAAGCTGTATCGTATGGCTTTTAGAAATGTTTTTAGGAACAGAAAACGAGCGATTGTCACTTTTGCTTCACTATTTCTGGGGCTACTAATTTATTTAATTATTAGTACGTGTTCTTATGGAGTTGATTATAAGGAGCGGTATAAAAGAGAGATTCCCGATAATTTTATTTTAAGAAATTTGACATTTGAAACAGATGAGGTTAGTACTATTGAAGATGTATTTAATAAGGATATAGTTTCTGAAATTTCAACTTGGGATGAAGTTAGCACTATCGAAGAAGATACGGTTTTATATTCATGGATTCGTAATCCAGAGAATTATTTGGACACATACATTAACGATCAGGCTCTCGCATTAGATATAACAGCTGAAGAAGTTGCTGATAATTTTCAAACGATGATTGTAGGTCTTTCATTGAGTCAAATTGAGAAATTTAATTACGATTCAACTTTGACAGATGAGGAAATTCAAACATATCTAGAAAATGGTACTGGGATTTTTGTTTCAGATAATGGACAGGTTGACTTTAGAGATATTACCGGGGAAAAAATTGAATTTACAGATCGGTCCAACGGAAATCAAACAGTGGAATATACAGTTCTAGGTGTTTTAAAATACGATGTGAGTATACACAGCTATGAAAAGGATTATCACCTTTATGGCAGTGATTATGGATTTTCAACAAAATTTTACACATCATCACAGGGAGCGGATAAATGGAAGAATAAGCCCATGATTCAAACACTGCGCATACGATTAAAAGAGGATCAGGACGAAGCCGTTTTTGAAAGATTGAATTATTTGTTTGAAGGTGTAGATTCTGTAGAAATTAATTCACAATTAGAAGCAAAAGCGTTAATCGATAGTGGCACACAGTCAATTAGAGCTGCAGGAAAAGTTATAGGTATTTTACTCATCTTTTTAGGCTTAATGAATTTTGTGAATGTTATATTTACTAATATATATTCAAGACAAAAAGAGTTAGCTACTTTAGAAAGTATTGGCATGACACAAAGGCAGATAAAAGAAGTTTTAGTATTAGAAGGTCTATATTATTGCTTGATAACAAGTGCTTTACTTTTATCAATTGGCTTAGTAATTGCCTATCTGTTGTCACGAGTTATAAAGAATATTATGTACTTCTGGGAATTTGGAATACCATTTGTTTCTTTAATTGTAGTAGTAGTAATTATGATTGCTGTTTGCATCACTGTACCAATATTTGTATATAATAGTATTTCTAAAGGAAGTGTTGTAGAAAGACTCAGGAATAATCAAGAATAAAAAGGAGGATATCTAGTGTTTGATGTAAAAGTTGATATTATTGGAGATGAATATTGTGATATGCCTATACAGTTCCCTAGAAAGAGAGGAAAAGGCGGATTAGGACGTTTTGAACAGTGGTTTTAAGTGAAGGATGTATATGTGATGAAAAGAAAAAAAAGTATAGCTGACATCCTTTTTAAGGATGAAGAATTAAAGGGAGAAGAAGATGTTCTAACTGAGGAAGAAATTGAAGGTTATTCAGCCTGCAGTGAAAATCAAGAAAAATGTGCTGTAGATTGTGGGTCGACATTTGTGCTTCCGGCAATCTCTCCCCTTAATTAGTTATGGTATGAGGTGATCTTATGAAAGAACCTGGGAAATTTAAAGAAATTTACAATCCTATTTTAGAAGAAAGAGGTATGAACTTATGAGTAATGAAAAGGAACGAGATTTGATAAGCAAAGAAATGGATGAAGACGTGGAGGGATTTGGGTATTGCTCATCATCTCAATCAAAATGTCTCACTGATTGTATCGGAGGGACCCCAGCATTAAGCAACTTAAATTAGTGTATTTTAAGGCGGCTATGAGCCGCCTTTTTGGAGAATAATATGGAATGTAGTTTATATTTAGCAAGTGGTTGCAATATGCAATGTAAGTATTGCTATGAAGGCCAAAATAAAATAAATGGAATAATGTCAAAAAAAATAGTGGAAAGATCAATAGATTTTATTGTAAAAGAAAATATTCCTGGCGATCAAATTGATCTTTTATTTCTCGGCGGAGAACCTTTGCTAAATAAGCAGGGGTTAACATGGGCGATAGAGCTGATTAAGAGAAAATATAAAGACGAGCAGGAGCTGTTTCGATATTCAATTACAACAAATGGAACACTATTAGATAGTGAAATTATTGATGTGTTTGAGATTAACAATTTTGCTGTTTCTATAAGTATTGATGGAGACGAATATACAAACTCTTTAAATCGTCGAGCTGTTCACCAAATTGATTCTTATGGAATCGTAATTAGAAATCTTGAGGTATTGATGAAGAGAAATATTGATTTATGTGCCAGAATGACAGTGACGGCCAATAATGTTGTTTATTTGTGTCATAACGTCAGATATTTATTAGCACTAGGTTTAAAGAAAATACATATAGGTATAGACATGCTTTCTAAATGGGATGAAAAGGAAATTATTGAATTTGATCATCAGTTAGACTGCCTTGATAAAATATATATGGGAAGCATTATGAAAGATGATAAGATTATTATAGATCTTTACGACTACAAAATACCAACTTTTGTATTTTACAGAAAGCCCCTTTATTGTTCAGCAGGAACAAAGAATCATTTAATAATTGATTATAATGGAGATATCTATCCATGTGGATATGTTTCACGAGACAAGAGATGGAAACTAGGAACAGTTGATGATACATTTAGTAATAGATTATTTATCAATCGTGTGCGTAAGTGTGTTAAGACTAAATCGAGCTGTGAAGGGTGTGATATCGCATTTACTTGTTGTGGTGCAAAATGCGGTTTCCTTAATTTTACACAGACTAATTATTTAAATCAGCATAATGAACAAACTTGTAGAATACAAAGGATTCTTTACAAACATGACTATAATGTGATAAGAGAGCTTTATAAAAACAAATCAAAAAGGATAACCGATATTTTGGAATTGGCTTATAAAGAACAATTGAACTTAAGTAGTGTGATGAAAAATATTATTCTTAATTCAGGAGGCAATTTTTATGTACAGTCTGACGTTGGAAATTAACCAGATATGTAATCTTCGATGTACTTATTGCTATTTAGGTGATAAAAGCGGCTCAATTATGAAATTTGAAATAGCTACAGCAGCGATCGACCGAGCATTTGAAAGAGCTAAAATTCATAGAGACAAGAAACTATGGATTGATTTTATAGGAGGTGAACCATTACTTAGTTTTCATTTAATTAAGCAATTAGTTGAGTATATTGAAAATAAAAATCTTCAATATCGTTATACGTTAATATTCTCAACTACTACGAATGCAACAAAACTTGATTGTACAATAATGGATTTTTTAATACAAAAGAGGTTCAACTTGAAAATAAGCATAGATGGTCCTAAAACAATAAATGATAAGAACCGTATTATGCTAAATGGGGAGAGCTGTCACGATACTGTAATAAGAAAAATCCCATTATTAAAACGATACGAATTATTAACAAAAAAATATGTTCAAGTTACGAATGTCATTACCAAAAGCAATTATAAAAGTTATGGCGATGTATTGGAATACCTGACAGATAAATTGAACTTCAAAATAATCGATTCATCTATAGATCTTAGTGATAATTGGGGAATAGACGATTTGAGACAGTTAGAGAAGGTGATGCAAAATGCTTTGGAATATTATTTTAGTAAGTTGTTGGAAGAGAAAGGATTTTATTGGGGATATGCAGATAAATTGCTAAAGGTAAGAAAAAGTAAACTGCGTTTTTATACATGTGGTGGAGGGATTATTTCTTCTTATGTTCGTACCGATGGCAGTATTTATGCGTGCCCAGGAAATTTAGATCCAGAAGTGTCCATAGGCAGCGTGATTGATGGAGATAATTACGAGTTGTTAGAAAAACTAAAATCCATGAACGAAATTAGTAATAATATATGTAAAAAGTGTGAACTTTATAAATCATGTACAGCAAATTGTTGTGTAATGCAAAATTTGCGCAAAACCGGAAATGTTAACGTGCCAGATCCAGTTCTTTGCTATATGCAAAAGATGTTTTATAGATTATCTGTGAAAAACCGAGAAATATTATCAATGATTAAAATGGGTGAGTATAGCATATGGAAAGGTTGAAAAATTTGCCCTGCATTTCTGAAAATAAAAAAGTCATTATTTTAAATCCCGAAAATAAAAGATGGGTTAAAATGCCGGTTGACCTTTATAATCACTACTTGAATAAAGCGGGTGGTGTAAATATATTATGTGATTATTTAAATCGAAAATACAGACTATTTGAAAAGAATAATATAGAATTACCTGTATTAAAGAGCGTATATTTTGCTGTAACAGGAAGATGTAATTTGTGCTGCAGTTTTTGTACAATGAACTCAAGCCCTGTTACAAGCATGGAAAATGATTTGACCTTAGACGAAATTCGTAATATTGTTTTACCGAAGTTAGAACAATTAGAACCTCAAAAAATTGTACTGACTGGAGGAGAGCCTTTTGTGAGAGCAGATATGATAGAAATTATATCTATGCTGAACAATTATTTTGATAAAAATATTATTACGCTTCAAACAAATGGACTTCTAATTAATAAGGCCGATGTTGCTTTTTTAAGCGACAATATAGGTGCTATTGAATTTAGCATAGAAAATCTGTTTGATAATCGAAATAATCTGAATAAAATGAAACAAATTTTCGAGCTATTAAAGAATAAGAAAACAGTAATCTCCTTTTCGTTTGTGGCACATAATGCAACAAAGAGATATTTAGGAAAGGCACTAGAGTTATGTGATGAATTTAATGCATACTTCATTTTACGACCATTGTCGATGCTTGGGAGAGCTAAAGATCAACATAAATCAGATACTATGCAGGACGAAAGGGAAGTAGTGTTATTGTATATTGAAGCTCTTAAATATATAATAAAGTTGCGGTGTTTTACCAAGAATATATGTGGATTATTTTTAGAGCAGCCAGTTTTAAGAAAAAAATGTGGAGCTTTTGGAAATATCGTAGCATTACAGCCAGATGGCACTATATATATGTGTGAAAATCTTAGAAAGTATAGATATGAATTGGGAAATATTCGTACTGATTCAGTCCCTCAAATAAAGAATGCAATCAAAATTAAAATGAGTAGCAGGAATTTTAGACAAGAATTTTTAATTAAGCCTTCGGTATGCCAGGATTGCATAGTCAGATTTTTTTGCTCTGGGCCATGTGTAGCAGAAAGTGTTGCATTTAATGATAATTCATGTAGAATAAGAAAATGGCTATTAGAATTTAATGTTTTTTATGCTGATGCAAAAAAAACATTAGAAGAAAATATGAGATCATTGCTACTGTTTTTAGAATCTAAATATCATGAAACATACTTCTAGGACTACATTCTTTATTCAGGCGCATTTTGAACACTGAAATGCGCCTGTTAAACATTTGTTGTTGCTTTTCGATGGATTGGGGCTATTATTTATGAGGAAGGTGGGAGAATGCTATGATAGAAAAATTAGCCAAAGAAATTGTAACGTCGTTTATAAGAAATGGCTTAGTTGAGCAAGAAAAACAGCTTATCTATACATATGGAGCTGAACTGCTAATTTCTGGTTTCGTTAGTACAGCTATGGTTTTACTGATGGGGCTTATCTCGTACCGTTTGTTTGAAACAATATTGCTAATAATACCTTTCTATTTTATTCGCATATATGCTGGCGGATATCATGCAGAATCGTATAAAACTTGTTTCTTATCATTTTGCATAGGATTTGTAGGGATTTTATTAGTGACGGATCTAATCATTAAATATAAGTTAGAAAATTTTATTATGCATTTTGCTATTGTTGCAGCAGTTATAATATGCATAATCGCACCAATTGAAGATCACAGTAGGCCGTTGACTGAAAAGGAATTGATACAATATAACAAAAAAACTAAGATATCTGTCGTACTTTTTCTGATTTTTTCAGAAGCTGTGTATTGGAGGTTTCGTTTGAATAAAATGGTATATATATCAATGGCAATTATTTCAGTTTTTATAGTTTTATGGATTGGGATAATAAAAAATAGAATAATAGGTTTTCACTCGACTGCAATACACAAGAATTGATATGAATTTTTATAGTAAGGAGCTTTTGAAAATATGATAAGAATTGCTGTTTGTGACGATGAAAAACACTTTGTAGATCAGATAAAAGAAATATTGCTTTCTTATAATGAAAAAATAGAAGACACGATTTATGTTGAGGAGTTCTATGATGGAATAATGCTGCTGGATAAGTATGACTGCAGATTTGATATTATTTTTCTTGATATAAAAATGCCATATATGGATGGAATTAAAGTGGCAGAAAAAATAAGAGAAAAGGATAAAGATGTAACAATATTATTTTTGACTTCTCTTTTAGGAAGAGCAGTAGATGGGTATAGAGTAAAAGCTGAAAATTTCTTGATCAAGCCTATTGAACGAAAAAAAGTGCTTCATGAGATTGATAGGTATATTATGCTAAGTCGCATGAAAAAACAATTATGTATTTTGGTCGAAAATATAGAAGGTCAGTTTAGAATACCAATTACATCATTAAAATACATTGAAACGTATAATAGAAATTTGCTTATACATACGGAAGACCAAGCTATTGTCTGTTATAAGAAACTTAAAGAATTAAAAGAAGAATTAAAGAATTATGGCTTCGCACAAAGCCATAAAGGGTATTTGATTAATCTTTCTTATGTTAAAAGCATAAAAGGAAATGACATTATGCTTACTACAAATGAGGTGCTCCCAATAAGTAGGGCCATGAAAAAAGAATTTATGCAACAACTTGCTATTTATATGGGAGGACAACTATGATCGCAGTTATAATCGATTTATGTGCAACATTTGTTGAAACATGTGGATTTTTATATCTTTTGAAAAATGAAAAAGTAGAAATTAAACGCAAAATTGCTTTTTTATTTTGTGAAATAATATATGCTTTTTGTTTGACTCATTTTATAAGCAATTTACGTATTGATGCGAAGATTATTTTAGTTGTGCTAAGCTTAATTTTTTTGGGGAAATTTGTGCTAAAATTATCTATCGCAAAGTCAGCCTTTTATATGATAATAGGATCATTACTGTTACTTTCAAGTGAGCTGATTGTTATGCAAATTGAAATGTTATTTAATACAAATTCGGGAAAGCCTTTTTTAGTTAATCTGGAGGGTATCATTGCCAATAAAACAGTATATTTAACCTTAGTTTATATGGTTCAACGCATAATATCAGACATTAGTATGAAAAAAATGAGTTTGAAATCTTTGGCTTTATTTTTCTTTTCAAATATAGGATATTCATGTGTTGCTGTATGTATTAATTTAATTTTAGTGTCACTACAGGATGTTGTCGAGCCAATTATTTTGCTAGGATGTTCGATTATAATTTTGGTTGCATTTGTTGCAAATATTATTTTTACAGATAAATTTTTTGCATTAGAGGATCAAGAACAAAAGCAAAATATTGCTATTTATAAGTTGCAGCTTCAGGCAAAATATTATGAAGAAAAAACGGTTGAAGAAGAAAAAATTAAGCGCATTTATCATGATATGAAAAATCATCTATTATTGTTGGAACAAATGAATGGTGCGCAAATAGAGGATATTCATAAATTAAGACAAGATATAAGCCAATATGAAAATTATTATAGAACCGGAAACAAAATTTTGGATATTATTCTAAAAGACAAGCTTTTAACTGCTGAAAAATATAATATTGAAATTGATGATAATATAGATTTAAGTGGTGTGAATTTTTTAGAAGCATTAGATATCAGTACTATTTTTGGGAATTTAATTGATAATGCTATCGAGGCAAATACTATGCTTTCAACTGATCAAGGTAAATATATCAAGATATCTGCAGCTAAAAAGCAGCATTTTTTAGTTATATGTATACAAAATAGTAAAGCATTTGAAAAGAAAAAGAAAAAAGTTATACATGGTTATGGATTGATTAATGTAACAAATGCTGTTCACAAATATTCTGGTGAAATTAATATTACTGATGGAGAAAGGGAGTATACGGTTAATATTATAATTCCTATACCAAAGGATTGAGACTAATGAGAACAAAGCTATTATCTATTATATGTAATATGTGTTTAACAGCGGCTATGGTATCATTATCGCAGTGCAGTCTGTTTAACACTCATCAACCAACACTGACTAGAGATTTAATAAAAGGGATACGTAATGAATACGAAGAAAAACAGCTATAATCATGTCATTTCAGTGGATAAATATGAGAAAACTTTTTTTTTATCGCAAGATATAGTAGAAAGAATCATTCACTATGTTACTGATAGTAATGGGCGTAGGCTGAAATTAAATATTGAGGAACTGGTTGAAGTTAATTATTTAAAGTATTTATTGAAAGTACTTAATAGTAATGAACAGTATATATTGGAATTTAAAAATCTATGTAATTGCTATTTGAGCAAAGAAGATCTAGAAAATATTATAAAAGAACAAATGGGATTGTTGCTTATCGATGGTAGTCAATGTTTTGAAAATATATGCATCCAAAGAAGAGGTAAGGGGGTCTGTTATTTTAAGATTATTTGCTCAAAAGAATTCTATACAGTGTGCCATAGATATAGTGGGAACATTGATATAAGTGTTTTTAATTAAAATAGAGGGTTATACCTCTATTTTTTTGACCTCTTAAACGCTGTAAGATACCTTTTAAGCAAAATAGATTGAGCAAAAGATGATTGAGGCTTATTCTGATAATAAAAAAAGTCTTAAGTACAGGAGAAAAGATATGTATAAAAGGTATTTGACTTCCGAAGCGGTTACAAAAGGCCATCCAGATAAAATTTGTGATCAAATTGCGGATAAAATTCTTGATGAGTGTTTGCGTCAGGATCCAGAAAGTCGTGTTGCCTGCGAGGTTTCAATTAATTCAAATCTACTTGTTGTTATGGGAGAAATAACAAGTAAAGCAGTTATTGATATACCTAAAATCGCTAAACAGGTGATAAAGGATATTGGATACAACAAATTGGAAGATGGGTTTGATTTGGATAACTCTAATATTATTGTATCTGTCAAGAAACAATCCAAAGATATCGCTAAAGGAGTTGATAAAGAAAAAACTGGCGCAGGGGATCAAGGTATGGTGTTTGGATATGCAACTAATGAATCGGCAGAGTTTATGCCCTATTCATTAGTATATGCAAATAAAATGGCAAAACGTATTGCGGAACTTAGAACTGGTGGAATACTGCCTTATTTAAAACCTGATGGTAAAACACAAGTGACTATAGAATATGATCAAAACGGTTATGTTAGGCGAATTGATTCCATTGTGGTTTCTGTGCAACATGCTGAGAATGTTATATATGAACAAATAGAAAGAGACGTACTTAAACAAGTAATTGGAGAATGCATTCCATTAAAATATCTTGATTCTCATACAAAGTACTATATTAATCCAACAGGGCGATTTGTAATCGGAGGACCGAGAGGTGATAGCGGTTTGACGGGAAGAAAGATTATTGCAGATAGTTACGGGGGAGCTGCACATCATGGCGGCGGTGCTTTTTCCGGGAAGGATTATACAAAAGTAGACCGTTCAGGAGCATATGCAGCACGATATGTGGCGAAAAATATTGTAGCAGCGGGATTGGCAGGAAAATGCGAGATCCAAGTATCATATGCTATTGGCGTTGATCAGCCAGTTGCAATTTGTGTAGATACAATGGGTACCGGAAAAATATCAGATACAAAGATAGAAAAAATAATATCTAAAGAATTCGATCTTTCTCCGGACGGAATTATTAACTATTTAGATTTGAAACGCCCAATTTATTCTCAGACGTCAGCATATGGACATTTTGGAAGAGATGACTTGAATTTACCATGGGAAAAGCTAGATAAAGTTGACTTATTAAAGAAATATTTAGAGGATGTGAAAATGGCTAATGAAGCGTAAAGTCGCTGTTATTGACTCTGGCATTAACTCTAGTGATCCTCTTTTAGTAGGAAAAGAAATTCAAAATTTGTGCTACGAGGATGGAGAAGTCAGGAATTGGTATATTTGTACTAATAATATGCATGGAACTGAAGTTGTGAAAGTATTGCTTCATGAAGCTCCAGATATAGAACTGTTATCTGTACGAGTGTTGCAAGAGGATAATAGATGTATGATTTCTGCTGTCTTAAAAGCAATTAGATTTTGTATAGATAGTGATGTTGATGTAATAAATCTGAGCTTGGGATGCTGCAGTTCTGGAAGTAAACGTATGCAAGAAATGAAAGCTTTATGTAATGAGGCAGAGGAAAGAGGAATTGCTGTTTTTGCAGCAGATCATAATTTGCCTGGTCGTATAGCATATCCGGCTAATTTTGATAATGTAGTAGGTGTAAATACTTCAGAGGTGCTAGAAGATTATTGCCAAGTAAAGTTTAAAGATAAACTAGTTAATTTCTCGGAGAATATGGTATTTATACCCGATGACACACAATGCGTGATACGAAAGGGGAATAGCTTTTTATGTCCCTTTTTAGTTGGATTATTTTGTAGATATATTGGAGACAAGGATATAAATACACGGTTGATAGAAGACTTCATGAGTTTTTTGTCTGAACTGAGTAAGAAAGAGAATATAGAAAAGATTTTTTTTGATAAGAAAAAAGCACAAGAAATGAATTCGTTAAATGGCAAACGACTTCTTTATTTTGCCGATGACTGGGATTTTAATAATCAGCAGATGTTTAATATATATAAAAAAACAACAGATGTAAAATGGTGCTTTAAAGACATATATAAAAGAGATCCATCTGTAATAAAAAAAATACTGCTCGATGCAGATGTTTTCTTCTTTGGAGCTCTTAGCAATGAATTTATATATCGAAACGAAGACTATCTACGATGGTTGATTGAGTATATTTCCAAGCAAAAGATTAATGTGATTATGGTATTTCCCTTAATTAGTACGTTTCGAAGAATTCAATTATCTGAAGAAAATGGTAATTATTTAAAATGTTTTTATAAGTAAGGTGATTTTGTGGGGATTATTGATAAGCTAAGAAGTAGACGACAGCTGATAAGAGAATTTGAAGAGGATAATATAGAACTTGATGATGAAGAATTTATTATGGCTGAAGAGATTTTAGGGTATGATAGTTGTGGTAGTTTTACGAAGCAGAGCTGCATGTGTGATTGCTCTAGTGAATTGCCAACAATCTCAACACTTAATTGAAAACAGTAAAGAGGAAAATATTATGATACAGATATCAGGACTGAAAAAAATATATAATCGAGGGAATAGTATTGTTAAGGCTTTGGATGGAATAGATTTTATATTAAACGATAAATTTACAGCAATTACTGGACCAGCCGGTTCTGGTAAGTCAACACTGCTCCGCATAATCGGGGGATTGGAACGTCAGACAGAAGGAAGAATTATTGTGAATGACATTGATTTGTCTATATTTAATAAGGAAGATCTTGCAATTTTTAGAAGACGGCACGTAGGGTTTGTGTTTCGAGAAGATAATTTGTTCTCAGGTATGAATGTTTATGAGAATATTATCCTTCCTATACAATTGGACGGAAATCCGGTTAATAGAGAGTATGTTGAGCAATTAGCCTTTATGATGAAAATGAAAGACAAGCTTATGGAAATGCCCGGAAATTTATCCGGAGGGGAACAGCAAAAAGCAGCAATAATACGAGCATTGGCTACAAAGGCTGAATTAATTATTGCCGATGAGCCTACGGGTAACCTTGACTATGAAAGCGGAATGGAAATTGTCGGGCTATTAAAAATGACGAGCCGAGAATTACATCAAATGATACTTTTTGTTACACAAACTAAGGAGATTGCAGAGCAAGCGGATCGGATTTTAGAAATGCAGGATGGGAAAATAGTAAGTACAAGAATTAAGGGGGTTGATTATGAGTAATAAAGAAGTACCAAGTGCTGTTCAAAAGCTTGTTCATCGAAATTTTAAAACTAATAAAGGCAAGAATTTACTTCTTATTGCTATTATAGTATTATGTTCAACTTTTTATTCTATATTTACCATAATTCCTTATAATGAATACAAAAATCTGGAGAGGTATACACAGCATAAAAATGGAACATCAGCAGATATAGTTATAAACGATTTGAAGGATGAACAGATTCCCAGATTAAAAGCCTGGGATACATGTACCTTGTTGGGAGAGAGTTTATTTGTATCTGAAGCAGAAAATGAAGAATTGGGTAATCAAGATACAGAAATACGCTACGCAGACAATGAATATGCCCAGTTCTTTTATTCGTTTCCTACTGTGGGTAATATGCCTCAAGCTGAGGATGAAATTGCTATTGGAACAAAAACTTTACGGAAGCTTGGTGTATCTCCCCAAATAGGGAATACAGTAACAATTGTGTGGAATGAAGGAGGAGAGCAGTTTAAAGCGGAATTTAAGGTGGTTGGTTTTTGGAATGATGATGATGAATTGGAAACTAGATATATTTGGGTTTCTAAAAATTTTGCCAAGAGTTATAAAAGTGGAAATACTGTTGGAATAAAAATTGATGATAATACTAATGTGACAGATGAACTAGAAAAAATAGTAAAAGATTTTGATTTACAGGATGGACAGTACTATTTAACACAGATCAATTACTGTTCAATTGCAGTAGAAATACTTTTAGATTTTACGACATGGATAGCGTTAATGGTAGTGTTCATAATTTCTGTTTTGATGTTGGGAAGCGTTCAGCAGATTAGTATTTCTGGGAATACAGCATTTTATGGACGTTTGAAAGCAATGGGCGCAGAAGAGAAGCAAATAAGAAGAGTGATTTGGAAAGAACTGTGGCTAGTTTTAGCTGTATCGTTACCAATAGGCCTTATCATTGGGTGGTATACAGGATATAAATTGGTTCCGAATATGATACGCGGAAGCTTTTCTTATGTTGAACTGTATTATAATATATGTATTCTAATTATACCAGCCATACTTACGATTATAACAGTATTTATTTCGAATTTTAAAAAAATTATAGATGCTGGAAAGATTGATATCGAACAAGCATTCAAATATAAAGTAAATGGTGATAATGAGCCAATAAGGGAAAAAAAATATCCTGGTTTTCCGATTCTTTTTCAAATGAGTATGGATAATCTTTCACGATATAAAAAACGTAGTCGAATTGGAATCCTATTAATTATTATTGGTTTAGTTTGGATTAGTAGCTTTTATGTAATCAATATAAGTTTCGACGAAAATAAGTATTTGGCAGTAACCAGAATAAGTGACTATTCGCTCAATTCAAATGATATGTCGGATGATGCGATGGGAAGTGCTTCTTTGGAAGAATATGCAGATTTTTTATTTGGGCATGAAGGTATTACCGATCATGGTAAACTTTATTTACAAGGATACGATGAGATTCTACCAGAAAAAGTCTCAAATAGGATTGTAAATTATTACGAATCAAATAACAGAGAACGCTTAAAATATATGAGTTATGATCCGGTTTGGATTCAACAATATAATCAGATGAAAAAAAATGGAAAATGTCGTTATCAAATATGGGGAATTGATGGTTTAGTTATAGATGCGATTATGGAACAGGGGAATTTAATAAGCGGAACATTTAATAAAGATGAATTTATGACAGGAAAATTTGTTATTGCACAAGGAATTTCCGGTGACGAAGGTCTTGATGAGGAGGAACCAACATATGAAGTAGGAGAAAAAATTCTGATTAGTGGTAAAGAATATGAAATAATGGCTATAGCAGATGTACCTTATTCAATTAAGCAAAATGTGAAATCTTCTTCAGCTGGTTTTGAATTGTCGTTTTTTCTACCATCCAAGGAATTTGGATCATTATTTCCAGATACAAATGCACAAAAATTGTTTTTTAATATTGCTGAATATGCAGACAGTAGTATTTCGAAAATTTTAACGAAAATAGAACAAGATCAAGGATTTACCTTTACCTCAGATAATCAGATTATTCAACAATATCATAATGAGGTATTTGCCCAAAATGGTGTAGAAATGTTGGTAGGGTATGCTTTGATTTTAGCAGGAATGGTGCAAATGGGAAATAGCATTTTTTCTTCTATTATTAATAGAAAAAAAGAATTTTTCTTAATGAGTCGAATCGGAATGACACAGAAACAAATAAAAATAATGCTGATTTTAGAATCGCTTACTTGTATAGCGATATCTTTGATTAGCTCGTATATTTTAGGATTGGCAATCATCAATTTCTTTATAAAATTTTATATTAGCTCGCAATGGGCTATGACTTATAATTTCTCAATTTCGCCAATGCTGATTTTAACTCCTATTTTGCTCATATTTGCCATAGTATTACCAATGTTAGCGTATAGATGGGTAATTAATCAGGAAATGCACATTCAAAGCTTGGAGGGAGAATAGAAATGTTCAATTTAAGAGGAATAACTGATAAAGAAAAGATTATTTTGGACATGAAATTGATGGTTGAGAGAGAAGAAATTTGTTACATTGTACGCAATAATGAATATAAAAATGCACTATTTAGTGCTGTTTGCGGTTGGGAGCCAATGGCAGCAGGAGAAGGAAGTTTGAATGGCAGAAAGTGGTTAAACATTTCTTTGGATGAGAAAGCAATTCAGTTCCGAAGGACAGCGGGAATTGCGTCTAGAGACTATAAGTTATTCTCTCATATGAATTGTAAAAGAAATATTATGATTTCAGATGAATTAGATGGGGACAGACACGATTTTAAGCTCTACAGAAAATATGTAACAATATTTTTTTTAGATAAATTATCGGAGAAACAACCAAAGGAATTATCTGAATGTCAGTATGCGCAAGTTCTTTTAGCAAGGAGTTTTTGGAAACGAAAGTCACTTGTGATAATTGATGGCCTATTTGATAATATGCTAGAAGAAGAGAGGGACGAATTCATTTTTATGATTAGAAATGCTGTACAAGAGTTTCATACTTCAGTAATCATTTTAGCCGCTAAAGATTGCACACATTTTGAGGTGAATAAAAAATATTTGTTTTGTAATGGAAAACTTATACCTCAAAAAGTATTTCAGTCAATAATAAGAACCATTTAAGCAAAATATATAGATTTCTCTTTTTATACCATATATATTTTACTTATCATATAAATGGAGGGTTATAAGAATGAAAATGAAAAAAATTGTAGCAACTATGTTAACAGTTACATGTCTTTTAGGAAATGGCACAGCCGTATTTGCACAGACGGAAGATAATTATACCGAACTTCCGCAGCAGGTCATTGACATTGCTAATGGTTCAGATGATATATATGGGCCGGGCGCACCGATTTCTCACGAGGAAAATCCGGATGCAAGGTTTGAAAGCGGCGGGATAGATCATACTCATCAGTATATCGCTGCTTCCGCCTTGGTCATTTTAAATAATGATAAAGGAGCTACGGTATTTAATGATCCGACAAATTCGGCACTCTTGATGGAAGGCGCTGATTGGCCGGACATCTGGGGAAATGAGACTGATTATATGACATTTGCCGGTCACTTTTATGATCCAGATACTGCCGAAAACTGGATGGGACAGTCAAGTCCTACTGCTAGGACACGTGCTGAATCGTATTATAAGCAGGCGGTAGATGCTTATAATGATGGGGATATTGAGAGCGCTATGAGCTATCTTGGACGTGGAGTCCATTACGTTTCTGACCTAAATCAGCCGCATCATGCGTCGAATAAAGTTGCTGTACTTAGTAAGCATACACAATTTGAGTCTTATATTGATGAGCACCGGAAAGAGTATATTATTTCAGGAAATACATTGAGCGATTCTATCTACCAGACTGGAGTTGATACTAATGTGGGCGACTTGATGTATAATGCGGCAAAAGAAGCTAAAGCAATGATTGATCTGGCGGAAGATGAAGATACTTTTGCACAGGCTGGTGAAGCATGTGTACAGAATGCTATTACTTCAACAACCCAATATATCTACAAATTTGGGCATGAAGTTGGAATTTACTAAAAATAAATAATTTGATAAGAAATATAAAAGAGCGTTCAGTTCATCAGACTGACGCTCTTTTTTTGAAACCTGAGTTCCAGTTTTTTCGTACTGAGCAAAAAATGGAAAAAACTGGAATCTTAACGAATGAATGAAAGAATACTTTTAATGAGATTAAAACACAAAAGCGAAAGAGCATTAACGGAAGTGATTGAAAGATATACAGCTTATGTTACTACTATCATCAGAGAAATCCTTAATGATAAAGCAACAGCAGAAGATGTAGAGGAGCTTGTTGCCGATACTTTTATTGCCTTATGGACAACTGCCGAACGTATCGATTACATACATTACAGCAGTTTAAAAGCTTATATTGGAATGATCGCACGCAACAAGGCTAAGGACTTTCTAAGAACACATAAAAATATAAATCTGGAACTATACGATGACGTGCTTGTAATTGATGACGGAGTTGAAAAGAAAATACTTCAAAAAGAACAACAGCAGTATATTAAAGATTTATTGAATAGGCTTAAACCAGAGGATAGAAAAATATTTCTGCTCTATTATTACCAATATATAAAAATTGACGAAATAGCTTCAATCATGCAAATGAATCCCCAGACTGTTAAGACCCGATTACGGAGAGGGCGGGAAACACTTCGTATATTATTAAGCGATGAGGAAAATATTGCTTATGAAGATAAAGATTAGTGACATGTTAGATTGCTCTGCAGAAATACTAACCCAAGAAAACCTTGGAGAGCAGTGCGATCCGGAAAAAATATGTGATTTAGTATTTGATCAATTAGAAATAAAAAAGAGAAGCGGGCGGAAACGGTTCATTGCAATTATAACGATAGCGTGCATTCTATGCGGATGTGTTGGTGCAGGGATTCTTTTAGGCCCAGGTGGTAAAATTACAGATCAGGTTACATTTGAAATAGAAGCTGGACTGATTGAGAAAGAGTCAGGGGAAAAAAATACGACAAGTATAGAATCAAATTTTATAGAAGATCAATTTTTATATGATGACTATGGAAATCCAATCGCAAAATATGTACTTGAGATTGATACGAATTTTGATAAGGAACAGTTGTATATAGATAATGGCACTATGTTGGTTTTGCATAATAACGGAAAAGGTATTGAGATTGATGAGAACGCACAGATAAACATGATCATAGAACAAAATAATCTGCTTGATGATCCCGGTACTGTCGAGGTGGGGTATATTCACAATAGTAGGCCATACTGCGTAGAAATGAACAGTGAATATAGGACAGCAGTAACGATAAACGGAGAGGAGGGAGAAATCTATTATCCATATTTGAAAAACATCTCCAGTGACCGCATCATAATAAAAATCAAATTCGAAAGAGAGTGAATATATGAAAAAAGTAATATCATTTATTTTAGCAGGCCTTATTATTCTGAATCTTGGAAATCAGAGTATGGTTTATGCAGCAGACGAAGAGACAAACGAAATCAGTATAAACATATCTTCCAGAATGGGAATACCTTCAACAACCATTGCAAGTGGAAAAACAGTGAATTTTATTGATAATGATGGGCAGGCTTTTTATGTTCCGTCAGGAGCAAAAGTTAAGTTTACGGTTAACTTGAAGTCATCTGGAAGTATTGAATTGGGATATGTGCGCAGCTCCGGTTCGAAGTTGAAAACTTATAGTGGAACAGGGAAAAATCATACGGCAACTTTTACGATAGGAACTACTGGGTATTATAAATTTTATATTACAAATAAATCATCTGGATCAGTGACAGTTACAGGTGGAAGTCTTACTTTTTAATATTCAGATGGGAGGATTTAATGAGTGTACAACTATTCCGCTTTTGAGCTAGAACTGAAAAAGACACTTATTTATCTAGGAATTACTCCAAACTATAGAGGATATGATTATATGGTTCTTGCCATGCGACTTGTTTTTGAAAATCCTGAGCGACTCCAGTATGTGACAAAAGAGTTATATCCAGTTATCGCAGAGAAATATAATACTGATTGGAGAGCTGTAGAACACGGTATCAGAATAACTATTTCACGAAGCTGGGAAAGAGATTCTGCACTATTTTCGAAAATACTCGGAGCATGGGGAACAGAGAGACCAGCAGTAGGAAGGTTTCTCGCAGTGTTATACACGTATTTATTGATTGAGTTTGAGGAAGACGTTATATGAAGTAGGAAAGTACGTCTATCTGACTATTATTTGAAGAGGAGGATAAAGTAATGAAATCCAGTGTTTTGAAAAGAATAGTATGTATGGCTATAACGGCTTTGATACTAATAAACTCGAATTTAACTTTACCGGTACAGGCTGACACGAACGAATCCAGTAGTGCTAGTAAATTTGTTACGGTGGGCAACAAAGAGATGCATATTGTTTTATATGGTGATTTAGACCAAAATGGTGTTGCGTTTGCTGATCAGAGCAAAGAGACGCTTGTAATGCTGCCGGCTTTGGCGGTCCCGTCCCCGAACATTTATTTTAAACCCTTAGCAGAAGAACTGGATACTGAATATAATGTGGTTATTATAGAGCCATTTGGATATGGTCTCAGCGATATGACAGAAACAGCACGAACAGTGGAAAATATAAATAGTGAAGTGTATGACGCTCTCGAAGTATTGGGAATAGATACGTGTACATTATTAGTACATTCTATCTCCGGTGTTTATGGCCTGAATTTTGTTTATGCTTATCCTGAAAAGGTAAATGCTTTTATTGCAATAGATAATACTGTTTATGATGAGGAATTATCAGAAGCATTGGAAATGGAGCAGGAATATATGCTGCAGGCTGCAGAAGAATTTGATCAGCTTCGGAACACTTTTGATAGTATTGAAGAATTTGAAGCCGCTATTGCTTCAGATCCGCAAAAATATGGCGCAGAGCTTCCAGATGTTATCGGTTATACATATTCAGAAGAGGATCGGGAGGAATATTATGAAGCATATGCCAATAGTAGTAACCAGACAATACAGAATGAAATCCTTAATATGGACGAAAATCTAGAATCTATAAAAGAAGTTAGGTTTCCCAACGTACTTCCAGTATTAACATTGATATCATCAGAAAATGTACAGGCTATGCCTGCATGGGAAACCGCTCATCAAGATCAACTGGATTTTAATTCTGGAAATCATGAATTGCACATTATAGTAGGAAACCATTATGTTTGGTATACAAATATAAATGGAGTTGTTCAATCTATATTGGAATGGAAAAATAAATATTAGTGTAGCAGCTACATTCATCTCAATACCTCGGCACCGAAAGTTAAGCTTCAAATTTAGATACCAATAAAAAAGGTCCTTTCTAAAGTTTTGTTTTTTAGAAAGGATCTTTTTTATTGGTATCGTACACAATTGGTTGAGTACGTTAGTTGTACTTTGAAGAAAAAAGGATACAGATAATTTAGCAATTGATATTCGGAAAAGAACAAAAGTATTTTCTTTGGAAGCATTTTTTATCAAGCAAAATGTTGTGCGACCATAAATCTATATGAAAAATAGTCATTTCTTAAATAGATTAAGATATGAATCTAAATAGTATTTTTGGAAAATTAGGAGGCAAAAAATAGGTTTGAAATACGATTGGTATCGTCATTCATACTTAGAAATTGTTGTTCATGTGATACCTATTGAATTTTATTTTGAGAAATGTATGATATAGACAACACGAGGGAGAGGTGCTCGAAAATAATGAAAAATCGAAAATTATATAGTAAGATAATCAGTTTATTATTAGCGTATAAAAACTATATACTGGGTATGTCACTGCTAATGATATTTATTACAGTAGGGACAGCTTTTATTCCGCTTCTGCAGCAAGAGATTGTAGATAGTGGACTTATGAGCGGCGATTTGGGAATATTAGGTACTCTAGTTCTAATGGTTATTGCATTAACTATAATCACAAATCTTGCATCGTTGTTTCAGTCATATCTGAGGATTAACCTGAATGCTAAATTTTTAAAGGATAAACAGGTTGAGGTACTAAATCATTCACTCAAACTGAAAATGGACTACATAAAAAATGACGGTCTTGTGCAGATTATTAAAGATGCAGAGTACGCCCTGAATAACCTGTCAATGCTGACTGGTGAGGAGATGTCAAATACTCTGGTACAGATTTTTAAATTTATTGGTGTATTTATTGGTTTGATACTCATTAATTGGAAGTTGACGTTGTTTCTTCTGTTTGTAATTCCTGCTCGAATCTTTGTGGCAAATAAACTGGGAAAGCATGTAGAAAAATACCAGATGGATACTCTTATGATACAGAAAGGCATTCATGGATGGGAGGATGATATATACCACTCAGCTACAGAAGTCAAGTTGTGGAACCTTTATGATAATAAATGTAGGGAATATGATAAACTTCTTCAAAATAGAAATACAGCTATTAAAAAACTTAGTTTTTTTATAGTATTAAGTGATTTGTTGGGGCAGGATATTCAGGCATTATTTCTGAATATGCTCTATGTATTAGGAGGGATACTTATATGGGGTGGAGAGTTAAGTATTGGTGGAATTGTTGCCTTTATCACTTATGCAACATATTTATTGGAGCCAATTGGTTTTATAGCCAATCTTAGAATGATCTTTTCCCAAGTTGGACCTGCTTTTAATATGTATGAAGATTTTCTGAGTTATCAGGAAGAAGAACTGGAGAGGGAGAAGAAAAATAAAATTAGTTGTTGCGATGTTGAAAGCGTAGATTTTCGAGTTCAGAATCTGTCGTTCTCTTTTAAAAACAGAGAACTGCTGCAGTCGCTATGCTTTGATATAAAAGAAGGAGACAGGATAGCTATTGTTGGAGAAAATGGTTCCGGTAAATCTACATTGTTGAATATTTTTCTAAGATTCTATGATTTGCAGGAAGGTTGCATTACGTTGAATGGGAAAGTAATAAGTGATTATGAACTTTTCTCATATAGAGATCTGTTTTCAGTAATTATGCAAAATCCATATCTATTTAGAGGAACGGTAAAAGATAATCTTACCTTATTTGGGAAAAACGAATTGACACAGGAAATTTTGGATAATAAACTTTTGGATTTTGTAGAACATCTTTCGGAAGGTTATGATACAGATATTGGAAGCGACGCATCGCATATATCCGGCGGGGAAAAACAGAAAATTGCATTAATGAGAGCATTAGCTTCAAAGAGTAAAATATTAATTTTGGATGAGCCAACGGCAGCATATGATAAGCAGTCGGAGAAAGAATTTCTGGACGTACTTCGTGGGTGTAATAAGAAAATAATTATTTTGATTACACATGAACCTAAGCTGTTGCAATTTGCAAATAAAATTATTGAAATCGAAAATATGCAGATTAAACAGTATGGTAGCTATAAGGAGTATCAAGAAAGTAGATAAAGTTGGTAGAGGTAAGTACGATGGACATTATATTTAAAGGAATAAAAACACCGAAGAACAGTTACATATATGATCGTGGACGCAATGCCATTCTTGCAGTTTCTGACAGTGAATATGAAGAACTGGAGCAGTTACAAAAAGGGCTGGTAAAAGAAGAGGATTCTAAAGTATTGAAGAAATACCAGAACGAGGGGTTTCTGTGCCCGAATACGGTTACCAAAATTGAACATCCCTGCTCCGGAGTTTTAGGACATTACTTGAGAAATCATGTGGAAAAGCTCACATTGCAGGTAACGCAGCGCTGTAATTTGAGGTGCGAATACTGTATTTATTCTGGAAACTATGATAACAGAAAACATTCAAATCTTGATATGAGTTTTGAAACAGCAAAAAAAGCGATTGATTTATATTTGTGTTCTTCTGGGGAAATGGAAGAGTATTTTGTTTCTTTCTATGGTGGCGAACCTTTACTCAACTTAAAGCTGATTAAACAGTGTGTAGAATATATTAAGAGCAAAACAGTTGGGAAAAGAATTAACTTTGCTATGACAACAAACGCCACGTTGCTGAATGATGAGGCTGTCGATTATTTGAGAAATGAAGATTTTGGAATTATGGTGAGCTTAGATGGATCCAAGAAAGAACATGACAGGCATCGGAAGTTTCAAAACGGTGAAGGTTCCTTTGACTTGATCCAAAAAAATCTCAAAAGAATAAAAGAGAAAAATCCAGATTTTTTCTCAAAAATAACATATAACTCTGTAATGAATCCTGATAGTGACTATAGAAGTGTTAAAACATATTTTGAGACAGATGAATTACTTAATTCAGCAGAGATTCTAACAAACATTGTAGAATCAGAAAATCCTGGTGAAAAGGTTAAGTTATCGAAAGACTATTTAAAGATTGATAAATTTGATCAGTTAAAACTGTATTTATTAATGCTGAAAAAAATAGATGAAAAAGATGTTTCTAAGCTAGTACTGATAAGGGCTAGATATATTATTAGGAAATATCAAGAAATTATTAAGAAAGCTGAAATCGGATCAAAATGTCATCATAATGGTCCTTGTATCCCTGGAACAAGAAGACTTTTCGTTAACGTGCAAGGCAAATTGTTTCCTTGTGAAAGGGTATCAGAAACGTCGTCAATTATGCAGTTGGGGAATGTTGAAGAAGGATTTGAAATAGAGAAGGTTCGTAAACTTTTGAATGTAGGAAAAGTAACAGAAGATTTATGTAAAAATTGTTGGGCATTACTGCATTGCAATCAATGTATTCGTAATGCGGATGGTAAAGATCATTTGTCGAGAAAACTCAAAATGTTATATTGTCCAGACACAAAACGGCAAGCATACTTTATTTTAAAAGAGATTTGTGCGCTGAGGGAATTGGGGTGTACCTTTGAAAGGATTTGAGAATCATGAAGAAAAAATTATTAATATTCCCGTTTGCATATTGTAATCGTGAAATTGTAATGTACAGAAAATATATGGAAGAATACACGCTGGTAGCAGCAGTGGTACAAAACAAAGCCGAGTTAGATCAAGTTATAGAAAAATCTAAGAAATTTGAAAATATTCTAATTACAGAAAAATTTGAAGATGCGCTTTCTATATGTGACGCAGTATTATTTCTGGAAAGTGATAATATGAGTATTTCTGCTTCTATCTATAAAAATTATATTCGAAAAGCAGAATGCAGTGGTAAAGAAGTGCTTTTTTCAAACAAATGTCTAAAAAGTTTGGATGTAAGTGTTGTAATGGAATCTATACTGTATCAAAAAGGGGATTCAGATAGATTCCAATTACCCGAGAATACTTACATTAAATATATTGATATTCCAGTAATTGGAGTTATGGGTCTTGGTAATTTTTGTAACAAATTTTGCACCGAAATAGAAATATCTTCTTTCTTCAGGGGAAAAGGATACAGGGTGATCCATTTCGGATCAAAAGATTTTAATGGTGTGATTGGAGAAAAAAGGTATCCAGCGTTCTTGTTTAATCAAGGATATAGTGTGACACAACGGATTTTACAGTGGAATCAGTATCTTTTTGAATTATGTGAAAGAGAAAAGCCAGATTTGCTTATTTTGGGAATGCCTGGGGCTATTATGCCTTTGAATAATAAAATTCTTAATGAGTTTGGAGAAATTCCTTTTATTATTTCAAATGGTATCCGCATTGATGTGGGAGTGCTGTGTTCCTATTTTTACGAAAAAGTAGACCAGAAATATTTATCTGAATACAAAAATTATTGTAAATACAAACTGAACTGCGATGTAAAATGGATATGTGTTTCAAATAGTTCGTGTAGATTTAATCCGGATTCAGAGGAAAGTGTTTTGGAGTATCTACATTACGAGCCGGAAATAGCAGATAAAATGGTTGTTGAGGCCGGAAGTGGAGAAAAGATAAATCTTTTTAATGTTTTAAATGAGAGTAAAAGAGAAGAGATGCTCCAACAGTTATACAATGAGTTAACTGAAAATGTAAGTGCATTTTAAGGAGAAGTAAATGAGTGAAATTGAACAGTTTTTGCAGAACAGTATTGAAAAAAATACAGGAATTTTGATAGAAGAAGCGAATGATAATATTTTGGAACGGGAAGTTTCACCTCTTGATCTATTATATGTAATTATTGATATAGAGAAAAATTATAGGGTGCCAGCAAAAGAAATTTTAAACAATATAACACCCGATTCCTTTACAATTAAACAAATTTCTATGATGATTGCAAAAGGTAATTAATGCGAAAGCATTTAATTATAATATGAAAAGAAAGGAGGGCGAATCCCATGAAGAAACTTACAAAAAAAGCTACAGCTATGGCTAATACCGTAGAGGCTAATGCTACAATCTGCATCTGTATTTGTGGTGCTGGTGTTTCCTCAGCTGGACTGAGCCAGAGAGGTTACGCTATGTAAAGATTGGTACATGATTACCAGTTTATATTTTAAAGAAATGCTGGTAGCAGAAAAAGTGGTAACACCATTGCCTTTGGGCAATGGTGTTACTCATTTTAGTAGAAATTACACCAAAATGATAATAATAAAAATACAAATGGGAGGTTATATGTACAAAGTAGCATTTATTGATGATGGAATCATGGAAGGTATTCAAGAAGTGCCAGAGCAGATTAAAAAATATAGAATTAAAGATGGAAAGATTCAGGAAAAAAAAGAAAAGTCTTCTACGTTTTGTCTATCACATGGCACAATGTGCTTTTGGGTTTTTTCAAAATATGTGAATGATAAAGAGTTTATTTTGTATGATATTCAAATTCTTGACGAATTGACAAGTAGCGGAGATATGGGTGATTTGACTATAGCATTGCAGTTTTGCCTAGATGAAGATGTAGACTTAATTAATATGAGTTTAGGGAAAACAAATTTTATCAACAATGAAAGCGAAGATATTTTGAAAAGGCTTTATGATAAAGGAACTATAATGGTAGCAGCACAAAATAATAGCAACCAGATAACTTATCCAGCTTGTTCATCATATGTTTATGGTGTGACTAGAGATTATGTAGGAATATTAAAGAAAGATCAGTTTTGTTATATAGGAGATAAGCAAACAAAAATAGATATAATAAGTCACTGTGAAATTGCTGATATAGAATCAAAGTATGGGATTACAATGGGAAAACAAAATAGCTTCAGCACCCCATATATATCTGCACTGATTTATAATGAACTAAAAAAAGGTGGGAATCAAGAAAGTATTCTTGGTTATCTAAAGAAGAATTCTGTATATTCTGATAGGTTAGATACATGGGAATATAAAATAAAAAGTATTCCTGATTGGCAGGAGAATATAACAACACCTGTTGTTGAAATTGATACAAAGACGAAGATTTCGCAAAAATATTTTGAGGAATTAATCAATATCTTTCGCAGGAAAGAATTTCATGCTGTAGGAATTTGGTTTGGGGAGGAACGTAAAGAAGAGTATCCCTACATTTTCCGATATTTTGTAAATAAGCAGGAGATAGAATCTGATATAGAGATAATTATAAAGTGGGTATTTAATATTGCAAGACCAGATATTATCTTTATAGGTCAAGACCATAATATTACATCCATAGATAACATTGTAGATATAGTTTTGATAGACGGAGAGACGAGTAATGATAAGATGCTATCTGTATCCGGGAAAAGTAGCAAACAAATATCGGAGATGATTATTTCGTATTTTGAATGAAAAGAGAAAACCTTTGTACATACTGTCACTAAAAATTCATATTTGCATGGTATTATAAGCTATGTGAGGAGGTATAGTATGGCCAAAACAATTTTGATTATTGAAGATGATAAATCTATTCAGAATATTTTGCAGGAATTTCTTGCTGCTAATGGGTATTTAATAGAGGTTGCAAGTGATGGAGTGGAAGGGATTGAAAAGTTTCGAGGTAATAATCCAGATTTGATTTTATTAGATTTAATGCTTCCGAAAGTCGATGGATATGCAGTGTGTGAAATTATACGCCAAGAGAGTAATGTTCCTATAATTATGCTAACAGCTAAAAACGATCCGGCCAGCCAGATGAAGGGATTTAAGGTCCTTGCGGATGACTATATCACAAAACCGTTTTCATTACCTTTGGTTGTGTGCCGGATTGAAGCTGTATTGCGCCGCATAGATGAGAAGAAAGGGAGAATAGATGGTAGAGACAAACTCAGTTATAAAAAACTTACTTTATATTTGGATGGACAGGAAGTCTTAGTAGACGGAAAAGAAGTTATTTTAACAGTACGTGAATATGAAATCCTAAAATTGCTTATGGAAAATCCGAACAAGATTTTTTCAAGGGAGAATTTGTTATGCAGTATTTGGGGCTATGAATATTATGGAGATGAAAGAATTTTGAATACACATATTTGTAACATTCGTAAGAAGTTAGGTGAGGAATATATCGAAACAATTCGAGGAAGAGGATATAGACTTGTTAAAAAATAAAAGTATAAAGAAAAAAATTAAAATTAAGGAAAGCATAGGCGCAAAAACATTTCTAACTATGCTAGTGTTATTGCTTATATGCTGTATTATTATTTATGCGCTGGTCGTATTTTTCCTTCCTAAAAATTACCGAACAGAACTGGAAAATCAATTTTCAAGCGAATTTCAAAAATTGTCTGTCGTATTGGATAATGAAGGATATGAAAAGAACACACAAATAATTACAAATTTTGCTATTCATAATTCTGCGGCAGTTACAGTGCTAAATTCAGACCATCAGAAAGTGTTTGTTATTAATAACATTGCTCAAACAGGAGAAGAAACTATTGAAAATGTAGAAAAAATAGGCATTAGTTCGGAATTTGAATATGACGGGGAGTTTTATACATTGAGTGCTGAAGCCTCCCTTGAAGCGGTATCAAGATCTTATAAAATTTTAGAAAAAATAGCTCCTTTGATATTTTCAATCATTTTTTTGGTTTCAATAATAGGAGCTTATATTTGTTCACGTTACTTTGCCAAACCTATAGAGGACATTTGTAATGTAGCAAAACGAATGACAAAACTTGATATGACATGGAAGTGCAATATTTCGAGAAGTGATGAGATGGGTATGTTGGCATTTAGCTTAAATGAGATGTCAGAAAAGTTATACAATGCTTTAACAGAATTACAAGAAGCAAATAAACAGTTACAAGTAGAGATTAAAAAGGAAAAAGAGCAGGAAAAACAAAGGGTAGATTTTTTTACAGCAGTATCACATGAACTAAAAACACCGGTTACAATTCTTAAAGGTGAACTGGAGTGCATGATTTATAAAGTAGGAAAATACAAAGATAGGGACAAATACTTATATCATTGTATGATAACAGTAAAAGAAATCGAACAGCTTATAAATGAAATACTACTGTCGGCGCAAGTAGGAACTTCGGATATTCAAACGATGCCGGAGAATATACAGATTAGTGGTATTTTAAAGAATGTCTGTGATAAAGTGAAAGGTCTTGCAGAAGATAAACAAATCAGAATGGTGGTAGAAATTGAGCCGGATGTATATTATTTTGGAGATGGATATTTACTGGAGAAAGCATTTTCCAACATTATAGATAATGCTATTTCTTATTCACCTAAAGGTGCAACAGTTAAAGTGTTATTAAATAATGCAAATTTATCTGTTGAAAACACAGGTATCCATATTACACAAGATGACTTGGAACAAATTTTCGTTCCATTTTATAGAGTAGACAAATCCCATAATCGAGATACAGGAGGTAGTGGATTAGGATTATATATTGTAAAAACGATTCTCGAACATCATAATCTTGGATATTCTTTTGAGAATACGGAATTGGGAATGAAATTCAAAATTATGTTTCAAGAGGAGTCACTTTATAATTGAGCAGATCCTGTTAATTTAAATAAATCGAGTTATAGTATTAATATGTGAAAAAGATGGTCGTTGTGATCATCTTTTTTTGAATTTTATCCTATCTGATCAAAAAAGAATTGTATGATATTACTAAAAATCAAAAGAAAAATGACTGGTTTTTTTATGCCTATCTCAAGTTAAACTTTATTTTCTTTAAATCTTATCTATACATTGAGATGCGATACTGAATACATTCCAATGAACTAGGAGGAGCGTGCTATGAGCATATGTGTGAGAGCGTTACTGCATAACAAACGAAAATGGAAAAAAACACTGATAATATTTTGTTTACTATTTTTTGTAGTTACTCTTGTATTATCTGGAATTTCCATAGCAAATGCAGAGGAAAAGAAGTCAGAAGAATTAAGAGGAACGACAGGAAGTAGTTTTGTGGTTGAACGTAATTTATCTACAGGCGGTTGGGCATCTGGGAGCTCTGGAAGTTATAGTACCCAGGAATTTATTACTGAAGAGATGCTACAGACAATTTCGGCAGTAGATGGTATCGCCGGGTATGATGTGTCTATTGTATCAATGCCGTATTATTTTAATGAAGCTGGTGAACCACTTGTTAATGTTAATGGTAATGGTGTTAATAATTATTATACCTATGGCTCAATAAATACTGAATACAATCAACTTTTTTTATCTGGAAGATTTGAGCTGGTAGAAGGCTCACATATTACAGAAAATATTAAAAATGGTCTTATCATTAGTAAAGAAAACGCTGAACAGAATGGGATAAAAATAGGTGATAAGATTACGGGAATTAATGATCCTTATAATGATGATCCAGAAGTTGATATGGAGATAGTAGGATTTTTTGAAATCGTTGCCGATAAAGAAGATGAGGCTACTATGTATGATGCATCTACTTTATGGGACTATACGGATTATGCATTTTGTAGTTTTAATACTATGAAAGAAATGGCTGTAAAATATGATGATGGTAATAAAATTCAGGAAGCTCATTTTTATGTTACAGATGCAGCGCAATTAGAGGACATAATTAAAGAGGTACAAAATATTTCATCTATTAACTGGGATAATTTTATAATCGAGGCAAATGATGAAGTATACCAGAATATTTCTAGTTCCCTTTCTGATACCAGTACATTAATTATTACGCTAATTACAGTGATCATTATAGCTAGCATGGTATTAATTATTTTGATTCTGTCTATGTCCATGCGTAGCAGAAAGCGTGAAATTGGAATACTGCTTGCTGTAGGAATTACAAAGCCTTCTATTCTCCTGCAGTATGTTATAGAAACACTTATGACTGCAGTAGTGGCATTTCCCTTGGCTTATCTATTTAGTAGGCGGATAGCAGGTGAGTTTGGCGGACTCTTTGGAAAGGCTGCAGAAAACATTATTGTGACATCACAATATTTTGCGCTTGTAATAGTTGCAGGAACTGTGCTTTTAATCGTAGCAGTGCTGATTTCCTGTATTCCTGTAATGCGGTATGAACCAAAAGAAATTTTGGCACAAATCGAATAGTAAAAAACATCAAAAAAGTAGCAGAAAGGATGAGAAAAATGAAAAAATTAAAAAAAGTAATAGTTGTAGTGACAGGGTTATGTATGTGTGCTATCTCTACATTATCTGTATCAGCGGCAACAGTAGCGATTTTAGACTGGCATCTGGTAGGGGAAGATAAACATATAGACTGGACTGGAAACAGTGAGTACCTTACAGAATTTGTAGATGGGACAGAAATCTGGAATAACTATAAAGCAGATGTAATCCGTGAAGCGACAGAAGATATGAGTGTAGAATTAACAGTTTCTGATTTTTCAGAAGTAAGTGCAGCAGTCGGCGTGACGTCTTCACGGGGGACAATTAAATTTAATTCCTATTATATGGATGATTACAGCAATGTACAGAAAACAAATGTCTGTGCGCATGAATTGGGCCACGCATTAGGGTTGGATCACAATCAGGAAGGCGACCTTATGTATGCAGTAGTTGCAGATGTAATTACGTTATCTGAAAACGACAAAGCGTCTTATGATGCAAGTTATGCAAGATATTAATTTGAGGAGGCAGGTAAAATGAAAGCACAGATAAAATCTAAGGACATAATTATTTCGGTGCTGGTTGCAGCAGTAGCAGTAGTGGTGGCAATTATATTATTTCAGAGCATAAATAAGGGGACTCGAGAAATTCCGACTGCATATTTAAGGGCAACCTATGCTATTGACTATAATAATCTGGAGGGGGTAGTTGGGGATGCGGATTATGTATTTGTTGGAACGATCTCTAGCAAGGAAAATACTGTTTACAAAAACCCTGTGGAAATTGTTAATGAAGAGGGTAAAGTCAGCGAGGAAGCTACCCCTTATACAAATTATACAGTAGATGTTGTAGAAAATATCAAAGGAAATCTGACAACGGAAGAAACAATTCCGATTCAAAAAACAGGTGGACTTTCTAAGGACAAATCAGAGTATGTCATTTATGAAGGAGATGAATTACCAGTAGTTGGTCAAACCTACATTTTCTTTACCTATGCACAGCCTGATGGATCGCTTCTTCTTTCAGGCCCAGTGTCGAATATTGGAATCAAAGAGAAAAGTGCAGATGGCTTTGATTCTACGACAGCGTATAAGGATGTAGTGGAGGCATATAAAAATCAGATGGAAACGGAACGCCAGAGATATGCTTCCATGTATGAGATATAAATAATTAGATAAAATTGGTGAGGCTAAATATATTATGAATGGACTTAAACGAGCATGGCTACATTTAATACGGAAAAAGGGCACATCATTGCTTCTGTTTTTTTTCCTGTTGATTATGGCTACTCTGCTATTGATTTGCCTTTCTATTCAGTCGGCTACGGGTACGGCAAATGCAAACATTAAAAAGGCACTAATGGGATATTTTACGATTAATGCGAAACAGTTGGATGGAGGAATCGATGAAAAGACGCGAGAGAAGATTCTGGAGATTGATGGATTGAGCGGGAAGTATAAATTGAGAACTTATTCCTATGCAAGCTATTATGATGCAGCAGGAAATCCGTTGGAGATTGATACGGAGGGAGCGTTAGAAATCCCGGAGGGCTATGAAAATGCCGGCAAAATTGTAGCGAATAGTAATTCTAAAGATGACACTTATTTTACAGAAGCAGGATTTGAACTGATAGAGGGAAGAGGTATTACTTCTGATGATAAAAATAAGGTGCTGATTCATGAAGATTTTGCTGCACGTAATAATTTGAGCATTGGCGATACCATAATGCTTGGTGATGTTACAGAAAAAGATAGGATAATTGAAGCAACAGTAATAGGGATTTTTACGAATACAGAGGAACAGGATTCTCTTGGCGTTGCACCATCTTATGATTTGTATGACAATATTATATTTACCGATCTCTCTACAGCGTCATATTTATTATACGGGACAATTGGTAAAACAAATGTTGAATATGGAGACTTCTATGTAGATGATCCGGATGAGCTTGACCGTATTATGAAAGAGGTACAGGAAATAGAAGATGTGACTTGGGAAAATTGCACATTAACAAGATATGATAATGATTATCAAAATGCGAAAGAGTCCTTAGCGGGATTACAGAATATTGTATTTATCGCTATTGTTGCAGTATTCCTATTAAGTTTGGCAGTACTATCTTTATTTCTGGTTCTACGCTTACGTGGGCGTATCCATGAGACAGGAATATATCTGGCAATGGGGATTTCAAAGGGAGCAGTGCTTTTGCAGTATTTGCTAGAAGTGGTAATAATTGCGATTATTGCCCTTGTCCTTTCATATGGCGTAAGTTCAGCTATTGGAAATAAGATTGGGCACAGTTTATTTTCACAGGTGACGACAGAGACATATGAGACTGTAGAATTAAATGGAAATGAGCTAGAGAAAACGAATGAGCCGGAGGATTTGGGACTTTCCAAAGTGGAAGTGTCCGTATCAGCACAGGATTATCAGATTGTTTGGGGACTGATGATGGGGATTTGTATTGTTTCCATAACATTAGCATCTTATCCGGTCCTGAAAATGAAACCGAAAAATATATTGTCGCAGATGAGTTGAACAGGAGGAATGACTTATGAGCATAATGGAACTGAAAAATATTTGGTATGGATATGACAGTAGAAAGAAAGTCTTAAAAGGTATAAATCTGATGCTGGAAGCAGGAAAGATGTATGCTATACTTGGACCATCTGGTTGCGGAAAGACAACACTGCTCTCACTCATGGGAGGATTAGACAGTCCATCTCAGGGGCAAGTTTTTTATGAAGGGCAGGATATTGAAAAGGAAGGGCTTTCCAACCACCGTAAAAAGAATGTGGCATTTATTTTTCAAAGTTATAACCTGATAGACTATCTTACACCGAAAGAAAATGTGGCTCTTACCTGTAAGTTGCCCCCTGGGCCTGTACTTGAAAAGGTGGGGTTAACAGAGGAAGAGAGCAAAAGGAATGTTCTGAAGCTTTCTGGTGGACAGCAACAACGTGTAGCTATTGCAAGGGCTTTGGCGGCAGATGCCAGGATCATACTTGCCGATGAACCTACGGGAAATCTGGATGAAGAAACAGCAGAGGAAATCACAAGGATTCTAAAGGAATGTGCCCACCAGATGAATAAATGTGTTGTTGTCGTTACACACTCAAATGAGTTGGCAAAAGAAGCAGATGAAGTTTTCCGGCTTAAAAAGGGAGTCCTGATTCATGGAAAATAAGTTTGAGAGAGAGTTAACGAAAGATGTGCTGGTTAGCAATGAACACAACAGAGAAAATATCAATGCGAAGATGAATTATGATTTGTCATTGCTGACGAAAGAAGTTTTTGAGGAATTGGAATACGAAGCGGCAGCTTTGAAAATTCCATTCTTAATTGATCGAGAGCAAGCCTTTGAGAAGTTGATCTATGGGAATATAGATATTTTACGAAAGTCAATCACAATTTTTATAAAAGTAGTTTTACAGTTAGTAAGCAAGGAAGAAGCGGTCCATATCGCATCGAAAGAAAATTATATCAGTATTAGACTGCCAGAGAATAAGGTATTTTCCTCTCTTCTTCTACGGCCAGAGACAGTGATTTCCAATATTCAGGAGTTGGCTGATTTCCGTAAAGCACTAAATTGTATTCGTGCTTCAAAGGGAGCGGTTGAAATGAATGATGGGAAAGATGAAATTAGGATTATGCTTCCAATATACTAGGAAAAGGGGAGAATGAAGATGTATTGTGACAGTGCAAAAGCATTCCCAAATTATAAAAGTTTATTAATTGATCAAAAAGGACTTAAATGCGACACATTTATAGGAAATAAAAAAGCAAGAACAGAAGGAATTATGAGCGAGAACTCGAAAATAATTAAATATACGAGGAGTAGGCTGATTTGTGAGGACAGTAGCGCAAAGGAGGAAAAAATTGATTTAGATGATTTTAGTTTTGAGGTGGCATATATGTTTTCCGAACGACTAGAAAAGTCAGGATTATATGTGAAAATAGACTTTACTGACAAGGTTCTGCCAACTGTACGGGGTAATCAGGATCTTCTAAAAAAGATTTTTTCATCGGTTGCTGATCAATGTGTAAAAGAAGCTAAACCTAAAACGACAATTCATTTGTCTGTACAAAAAGGAAAGACTGGTTGCGTTTATGAAATTTCATACCAAAATAGAGACCTTAAAATGAAAAATAGTGGACAGATGAAGCAGTTTAAAACGGACTTGGAGAAATTTCAAGGGGTACTTTCAGTAAAGCGGGAAAAAGATACTCAAATAAGGATCGGTTTGAACGCATAGATCGATATACCGGAGGCTTAGGTAATAAATCTGGACCTCCGGTATTCTTTTACTCATTATATGAGTCTACAATTTTTTTCATAATAACAGCTAAAGCCTCACGTTTTGAGGGAGGACAGTTTTCTATGATGTGACTGAAAACTTGTTCAGATGATTTTTCACCACTTCCGAATAAGAGGTAATCTGTTGATACTTCTAATATTTGAGCTAGCATCATCAATTTATTTAAAGATACTCCACGTGAACCGCTTTCCACCTCATCCAGGAATCTCAAAGAGATATTTAACTTTTCTGCTAGATCCTTTTTGGACATAAAGAGTTTCTCTCTTTGTTCACGGATCCGTACTCCTACTGCTAATCGATCTAATGTATGCATAAAACGCCTCCAATTTGTTTAATTATATTTAAGGTAGAGACATTCCGAAACGAACTTTAAGCATTGAATTTAAGAACTATAAGAGTTATAGTAAATAAAATCGAGATTATAAAGGAGGAGGTATATAATGCAAGATCACATGGGCAGTATGTTAGAAACTGAATTTCCCGATCATAAAATCCATTTTTTATATGACATAGCTAATATGAAAGCTTATCAAGATAAATACAAACAAAGTGCCCGGATAATCAGAACTCTGTTAATGGAGCTTTTAAAAAGCAATAATAGTGATAAAATATATGTTCGTTTGCATGGATATAAATCATGGCTGGTTATAAGGATTGCCTTGGAGGAAAAACCGGAGGAACAAATGGCTGACAAAATACGGGAAAAATGTAAAGAATTTAACCCCGAAATACTGTTCGATGTTTCGAAAAACAGTTGTGGCTTTGTCATTAAAATCTCCATTTAATCGTCGTTTATACAAGAAACTCGTAGTTTGTCCATATCTATTGAATTTGTAATTACACATTCATATAATCGTTTTGTAAATATTATTGATGGATTGAAACGGAGGTTATCGTATGAAGGTAAAAAAGACAATTGCTGAAATGATTGCAAAGACATCTTATAAGGCAGCGGAAAAAAATGCTAACTCTGCATGTGTTTTTTTACATGGACAGCCGGAAATGCCGGAGTGTGTTAAAAAATTAAATAGAACAGAGAAAAGAGAGAGTGAGTAAAAGAATCGCGGGGTTTCTAATTGAAGCAAATGTAATTAAAGAGGATGAGGCTGAGCTATATGAGTATGGGCTCAGTCTCATTGGTAAGAAAATTTCGCATATGCTTCTTATTTTACTTATCGGATGGATTGGCGGACAGTTATTGGGAATGATTTCTTTTTTGGCATCCTATATTTGCCTGCGGGAATATGCTGGGGGATATCATGCAAAAACCTCAAGATGCTGCTATTTGTGTACTGGAGTAGTTACACTGTCCGTATTGGTGATATTCTTTATATTTCGGCAGTTAAATGTTGGATGGATCTGTATATGTATGCTGATTAGTGGAGTCATCATATGGAGACAATCTCCACAGGAAACTCCTACAAAACCACTATCAGAGAAAGAAAAAGCACTTTACGGAAGAAAAGCTCGGTGCTACCTGATTTGCTTAGGAATCCTGTTCGGAATTAGTGTATGCTTTTTTAGGGAAATTGCAGAGGGGATTGCCTGTGCCTGGATAGTTCAAATGTTCATGCTTATAATTGGAAGGTGCTTGGGAAAAAATATACGGAATAGTTAAGAAAAGAATCTGCTGAAAGGATTCTTTTTTTATTGTATGATTGATTAAGAAACACTAAGCGATAAAGAGATAGGAGGCATGCAGGATGATAAAGATTGCTGTATGTGATGATGAGAAACAGGTCCGTCTCAGGTTATTGACGATAATCCAACAATACTTCAATGAAAACAACCGGGAGGTCTGGGTTGCCGGCTTTAAAAAAGGTGAGGAACTTTTAAATGCAAAGACACGATTTGATATCATATTTTTGGATATTGAAATGCCGGAATTAAATGGCATAGAAACCGCAAAGATTCTGCGTAAATGGGATGTTACTAGCAAGATTATATATGTGACCAACTATGATCGATATCAAAGGAAGGCATATGAGGTACATGCTTTTGATTATATAAGTAAACCGGTAAAAGACAAAAATATATATAAAGTACTGGATGATGCAGTCCGATATTTAGAAAATTCAACAGAAAAACAAAAATGTGTATTTGAAACGGAAGAGGGGATTGCGACAATAGAAATCGAGGATATCTATTATTTTGAATATTCTTCCAGAAGAGTGATTATCCATACTGCTAAGGGAAATTATAATGCAACTTATAGTTTGAAAGAATTGTATGAAAAATTCAGCAAAAATAATTTTGAATCGCCACATAAAAGCTTCATTGTGAATTTGCTTTATGTTAAACGAATTAAAGGCTTTGATATTCTTCTGGAAAATGGAGATATCGTGCCTTTGGCGCAGAAACGGGCAGTAGAATTCAAAAATAAATTTAACGATTTCTTACAATCTACATTTGACAGAATTTAGGAGAGGGGGCATTGTTTGTGGTGCATATGCTTCATTTTATCGGACTAATATGTTCTTGTTTTGTTACGGACTTTGTATTTTTCAGAATTATGGATGCATTATATGAAAGGAAATTTCCAGATCGGAAAATAATTTATGTGCTTATTTTTCTAGTCTGTATTCCGATTCACGTGATGATTGCCTGCCTTTGCATACCAATTTTGAATTTGGGATACTCCATGGTCATTTTATGTGGCTTATCGTTTGCCCTATATAAGCCATGCGGAAAGAATATTTTAGTCAATTCGGCCGTCGTGATTATCTATTTAGCAATGATTGATATATCTGTAACAGCAGTATTTTCCTTTTTTGTAGACACCAGCACTTTCACTGCTTTAATGCAACCGAAATTTTACCTTTTGTCTAGTGTAGGGAATGCCATTGTAGTAATCTGCACGAACAGTCTCCTGATTCAGGTGTTACAACATTATCAGATCAGCCGTATTTCTAAAGCACTGCATGCATATATGATCTTTTTAATGGTTTTTGAATTTGGGATTTTTCTGATGTTTCTGAAAAATGAGCCATATTCAGGAAGTAATTGGGAACTCTTACTTTTATGTATTGGCTTTCTTGTTTTGGATGCCGGTATCCTGTATTTATATCGTAAGATATCGGAACAGGCAAAGTATGAAAAAAAGAGTCTTTTAATCGAGCAGCAGCAAGAGATGACGGCGAAGTATTATGAGGATCTGCAGGAAAATTATGAAAAGACACAGAAAATCCTCCATGACATGAAAAAACATTTGCAGACTATAAATGAACTAAAGCAACTTGATGAGGAAACACAAAAAGAATATCGGGAAGAGTTTTTGAAATCCATTGAAGATATTAGGTTACAATTTGTGTGCAGCGATAGGATCTTGTGCGCAATTATCTGGAATAAAATACAGATGTGCGAACGCAATGGGATTGACTTTGATGTTAGTATGCAAGATATTCTCTTTGACTTTATGAATAAAACTGAAGTAACAGCACTTTTTGCAAATTTAATAGATAATGGTATTGAGGCTTGTCTTGCATCTGATAGAGAAAAAAAGGAGATTTTTCTACGAATACATAGCTTTAAAGAATATGTTGTGATCAAAATGAAAAATACGATTGGAACACCTCCGCAGATGAAAAATAATAGGTTTATTTCAACGAAACTAGGGCATTTAGGATTGGGAATGTCTATTATGGAAGAGATTGCAGAAAAGTATTGTGGGAATATAAACTGTGATTATTCTGAGGAATATTTTGAAACCAAAATTATTTTGTTAGCTGGAAATAAAGAGTAAACAGACTTAGGATGATAGGCAGAAAGCCATCTTTTACGGATGAAACATTTTTAGGAAAACATTATATGAATAAAGGAATTTTAATTTTGACAGACCAAGAATCGAATACAAAAGGAACATTTGTATGGCAGCATATAGAGAATCTAAAAGATATAAACGCTTCTATTTTGGAAGCAAGAGTAGAAAAAGAATTTGATTTTCTTTTATGTATTCTTGAAGTGCCGGCAAGTGTTCAGGAAATACGGTGTTTCGCTCAATCTGTCAAGAAGTTCTATTCTTTTCCTATTTGTGTTTTTGAGAAGAACATTATTGAGAGTTACCCTGGAGAAAAAGGGGAGATCAAAGGAATGATTGACATTCTGATCAGAAGATCATTTACACAAAAAGAATTCTTCCTTTTAATTGATCGGGTTCTTGACCTAGAGGGTGAAAAAGAAACAGTGTCAATAGAAAAAAAGGTAGAAACAATTGGAGAAAATGAGATCATTAGGATATATCCCTATAAAAGAGAACTATATATTGATGAGAATAGAGTCAATCTTACAAAAAAAGAATTCGATATTTTCTATTATCTATTTCAAAAAAAAGGAGATGTAGTATCGCATAAAGAGCTATATGAAAGGGTTTGGAAACGGGAATATATTCATGATGATACAAATATTATGGCTCATATCCACCGCTTAAGAGGAAAGGTAGAAAAAGACCCAAAGAAACCGAAATATATTTGCAATCAATATGGTGTAGGATATTATTTCGGCGGTTTATTCCAGGAAGCACTTCCGACTTTATAGAATGACAAGAAATCTGTCTGAATTTGTATTACAAAATCTGTGTCAGAATTCTTGCTATTTTTAGTACAAGTTGTTATATTCTATTTACAACCAATCTATAATAATGCTAAAATGGTGTTCAAATAGAATAAGGAGTGGTGTTTTCTATGGAATCAAATTACAGAACAAGAGTAGTATCTACAATACTAAGAGACACAGAGAAAGGAAGGTACGATTTTTCGCATCCACTGCAGAGACAGGAGGGGCAGTGGTCCAGATATATGCAATCATTGGAAATCGACTCTCTGCTTAGGGAGTGGTCGATCAACCTGATCTATATCTGGAAAAAGGAAGATAAAAAATATGTGATTGAAGGCAAGCAGAGGATTACGAATCTGCTCAGATATAAACAGGACAAATTTTCATTATCCAAGAAGTTAAAGCCAGTGGAGATTGATGGAACCGTTTATGAGATTGCTGGAAAGAAGTTTTCTAAGTTGGATGAGGCTGTTCAGGAAAAATTAATGAATGCAGAGCTGCAGATGTTTGAGATGGCGAATTGTACTGAGGAAGAGGTCAGGGAGATGTTTCTGCGTCTCAACAGCGGAAAACCGTTAAATAGAGCACAGAAGCTGGTAGGAATTATGGACTACAGTGTCAGCGAGAGTCTGCAGAAAATTATGCAGCATCCTTTCTGGGCTAAAACCGGGATTACAGCGGGGGATATTAAAACCGATAATATCCGAAAAGTAGCCTGCCAGATTTTAATGTTGGTTTCAGGATATGAATTTACCGCATTTGATCAGGGAAATATTGAGAAATATGTGGAAGAACTGAATACAGATGTGGATAGCAGCCTTGATTTGATTGACCATGTGGTTGAGGTTCTGGACCGGATGGATGCAAAAATCGAAGGAAAGATTGATAAAATGAAGAAACTTTCCGTTCCAATGGCAGTTGGGGCGATGAATCTGGTCTTTGGAGATGAGGAGAAAGAAGATGCTTATTTAGAGCGGATGCAAAATTTCTTCGCAGACTTTGAAAATCAGGAAGCATACCTGCAGTATTGCGGTAGAAGCACGAACACTGGAGAAAATGTCAAAGGTCGATGGGAAATCTTTACTAAAATGGCTTCTGTTTAATAGGGATATGATGAAACATTTAAATGTCTTGTTTGCTTGGCAACAAGACATTTTTTTGTAAAATGTTTCCATATTTATGAGAAAGTCAAAAATCGACACTCACTAATGTTTACATCAAGTCTGCTTCATCAGGCAACGCAGAAATGATGGCATTTGACTTTGAAAAGCTTTGCTAATTCTATGGATTGAAGTCCTGACCAATCGTTATTTTTTATTCCTTTCATTCTAGTAATCGTCCTTTATTATAGTAAATAATAATGAAAAAGATATATACATTAGATGCATCGGAATAATTACGATATGGGAGGACACGTATGGTAAAAAAATGCTTACTTACAATAGGAATCTTCACAATAATAGCGATCTGTTTCATATATATATTGGTGAATTTGAAATACCAGAATGAATGGATTACATATAAGCCGAATCTGAAATCCAGACTGGAAAACAACAGAGATTGCTTTTTATGTGGTGAAAATTCAAAAAGTCTTATGGGATATTACCGGAATTATGGAGATCTTCTTCTGGTATATCTTCCAACCTGGGATATATGGCCAGCCCATATTTTTGACGAAAACATTGATGCAGCTGGATCCAGTAGTATAATGGGAACAAGTCAGGATGGTCTATACCGTTATAATACTGATATAATGAAAAGTCGTGGCATTTCGGAGATTACGATACAGACTACAGAGAAACAAAGTAGCAAATGGGATGTAGAAGTGTTAGAAACAATGCTGTGTTCAAGGTGCCTGGAAAAAGTAGCAGAAACTTTGGAAATTTCTTCAGCTAGAAAGGACTGCATACCCGAACCTTTCTGCCTTGTTAACGCAGAAGATCTAAGAGTATATTCGTTGCAAAGAAAGGATAAAACTAAGATGATTGATGATTTCTATGTATCAATAGATTTTAAATCAGAAATCAAAAGTTTATTGGCTGTTTATGCACCTGACAATAAAATGGCATCCTTAATGGTTAACCAGTGATTATAATAAAATTTTCTGAGAGTATAGGTAAGAAAAATGAGATAGGAAAATATGAGTGTAATATAACCAGAATTCCTATTTTTGTTAAAGTTTAGTATACATCCGATGTGTACTGCCGGCAGCACCTTTTAATGGGATAATAGTACTGAATGTCGTATATTCGGCAGGAGGATTTATGCAAAAATATTATGTGGTAAATTAGCAGGAATCATGGAATATTGACTTCTAAAACAGAGGAGGATATGAAACAGGCATGAGGATTTATGATGTACTTAGGAGAAAGATTGCTGATTGCGAAAGTATTACAGAATTTGTCAGCCTGATTTATGCTGCAGAGCGTGAGGCGTATGTTATGGCAGGGAATCAAAAATCATTGGAGACTGTCCCTATTTATGACTTTGTAGAGTATCTGGATCAGGAGGATAAGTCTAAAGAGTCAGGGTGCCAATGTTGCGAAGGCGATGAAGCATTGTTTGAATCAGGAGACCTATTAGTTTTTATAAACAGTACTGGTGTCATGTCCTTTTTTAAGAAGAACGATATGGAACCATTCTGTGAGGTGCAGGTAAAAGACTGCCCGAAATGCGGGAGAAAGTTCAGATGATTTACTGGGTTTATTACAAGATGTAGTAGCAAATTGTTGACACATACCATATCCTGTGTTAATGTATAGTTGAATATAATTTTATGCTCTTAGAATTAGAATCTATGAGTAAATGAATTTCCTTCCAGATCCATTCTGGAAGCACATTTTTAAGAAGCAGTGGCAGCTTCTATCAAACTGAATAGAAATAAAATTATGGCATTTAGAATGAAAGATTCTAAGTGCCCTTTTTTATTCAGAAAAAAGGAAAAGGAGGATTGAAAATTGCCATAGTATCAGAAACGCTAGAGAAAAGAAATGGAGGATGATGGAATGAATCAGCAGTATTTGAAAGGAATCAGCAGCATCATGGGATCAGGAGAGAGTGTGATCTTCCCGGCAACAGAAGGAAATATTATTAGTTTTCTTAAAATGAACCAGATGGCAGAACGCTCAGAAATCAGGACATTAGATGGAAAGAAATTCCTGACAGCGCTAAAAGATGCAGTGATTGACATCTGCCCGGATAAAGCATTTTTGGAAGATAAAATCCGGCCGCTTTTAGGACGGGTAAAAAAAGGGATGGAAAAGGTCCCGAAACTTCAGGTGATCGAAGAAAATGTGCTGGATAAATATGAACCGCCTATGCCGGACTGGAACTGTCTGTACTGGGAGGGAGTCAGCGATGAGGAATATGAAGAACTCAGAATCATGAAGAAACCAGTAATGCTTGAGTATGAAGCTTTTGGCAGAAAATACCCGATCCAGCTGAAAGTGACCAGCTATCTGAATAACGGAAATCTTGCAATCCAGATGTATGATTGGATCGAAGGATATCCAGAGCCTTGGGCTATGCTTACCGTCAATCTTTGGGACATGTGTGAAAAAGACTGTGCCTATGTGGATACCAATAATAATGGGAAAAAGATTCTTGATTGGATCAAAACAAATAATCTTGGAAGAGTTACTGGGAGAGAAAGATGCAGCGGATATTGCAAGTATCCGGAGGTACATTTCAATGAAGAAAGGCTGCGGGAATTAGATCCGGACGGATACGAAAAATACGAAGAACAATTCCGTCAGGCCGCAGCATAATCAGTTAGAAAATAAGCCCGAACAATGAAAAGAAATGGAGGAATACAGGATGAAAAGCAGTGCAAAAGATAGAAATTATGAAAAGACGACAAGGCTTATGGAACGCTGCCGGCAGGAAGTAGGCAGAAAGGGAATACACAGACAGAGAACAGGAATACCGGTTTCAGATTATATACGTTTTCAGGATATTCCGGAAAAAAGTATCTGTGTGACATCACAGTTTGAAAATGGTCTGTGCGGAGAGATTTTCTGGTATCGCAGCGGTAATGATATTTATCTGGTGCATGGCAATATCCGCCCGATTGAGCAGACAGTATGGTTAAAGATGAATCGAGAAGGATTTGGTGAAGTCCTTCATTTAAAATTATCTGAGGACGGTACGTGCGGACAGTCCGAAATGATCGGAAAAGAGCCGAATGCGGTATCACCCTTTGCCAGTGTAGAACAGTTTTATGATGATTCGATCTGGCCGGAGTATTTGAAAGGAAAACAGCCCGATGATGGAGGAGCAAAATTCCGTGAAATTATTCGGGAAATCATACGGCTGATCGGAACAGATTTTAGATATGACCTGGAATCAATGCAGGCAGGATAAGGCATTTAGGAGGAAATCTTACAATGTCTTTTTTTATGTTCTCTGGCAGGCTGTTTGAGCCTGCCGGAGATGACAAGGAGGTACAGCATGAACGTTACATTGATGTCTGGCTATATAGCAACAGAGCCGACGTTTAATACGTTCCCCAAAAAGAAGAAAAGAAGAGGGGACACCCTGAAAAAGGGTATGGCTGCTAATTTCCGTATTTCCGTTAAACGAGGATATATGGGAAAAGACGGTCAGAAATATGACTATTTTTCCTGTTCCGCCTATGATGATAGTGCAAAATATATCAGAAGATATATTCAGGAAGGAGACTATGTTCTGATCCGTGCAGTTTTAAAGAATAATAATTATGAAGATGAAGACGGAGAAATGGTATATAGAGATGTCCTTGTTATTGAGCGGATAGAACTCATACGAGAACGTAACGATGAAGAGGATTCTGATTATGATGAAGACGAATTCTATGATGATTATGAAGAGGATGACGAAGAGGAAGACTATGATGAGGACTACGACGAAGAGGATGATGAAGAGGAAGAAGAGGATGAAGAAGAATATGAAGAAGATCTACCAAAATCCAGGAAGAGAGGCGGCACTTCTACCCGTAGGCGTCGGCGCCCGGCAGAACGGAAAACTGCGGATCGGAATAAAAGAAAAAGCGGCAGTGTGAAGCAAAAAGAAGTAAAGAGAAATGTGTCGAGGAAGAAGCCTTCGTCCAAACGAGAAAAAGTGGTGGGACTAAATGAGAGAAAGTCCAGGGAAATAGACGATGAGTTCGAGACACTTGGCGAAGAAGAAGACAATTTTGGATTTGATTAACAGCAGGGAAGTACTTCTTCCCTGAGAAAGGGAGAAGTTCAATGGAGAAAAAATGGAAAGCATTTATCATGAAATATCGGGATTTTTGTATTGCGGCTGGTATCGTAGGTTTTCTTTTAGGACCATTTTTATGGCCCTTTTTTCTTGCGATTATCTTAAATACCCTGTCGCTTACAGTGCCGATTCTGCTGGTATATAGTTTGATCAAACAGCCATGGAAAAAGAAAGGAACGGAAGATGGAAATAAAGACAAAAAAGCACAGAGTGAATCGTGCAAGAAAGAAACAAAGAAACCGCATGATTTTTCACAGCACTCAAAAAAGGAAACAAAGGAGTCAGAGAAACGTCCGACTCCTTCGCAGACTGCAGAGCATGAGGTAAAAAAAGCGGATGAACAGCTTACCCCACAGGAAAAGCCTAAGACAGTATCGGGAGAGAATCCGCTAGGAAAGGGGACAGAACATAGAAAGAATAAGACGGTAAAAGTGCCGCAGGAAGTAGAAGACTGGTATGAGTTAACAGGTAAAAACCGTATCTTACATATTTCCCGAAGCCTTTTAAACAAGCGTGTATTTTCCTTTTCGGTTGCTCAAGATGGGATGTGCAGCATGAAATCAAAGGAAGGTTTCGCAAGAGTTGCTGCAATCCGTGATTTCCCAGGAAAGGAGATGCAAGCGCTTTGTGCAATTATCAACAGAGAGGGAGAGATTCAGGCAAAGGTAAATGGAAAATATCTGTGGATCAGCAGAAGAAGGAGGCAGCCATAAGTGGAATGCAGATTTTGTGGCACGGTTTTTTATAATAGTGAGAACGGATATACTGTTGCAACCTATGCGACAGATGAATTGCTTCCTGAAAAAGCTCAGAAAGAAAACGGTCAGTTTGTCGCTGTAGGATATGAGCTGCCACAGGAATCCGGGCTAAACTATTCTTTTTCCGGTAAATGGAAGGACTCTGCAAAATATGGGGAACAATTCCATGTAGAGTCTGTGCAGATACATCTGCCAACGACTGGTGAAGGGGTAAAAGCATATTTAAGCTCAGGACTGATCAAAGGGATTGGACCGGTACTTGCAGAACGGATCGTAGAAAAATTTGGAAAGCATACTTTTTATGTTTTTGAGCAATGCCCGCAGAGACTATTAGAAATCCCGGGGATTTCAGAACGAAAATTAGAAGAGATCAAGGAAAGTTACCGAAAAAGCGAAAGCCTTCGGAAACTTTCCCTTTTTCTTTCGTCAGCAGGAGTAACACCGAAAAAGCTGCAGAAGATACAGAAACATTTCGGGGACGCTGCGGTCAGTATTGTAAGAAAAGATCCATTTCGCTTATGTGAAATTGAGGGTTTTGGATTTCAAACTGTAGATCCAATAGCGAGAAAGGTGAAAAATTTTAAACCGGATAACCCACTCCGCCTTCGTGCAGCAATTCTTTATGTTCTGCAGGCTGCAGAGAGTGAAGGACACCTTTATCTGGAAGTGCCCGAAATTTTGCAAAAAGTCCGTACTTTAATCCGCCAAAAAGGAAAAGATCCCATAGTAACAGAGCGGAAAATACGGGATGCAGGAAATTCTCTGTTAGGAAAGAATGAACCATTAGTATGCAGTTACCGGAGAATCTATCTTCGGAAAAATTATGAAGATGAGCAGGGAGCAGCTCTCCAGTTAGCCATGCTTTGTAAATGCAAGGTGCCACAGAGAAATGTAAAGGAAAAGATACACCAGTTAGAAAAAAAAGAAGGGATCTGCTTGACGCCTAAGCAGAGAAAAGGCATTGAAAACGCTTTTAACAATCCAGTTTCCATTATCACCGGCGGGCCGGGAAGCGGGAAAACGATGATCCTTCGATTTATCGTTATGATTCAGGAAATGCTAGATATGGACAGCATGACTTTACTGGCGGCACCCACTGGCAGAGCACGGCAGAGAATGTACGAAACTACAGGTTATCCTGCGATGACGATCCATAGAAGTATCGGCCTGACCGGAGAAGCAGGCGAAGATGCATGGAATCCTGGGCAGAGCCTTCCGGATGATCTAATTATTGTGGATGAATGCAGTATGGTGGATATGCATTTGTTTGCAAAATTCGTTAAACAGATCAAAAAGGGAAGCAGAATACTCTTTGTAGGAGATAAGGATCAGCTGGAGTCAGTTGGTCCGGGAGACGTGTTCCGGGAACTGATCCTTTCTGGAGTCATTCCGGTTACAGTGCTTGATCAATGTTTCCGTCAGGAAAACCAGACAATTCTGGAGAATGCCAGGAAGATTAATTTTGGAAAAACAAATTTGGTATATAATGACTGCTTCTGCTTTGTACCGGCGCAGAACCAGGAAGTGGCAGGTCAGAAAATAGAAAAATTGTTTTGCTCAGAGTGGAAAGGAAGGAAGAGATCAGCAAATGCAGTACAGGTATTAACTGCTCGAAAAGAAGATGCAGAGATTTTAAACCAAAAGATTCGTGATCGGATTAATCCGGCTGCACCGGGTAAAAGAGAAATCAAAAATGGAGGCAGGACTTTTCGAATCCAAGATAAGGTCATGCAGACCAAGAATATAGATGAAATTTCTAACGGAGATATTGGCGTAGTAGACCGGATTTGGCAAAAAGATGGGATTTGGCAGATGGATGTAGATTTCGGTGATGAGCGAATTAAGACCTATGCAGAAAATGAGCACTGGAATCTTGAACTTGCTTACGCAATTACCGTTTATAAAGGGCAAGGCTCGGAATATGAAATCGTGATCATTCCGGTTTTATCTTGTTATTGGAGAGCATTAAGGAGAAATCTTTATTATACTGCAGTTACAAGAGCAAAAAGAAAAGTGATTTTAGTCGGAAGTAAACAAGCGCTGGCTCAGGCAATCCGTACCGGCAAAGGAAAAGGAAGAAACACGATTCTTGGAGCCAGACTGCGGAAAGTTTATCGCTATTTAGAATCTGAAGAGAAAATAGCATAGAGATGCTGCCGTGTCACTTGGTTTGTGCCTGAGATGCGGCGGCTCTTCTTGTAATAGTAGAGAAATTCCAGTATAATAATATAGAATTTGAATATGGAAAAGCAGGTGATGATGATATGGCACGTGTCGTAGGAATTGGATTACAGGATTTTTCTAAAATTCAGAAAGAAAAAGTATTCTATATAGATAAAACAAAATTCATTAAGGAGTGGTGGGACTCAAAAGATGAAGTGGTCTTGATTACCAGACCAAGGCGCTTTGGTAAGACTTTGACTATGAGTATGGTTGAACAGTTCTTTTCCATTGCGTATGCGGAAAACAATTATTTTGAAGAAATGGAGATCTGGAAAGAAGAACGTTTTCGAAATCTGCAAGGGACCTATCCTGTTGTTTCATTAAGTTTTTCATCAGTTAAGGAACGAAATTATGAAGATGCCAGAAAAAAAATATGTGCAACAATCCAAATGCTCTATCAAAAATATTGGTTCCTTTTAGACGGGAACACACTAAATGAGCAGGAGAAGGAAGAGTTTTTAGAAGTCACTGCAGATATGCCAGAATATGAGGCTACCTTGACTCTAAAGAAGTTATCCTGTTATTTGAAGCGGTATTATGGAAAAAACGTAATCATACTGTTGGATGAATATGATACGCCGATGCAGGAAGCTTATGTGAAGGGATACTGGCAGGAACTTGCAGACTTCATAAGAAACTTGTTAAATGCAACCTTTAAAGATAATCCGGACTTAGAGCGTGGAATTATGACCGGAATCACCAGAGTCAGTAAGGAATCTATCTTCTCAGGACTGAATCATTTGAAAGTTATAACAACAACATCTAACGAATATGCGGACTGCTTCGGGTTTACTAAGGAAGAGGTATTAAATGCCCTAAAAGAATATGGGTTGGAAGATCGACAAAATGAAGTGAAAAAATGGTATGATGGGTTTTGCTTTGGGGATATAAAAGATATTTATAATCCATGGTCGATCATCAACTATTTAGATAATAAAGTGGCAGCACCGTATTGGGTGAATACCAGCAGCAATGATTTGATTGGGAAAGTTTTGCAGGAAGGGAATGTCCAGATTAAAGAGTCTTTTGAAAGGCTGTTGCGTCAGGAGGCTATATATACAGAAATTGATGAACAGATTATTTATGGTCAATTAGATATTGATGAAAATGCGATTTGGAGTCTTATGCTGGCAAGCGGTTATTTGAAAGTAAATAGCAGTTATGTCAAGGAAACCAGTAGAGGCTGGAATCAGATTTACGAATTGAGTATTACGAATTTTGAAGTACTTATTATGTTAAAGAAGATGGTTCGCAGCTGGTTTTCGCCATCAGCTTCAAATTATAATGAATTTATGAAGGCACTCTTACAAGATGATATCAAAGCAATGAACGTATATATGAACCGGGTTGCAACTTCGGTGTTCAGTTTCTTTGATACTGGGAAAATGCCGTCAGAAGCTACAGAACCGGAAAGATTTTATCACGGGTTTGTTTTAGGGCTAATTGTTGATCTTGAAGAACGCTATTCTATTACATCAAACCGGGAAAGTGGTTTCGGACGTTATGATGTAATGTTAGAGCCTAAAAATAAAAAAGATCCAGCAATACTCATGGAGTTTAAAATTCAGGATCCTGATGATGAGAAAGACTTATCTCAAACAGTTGAAGCAGCCTTAGATCAGATTGACCAGAAAAAGTATGCTACCGAATTGATCAAAAAAGGAATCTCTCCTGAGCAGATTAGAAAATATGGATTTGCATTTTGTGGTAAAAAGATATTGATAGGAAAAAGAAGTGCAGGAATGGAGAACCATTCAGAATAAGATGGAGAAATTGATAGTAGCGGATAGTACAAGGATATGATTTGTCTGCAATTATTTTTGTGCTGGATAGAGAATCCTTGGTAGATATTAATTTTATTCTGTATAAGCAGAAGAAAAATCATTGCAGATTCTGTGACTCTGATAAAAATAAGATGAAGGAGACAAGATATAGAAGGAATTTTATATCTTGTCTTTTTTAGAGGATAAACGCTATTGCCAGGAAAACAATGTCGCTTTCAAAATATGCAGGGAGAAACTAATTGTTCGGTATAAGATACTTCATCTGTATTCTATGAAACAAGTTAATTATGGCAGAGATTTAAAAATGATATGGAGTGTAAAAATGGAATTTTTAAAAAGAAAACTCCCGACAGGAATAGACGATTTTGAAAAATTGAGAAAAAATGATTTCTACTACATTGATAAGACAGGATTGATCAAAGACCTGCTTGATAACTGGGGAGAAGTAAATCTTTTTACCAGACCAAGAAGATTTGGCAAATCATTAAATATGAGTATGCTTCAATCCTTCTTTTCCATTGATAGTGATCCTTCGGTCTTTAAAGGACTGAAGATAATGAATCAAGAAGCACTATGCGAGAAATATATGGGGCAGTATCCGGTAATCTCTATTTCGTTAAAGGGAATCAACGGACAAACTTATGAAACTGCTTTTAAGATGGCAATCCGGGTGATAAATGAAGCTGCTTCGGGAATGGAATACTTATTGGAAAGCACACGATTATCTGAAAACGATAAGAACAGTTTCAGAGAACTGTTAAAAAGAGATATGGATGAAACAGCTCTTTTTGGAAGCCTTCGTGAATTATCCCGTTTATTAGAAAAACATTATGAGAAAAACACGATCATTCTTATCGATGAATATGACGTTCCCCTTGCAAAAGCATTTGAGAATGGCTATTATGAGCAGATGACCTTCCTAATCCGAAATCTGTTTGAGCAGGCCCTTAAATCTAATAGGAGCCTGAAGTTTGCAGTGCTTGTCGGCTGCATGAGGATTCCGAACGAGAGTATTTTTACTGGATTAAATAATCTAAAAATACGATCTGTTGTAGATGTGGAATTTGATGAGTACTTTGGATTTACAGATGCAGAGGTTCGAAATCTTTTGCAATATTATGAACTTATGGACCATTATGACATCGTAAAAGAGTGGTATGATGGGTATCGGTTTGGGAATATTGATGTCTACTGTCCGTGGGATGTGCTGAATTACTGCGATACACTTAGGAGCAATCCGGACGCAATGCCACAGAATTATTGGATAAATACCAGTAGTAATGACGCAGTGAGAGTGTTTATTGAACAATCCGATAATGGAACAACAAAAAGAGAGATTGAACGTTTAGTGGCAGGTGAGGAAATTAAAAAAGAAATCAGGCAGGAACTGACGTATAAAGATATGTACCGCAGTATTGATAATCTGTGGAGCGTATTGTTTACAACGGGTTATTTAACACAAAAGGGCAGACCGGAAGGAAATGAAATTTCTCTGGCAATCCCTAATGTGGAGATTCGAAATATTTTCACCAGTCAGATCATGGAATTCTTTAAGGAACAGGTAAAAGAGGATGGACATACTTTGAACCTATTCTGTGATGCACTGGAAAGAGGGGATGCCAGGGAAGTAGAACAATGTTTTACCGGGTATCTTAAGAAGACGATCAGTATTCGTGATACTTTTGTGAAAAAGCCAATGAAGGAAAACTTCTATCATGGTATTTTACTGGGAATATTAGGTGTAAAAGATAAATGGGGAATTTCCTCTAACCGGGAAACTGGAGATGGTTATAGTGATATCGTTGTGGAAACAGAAAATAGTGCAACAGGAATCATATTGGAAATAAAGTATGCACATGATGGGAACCTGGAAGAAAGTTGTAAAAATGCCCTTGAACAGATCGTAAATACCCATTATGAAGAGGAATTGAAAAATGAAGGGGTTGACAGAATCCTGAAATACGGTATTGCTTGTTATAAGAAACGCTGTAAAGTTCAGCTCATTGGCGAGGAAGAAGGTATATTATAGTATTTTCGAATATACATTTGAATACTGTTTGCGCAGGATATATAGACAGAAGATGGAGGGAATGCTATAATCAGTTTGTAATCATTTTTATGTCGGATAAAAATTCCAGGCATATATTGATTTTGTTCTGCATATGCAGAAGTTAAATTATGGCAGATTCTGCAAAAAAATATATAGGATGAAGAAGACAAGGTATAGAAAGAATTTTATATCTTGTCTTTTTTTATGCCTAAAATCTATTGCCAGAAAAGAAAGGAGAAAAAACAATGGCACAGATTAAATTATTTGATACATGGACGTATGCAAAAGAAATACCGGAGCCATTTTCTAAATTTATGAAAGAATTAAAAATTCGGAAAACCACATTTGAAGCAGGATGGCTTTCACAGTACAACGATGGGAAACAGGCTACTTTACACCCAGCTACTTTGTATGCGGTATTGGCGGTCGCAAAAATATATTTGCGGCAATCTTCCGGAGCAATCGGAATTCAAAGAGGGAATAATGGCCTTTTGAATTTTTATTGTATGGAGTACCCAAAAGGCGGGGACACCTATGCGCTCATTTATAATCCCATAAGCGCACGCATGCATGGATCTGTCGTATCCGATCAGAAAGAGTTTTTAGCTCTTCCGGCAGTCAGCCAGAAAGAAAGCGATGGGCAGGAAATCTTGGCAATGTTGGTTTATGTAAGCCTGGAGAAAGAGGAAGCATTTTATAATCTGGAATTTGCCCAGAATTTTGTTACGCTTGCCAAAGAAATGCAGGATGGATGGCCAGATCCCAAGAACGCATTAAAAGCTGCTTTCCTCTGCTGTGATAACCTGTACCGAAGAATGGAAAATGTCAGTGCGTATCCCAACGAAGAAATTCCGTTCGACAAATCTCAGCTTGACCAGGATGGGATCGAAATGCTGTCCCCATTAGCTGTACGAAGTCAGTTGTATGCACCGAATACGGCGATAAAAGGAAAGTTTGAGATCCTGGGTGAAGAAGAAAAGGCAAGGAGCTGGACTTTAAAAGAGCTGAAAGAAGTGTACGGACAAAATTGGGATGTCCCCAGTCAGTATAGGAACAAAATCCCTGCACTTCCAGAAGATATGAGAGTAGGAGAATATGCACAGGATATCCTTTCTGCAATCGTGGAGTCGCCATTCCGGAAATTTATGGTTACAGGCGACGCCGGTACAGGGAAAACGACAGATGCACAGATTATTGCACAAATCTTAGGGGTTCCCTATTTCGCATTAAACTGCGGCCCGGATACAGATGAAAACAAGCTGGTAGTGAGTATCTATCCAAATTCCAGAAAGCAGTTTCGGGAGAAGATAGAAATGCCAACATTAAAGGAATTTGTAAATGCTCCAGGAAAAGCAGTTGAAAAATTGGGTGGTTATTTAAATGAAAATGCGACGCAAAGTGAAGCATTTCGGACACTTTTAGAAAGAGCGGCCCAGGCAGGCTATCAGAAGGCAAAAGCTGAAGGTAATTATGTGATGCAGGAATCGGAGATCATAACAGGCTGCCGGATGCCGGCTGTTATCGAAATCATGGAGGCTTCTCTGATTACAGAACCAGGAACATTAGGTGCATTGAACCGTCTGTTGGATGATTCAAAACAGATTGACCTCATCTATGGAGAAACGATTGTAAGGGATCCTAACGCAATTATCTTTATTACAACAAATTTAAATTATGTGGCTAATCGGGAAATGGACTTTTCTGTTATCTCACGGATGAACAAAGTGCAGCATAGAAAACCGCTGACTGCAGAAGAATTGGTGGATCGTGTGATGTATCGGACCGGCTGCAGGGAAAAGGATATGCTGCGGAAAATGGCAGAGATGTTTATCAAGATGGGCGAGCTTATGAAAACGGAATTTGGCAAGAAAGGGGTATGCGGATACCGTGAGTTTGAAAACTGGACCATTGAGTATATGCGCCTGAACAATGTGATAAAGGCAGCCGAGGATACGGTTCTTGCGAAACTTTCTGCGGATGAAGAGGATCGTGCATTGATCCGGGCTTCCTGTATGAGCCTGTTCCAAGCTGCGTGAAAGGATTAATTATGGAAGGAAAAGAAAGATTCTTGCTCGAAGCGGAAAAAATGCTTTCCGATTATGAGTTTTTTACGTCCCCTCGTTTTATGCGTCTGCTACATCACGTGGGAAAAGAGATTACAGACCGTCATAATGCAAAAGTCCGGACTTATGGAGCGCCGGATGAAAACCGGGCGGGCTATTTTGAAGGCACTTATACTTATATCAATGTGCTCAATGAAATCACACAGAGTTTTCCATCATTGGAACTGCGTGGAGAAAGTATTTTGGGTGTACTGGGACATGAATGTGGACATCAAAATTATTCCAGTATTTATCTGCGGAAAAAATATGTCGAAGGGATAAGTAACGGGATCCTATATCCTTATTTTCCTAAGCCACGTTCAGAAAAAGAGCGGCTGTATGCAGAGCAGATGAAGGAACTATTTGTACGGAAAGACAGAATTGCAATCGAACTCTATCTGACCATGGCTGCACCCCTTCACGGATTGCTGGAAGACGTCTATATCGAAGAACGTATGATGAAAAGGTTCCCGGGAAGTATCCGGAGAGGGATACAGGGGAATCGAAAACGTATTATGGAACGTTACGACAGCGTAAAAAAGCTGGATAAAGGCGGTGATAAGCTGGGAACTATGGCCTCTGTACTTACGGAATATATGTTTACGAAGCGTGTGAATGCATGGGATGGAGAAATACAATTATATGCAGATTTTCTAAGAGAATGTATACCGCTGATCCATCAGGCGGCCCATGATGTAAGAGAGAGCAGCCGTTTTATTGCTACGAACCAGATTTTGCTTGCTATCTGGCCGTTGCTCTTAGAAAAAATTGAGGAATTACAAGAAATGATGGAGCAGACGCCGCCAGAGAAGCAGGAGGATCTGATAAAGAAAACCGCAGAAAAGATCCAGACGCAAATGCCTCAGTATTCAGAAGAGCCTATCTGCCGGGAGCACCGCATGGAAGAAATGAATGCCTCTGATGTGAAATGGACCGGAGCGGATAGGAAAGAGGAAACCGGAGAAGAAAGACCGGATGGACAAAACGGGGATATAAAAGATTTTACAGAAGCCGGAAAGATAAAAGAAGCACATCCGGAGGACAAAAAACCATTGGAAGAACTATCCGTAGATTTTCCAAAGGAAATTGATATCAGCCGGGAGTTAAGGAAGATCCGCCATGAGCTTGCAGAAGAAAAAACAGAGAAGATGATGACCGATGCAATGCGGGAAGCGTTGAAAAATTTCCTGGAAGGTGTCAAATTCCATCCGGTAAATGAAGCAATTCCAAAGGAAGTCATACGAAAGGATAAGCCATCCAAAAAGGCAGAATTGATGTATGAGCAAATAAAGCCGGAAATTCAAAGGGTACTTAGTGAATTCCTCGTATTGGTTCAGCCGATCCTGATGACCAGAAAATCCAGAATACGAAGGAAGCAATTCTTTGGAAAATCATTGGATATGAAAAACTTGTGGGATCCTCAGGACCGGGTTTTTAAAACGAAAATTTCGGATAAAAATAATTTTAATACGGCAATTGCAGTCCTTATGGATCAGTCCGCATCCATTGATGAGAGAAGAAGACTTGCCTCTATATTGGCTACACTTTGTATTGTAGAATTCGCACAGTATTTGAAAATACCAGTATGCGTATATGGGCACTGCACAGACTTTCGAAGACCTGAGCATTTTGGAAAAGAGACGGTTTGCCTTCATTCTTACATGGAATTTGAGGACAGGAATCATGAAAAATTAAGGATCCTTGACATGAAACCAGGCGGAGCCAACCGGGACGGAGTGGCTTTGCAGTATATGGAGGAAAAACTAAAAAGAAGAAAGGAAAGGCAGAAGCTTTTATTCTTTACTTGTGACGGGTTACCGAATGCAAGCGATTATGGAGGCGAAGTAGCAAGAGATGATTTAAAACAGATCCAGAAGGAACTTCACAGAGATGGGATCCATCTTCTTGTGGCGGCGATTGGAGAAGACCAGGAAGAAATCCATAAAATTTATGGGAATTCTTGTATCAATACAAGCGATCTATCAGCTCTTCCTGGAGAAATCTGCAAAAGATTATTGCAGATGATCCTGTAACAGAAAATAGGAAACTGAAGGAGAAGAAACTTTTATATGGAGAGAGTACTATGGAAAATAATGTAATCAGAGGATTTTTTCAAGTAGGATATTTGATCAAATTGGGGGAAAATCTTTATTTTCGCCAGATTTTAAAAGGAAGGATCCAGTATGGAAAGGAGTGGGAAGCACGATTTTTTGGCAGCTTCAGAGAGGCAGAAAGCTTTGCCTTGAAACATCTTTGGTATACCGGAATGGATCCTAAAATCTGCAGAAGGGCATGGGCAATTCTGTCTGCAGATTGTGAGGAAGGAAAAGAAAAATTCTGGGATGGGAGAGTATTTACTTCTGATGGGAGGAGAGCAAAACTGTTTCATAATCCAAAAGAAATGAGAAATTACATAAAAAGGCATGGAATGTCGCAAAAGGTATATGATGATCTGCTGGTAGTAGAGGAAAAGCAGATCCGTAATGCAGCATAAGAGAAAGGAAGAACAGGATGAAAAATATGAATTTATCAAGAGTGAAAAGAGCAGTGCAAAAGAAAAAGCGTTTTATGATCAAAGACCATCATAAGAAAGTGTATGTTGGGCAGATCCGGGAACCTCATATTATTCAGAGTAATGGTTTTTACTCTGTGATCGCTGATCAGCCGGAGCATGAGATTTCTCGTGTGAATAATGGTAAGGGCTCCTGGTTTGCTTACGGAAAGGCTTCCGATTGGGATTTTACAGAAAAAGGAGGACGCTATTACCGAAACGGTTTGGCGCATATCCCTGAAAATCTGATCTGGGAAATCGAATTTCTTGAGGTGTGCATATGAAGATCTTAGCTTGTACCGTATATTGTTCGGCCTATTATCAATCTTCTCTTCAGCTTCCGGAAGCAATCAAAGATCTTCCGGAAGCAATCCGGTATGCAGAGGAGCATGTCAATGAAATACCTCTCGGAACTTTAAAATACATACCAGACAGTGATGAAATAAGTGAAATAGGGTGTGAGATCCTGGAGTTTGATGAGACAGATACTGCAGAAACCAGAGAGAACATAAGAGAGGAACTTCTCGGCAGAGCAATCTTTGATTTTATCGACGGCATAAAAGATTTGGAATCACAGGCAGAGACATGGGAGGACCAGGAACTTGCAAATTCCCTGACACGGTTTGCGGATCAGTATTATCCGGCAGATGCCGTGAGAGAAATCCTTGAAGACGGGGAAGGGATTCTTTCGGGTGCGCAAAAGCTGGATGAAAAGAAAAATCCATACTATTACCTGGAAGGATTCGATGTAGATGGATTCCCCTATGTGTTTCGCACAATTGCAGCCGATGACTTAGCTGAGATCTTACATTTTATTGAAAGAACCGAAGTGTTTCACTATTTACTTCCAAAGTATTCTGATTTTCAGTTCGAATGGGTATGGCAGATACAAGAAGAGGAAACTTCACACCCAGTTTATTTTTATCCCATGGTGTATGGAGACACAGAATTGACAGCTTTTTTGGATAAGCTGCAGGATTGGTATTTGAGCGGTACAAATGAGAAAAGCAGTGTATCAGAATTCATTCAGATTATCAATGGGCTTCTGCATGGATATGTGGTATTAAATCCCCAGTATCTGGATCTGTTCATGCATTTCGAGGAATGGAAAGCTCTCCTGCCAAAAGACGGGAAAAAGCGGTATCTGGAAACCTATGAGAAAATAAAAAAAGGAAGCACGCCGGCGGTTCGAAGTGAGTATCGTGGAAGTTTTAAGAAGGACGCTATGAAAGAACTATAGTATAAAAAATGAATCACAGTGAATAAAAGGGGGAGGCTTTTGCTTCCTCCTTTATCTTTCAGGAAAGGAAAGAATATGGAAAGATTATACGAAGGTATCCTTGATCTAAGATTATGTTCTGATTATGCACGGATGATTTTAAATGCGGTAAAGACAGAAAATAGAAGTATAACCTATAAGGAGTTGCCTTTACGCTATCCCTTCCTATTAGAAAACAAACAATCTTCGGAAGGAATATATGGGCTTTTATATCCCGGTGAAGTATTGGAACGATACAGGGATAAAACGGAAGACACACTTCAAAAAAGAAGGGCACTATTACTTGCTCTTGCGATCTGCAGGGATGTATTTGAAAAAGAGATGTTCCATGGAGATCAGTATGCAAGCTTTATAATTCGGTGCAAAAAGGAAGCTGTCAAGGATCTTTACCTGAAGAGTGCTTTATATATATTGACAGACAACAGAAATGAAAAGGAGACATTACGCAATGAGCTATTCGAATATCCGTACCAGAAACCGGAAGAGTTGTTTTATGTTTTGGTATTGATGAAAGAAGAGGTACCGGAAGCCTGGGAAAGATGGAAAAATTGTCTTAATGATCTTCTAGGAGTGAAAAGAGAAAAAAATGCATATATGTATGTGCCGATTTACGAATGGATTATTCGGAATTGCATCGAACAAATCCGCACTTCCAGAGGGAGAAAACTGGCCCTTTTAAAGGCAATCATAAAACTTCCGAATACTTTTGCCCATGAGAAGAACCGAGTTTACGAGATACTTTCCCAAAATGGGTATAAGAAAGAAGAGATTTTTTATTTAAATGTCTGGATGCTCCGATATGGGATCGGATCTTATAGTGCAGGACGCCGTTCTATTACAACAGTACGGGCAGTCGAAAAATTCTGTATTTGGGTATGCAGTCAGGAAGAAGAGTATCCTGACGATGTGTATCGACTATGCAAAGAATTGATACAAGATTTTAAAGAATATCCAGTACATATCGGAGGCCAGGAAGGAATTCTTGAAGCAATGCACTGCCAGGTGCAGGTGAAAAATGTAAAGGTATATTTATTATTATATGAGCTGCGTAATATCAGAAATTTTAACTGGTCATGGCTGCATATTGACCTGCGGGCAGCGAAATATGAGCCGTTGCTTGAAAAACTTGGACAAAAAGAGTTCCAGCATTATGTAGAGAAAACTCTGGCTGGTGATAATTTTACAAAAGAAGAGCTGCTGACCTACTTGGAGAGATACCGGAGATTAATGGGGACAGATTATCGAACAGTGATGTTTCAAAAATATGATGATAAATATAACCGTATTTTTCAGAAACTCTGCGATAGACATCTGCTGGACCCGGTTCGCCTGACAAAAAGTATTTTATTGGAAGGAGCAATACGTCCTGACAGGAAAGAGATCTATGAACGGTATTTGGGTGAATATGTAAGAAAGGCAGATTCACCGCAAAAAATGAGGGTCTTAAGTTTATTTTCGAAAAAGTATTCTGCCGCCAAGCTAAAGGATATCTTTCAGATCCCGGATTTTTGGATTCAGACAGTCAATATTAGGAAAGGAAGTTGGCGGAAATTTGAAGACATGAATTTTTTAAAAGGAAAGTTAAATGTTGGAATGATCCGGCAGTTATTTCGCTGGGTTGAAGAAGCCGTGTTCCGGGAAATGACGGAATCCTATATGGAGTTTCTTCTTTATCTTTTGGCAAATAAAGAGAATAAGATATGGATACCGCAAGATGTTGGTAGAGAGATGTGTAAGGAATTGGAAAAATATGAGGGGGATGCCTCTTTCATGAATTATGCACGGAAATTATATTTTAACCAGGAAGAGATAGCCGCCTATAACAGGAGAGTTGAAGAAGAACGGAAAAGCGTAGCCGAAAAGATAAAGCGAGAAGAACAGCAAAAAGTTCAGAATACGATTGCCAATTTAGCCTGCCTGGACGAAGCGAAGTTTTTAGGTAAGATCAGATGGGAAATTTTGGGGCTTGGTTCATCTCGCAATAATGCTGCAGTGGTGAAGCAATTTGTACAGAAACATTATATTATGGAACGGCATGTGTTAACAGCGTGCAGTGAATATTTGACGCTGATCATGAAACTAAGAGATTTAGGAACGATAAATGCAAAAGAAGCAATAGAAATCATTAAAAATACGGAGGTAGAACAAAATGATTCAGAAAATAGTGCAGCATTTGCAAATTTATAAGGGAATGCAGCCAATCGGATGGATATATGTAGGAAAATATAAGGAGCATTTCTTATGTAATTTTATCCATGCAATACAGAAAAGAAATAGAACAAGCATGGTAAAGAAATACAACCAGAAAACCATCTGCCGATTCATTGAAAATCCAGAACTGATCGACCTTGCAGAAAGACTGGAAGAAGATGCGGTTCCTTATGAGCGTGTGGAAGCGCTTTTGGAAGTAGCAAATCGTGATGAGCTATCTAGACATTCCTATGAAGTCATTCGTGATGTACTGCAGAGTACGGAAATAGACAAAGGAAATGAATATTCTTTTTTAAAGTATTATGGAGAAATAGGACTCAATCAAGAGGACAAGGTGAGAGTGAATAGAGGGATTTCCTTTACTCAGGAATATGTACAGGGCGGAGTAGACGCTATTCCGGAAGATGCCAGGTATATTTTAAATGATGAATTATTTTTGTTTGATTTCCTTTGCGTTTCTGCGTCAAAACCAGAGGTTTTTGTAGATCTAAAGGATCAAAAACTTAGGGATATATTGAGGACACTCTCAAACTATGTGAAAGATACAATGCGGCTTTCTGAGGAAAATTATCGACAGTTAAAAGAAGCTCCTGAAGAAATTGGGACATTGTTATGCGAATGCTTGGAGCCGCTTGAAGAGCAGCAAAAAAACAGGGTAATACAATACTGGCTGGAAGATGAGAAGCTGCTTTATGAACTGAAAAAATGGCACAATAAGCATAGCTGGACAATAGAGGAAAGGGAACAGCTCGGGATGTCTAAAATGAGATATGTTGCAACCGTGTATGGTGAGGATATCCGCATGATTCCGAATATGTATAGAAATATGAATGAACTGCTTATATACGCAATCAAAAATAGAAAAAAAGCTTTTTTGCGGTTATGCAGGGAAAATCCGGAAATTCTGAGTAAGATGCCATATAAATCCGCTTTAGCAGATGAGGATTTTTACAAAAACTACGTGAATCTAAATTCAATAAATAGAAAGGATTTGCAGGGCTGTTTAAGTTTGAAATGGCAGTGTGAATACAAAAAATATATGTGCCGAAATAATTATACATTTGCTGAGGTGAAAACACTGATGGAACTGCCTTCAGAGGAATATGTTTCCCTGTACCATTTTCTTACATATGAAAGGGTAGATGACCGGCTGCGTGTAATCCGGGAATGCGGAAATAGTGAATTCCTTATTTCCGATTTATCGGAAGAAGACCTGAAGAAATTGGCCGGCTTTCTTTCAAAGATGTCCCTTTCCAGATGGAAAAAAGAAGTATTTGGGAATATCTCAGGAGTCAGTGCAGAAGATATTTGTAGAACATTTTTAATTTGGGAAAAAATGGAGCACTTTTTAAAAGAGATTCGGGACCATTTTCAACTGAGGTATTTTTACAAGAATATAGAGCAATTGGAAAGCTGTAAGAATGTGGAAGAAGCCAAGATAAAGATGTTGGAGGCTGATCGGCATTGGGATTGGCTCAAGGATTTCTTTTCTATATCAAATGAGTTTATTCAGGAGAATAAAGAACAGATTCTGTCTTTCCTGTGTGAGGGTGGAGCGGAAATACTCTATGAATACCACAAAGACTACAATCGTAATGTGGAAAGTATGAGAAGGCTTCTTGTGGCTGAACTTTTAGGACGATTTAGAGAGGTGAAATATCATGAGAATGATTTGGAAAGGGAACTCTCCTGGAATATATCGCTTCCTGCCCAGAAGACATGGCAGGAAAATATGGAAAAGAAACAAGGACACTTCCATCTTTGGGAGGAAGACCGTTTTCTTCCCGTCATGCAGATTGGCGAAGTACCAGAAAGTACGTGCCTAAGCTATAAGAATGGGATGTACAAAGAGTGTCTGTTAGCAACGTTTGATTCGAATAAGAAGGTTCTTTATCTTGCCTATAAGCAGCGAACAGTACTACGAGCGATTCTGCGGCTGACGAAAGGCTCTAAAGTATGGAAGGAGCAGGAGAACCATCGTATTCAGTTCGCAGATCTGACACCGGATGCCGCTGGAGACAGCTCTGATGAAAAGCTGGTGCTGTTTCTGGAAAGAGCATATATAAAAAGACTTCCAGGGAAGGAGAGAAAAAACGCAATCTCCTTATTGCTTAGACTGGTAAAAGAAAAGGCAGACCGCTTAGGGGCATTCCCTATGATTAGTTTTGAATATTCCAATATGATCGATCAGGAGCAGCTTGTACGAAAAGATTATTATCTCTATATATCTGCAACAAAAGGGAATACACAGTATCTGGATTCCTTGGATGGGAGTAATTCCATTACAGACACAGGAAAGTATAAAAAAGCTACAATTTATACCTGGAAAGAATATTTGAGTGCCATCTGAGGACTTCAATAAGCTATGTTTGAAGCGGTATGAATCTGTAGTGAGGATTATAATCTTCAAAGGGCCGATATATGGGTAGGATGGATATATAAATAAAATATAGGATACAAGAATAGATCGTAGATTAAGAAAAACGGACACGGTATCAGGAAAATCTCTGGTATTGTGTCCGTTTTATTCGCTCAAAAAGTGTTATACAGCATGATCATGATCTGGAACATCAAGTTTTTCTGGAAGTGACGGTAAACGTGTTCTTCAATATTGCGATATTGAAACATCCGAATTGTATAATTCTTTAGCGTCAATGCTTCTGGCTATTACATTGGATCCGCCAATGTACTGACACGGTAGAGACGTAGAACAGCGGCTTTATAAACGAAATATGGATTGACACTCCTGGAAACCTGTGATACGGTTTATATGAAATATTTTTGCAATAAAGTGTTGCAGACATATTTTGTTCCAGTAAACGCTGGAAGAGAAATTTCATTCAAACTAATTTTGAATAATATCTATAGAAAGACATCAAAACGTTTGTTTTTGGTGTCTTTTTTTCGTAAAAAAGGAGGTGCAGTAATGGAAATTGATAGGATGCTGACACTGTCAACAGCACATATTTGCCAGGATACAGCAGAAAAAATGGGAAATCACTTACTGGATTTGACAATCTATGAAAAAGGGAAATACGGATGGTTCATTTATGTTGATCCTGAAATTGCAGGGGAGAAGATTCCGCAGGATCTTTCTAGCATATTAAAAACTGCAGAGAAAGCCGGATGCACATGGCTTTGCCTGGACTGCGATGGAGAGAAGATTAAGAATCTTCCGACCTACGAATGGTAAGAACAGATAGAAGGGAGAAAATATTCATGAGAGAAAGTATCATAGACGCCGACCGTACAAAACGAGAGAAGGCGAAAAAGCTGCGTTACAAAAAACCAATCGTAAAAGAATTGAATTTAATGACTATTCAAATGGAACTTTCAGACATTCAGGAAGCATGTGAAGATGTACACTGGTACTTTGATTCTGATGACGATACTCTGCTCAATGCCTTGGATGGAAATCAGGATGAGGAGTACGAATTTAAGATGATGTTTGCCGATTTATGTACGGAATGTGACCGGCTTATTATAGATTTACAGGAAGAATGGGTGCCAAAGTGCTTCGACCATTTCTTTGTTTCAATTGAAGCGGGAGAAGATTTTGGGGGTCTTTTAGGATACGATTCCTATGAGCAGGATTACTTTGGGCTTTCATGCTCTGATGTATGGGCAGAGGATGAAAGTAAAAAGGCGCTAAAACGGCTGACGAAAGACGAGCTTATTGCGTCTGCCCGGCAATGCTTTCGGGTTTACCAATCATTTATTGCCCTGCGGTACCGATATGACTGTTTAAAAGCTGCTATGGATATCTTGCGTGACGAAAATACTGCATATCTTCAAATGGTGAAAGAAATTGAAGAATTATACGAGCAGGCTGATAAAGAAAAGTTTTATGAGTATGGCGACGCAACAATGAAATTGGATTCTTTTTTCGAATGCCTGCCACAAGAAGCGTGGATTTACTGATGGAGGTATGTTATGGCAAAGAAATATGTAATTTATCTTGACTCAAGATACCCAGGGTCAGCAGGTAATAATTCCTACGGTTATTGGAGTGGAAAAACTTATACAGTGAATGGAGAAATATTTCCAGTACATTCAAGGGATTCTATTACTTGTGATACAAAAAAGTATACGTCATATAAACGAGCGCAGCAAGGTGCAGAAGCAGTGCTTGAAAAATGTGCTTATGTGTGGAAATACCAGATAGAAGAAATTGATGACGGGTAATTTGAAACAGAATGATGAGACTATAACCGACTAATAAGGGACAGTTCTTCCTATATCAATTTAGTTGGGATTCATAATATAGGAGACGAAAGATATGAATGACGAAGAAAGAATCGAATGCTGTCATATAGAGATTCGAAGATTGAGGAATGTTATACGCTTATATGATACACAGCGTAATGATTTTTATCAATGGCTTCAAACGGAAAAAATGAAGCCGGACGGAAAGCAACCAGAGTTCAACGAAGTGTGTCGCCAGTTTGAAGAACTGTTTGAGTATTCCGAATGAAGAGGAGAAATTTATGACACGAGGATATTTTGTATTGGAACAATCAGGTACAGTTGTGAAAGCCGCTTATTTACCAGCTGATGCCTATTTGCAATATGGGCATGGGCAGGAAATCATAAAAGCCTATGCAGAAGGAAATGAAATGGAATTGCTGGAAAAATTTCATGAAAGGACGGATAAAAGAGATATCGACCATATCCGGCCAGGATGGTACCGGGAAACGGTATATTCAGGAAAAGATGATTTTATCGAAGAATTTGGCTATGTCCTGACAAATAGCAGTCTTTCGATATATAATTTTGGAAAATTCCTATTTCGCACAAAGAAAGAACATGCGAAGACATGGCTGGAGGTGATTAACAGCCTGGACCGATTTGAATTAGCCTATTTATATTCTGAAGATAAATTATGTTATCAGTGGAACCAGTACCACGCATTGTTCCGGGATATAGCGAGAAAAATCAATAAGGGAAAAAGTTTCATGGACTTGGAACAACTACTGAAAGATAAAAATTATATTCCCAGTCTCTTACGAGACGATCATATGATGGATGTCTTTCATATGCCAGACAGACCTGCCTATCAAAAGCCTTGGAATAAAGGAAACGCCTCAGCGACATTTATTGTCATGCGGGAATATGGAAAATGGAAGGTCTTTTTGCAGCTTCCCTTTTGCAGGATCCCAATCCTTTCAGTTTACACCAGTGAAAAGAAGGCAGTTGAAGAAATACGTCAATTACTAATAAGCAAGGAACCGGAGATGGAAAGTTTTTCTGAGGTAGTTCAGTTGATTGAAAAATATAAAACGGATCCTATTATACAGGAGAAAGATTTGATCGGACTTAGGAAACTGTTAGAAAACAAAGAACAGCAGAGGCCCTGGTTTGCACATCAGAGCAGATTTACAATCGACTGGATTATAGAGGAATTACTTCAGAGAATGAGAAGGAGGACCGATTAATGGAATATTTATTTGTACTTTCCGATAAAGGAGGATGGTGGTTAAAGATTGATTCCGTAAAGCAATTGGAAGACTATCATAAGAAGACAGATGAAGCACGTTATGAAGCAACTCTTGATCGAATCCTTCATGGTGAAGACCCATATGAATTGCTGGAAAAGGCTCCTGATATAAAAGAAAGAATCCGCCTAATGGAAGATCCAAGCTTTAAATTCCTTCAGGCGGCATATCTTAAAGCCGGGCAGCTTAATTGCTCTGTATTAGACGGCGTGCGGGCATTTAAGATTGAAGCCGGGATGCATGAATTGCGTTTGATCAAGCAAAGCGGTGCTGTATACTTCAATTCTTCTGGCGGCTGTACCAGTGATCTCTCTTATACGCAGTTTTGCAGAAGAAAGGAACTGATATTTCCGGATTTTACAGAAAAAGATTTACGGCATGTGCGCTATCCAAATGGAGGAAGGCACTGGTATGTCTTTATTGGGGATATGCAGGTAAAAGACGGCATGCGCTCTAAGTGGAATACAAGGGAAGAAGCAGAAAGGATTGCCAAGAAAGTGCTGAACGCACAATGACCGGTGAAGCATAATATATTTAAAATGGAAGTATGTGTGATTGACCATGAGTCCATAGAGTAGATTCAAGGCCAAGAATAGCAGAGACAGACGGGAACCAGCAGGCAGGCTAACACTGTTGTTGAAGATCCTGAAAAATCTGTTATAATAATCTATAGATAGAAACAGCATAAGAGAGGAGTCAACTTGAAAAATCCGAAGATAAAACCCGACATAATCTTTAAAGAGTTTTGGAGGCAAAATGACCGTTTTGCCAGTCTTTTCAATACCGTAGTATTTGAAGGAGAAGAGGTCATAAAGCCTGAAGAACTAAGCGAACTGGATACAGACGTATCCACCATGGTGGAATTTAATGAATATAAAGAAACCCTGAGCAGAGCCAGGGATGTTGTGAAAAAAGCCGCACATGGTGTTGATTTTGTAATTATGGGAATTGAAAATCAGCGTAAGACCCATTATGGCATGCCGCTTAGAGTAATGATCTATGACGCACTTGGCTATTTAAAAGAGTATCAGGAGATTTCCAGAAAGCACAGGGAAGCTGGAGATAAAGCAAGTGCAGAAGAATTCCTTTCCGGCCTGCATAAAGAGGATCGTCTGCATCCTATAATAAGTATTGTTATCTATTATAATGAAAAACCATGGGATGGGCCGAAAAGCTTGAGAGACATGATCGTAGATATGCCGGAAAAACTTGGCAGAGTATTTTCTGATTACCGGATGAATTTGCTGCAGGTAGGAGAGAGCGGAAAGTATCGTTTTGGTAATGAAGAAGTTCAGATCATATTTGAAACTGCCAGATATATTTACGGCGGAGAGTTTGATAAAGTCCGCACACTTTTAAAAGAAAAAATCGTAGCCCCGGATGTGGGAGCAATGATCGGTGTGATGACGGACAGTGATTTGTTGGTTCAAGAAGCACTTGAAAGCAAAGGAGGTATGAACATGTGTACTGCATTGGAACGTTTGGAAGAAAGAGGCCGTGAAGCGGGCAGAATAGAGGGAAGAGAAGAAGGGCGCAAAGAAGGAAGAGCAGAAGGGATAGCAGAGGGAAAGCGAGAAATACTTTTTGCGTTACTAAAAGCTGGAGCAGAAATTAAGCTGCTCAAAGAAGTCAGCGGATTAAGCGAGGAAGAAATTAAGACACTTCGCAAAGAAATAGAATAATCATTCTACAGGCAAATCTGAATTTCTATTTTTGCAGGGCTGAGGATGATATAATATGGAGTATCATGTTTTTGCAAAAGTGTAGAAATTTCATTATGCTTATGCTTTTTGGGGGAAAACTAGGTGTTTCCCCCAATCTGCTATTCTAACAATGTAAAGATTAAGGGAAATGTGAATGCGATGATATGAGTGATTACGGGCAGCAATTCGCTTATTCAAGTTCAAGAGTCATCCGAAGGAGATATGAACATGTGTACTGCATTGGAACGTTTGGAAGAGAGAGGCCGTGAAGCGGGCAGAATAGAGGGAAGAGAAGAAGGGCGCAAAGAAGGAAGAACAGAGGGAATAGCAGAGGGAAGAGCAGAAGGAATACGAGAAATACTTTTTGCGTTGCTGAAAGCAGGAGCAGAAGTCAGATTGCTCAAAGAAGTCAGCGGATTAAGTGAGGAGGAAATTGTAGCTCTTCGTAAAGAAATTAAATAACTGATATGAAACGGTAAAAATGCAGATTGGACTGCTATCTTCCATTTAGAGGGGATGCCTTCAGCTGAAAAATAGAAAAGGTAGTCATCCTGGACTTTGAACCGGGGGAAGGTGGTTTTGCCTCCTTGCTCCATGTTATGCGGTTTATTCAAGCATAAAGATATCCTAAATAAGATATTATAAATAATTAATAAGGTGAGAAAAGGAGAATTTCTTTTATGAATTTCATGGAAATAAAAAATTTGAAAGACTGTAAAAGGGTCTTAATTGATTTCACGGTGATGAGATTTGAAATAAATTTTGAAGAAAAGATAATACGCCCCATAAAGGCAGAAGACGATGAAAGAAAACAAAATTACTATGATGAATGTAAAGAAGTCTGGGAAAGAAGAACCATAAAAGAAATCAATGAACATGCAGCATACAATATGGGACAGTTTTTATATCGATTTGCGAACCGTAATTTTTCAGGGATGCAAATGCGGCCATGGTATAAGATGATAGATGGTGCTCAAATTATTGAATGAGGAAATATGCACATCAAAATGTTCAATGTGAAATTGATGGCTGCATATAATGTCACAATGGAAAACGGAGGCAGAAATCAGAACGATTCCGGATTCCAGTGGAATAAATGGAAAAGAAATTGAAAAAAATGGAACGAATATTATCGTCCTGATCACTGCGAATCATATTTCCTGCTTTAGTAAGCGGAGGATAGAATTGGAAGAATGCTATAAGAAGTTTTTGGCTTCAGCCTGGCAGGACAGGTAAAATGAAAAAATCATATAGAGATCTTAAATTTTAGGGAAACAAGTAGGTTTCCCTTTTTTGTATACAAAAATTTAGTAGACACATTTTGTGATACTTGCAAATAAAAAGCAAATTATATGGAAAGGAAGCGGAAAAATGGAACAGAGTTATAATCTCTTAACGAAACATCTTTTGCGTGAAGGATATCATGTCCATCATTATCCTCAGTATGTTAAAATTCCAGCGGTCTATCCGGTAACTTTGGAAAATGTATATGGCGGTTTTCAATATCGTTCTGATTATATACAGGAGAAAAACTATCAGACGGGATGCGGCCTGTACGTCAAAGGGAAACATTGCCTAAATGACCTGGGGTACATGGGAATTGACTGGTGCTTTGAAAATGATAATCCAGTGGTTTTGTGTCCGTTTGGCGCTATTTCATGTAAAAGAAATCATCCTCTTTTAGAAAATAAGGAAGGAACACGATCTTTTCATTTCTGCAGATGTCGTATGACCTATGGATATGTATATGACATGAGCATAGAAAAGTTACAGAAGTTACAAAAATCAGATAAAGACAGGCTCCTAAAGAAGTTTTTTGAAATACATTCTGAAAATATGTGCCAGCATCATATGTTTTTTGATGAACGAAAAATGGAGTGGTACTTTAAGTATCAGCCTTTGATGTGTGCAAAAACCTGTACAGGAGGCGAATTCTGCCCATTACGTGGGCGGAACCTGACAAAGAAAAAAGGAAACCTCTTTTATGATTTGAAAGTATCTACAGTCCGTAAGGATGATACATTTTTTGCAGGGGAGCCAATCATATCAATCATCAAAGGAAAACGATTTTTGGATCACTCCGTATCGCTGGATATTTGTGCAGCACTGCGGAACATTGCTGCAAATGAAATCTACTGGAAAGAATGGTGGAATCAATATTCCATGCTGCATATATATGACCCGGATATTAAAATTGAAATTTTAAATATTCGGGAAGGAAAATCAGAAGGCAGGGATTTAGAACAGGATCTTCAAGATATTCAAAAAGGTATCCATGTAGTTCATGCTTCTGATTTAGCAACCGCTAAGAAGCAGAAGAAAAAAGAGGAGAAAAAGAAGCGGGAACAGACAAAAATCATAAAATTGGAAGAAAAAGCGGCGCAATACGGACTGCAAGCACTAGATCCGAGAGAACAGGAGTTTTTAAGAAAAAGATTGGGTACAGAAGAGCTAAATAGAGTATGCACAAGAGAGGCAGAAAGCGGTGTTCAAATGGATCTTACAGACTATTTTGAAATGTAAAAAAGGAAAAGTGGAGAGTGACACAAAGGGAGCGAAATTATGGCTTAAAATCAAATCCTTTATTGACAATACACTATATCTTGTGTTAGTGTGTAAATGAAGATTTGTATTTTGTGTATTTAACCATAAATACAGTTTGCTTTGATCTCCAGGACAAACTTGGAGAGCGATTTTTTGACAGGATAAAAAGTAAAAATGACATCAAAATTCAGTAAATGGATTTTGGTGTCTTTTTTTGTTTCAGCATACGGAAAGGAGGAAGAAAGAAGCTTGTTTCCAGAGAAGGATTAGGAACAGAAAATTTTTCTGTTGATTGGAGGAGAAAAATATGCAGAAGGATCTGATAGCAGGTTATTATCAGCTTTTGATTGCAATCTTCTGCGGATTAAATGCGACAGAAGCGAAGTTCATGTATGAATACGGACCTAGCCACCCTATTTGTAAAAGGTTTCTGAAGAAAAAACTTCAGAGACAGGACACGGAGCTGTCAAGGGAAGACAGGGCACAGATCATTAGCTGTATGCGAAAAGAAGGATATACCTGGGAAAGGATTGCTGAGGCAATGGATTGTGAGGTCGCAACAGCAAAAGCCTGGCTTGGTGAAACAGAGAAAAGAAAAACAGCATAAGGAGGAAGATATATGTGCATTTACACAAAATAGCAGATTTTATGAATTTCAGGGAGGCTGCAATCGGCGGCACGATTCCGGAGACAGCAAAGTATAGAGAGATGCTAAAGAAAATGCACCCGTTACAGATGCTGTCCTCGAATATCGTAATCCCTCTATTTGAGATTTCCTATTCCTATACAACCATAAGGGGAAATCATAAGAATGCTAAAAAATATGTATTTCTTCAGGAGCATGAAGAAATCGACATAGAAATCGAACTGCTCATGAAAGATTGGGTAGAAGATTATAACCGACAGAGGCCATACCGGAAAATCTCCAATGTTCAAATCCTGGAAATCCGGATCATCTCTTTTGGTTCGATTTCTATTGACCATTAGTATTGTTCTGTTTTTTCGTATCCCGGATGATTCGGGTTGCTGCTTAGAGCACACGGTAATTGCGTACTGTGTTCTTGAAAATGCTCAGAGGAAGTGAAGGTCAGGCAGCGTAAAAAGACACACCGGTAAGAATGGCTTTTCCGTTCCAGCAAAATAAAAAAGGAACGGGGAAGAGATGGAACAATATACAATTTTTATTGATATCAACGCTAAGATTAAGCGTTCAGTCGAAGCGCTAAGATCATTTGAGAGAAAGGCTCTCCAGATGCACCCTGAAGGATATTACTTGTGTTTTAGTGGAGGAAAAGACAGCCAGGTGATTTATGCTCTTGCGAAAATGGCAGGGGTAAAATTCCATGCGTATTATAATATTACTACGGTGGATCCGCCAGAGCTTGTTTATTTTATCCGGAAAGAATACCCGGAAGTAACGATGGTTCCACCAAGAATCAGTATGTGGAAATTGATCCCGCAAAAAAAATATCCTCCAACAAGAAAAGTGAGGTATTGCTGTTCTGAATTGAAGGAAAGAGGCGGTCAGGGCCGTTTTGTTATTACCGGGGTACGCTGGCAGGAAAGCAATAACAGGAAAAACAGGGGGCTTGCCGAAGTTTTAGGACCGAAAGAACCTAAAATAATTTACCTGAATAATGATAATGATGAGAAGCGCAGAATGTTAGAATCATGCCAGTTAAAGGGCAAGTATGCGCTGAATCCAATTATTGATTGGTCAGAGGATGAAGTTTGGCTGTTTATCCATCAGTATGTTAAGAAGTACTGTCAGCTGTATGATAAAGGCTTTCGGAGGCTGGGATGCATTGGATGCCCTCTGGCTTCGGTGAAGCAGAGAAAGTGGGAGCTTTCGCTTTATCCGCAGTATCGGAGAGCGTATCTTAGGGCATTTGAAAAAATACTGAAAGACAGAGAAGAAGATGGAAACTGCAATAGGGCAGAACAGTGGAAAACCCCGGAAGATATTTACAAGTGGTGGCTTTATGGGAGTGAGAAGCCGATGAAGCAGATCGAGGGGCAGATAGAAATGGAATTAGCCTCTTAGCTGAGAAAGGAGAAAAAATGATAGAAAGAAAATTGGTTGCTCAGATCACAAGAGACTTTTATGCACTGTATTTGGGAAAATCAATGATGGGAATCAAGGATCTGTTGAAAAAATATGAGCCATATAAAGAAAGTGCTCCAGTACTTTATAAGCTAGTTACTACATTGATTTCAAATTTAGATACAACCAGTGATGTAGATATGGACAGAGCGATGCACGAAATTTATGCATTCTTTAAAAAATACTATGAAAAGCGGCCGAAAGATGATAAGGAGTGGGAGTGTGTCATTGAAGACGCCCAGAAAATCGGGAAACGGTATAAGGACAGCGAGTGGTGTCGTCAGTATCTGATCGAATTAATGAGTATTATTGAGCTGGCTGATAAGGAACTGCAGAAAACAGAGAAAACGGCTGCATAAGTCAGGATGAGGGTCTTGCCCTCTTTCTGAAAGAAAGGAGAAGAACATGATCGAAAACTTTGTGAAAAATACGTCGGAATTAAATCTGTTTGCACAAAATCTGAGGGATAATGGGGAGATTGATAGGCTAAATCAGCTTGCGGATCAGTGGTTGATTCCGGACGAAGATGTGCAGGCGTTTATCAAGGGGACAAGAATCCGGCTTGCGGAGATTCCATTGGATGAAAAATCATTTACAAATGCATCCGAAAAACTCACTGCAGAACAATATCAGTTCTCTGATGACCGTGTGATCCATGCAATCGGGCGTTACCTGATGCAGCATTTGAATGAGAACGGGTTGGAAGAACAGGTTCTTCAGGAACATAAGTCTTTAGAAAAGTGCATGAACTATATTTTAACCCAGGCATATGAGGAAGCAGAAGACCTGATTAAAAAGGAACAGGAAGCAGATTGTAAACGCCCAAAAGATCAGCGAAGAAGGGGCGTTGGACGGATTTTAGAAGAAGAAAAGGTATACCGATGGGCGGTAGAATATTACCGTTTAGATGATAAAAAGGAGGAACGAAAAAAGAAGAAAAAATGGGAGAAAGAGGAGCGGGAACGAAGAGAGAGAAAGAAAGCAGCCTCTGTCCAGCCAATGAAGAGCAGTACGATATCTAAGGTAACGAAGCCGGAAGATGGTCAGTTGTCGCTCTTTGACCTCGGGAAGCAGACGGATGACAGTATAGTTTCAGAAAACCCGGATAGTGGAAAGGGAGTAAAAGAGGATGCTTGCGTATAAAGGTTTCCAAAAAGATTTGACATGTTTGGGGTACCAGTTTGTAGAAAAGCAATGGAACCGTACAGAAAAGGCGAACTGTCGTGCAAACGGATTCCACTGTGCAGAAAACCCACTGGACTGTCTGGTCTATTATCCAGCATGGAAAACATCAGTTTACTATCAAGTGAAAGCAAATGGTGATTTGGATGAGGATGCTGTTGACAGTAAGATTTCCTGCACAGAACTATTTTTGGAACGGAAATTAGAGTTTGTACAGCTTTTATTTGCAGGATTAAAATTTATGGTGGTTAATCCCAAACGGCGATGGAGTAAGATTGTAAGAGCAGAAGAAGGAGATGCAGATCAAGGATATGCGGTAGTCCGAGGAAAAAATCCGAGAGTATGCGGAAAAAAAGAAGGAGATATCTTAGTAATTGCCAGAGAAAAAGCGGATTCTGTGGATATTGAAAGGGGAGCTGTTTATATTATTGACGGCGTGAATTTTCATCCGGGCATCTGGTATGATGTGAATGGGAAAATTGTAATGGAATAAAAGTAGAAAATAGGTCACAGGATATGTTCAAGAGTATGAACGTCCCGTGACCTGTTTTCGTAAAGGCGGGAGGAAATATGAATTATAGAGATAAATTACTTAAAATCAGAGCGTTAAAGCCAACGGAAGAAATGGTTGCAGTGGCTAGAGAAAAAAGAAAGAGATCTAGCAATATGGGGCTCAGCACGGAACCTCAAAACTATATTTTTTACCGTTCCTGTCTGGAGGATGGGATCCTAAAAATATCTCTGTTTTTATCAGAAGAGCTAAATAATGGAAAGTATACCCCATTCTATAATGTCTTTTTAGACTATGAGAAACGTAGAGATTTAGTTTATGACTGCAGGAATCAAAAGTGGAAGCATTCCATCCTGTATAATCTGTCCTTTCCTGAAAATACTAGTTACGCAAAAGAATATGCAGAGGAATATACATATGAAGACTATAGGGATCAGATTCAGGAGTATGTCTTTAGGGAACGCAATCCTTTGTGTGCGCAAGATACTTGGGACAGCATTGTACATTTTCAGGAAGAAAATCGGGAAACAGCAAGGTTGCGCAAGGAAGAGAAGCTGTCAGCACAGATAAATAGAAAAATGGAACTTGTACCGGCCCTTCCTGGTGACTGGGAAAAATGGGTTGAGAAAGTTGGAGCAGATAAAAACTATATTTTTTATGATTCGGGGAAAAATGTACGAACAGGGTACTGTACTTATTGTGAGAGAGAAGTACCTATTATAAAACCAAAATATAATAAAGCGGGCAGATGCTCCCGCTGTAAAAAGAAGGTTCAGTATAAATCCAATGGAAAAAGAGGAACCGTTTTCAATAAATATGAAGTATACCTGATACAAAAGTGTGGAGATGGATTTGTATTAAGATGCTTTAATGTTCAAAAAAGATATACGATGCGGAACAACGCACCTGATATAAATTGTCTGGAGAGACGCAGACTGTTTTATAGCAGTGATTTCACAATGGAAGAATATCATTACGGGTGGGAAAATTGGTGTATGAAATGGAAAAAAGGCAGATTACGTGTGGGCGGTTTATTGTTCAGCCATCCGATCGAATACCCAGAAGGTAGAATTTATGGGAAAACAATCCCATCCCTTTCAAAGCATTTTTTTAGACATACAGGATTTATAGAATTTTTCAGAAAGGAGAAAAGTTTCTGCCCTGAGAAGTATTTCGAAACATATGTGGACATGCCATCTCTGGAGCAGCTTGTGAAAGCTGATCTGCTGGGAATTGTAAGAGATGTTTTGAAAGGTAAGAGCATAGCGCTGGATGAAACAAAAACAGATCTGCTTGGAAAACTTCAGATTAACCATGCTCAGCTAAGCAGGTTGAGAAATGGAGACTGTGTAGAGCGTTTGAAGTGGCTGCGCTATGAAAACGAGACGGGAAAGTCTCTGGACGATGACTTGATTTCGTGGTATATCATGCGGAATATGGGTCCTAATAGTATCTCATTTATAAAAGATCGAATGTCAGAAATTCAGGTGAAAAATTATCTTAGCAGGCAGGCATTTGAAAATGAGGAACAGGTGAAGGATATTTTGCACATTTGGAGAGACTATCTTTACATGGCAGAAAAATTGGGATGGGATACACAAGATGCAATTATATACAGAGCAAGGAAATTGATACAACGACACGAGGAGGCAACCCGATGTCTGCGGAGAAAGGGGTTAAAAGCACTTACAGCTGAAAAGGAAGCCGCTTTTCCGACAATTAGACAGATTTACAATAGTATTAGGAAAAAGTATGAATACTGTGATGAAAAAGAAACATATGCTGTTTTAGTTCCAAGCGGGATTGAAGATCTTTTGGAAGAAGGAAAGTGTTTAAACCACTGCATAGATGTAAATGATATCTATTTAAATCGAATTGCAGACCGGGAAACCTATATTCTGTTTTTAAGAAAAAGGGAAAATCCTTTACAGCCGTATTATACGTTGGAAGTGGAACCGAACGGAACTGTAAGACAAAAGCGTACCTATTATAACCGACAAGAAAATGATATAGATGAAATTAACAAGTTTTTAAAGCGTTGGCAGAAGATTATAGCTAAGAGGCTGTCTGATCAGGATGAATTGTGGGCAAAGGAAAGCAAGAAAAAGAGAGAAGAAGAGTTTTTTAAGCTGAGAAGAGAGGAAAAAATGATTTTTGCAGGAAACTATAAGGGGAGACTTCTTGCTGACATCTTAAAAGAGGATCTGATGGAGGTTGATGAGGAAAATCCGGCAGCCTGATGTAGCCTTTGTCTGCAATGGGACAAAACACAATAAATAGTTAAAAAATATTGACTCGTGCTATATCTTGTGGTAGTGTAAAAATGAATCCTATTTTATGCAATACATCAATTGCAATGATTTTTAGTTTCGGGGAGACCGAAAGCAAACTTTTTAATTTGATATTTATAAAAGAATGGGACATCATAATTTGTTTTGGATTATGATGTCTTTTTTTGTGGCTACAAAAGAAAGGAGAACTCTATGGATAAAAATTTTATGAATCAGGTGAAGAATCAGATTAGAGAATACCTTCCTAAAAATTTTGAGGATGCAGAGGTAGGGATTGAAGAAACGATAAAAAACAATGACTGCATTAAGCAGGGGCTTATGGTTTATAGAAAAGGAGAATATATCACTCCTAAGATTTATTTGGAAGGTTATGAAAAAAGATACAAAAACGGAGAGTCACTCGAAAATCTTTTGCGTGAAATTGCTGATTTGAGAGTACTGTTGGATCGAGGAGATAAAAGCATTATGCCGGATTTAATGGACTATGCCTCCTTAAAGAAGAATCTGTTTTTTTCTATGTGTGATCCTGAAATGAATCAGAGACAGTTTAAATACTATGTACATACAAGACGTGGGCGTTATGCTACCATGTATCGCTTATTTTTGGAACAGAACGAGAATGGTACAGCAAGTATGCTGATCACAGAAAATCATTTGAAAATGTGGAAAATTACGGAAGAACAGCTTTATGAAGATACTATAAAAGCAGAAAATATGCGTGGTTTTGAGTTGAAATGTATGAGGGATTTGCTGTGTGAACAACGAAGAACAGATGATAATACATGTTTGCCAATTAAAGCAGTTGCAGATTGTCATCCAAAACGGCCACCTGTGCCATATTATCCGGCCAGCGTGAGTCATATTATCCGGCCGGCCATTAACCATTATTCCACGGTACTCTTGACATGAGCCTCCATCACACATGATATTCTGGCAAAGCCGGCAAACCAGCACCACAGGCGGATTTGCCAAGGCAGAGAGCCTATCATGTGCTACTCATGTAAAGAGCCTTTCGCGGCATAACGGTTAATGGCCGGGGATGTCCCGGTCTGGCCGGATAATATGGCCCTGATGACCGTTAAAGGTGGCTGTCTGCAGCAGTTAATCTATTAGAAGTGTCTGAAATGAAAAGGTGGGATAACATGTATGTTTTATCAAATCGCATAGGAAATTATGGAGCGGGAGCCATAATGCATACTGAGATATTGGAGAAAATCGGCAATATCTTAGAAAGCGACTTCTTTATTTTACCATCTTCGATTCATGAGCTCGTTATAACTCCGGATTTTGGTAATTTATCACAACAGGAATTGGAAGAGATGGTAGCAGAAATAAATACAACACAGGTTGAGCCGGAGGAAATTTTTTCAAATTACGTCTCTTTCTATGATAACACGCAGCATCTCCTACTGCCTGAAAAGCCGGAGCAGAAATGGAGTGAAATTCCAGATATGCTAGGAGAAAATTTAGGTTATCTTCCTGCTCCAGACTAACATGAGGGAATAGAATGGCGTCTACTATGAAGTGTTGGAAAGATAGTGTATGAAAAGGAAAAAATACATTGGAAAAATGAATTCGAGATATGCTTGCTATGAACAGGGGATTTCCGGAATATATACAGAAGAGGAGATGGAACGCCTCTATATGAAGGCTGTCGATAAGACAGAATATCCCGATTATATAGGCTGGAAATGGGATATGATTCGATCAGGAGTTTTTGAGAAGATTTAAGAGTAAGATGGAAGATTGATACACTTAGAGGAGAATAAAAATAATTTAAATGAAAGGAGAAACGGATGAAAATTAGTTGTAAGAAAGCAGACCTTGCAAAGGGAGTACAGATTGTTTCAAAAGCGGTACCTGCAAAATCAAGCATTAAGATCCAGGAGTGTATTTTGATTGAAGCTAAAGGTGGTACAATTCATCTGACTGGAAATGACCTGGAACTAGGAATTAGAACGGAGATTAGTGGAACTGTTGTGCAGGAAGGTGCAATTGCAGTCGAAGCAAAATTTTTTTCGGAGCTTGTGCGTAAATTGCCTGAGGGTGAAGTCGTAATCGATACAGAAGATGATGTACAGGCAACGGTTAAGTGTAAGAAAGTCAAATTTGATATTGCCGTAAAGTCTGGTGATGAGTATAGCCGTATTCCGGCAATTGAAAAGAAAGAGAGTATCATTCTTTCAGAATTTGATTTGAAGGAAGCAGTCCGGCAGACTATTTTTTCTATCTCGGATAGCGAGAGTAATAAAATGATGACGGGAGAGCTTTTTGAAATTTCAAAAAACAAGTTAAGGGTCGCTTCTTTGGATGGTCACAGAATTTCAATCAGGAATCTTACCCTGGATGAAGAATATGAGGAAAGAAAAGTAATTGTTCCGGGAAAAACACTGACAGAGATTGCTAAAATTATTGGGAATGATCCGGATATAGATATCGAGATTTATTTCACCAAAGATCACATTTTGTTTGATCTGGATGAAACAGTAGCGGTATCCCGGTTGATCGATGGAGACTATTTCGATATTAATCGGATGATTTCTGGGGACTATGAAATCAAACTTGAGGTTAATAAAAAAGAACTTCAGGAGTGTATTGACCGTGCTACGCTCTTACTGAAGGATAAGACAAATCATCCGATCCTGATGGATATCGGAGAAAAAGATGTTGAGTTTAAGGTGAAAACTGGTGTTGGCTCGATGAACGAACGTCTGGAAATTACGAAAGAAGGGAAAGAAATGGTGATCGGATTTAATCCCCGTTATCTATTAGATATGTTGCGGGTGATTGATGAAGAGAAGATTTCACTTTATCTGACAAATCCGAAGGCACCATGCGTGGTTAAGGATGAGAAAAAATCCTATCTTTATTTAGTTTTGCCGGTCAATATTTCAAAAGCAGCATAGTGAATGACGACGAGCGCTAAGATCCTTGCGGTGGATTTTAGCGCTCTTTTGGAACGGGACAAGTATATGAGAAAATACATTGTTGTATTAAAGGAAGAATTTATACGTGATAAATGGATACACAGAACCGGCAAATATTGCAATTTTTTTAGGAAATGAACTGATGTGGGACTTTAGGAGAGATGAATATGGGTAAAACTGCGATGAATGCAGACATGTTTAGGAGGCGATTTGTTGAGAAAAAAAGAATTAGGGAATTTGCCAGCATTAAAGGCTGGTAATAGAGATAAAATTTTTTTAAAAATGCATGATTTTGAGTTTTTGGTAAAACCGGAAAGAAAAATAATCCATGGCGACAAAATTCTCATATTAAACTTCTATACAAGATATAAACTGTTAGAGAATGATTTTTCACCGGTTTATCGTATATTCCATACCCCAAATGCATTTGTAACGCAGAATATCATAGATGGCAGCTGGACAGAACAATCTATGGAATTTATGTTTCAGATCAATGCTTTTAGCCGGAATGCAGCAATTCGTACAGCTTATGAAGAAAAAATGATAAGAGGATTTTTCCGGTGTGGGAGAAGTGAGATCCGTTGGTTTCAGGTCATAAATGAAAGACAGAAAGAGATCCGGGAAAACAAACAGAAAAAAAGAAGAAGACGGATGAATGCGAAGACGGACCAGATCTTTAGACGAGCAAAGCCTCCAACTGCTGCATTTCTGAATTGGGCAGAAGAAGAGGCAATGTATAGGAGCAGATATGTATTCTATGACTATGAAAAGAAGAAATACTTGAAATGCTTCTGCAGCCATTGCAAAACAGAATTTGAGATGGAGCAAAAGAAACTCAGACATAATAGAGAGGGGATTTGTTCGATTTGTAAGAGCCCTGTGACTTTTAAGGCAAAAGGGAAAACTGGAAGGTTTTTGGACACTGGATACGCCGTGAAAATAGAACGGGGAAACGGGAATATTATTCTTCGGCATTTTATACTAACGAAAAGATATGATGCATCTGATGTTAAAGAAAATAATTTTGAGTGGAATGAAAGGTATCGATCAGTAGTATCAAAAGGAGATGTAAAGGACTATATATATCGTTATTCCGGTAGCGATGAGCGAATGGGGTGGTATCAGCGGCCTCTCGATCCTCATTTTTATTATTACTGTTATCACTTAAATTCTACAATAAATGAATATGAGACTCGGAACAGATTACCTGGATGTTTGTATTTGAAAAATCTGAAGCAGGTATTGAAAGGAACGGAGATACAGTACTCCGCAATTGAATATTTTGGGAGATATAATATGCATGAGTGTTTCCCTGTGAGGCGTTATATTTTAAAGTATCTTGCTTTCCCGCAGTTAGAATATTTTGTGAAAGCCAAATTGTATCATTTGGTAGAGAATATTATTGCAACATCATCGGGGACCTTTGGTAGTGAGTCAAAGGATATGAGAAAGACGCTGGGCATCTCAAAAGAAAAAATCTTAATTATGCAACAGTATAACTGGGGCCTTAGAGAATTAGATATCCTTCGTGGGCTTGAGGAAGGAAAGGTAAAACTGAATGAAAAAGAAATTTACAATTTTCAGTTTCTGTATGATAGCAGGGTTTCAAACTTGATTCAATATAATGAATATGCACCGCTAAAGAAAATTGTCAATTATTTGTTAAAACAGCTTGCAAATGATTACGGAGTTCCTGTTTACACATTAGGCAGCAATCTGGAAGTGTTATCAGGTGAACAAATCCGACGTTTCTGGCATTATTCGAAAGACTGGGGTGACTACATGGAGTGGTCAAAAGAATTAAAACACGAAATAAGGAGCAAGTATGTTTTATTCCCGAAAAATCTGAAATTAGCGCATGACAGGGTCATGGAGGAGCATCGGCTTTACCAAAAAAAGAGAAAGCATGCGGAAGTGCAACGGGAGAGAAGACGGGTAAACCGGATTCTTAAGGAAGAGCGGAGCCTGTTAGAAGATAAAATCAAAAAAGAGGACTACTTCTTAAAAGTACCTGACGATTGGAAAGAGATAAAAAGAGAAAGTGATTTACTTGGTCATTGTGTCAGGGATTATATACCTAAGATTGCAAGAGGAGAATGCCAAATTTATTTTATTCGAAAAGCGAAAGCCCCTGATGAGCCGTTTTATACAATGGAATGGGGAGCGGGAAAAATTAAGCAATGCAGAGGAAATGGAAATTGCGATTATGGAGAAAAAGTCGCCAGTTTTGTTGATTATGTGGAGCAGGAATTAGAGAAGCTAAAAGAAAAGCATCCAGAAAGAGTGGCGTAGGTGGTAAAATAAAGTGCAGGTCATAGAAACGGATTTTATAGATGCGTGTATCAATTTTATATAATGAAGAAGTATGAGTTATAAATATATTTACTTGATACAAAAAGAATGATATAATTATATCAAAATAAAGATATGAAAGGGAGGGCTATTACATGATTATTAAAGCATCTGCTTCTTTAAGGAATGATTATGTCGCTATTTCTAACCTTGCGAAAGAGACAAAAGAACCTATCTATATTACAAAAAATGGAGAAGGAGATATTGTGTTAATGGATATTAATGCTTTTGAAAAGAGAGAGCAGGTTTTAAAACTTCGGGCCAGAGTTTTGCAGGCGGAAGAAGAGCGGATTAACGGGGCGAACACAATCAGTGTTGCAGAAGCAAGAAAAAGATTAAGGGAGAGGATTGATGAAATGTAAGGTGGAGATACTTCCCTCGGCATGGGAAGACCTGAAAGCAATTGAAGATTATTATCTGATTCAGTTCGATGTACAGACTTCAATCAAAGTAAGTAATCATATTTTAGATGTGATTGAAAGGCTGGAAGAGTTTCCGGATTCAGGTTCCATGACACCAGATGAATGGTTAAACCAACAAGGATATCGTATGGTCATATGTAAAAAACACATAGTTATATTTAAACAGGTAAATTCAGTGATTTATGTGTACCACATTGCAGACACGCAAACAGAATATACAAAGTTGTTTTATTGATTTATTAAAAACCGCTTTAAATATAAGGGCTTATGTGTGGAGGAAGCGAGATATATAACAGTTATTACAATAATTTTAATATTTATATTTACTAATACAGTAATATTGAAAGCGCTGTATAATTAAGGGGAATAAAGAAATAGATTTGTTTTATGTATTCGAGATAGAAGCACTTATTGGGGAGAGTGAAATTTATGGAAGATAAATTAAAAGAATTTTTTATATATACTACTTTATAAGAATTATTGCTTCTGTTGTTATTCCAGTCATTTCTTTGGCATCTAAGATTGGTCGGAGTACGGTTTGCGTATCTTTGCTTGTTTATTACAATTTCAGAAACCTATGTTAATTGTTGCAAGAGTATATGAAAAGTGGACGAAATACAGAGATACATGGTAACGTAAGTTCATATTATTGGAACAAAAGCAAGATCAAGAAGTACCAGAGCAGGATATGTCAGAAGAAAAATGGTGGCAGTTCTGGAAACAGTTAAAAATACAATATTGTTATATGCAAGAATTTTAATATCAGAATTATGTCCCTTTGTGATTTGGTTTGCAAAAAAACGAAAACCAGTATACAATTGTTATATATCAATAAGCCTTGATAAAATATGCTTTTTGGAGCGCAAACCGAAAAACTGAAGTCTCTGATTTGATTTACGTTCTGCAGGTCACCATTGATGGAGTTTAATAGACAAGTGGTAGCCTCTTCATGCGAGAACATTGAAGCAATGGCTTATTTCCGGGAATATTGAAGAGGGGAGAAAGAGCCAGTAAACAGAGAAAAGAATTAGTCGGATCAGAAGGGTGCTCGGTAAATAATAAATAAAAGGAGGTTTAGATTTATGAAAAAAGCCAGTTTATTGCTGATTGGATTGGCAATATTGTTGTCGGATGTAATGTGTGCTGTGGTAGCTTTTAATTATGGAAAAATGCTTTGGGGAATAGAAAATGCGGGATATAGCGCACCTGCAAACATTGCATTTTTGTGGGCGATTCCATTTTTGGTTGCAATTGCTATATGTATAGGTTTAGCAGTAATTATACAAAAGAAAAGATAGTGAAAGGGGCTGCCGATTATGGTGTGTGGTGTGCTACCCGTCAAGTAGACAGTGATAAAAATGTAAAGTTTTTGGTTACCCAGTTTTGCTGGAGTGCGTGAAACTTTGGACCTGTTGACAAACTAAAGAGAAATGGCTTTCTGTATAGTATATTTATTACATCAATTGCAGGAGGTCATTTTTTATGATGGAAAAACAAAGCGGACAAATCCAGATGGTAATCCTTGACATAGATTCTATGATTCCGGAGGATCATCTCCTGAGACGGATTAAAAACTGTGTAAATTTTGATTTTATATACGAAAAGGCAGCCCCGTATTATTCCCATGTTGGCAGAAATCTATTGACCTCGTTGTTCTGATAAAAATGCTGCTGATTGGTTATCTTTATGGGATCAAATCAGAGCGGCGTCTTGAGGAGAAAGTATCTCTTAACCTTGCTTACCGCTGGTTTTGTGGAATTGATCTTATGGATAGAGTATCGGATCACTCAACTTTTAGCCAGAATAGAAGAAGACGTTTCAAGTGGCCGGCATATTCCGGGAAATTTTTAATGAGATCGTACTGAAGTGTATAGGTCTGGGGATCGTATCGGGAAAAATCGATGTTGCTGATGGCTCATTCCTTCCGTCCAATGTATCCTGGGACAGCCGCTATGAGGCAGTTGAGACGGTCCAACACTCCACTGTAAAATATATGGAAGAATTGGAAGCAGAGTTTTCGTCCATTCCTGGTTATAAAGAATCGGAGAATGTAAAAAAAAGAAAGAATCTTAAAAAAGCCGGACAGATCCAGAGTGTGGTTATATCCATCAGGCTCGTAAAAAGGGGCTGGGCTATCTGACGGAGATGACGGTGGATACCAGTCATGGCATTATTACCCGGGGGACTGTTATCCTGCTAACCAGAGGGAAAGTGATATTATCCTGGAACATTTGAAAAGACAGCCTTGTAAATATCAGGAAATTGGATTCGATGGCGGATATGATATAGGCGCGGTACACAGAGGGCTGGAGTTATTAGGAGTCCAAGGTTATACAGCTATCCGTGAATATCAGAACAATGCAATGAAAAAAGGATTCTGTTACGATGACGAAACAGATCGTTTTGTATGTTGACAGGGAGAATATTTAGCATTTCAGAAATTAATTTATAAAAGGTTAACGCAGAACTATTATCGTCTATATAGCCGTTCAAAAAAACAATGTAAAAACTGCCCGGATTTTTTAGCTTGTGCCACAGATTTTGGTACAGTCAGGATCAATGCGAGTGCTTATTATCCCTCTTTTATCGAAAGAGCAAGAAAGTAGGGACCAGTGATTATATGAAGGTCATGCGGCTTAGGAAGATATGGGCAGAAGGAACATTCGCAGTTTTAAAACGAGAACATAAATTGAATAAAATCCAAAACAGAGACCTTCAGAAAGCGACAGAAGAATGCCTCTTATCAGCAAAGGCATTAAATCTAAAAAGACTGGTAAAAGCGGTTTGAATAACCGAATTTACCAGCCGTTTTATGGCATTTCAAAAAAATATGCAGAAATAAACACTGAAAAAGTGAGTTTGACAACAGGTCCAAATTTATCTGTAAATATATAACTTAAAGGTTCTTCTATGATAAACTCTAATTCATGGGAGGACCTTTTATTATGGAAAAACAAAAGAAATCTGTACATCGAGTACAAATGACAGAGAGTAAACGCAAGATTATCCATCAGTTACTGTAAGAATACGATATCCAGATGGTTGGCGACATTCAGGAAGCCCTGAAAGATCTGCTTGGCGGAAATATTAAAGAAATGATAGAAGCTGAAATGAATGATCATCTCGGGTATGAAAAATCTGAACGTTCTGAAAATGGTGCTTACCGCAATAGTTATAAACGCAAACGTGTGAACAACAGTTATGGATTCGTGGAGATTGAAGTGACTTAGGACCGCATATCAACATTCAATCCTAAAGTGATCAAAGAACGGCAGAAAGACATTTCAGATATTGATCAGAAGATTATTTCTATGTACGCAAAGGGAATGGCTTCCCGGCAGATTTCTGAAACTATTGAAGATATTTATGGGTTTGAAACCTCTGAGGGCTTTATTTCTGATATAACCAACAAGAGTCTTCCTCAGATTGAAGAGTGGCAAAACCGACCTCTGGATGAAGTCTATCCTACTATTTTCATCTATGCGATCCACTATTCTGTACGTGATAATGGTGTGATTAAAAAACTGGCAGCATATGTGATCCTTGGAATCAATGTGGAGGGAAAGAAAGAAGTTCTTACCATTCAGGGGGAGATAATGAAAGTTCTAAATATTGGCTTCCCGTATTAAATGAACTGAAAAACCATAGCGTAAAAGATATCCTGCTCCTTTGTGCAGACGGCCTGACAGGGAACGAAGAAGCCATTGTAGCCGCGTTTCCTAAAATGGAATATCAGCGCTGCATTGTACATCAGGTGAGGAATACCTTGAAATGTGTCCCTGATAAAGATCGGAAGGCTTTCGCCGCGGAACTGAAATCCTCTATCAGGCTCCGGATGAGAAGAAATCTCTGGCTGCCCTTGACCGCGTAACTGAAAAATGGACTCCAAAATATCCGAATTCTATGAAACGCTGGAAAGACAACTGGGATGCGATCTCCCCAATCTTTAAATTTTCAGCAACTGTCAGGAAAGTCATATACACGACCAACGCTATAGAATCGCTGAATTCTACCTACCGGAAACTAAACCGTCAGAGGAGCGTTTTCCCCAGCGATACAGCACTGCTGAAGGCACTGTATCTGGCTACATTTTAGGCTACAAAAAAATAGACAATGCCGATTCGGAACTGGGCTCAGGTCTATGGTGAACTATGTATCATGTATGAAGGTAGGCTGATTGATTGAAATGGATACTCTGGCTAAGATATGCGGGAAAGCTGACTGTTATTGAGATGCCATCGGACAGATGGTATATATAGAACAAGGGTGAAAAGCTCTGCATTTAAGCCTTTCACCCCATTTTATCATAGAAGAATCCTATTTACAGACTTTTCGTTACAGCCTCCCGCCGCCTACTCGATTTTTTTTCTTGACAATCTCTTTCATAAATTCTCAAATTATTCAGCAGTATAACTGTATGGGTTCATGTCAATAGGTGTAATAAATTCAGCATTTCCAATAACTGTGTCCATAACAGGTGTTTCATTAGCTACAGATACGTTATTGAGCTGAGATGCAGTAACGGATACAAACGAGCCATTACTTACATAACCAATAGGAGTAGTGTTTCTTATAGAACGTCCTGTTTGATGTGCTGATTTAGCTTTTATACTTGACATAAGAGCAGTCGGCGTATTGGGAATGCCACCACTTAATATTGCATTTGATACATTATTCCATACTTTTATAGCAAACGAAGTACAGTTGTTTGTTAAAGACCATTTATCATTGTTACTGATAATATTATTAATTGTATTTATATCACTTTGGGTTACAGACATTGATAAAGATACTCGGTTGCTATATGCACCGGTATTATTAACAAAGTAAGATTCAAGATTATACCAAATTCCGGTGTGCTGAGATTTATTCCCCCATGTTCCTATTGTAATTTCGTGTCCAGATCCAACATTCAATCCCCCTACCCGAATTGAACTGGAAGAAGTATTTTTAAATGCAATAAAAGAATGGCCAGATGTATTCCAAGAGGAACTTCCGCCGTCATTTGCCGAAAAAATTGTTAAAGTTCCTACTGTGGAACTGGCATCGGTTGATTGTGCTTCTGCAGCTAAAGCAGTTGTGTTGACTGTAAAAACCATAATAAAAGCAAAGATTAATGACAGTAACTTTTTCCATTGTCTCATCATACTTTTACCCCCACTTTCTGAAATATAGTAAATTGATGAAATTGTATCATATTGCACATTTATTTTTTAGGTTACATAAACCATCCCATATCGGCTTTTGGTACTTTGTGGCTCGTAGTCCAACTAGATCTACCTCTTTTCATATGAGTGGCTCCTTCGCCCCAAATACTGTAAACTATACCGCCTGATATACATTCAAGTTTTGGTCTATTTACTGTCACAGTGTTAGATATTCCAACTTTTTAAGTACCAAGATGAGGTATGCTTAGCAAGTCTTCTTAATATCATAATTTACAACAGTATATTCGTTGATGTCTCCTGGGATTAGTTATTGTATTTGTAATAGTAAAAGTTTCAGTGTCATCTTTGGAAAGCAAGGCTTTAATTCTATTACACACATCAAGATTTTTATTGACACGTATTTCTTTCTTTAAAATAAGAATTTTGCTGTACTCCTAAATACAAATTTTTGTTGACATTAGATTAGATTTATGCCATGGGATTCTCCTCCTCTCAATAATTGAGAAACCTGTATGAGTTTATAATGCAATCAGCGGGCTCAAACAGACGGTTTTGCGGAGCAAAACGGACGCGATGCGGAGCGAGCGGACTTAACCTGTAGATATTGAAATCTGCGGGTACCTTATAATGATTAAGGCCATTGGAAAATGGTACGAATCATTTAAGGAGGATGCCTTATGTTAGATTACAAGAGCATCATTATCAAACGGTACGCACTGGGCCTGAGCTACAAGGAACTGGCTGAAGAATTCAGTGCAAGCAAATCCGGAATCAACGACTTCATCCGCGCTTTTGAAAGGTGTGAGAAGCTGTCGTATCCGCTTCCGGAAGGGATCACGAATTATGCAATCTATGAGTTGGTATACGGCCATGAGCCAGGTACCAACAGACGGAATGACAGTTATGAACAACCCGATTTCCCAACTATCTTTAAACAGATGAATGAGCGGAAGAACATGACGCTCGTTTATTTGTGGAGCCGCTACCAGAAAGACTGTATAGCAAAAGCGGCAAAGCCATACCAGTATCGACAGTTCTGTGAACTGTATGGTCGCTGGTGCAGAGAGAACTGTGAAACCCTGCATATCCAGGCTGTAATCGGTCAGAAGATGGAAGTTGATTTTGCAGGTAAAACCTTTGAGTTGATCGATAAACTTACTGGCGAGATTACGACCATTGTTGTATTTGTAGCTGTTCTGCCCTATTCGCAGTACATCTATGCAGAAGGGATGGTATCTTCCTGTGAACCGCAATGGATTGAGGTCAATAACCACGCTCTCGCCTATTTTGGCGGCGTGCCTACGATTGTTGTTTGTGATAATTGTAAACAGGCAGTTTCCGCCAATAAAGACTGGATCGATCCGGATTTGAATAAGGATTATGCTGCATGGGCTGATCATAACCACACCGTGATACTGCCAGCCAAAGTCCGTAAACCGAAGTGGAAAAGCAGTGTGGAAAACGCTGTAGGCATTCTTGAAAAAGGCTTTTTCCATGATTTAGAAGAAAACCGCTACTTTTCTCTGGAGCAGTTCAACAAAGATCTCTGGGAGAAACTGGATGCTTTGAACCATGAAAACTTCAAAAAGAAGGATTACAGCAGATACGATCAATGGCTGGAAGAACGCAGTGAGCTGCTTCCTCTTCCGGCTGTCCCCTACGAATACATGGAAAGACGGACTGCAAAAGTATCTGCGGATTTTCATGTGCGCTTCGATAATGCTTATTACAGTGTGGATAAAGCATATCTGCACAAGAGTGTTCTGATTGCTGCCTCTGCAACAACAGTTAATATCTATTCCATGAAAGGCAAACTCATCGTCAGCTGGCGAAGGGCTTCCCGCAGGGGTGAATGGCTGACAGATCCTGCACATCTGCCCGAAAGCTACAAACAGATGTCAGAATGGAATGCTACTTATTTTACCAGGAAAGCCATGACAGTAGGTCCGAATACGGTCAAAGTCATAGAACACATACTGAGAAGCCGTGAACATGAAGTTCAGACGTACCGCCTGTGTATAGGTATCCTCAACTACACAAAGAAGTACAGCAAGCTTGCTTTGGAAGATTGCTGCAAGCTGGCAATTGATACGAATCATATCTCGTATTCCTTTATTAAGAATTCAATTGCTGCCGTTGCTGAAGAAATCGGAAGTGCCGGTTTCAATACAAAGCTCAACGAAGAACGTAACAAAGGGGCGTTTGTCATGAGCCCGCATGCCGGGGACATTGACCGGCTTCTTTCCAAGAGCAGTAAACTTGCCGGGGAGGTGCGCGATGAAGAAGCTTGATCGAATCAATGAACTTGTAGATGAGCTCAATGAACTGAAGCTTGGATGTATGGCCGCTTCGCTTGATTCGCTGTATCACTCGAAATCCTTTGATGAGTTGGATGCCGTGTCATTGCTAGAGCAGGTGATCGGACCGGAATACCAGAACAAAACATCGCAGAGATTTCAGAACAGACTGAAACGGGCGCATCTTGCAGGAGGACCTCAATCATTGGATAAGTGTAAAGATTCTACAGAAAGGGTCTACCTACCTTCCGATATCAACGCTACGCTGTCATCGCTGGATTTTATCCGTGAAGGTCTCAACGTCTGTATTCTCGGCCCCTCCGACAGCGGAAAATCGTATCTGGCCAAAGCACTTGGAATACAGGCCTGCCTGAATTACAGAGCAATGTATCACCACTGTGAAGAATTCCTTGAAACGATGGTTGCCCTGAAACAGGCTGACTATTCGAAATATCAGAAGAAGGTACGCTTCTACTTGAAGCTGGATCTGCTGATACTGGATGATTTCCTGCTTCACACCATAACAGATGAACGCGAGATCAAAGTTCTCTTTGAAGTCATGGAAAAACGCAGTGAATTGTCAAGGTGCACGATTGTATGCTCTCAGAGAGAGCCGAACAGCTGGGCATCGATGATCCTCAATGACGAGGTATCAGCCAATGCGATACTGAAACGGGCAACGAAGCACTATACCGTAGTGATCCAGCCCAGGAACTAATTTATAATAGCAAGTGTTTCAGGGCGTCCGTTATGTGCCGCACAGCGTCCGCTCTGAAACGCATCGGAGTCCGCTAGGCTCCGCAGAATGCATTTATAATAATATATAAACTAAAAAAAAGCAATAATCGCACAAAAAAACTGAAAATAATTGATGAAAAATAGAAAAGTGTTACAAATTTAAAATTAAGTTTGCGGCATCTGGAGGCGAGGTATACTTAAAACGCCTAATGGCATATCTGCAGGAAGATTTCTTGCGGCTTAATATGTATATTTACTAATTGGCTTCGAGGAAGAAGCTATCTAAATAATACCTTATATCTATCTAATAAGTACTGAAATTAGGAGGATAAAATAATGGAACGGATCTGAAACCAAGTGTCCTGAAAAGAATTATATGTATGATTATAGTAGGCTTGCTATTCTTAAATTTTCATTTACTTTTATCAGTTCAAGCTACAACTAGTGAAGCAAGTTTTTTTGATTTGTAATGTATTTCTGAGTCAATCCATAACCCTATATGTTTTTCTTTATTTTTTTACGTATAAGATTCTTTTCCATAAGTACAAAATGAGATTTTATCAAGTCTATTTTAAGTACAAATCTTTAGCGCGTGGTTTAAAAGTACTTGTTGACGAAAACTGCTGATATTTATACGGTAGTAGCAACAAAAGCTTGATTGTATATTATCGTAATACAGGTTCAATAGGAATTATCTCTCTAAAAAATTGGTGTGTAACAGACTTCAGAATTGAAAAATCGGAAGAGAGGATGGACTCAGGAACCTCGTCCACTCTAACGAGTGCCGATGGTATTGCAATACCTACAGAGGGAATATCGGACCGGGGAACAGCCTCAATAGAAGTTGATTTATCTGAGGACTGTGAGGTGGAGTACAAAATGCTGAAAGCGAATTTATGTCAATCCTGCTTGGATAAAATAATATCAGGGCTAGAGTATAGTAAATGGTAAGTGGAGGATAAGAATCCAGTTCCCTTTGGTTGATGTTGAGACATTGGATATATATTCGTTACAAAATAAATTGCATAGGTATTCTGTACATGATTATTGGGGCGTATCCTCTTGTAAAAAACCAGAGTATTAGGCAATGTGTATGATCTGCTATAATAAATATTATGATAGTAAATTAAGTCTGATATTTTCTGTTTGACAGCTATAGGGTCTATGTTTGAGAAAATGCTGTTACCATATAAAAATGTATGGATTTAAGAAAAATATAAAATTTTTGTAAATTAGCGTGAGTTTTTTTGCTTTTAATTGTTTACTTAAACAGGAGAGTAGCCGATTGGTGGTTCAAGTCATATTTAGGAAAAAGAGTTTTCCTTTCTCTTATTTGTCGTTACAGAAGGAGACGGTGAAATGATAGAACAAATCATGATCATAGAAGATCGCAGGGCTTTTTTTCGTGCAAATGCTAGAACTATAGCAAAGAAGTATTAAATATGGTATACTATGCAATAAAGATAATACCCTATTATCTATATAAAACTACTAGTGTTATAACTTGTTTGCCATCCTTTTTAATTATTGGATAAAAATCAAAAGTCTGTAACGATTTAGAAAGGAGCATTAGCGTGGAACGTTTAGATATATATGAATATGCAAATAAGAATCTTCTAGATTATTCAGGGCAGGATAGTACCTCTAATTTAATTAAAGAATATGCTATTTATGGTCTCTACAATTTGCTATCTGCAATAAATGAAATTGGTGGGTCTGTAGAAAACACAAGATTAATAGCACTTCCAGATTTCACATTCTCGCGAAATGAGCATCGATGGCGAGATGGTTATCCATATGGTAGTATTATATCCATGGATACAAACAATATTCCTTTTATGCCTTTAGGGTTCCGTCCTAACTGTTGTGGTATTACTATGTGTAAACTCTCAGGAGGAAAAATAAATCCAAATGAGATTTTAGAAAAGAGAGAAAGGCTTTCCACGCTCTTCCCAGATTTAAGCAAAGATGATTTGAACAGAGGGAATCATTTTATAGGAATATATTATGATAAAGAGAATTCCGAATATTATTCTATAATCCATGGTTCATTTAGTTTTGTAAAATCTGGTTATCAATCTCTACCAGGCCTGTATACTGATAAAACAAAGTATTGGGATAATAAAAAGCATACATATCGTACTCCATATACAAAGTTTGAGTATCTAATAGATGATGCAGCCATCGAATATTATAATGCTTTTAAAGCATATGATAAAATAACAAAGAAGAATCGTGAAAAAATAGCTGAATTCCTTTTTGAAGGATGCAATATTATTTTTAATGAAACCCATGAAGGATTGTTCAATGAACATACTATTATTTTAGGAGCCTATGTAATGAACCATCCTTTTTCTTGCCCCATAATGCTTTCATCTGAAACGAACTTACCTATTGTAGAAATAAATAAGATTATAAGTGATTTAGGTTTTTATGCCTGTCCGCATGGAGGTGGCTATTATCTGACTAATATGAAGGATGGTCATTACAATAGTCAAAAATCAGTATACGAAATTACATACACAAATAATGCAAAGCTGATAACAACAGATATCAGAAATCTAATTTATACATATCGCACTAACACTGATAATGTATGGATAAACACTTTTAATTTGGGACGATATACAAAAAAATTACAAACTATTTACAATTTTAAATTATAAGAGCAATAGCAATTCTTGCGACAGCGATTCACCTTCGCTAAAAAATCGATCAAGTCTGTTTTTATTGATTCTAGAAAAAACAATAGGTTCTAAATTCCTTTTATAATCGGTTTGCTCTTCAGATAATTTGAGAGCAGCCGATTCATATGCACTCGAGATGGAATTATACAACAATGTCAGTCCATATTCCATGCATAGTTTTTTTAATACTTTTAACCGGTGAACCAATGTATACGTTTTAGCAGGATAAATGCATTTTTTAATAATATCCGTTGCTTTGTCTGGCTGTTTTTGTATAAGATAAACTTTAGATAGAACCAGACCTGTTGCAATAATTTCTTTATCAAGGCCGAGCTCTTTTGCTAAAGCGAAAGATTTTTCAGCCCATATTATAGCTTCATCATATTGATCCTCATTCATATAAATTTGAGCACGCAACTTGTATGAAAAAACAAGCCCTCTTTGTGCATTTAACGATTCTTTTATTTCTATGCTCTTATTATTTTCTTCATGAGCCAACGCTGTGTTTCCCAGACCGTTATAGCATTTAGCCATCCGAAAATGTGCGAAGGCTTGTCTCTTAGCACTTACAAAGTATTTACTCTTTAATAGCTGTTCTAGAGATTTTTGAGCCGATTTATACATCCCTAATTTTTCTTCTATAATACATATGCGATGAAGTGCTTTAATACAGAGATCAGATAATGAATTACTAAAAGCCATATTATAGATAAAATAATAAATTTCTGTAGCAGTTTTTAAGTCGCCCTGAATATAGTACGTTCTTCCTATTATGAATAAAATTTGCAAATATATTTTCAACGGATATGCTTGGATATCCTCAAAGTTGTTCCAAAACATATTGAAAATTTTATCAAACATACATTTAAAATATAAATATCTGTATTTTAAATATTCCCTTAAGTAGAAATACTCGCTTTGCGAATTCACCTTCATTTCTGTAATATCTAAATACATCCCCAACAAATCATAATCTGCCCTTCGCTCCACAAGCACCATTTTTTTAATAATAAAGTCCATTTGGCCAAAAGATTCGTTCTCTTCTGCTTTTTTTATAAACTCAAAAAGCATTACATCGAATCCCTGCTTTATTAAATAATCAAAATATTGATTTAACTTTTCATGAATTTGGTCATGCATTCCATAGGATAGATAGGCATAGAGAAGATCAATAATTAATATTGGTTCCTGGGAAGAACATTCTTCTATAATCAAAAACGCTTTTGCATTCTTAAGAGAAAACGATTTTTTTATTATGTCTTTAAATCTATCGTGGAGCGCTAAAGTTTCCCCTTCACTTTTTGCAATTCTTCTGCGCTCTAATTGCTTAGATGCCTCATAATAATTATTATATATTATTTTTTTGGGTAATGGGATTCGGCTAATAACCAATGCAATAAGTAATTCTTTCTCTGTTTCAGATAAATAATCTAGTAACCTCTCAAATGTTTGCTCAATATTATTGACATAAATCAAATCCTCTGATTTTGGCATCACCTCAGCTAATGCAGGAAATCCTTGACTTTTTTGAACTATAATATCAAGTAATTCATCAGAAATCTTCGCATTAGAATGCTTAGCAATTTGTTTTATATACTTATCTTCAAGTGGCGTGATTTCCACATACTCAATTTTGCTACGAATTTTAACTTTTGAAATGTCAAATATATTAAACCAACCTAAAAAATAGCACCGGCAGTTATCGTTTTGAATAAGATGATACAGCAACTCTAAGTAAGTGTCGTTATCTAAACGGCACTTATGAATGTCGTCAATAAAAAAAATGGGGTTATATATATTAATTATTGAAGTTAGTATGTTAATCAATTGATTAGTAATATAATTCCCGTGATTTTCCAGATAATCGTTTAAATAACAGTCATTAAAATTGGCTTTAAAAAACATACCTAATGATTCTAAAAAGCATCTCGTTTGATACTGATTTTCATTTTCTGAAATTATTCTATGCCAAAAAATTTTATATCCTTTTTCATAATAAAATTTTGCTGTAACTTTCGCTAATTGTGTTTTCCCTAATCCAGAGGCCCCAGTTATATAATAATTGAAAATCGATTTGTTTTTTAATTCTTTGCGCTCTTTTGATCGATCTAACATATAATGACTTGATAACAAAATTTTCGAATCATACTCTAAATTTTTGAAAATTTCACTGTTTTTATGTATAGAATATTCAATTTTTGCTTTAAGTAATGCAAAAACAGAATCATCACCAGATTTAAGAGCATTCTTATATTTTGTAATACTTTCCTTTTCCTCGTAAAGTACACACAAATTATATTGGGTAGCTATTTTATCAATATAATCTTTTGCAGAAGGGGTTAAATGACTTGATACCCATAAATAATATAAATCAGGTCTATTCGCTACTGCCCAATTAATTGAACTAACTATATCTTTTTGAGATACTGCTGAATCATAATTTTTACATTCCACAATTACTTGCTTACTTTGCCCATGAATATTGTATTGAACCATAATATCCCGTCCGCGATCGCTGCCGCCATAATAAAATTCTAAGGAATGTGGTATTGTATGATATAGAATTTCATATACAAGCATTTCAAAATCATTGCCTTTTGATAAATTGTTGTTCATCTTTTCCTCCATGGGCATTGAGTAAGTCACAATAGTATAGTACATCATTTGTAATCTAATGCTAAAGGATAATAGGGTATTATCCTGAAGACGAGGTGAGATCCGTATGGAAATGTGCTACACTACCGAAAAAAAGGTGTGGAGGACAAAACTATGAATTATAAGGAACAGGTGAAGAAATATCTTGATTATTGTGAATTTAGAAAAGAGTTGGACTGGAATACCTTGAAGGCCTACAGAATTGATTTAAAACAATTCTTTGACTATACCCAGGAAGACGTGCCAGACAAAAAGAAAATAGAAGAGTACATAACAGAATTGCATAAAAAATATAAGCAAAAAACGATAAAGCGTAAAATAGCGTCTATCAAAGCGTATTACAATTATTTAGAAGAGTGTGAGATCATTGACGATAGCCCCTTTAGAAAAATAAGAGTAAAATTTAAGGAAACGACAGTTTTACCTAGAGTAATCCCGCGAGAAGAAATTGAACTTCTCTTGAATTATATGTATTCGCGTGAAAATGTAAATAGTGATAAAACTTACAAATACTGGCTGCGAGATATAGCTGTAGTAGAAACGTTGTTTGCTACCGGAGCCAGAGTATATGAAATATCGCATATAAAATTAGACTGCATAAATTTAAACACAGGTTTAATAAAAATTATGGGTAAAGGGGGAAAAGAAAGATACATTCAAGTTGCAGCTCCGGAAATTTTGGATATTCTAAAAAAATATTATGAATATAATTCTGAGGCAATCAAAACAAGTGGATTTTTCTTTGTGAATAGTCGCGGGAATAGGTATACAGAACAATCAATTAGGTTAATGTTAAAAAAATATACTAAATTGGCTGGCATTAAAAGAAATATTACTCCACATATGTTTCGACATTCGTTCGCAACATATTTGATTGAAGAGGAGGTGGATGTGACTTACGTACAACGGATCTTGGGACATAGCTCGATTAAAACTACCCAGATATATATACATATTGCAGCCAAAAAGCAAGCAGAAATTTTAAGAGAAAAGCATCCTAGAAAACTAATGAATATAGTTCGTATGGCTCGAGCTGCATAGTTTTTCATTATTTTATTATTCTACGATTGCAAAGTGGACCGGCTTAATCAGGGGCGGTCTTTTTGGCGTATGAAAAAGAAAAAATATGGGAAGAAGTAGTAGTGGAGAAACTGAGAAAATCAGTCGACTGTTGCTTTTTATAAACGAAATATAAGGATTTTTGGAATGTAAGCATAATATGTGGAAAAATATAGCGATTTTTGATATAATTTATTTGGTAATTAGCAGTTATCCATAGATATTTATATTCTCAGACGCAAATTCCATGATTTTTAGGTGGAAGGAGATAAAATGGCAGAAATTCAGAAAAAAAGCAAAAATTTATTAATTATATCCCTACATGCG
>NZ_JADCKL010000012.1 GCF_014982975.1 Claveliimonas monacensis
CCTCCTTATAATAATCTGTGAGGTTAATTATACGCTATTGTTATTCGAGAAAACGACATGTACCATCAGGTTTTAAGCTGAGATCTGCATTTCTTCTGGAATAATAATACTTCTGGGATAATGTGTCCAGCACCCGGCAAATGTGATATCCGGATTTTCCCGGTCCAGCTTCCTGTAAGCGGAATAGCCGTCACAGACAACTACCCCTGTAAAGCCCTTCAGGAATTCTTGCGGGTGGTCTGCTTTTCGGGTCCGCTGATATTCATACAGGACGATGGGCGTATCTTTGTAGATCTTCCCAGTGCGGTAGATCCACATATAACTCTTGCTGTTTACGGGACGCCCATCCTTCGATACCATGACCGGAGTTTCGTCGGCCTGCAGCACATGGAAACGGTACAGTTCTTTATGGAGATAATCATAAAGGATTCCCAGATACCGGTCCGCACACTGGATCATCCAGTTCGCCATCACCTGCTTGGAAATGTGGATGTCGTTCCGCAGGAATTCCTGACTGATCCGGTACAGAGGAAGCCCGTTTACATACTTGGCATTCATGATACTTGCCGCCAGAGAAGGAGTCAGGATGCTGTTCCGCAGCAGATCTCTCGGACGGTCTGCCTTAACGATCGTCTGATTGTCCCTTCCGGCATAGACAGCTACATGATGCTCTTCAACTGTATACACGGCTGGCTGAACACGGACTCTTTTGTAGACTTCATCCGGAAGCTGCTTCCAGCCGTCTGCGCCAAAGAGTTCCTGCAGTTTTTCGTCCGAAAGAGTATGAGGGATCACTTCAACCGGAAGATCCTTTAAATCTTCCTCACGTTTCCCTTTCCTTTTCCGGCGGCTGACCTGGATCACATCCTCTTCGGCAGGCTCAACGACATAAAGAGTTTCTGTCAGGGCTTCTGCTTCGTTAAAGATGAGTTCCAGTTCTAACTGGCCTGCTATAACATCCAGTTTTTCAGAAGAACGCCCATAGCGTTTATTGTTTGCGTCAGCGATCTGCTCGATCAGCCGCTCCATGTTTGCGTTCAGTTGGTTCAGCTGATCCTGCATGGACAGGATCACTGCTACGAGTGTCTCTTTGCTGAAGCTGTTCAGTTCTTCTGGTGAGTAGATCTTTGACATGTCCGGTGCTCCTTTGTTTTGCTGAAACTATTGTACCGCAAAACAAAAGAAAAAGCGAACCACACAAAAAAGATCGTTCGTCATTCTCACCATAGGATAAACACTCTGAAAAGCCGAAAAAACTACTGGTTTTTTCAGTTTTTCAGAGTACTTATCCACACGGCAGCTTGCTGCCGGTAAGTACTCCATGATTGAATGAATGCAATAAGGCTCTGCTGTGGATAACTCCCAATCTGTCCTGGACGGCGAATGCGAAAAGATTTTTGATTTTCTCCGTTTTGCACAATGCTTTACAGGAGATCCTGAGGATACACTTCCTGGATCGGATGTCTGGAGACGATCTCCAGCCCCTTCATCAACGCCTGATATTGTTCCGGCGTGATCTCCAGTGCCTCTTCTTTTGTACGGGGCCAGCTGAAACCGCCAAGCTCCAGCCTTTTGTAGAGGAGAAGGAATCCATCGCCTTCCCATACAAGCCCCTTGATGCGGTCACTGCGCCTGCCGCAGAAGAGAAAAAGGATGTCCTTTTCATAAGGATCTAACTGGAAGTTGAATTTAATAATAGATGCCAGACCATCAATCCCGCGGCGTAAATCTGTGTATCCTGCAGCAATATAAATCTTTCGGAATCCGGTTGCATTATTCAGCACCCAGGAGCCCTCCAATCCGGGAGAGAAGCTCATCCGATGCAGAATTCGAAATCTCCAGAATGAGACTGCCTTTCCGGATCACGAGATCCGGATGAAAAACCGGAGCTGTGTTCTGAGAAGAAGATGGAAGCTTGATCTCAGTAAAAGAGACTGCCCTTTGAGTCGCTGGCACCATCGGCGCCATTTCCTGATGCGGTCCGGCAGTTGCCGGTAATAATGAATTCTGGGAATTTTCGAAAGCTTCCCTGCGCAGGATCCTCTGCCAGTAGAAGAACTGCTTCACTGAAATCCCATTTGCTCTGCACCAGGCAGTTTTAGACATTCCGCTGTTTATGCATTCATTCATGATTTTGGCCCAGTGCTCTGCACGGACCTGATGTGTGATCTTATCCATAGGGACACTCCTCTAAAAAACTTGTAGTTTTCTGGAGGTATTATCTCATAGATAGATAAAACTAGCACGGTACTAGTGATTTACCGTGTACATATTGTCGGGTTTTTATCATATAATGGGAAATATGGTATACAAATTTTTAATTTTGGGTTGTCCTATGAATGGGAAAAATATAATAATTGTAATCCTGAGCAAATATGTTTTGAGTTTAGAAATTCAGTTATAGTAAAGCTAGCTGAGAAAATAGTGGATAAAATGATAACTTCCAAGAATATTCGATATGATATAACAAATACAATTCCGGATGAAATCGGAATAAAGCATCCAATCATAGCATTATTCGATGATTTGGCAAATAAAAAGATGCTAATAGAATTCCACAGATGTATTTTAGATGTAAATTATCGTAAAAAAATGTTGGAGGATTGTTTCATGGAAAAGCAAGCAACTTATAAATAGACGATTAAAAATGTAGATAATCCTTTCAGTCAAAATTCTAAAATATTATTGACGTTACTAGGAGACTGATATAATCTATGACTATAATAGAGTTTTACGTTTGAAAGGAATAAAAAATGAAAGTATGGGGAAAATCTGAGTTCAAATCTGATGAGCATTTTTTGGGAACAATACAGCTGTCTTGCAAAAAAAATATTTATGCTTGTACAGTAGGAAGAACCAACTGTAAATGGGTGTTAAACCTATCGGCGCCAAATATGTACCTCTGCAATCTGTTTGTTGATAATGCAATAAATGACTGGAAAAATATATTCCTTGTATCAGATCTGTTTTATGAGCTGTATAAGAAAAGCAAGGAGGCAGGGAAGAATGCTAATGAGAAATTGAATGATTATTTTTCCAGCAGTTCTTATATGGATCTTGTAGATCGAATTGAGGATCCAATGCGTTTGCTTTTCGCTAAGGACCCAGACGACCTTGAACTTGAAATTGCAATTTTACTCCATAGAGAAATACCAGTGCAGGAGAGCGAGCGACTGCAGGAGATGGGGAGTGAACTCCAAGAATTTATTCATGTGTGAGGAGGGAACATCAAAGGATTATTTTACGTAAATGGAAATTTAAAGTGACTTCGCACAATACTTCTAAGATTGTGAAAAGATATTGATTTTTGAACTGTAATAGACCGAAAAGTCGATGATTAGGCGAAAAGTGCAAGTGAAAAGTATTTCCATGTTGACAAATATTCGGAACGAAGGTACGATATACATGATACAGATTACTTTAGTTCCATTTTGATGGAAGCGTAGTTTTTATTCTGAGAGAACTCAGAAGATGTTTTTTGCATATTGAGTGAATGAAAAGCATTGATTGTTTTTATGACAGTCAGTGCTTTTTTATTTCGGAATAAGTATCACGTAACTTATAAATTTTGCAAAATTAAAAGGAGGATAGTCAATAACAAAGAAAATATTAGGAGACAAAGAATCTTTGAGAATGGAGGATGAATATGAATAGATATGCTGTTTGATATTGTAATATATTAGCCAAGATCGTTATTGCCGGGTCAGACACTATCGAAGAGGCGAAAGAAAAGATTTAGGCTGCAGATGATGAATGGAGATTTGGATTAGATATGAAAGTCTATGATAAGTGTGAAATCAGATCGAGTTTAACATCTCAAGAATAATCTAAAAGGTAATACGAAATAAATATAGGAGGATCATTATACATGATGACAATAGGACAGTTAGATTATGCGTTAAAAGAAAAAACACCTATTTTTTTAAGGGCAGTAACAGGAAAGAAAAAAGTGGAACTTACAAATTATATACGTGGCCAATCCTGTGTACTTTCATGGGAAGTAAATAGCATTGAAATTTTAGGAAAGAAAAAAGGAGTTGTAGCAGACATTCTGCTTTCTGAATCAGTAATAAGCGCCTTGGAGACTATAGAGGAATAAAGGTTGCAAAGCGTTTGGCATTTTCATGCGTATAATCTTGCGGCGAGGAATAATGAAAATATATTTTAGAAACGAGTAATAATAGATGAATGATAAGAAGGAGAAAGGAGAATGCGTTTGAGTAAAGTAAAATGGTTAGATGAATATTGTAACAATTGTGGCTGCCAGATTAACTCCTGGGATAAAAGAATTTCAAAAACTTTAGCGTACCGCTATCCTAATTGTGAGAAATGTATAGCAGAAGAATATGACATGAACGTAGATGATTTGCGGAACCGGATGGAACGATTTTTTGGTATGCGCCCATGCATAGGCATATAAGGGAGTAGTATGAATGCGGATAATGAACTAACAGAAGTATTCCTGGATGTAGAAAATCTGGTGGGGAATTATCTGGATCATATTGGTGGGTATCATACAGACAGGTGGATTTCTGATGAAGAGTTGTACCGAACTATTTATGACATTGACATATTGAAAAGCTGCAGCTTAAAAATATAGATTGTATTATTTTAAGAGGATTTTGTGCCAATATATATTAGGGGCAATATATTAAGTGTTATATTTGACATTGCTTTTTTTGAGGGGTATACTTATTAGAAGTTAGCATGAGACCTGATGAGATGATTGGAACTCTAGCCACTTAGTCCAACTTTACAACTTAATCATTTGTAGCAATACTAAAAGAAAAAAACGGAGGTGAAAAAGATTATTGCTACAGGTGGAATGCTATTTTCCTGTAAAAATAAATATATACAAAATAGTTATTTAAGCGGGAAATGTTAAGTTTTCCCGCTGTTTCATAATTGGGGCCCCTGATTTAAGCGGCAGATTTATTTTAACAATCTTAAAAATGAATAGAGAGGAAAAGTATGATATCTAGAGAAGAACTGCTCAGGATGAAAAATATGACGTTCGACGAAGTGAATCCAGACGATATTATAGATGTTGAGGATTTTCATATTGATGTGACACTGAGTAAATCAGAAAAAATCAAACAGATTTTGGAATCTGGAAAGAACCCTTATTTTCTGAAATCTGGAAATACAATTGTTAAAATTGGGTATGCGGATACAACCAGAACAATTGAAGACGCATTAGAAAGTTTGGTGAGTTTAGAAAGCAAATCAGGAAGCGAAAATGGAAATAGACGTAATGGAGGCTGGTAATGTTTCTCGATAAAAACTTAGATCATATAGGGAGCAATAAATGCCACGAAGAAGTTTTTATGATTACAAGGGAAGAATTAATTAGAATGAGGAACATGACGTTTGATGAGATAGATCCTGATGATGCAATAGATCTTGATGATCTTGATGTTGATGTAACCTTAAGTAAACAAGAGAAGATTTTAAATATTTTAAATAGCGGAAAAAATCCATATTTTTGTAAGTCACAGGGCTATTTAATAAAAGTAGGATTTGAACCAAACGGTGTATCTGCAGAAGAGGCACTTGAAAGTTTAGTTAAAATGAAATGGTAGTGGAGGTAAAGATGATTAAATATCGTCCAGTTAGATCAACGCTAAGCGAAGCAATGGAAGAAGAACAATTTTTTGACACAATAGACGCTATGTTTGATTATATTGTGAAAGATTGGCAGCAGTTTGGAAATGACTTGTTTTCAAAAGAAGATTTGAGTATTGAAGAAAAACCTGGCAAAGATAAACGTATTAATTGGAAAGAATGCAGAGAAGTATACGTAAAACGGATGGGGCAAGAAATGTACACAACGCCACAGTGTATTGGATATTGTAGTTTTGAAGACTCTAATGTATAAAAGTGATTCATATATTAATGAGAATCTGCAAGATGAAATATAATCGAAAAATTATTAAAACAAATAAAAATTCAGTCCTATATGCAAATAAGTACTGGTTTGTGATAAATCAGAGTGGAAAAGTACAGGAAGACGGAGTAGATTATTATATTTTAGAAGTTACACGCCTAAAAAAGGATTATACACTATATCGTGGGAGATGCAGAAATAAGTTTATTCAGGTGTGTGATGATGAAATAAATATTATGCAGGATACATCTGCACAGATCTACTGTGAAATCTATAATTCAAGAAAAACCTATTTAGGGTGAAGTTTGTTAGTATAATTTTGAAGGTGGGATGCGGCAAGTTGATGAGGTTAAACCATCAACATAGAATCTTACAGCTAAAAAAAATAGCATGATATTTAATAGTTCACTTTTAGATAAGAAAAAAGGCAAAACCAGCAGGTAATCCTTTCTGGTTTTTGCCTTTTTCTTATCACAGCATAAAGGAATTTGTTTTATGCACCATCTACCTAAAATATGCGTAACACACAAATTATTAAAATATATTATCTGATATGGAAGGAAAGAAATTTGTCTTTTAATTTATTAATTTCTTTAAACCTTTCTTTCTCCTCACAGAAACAGGACAGCTTTCCCCATTATTCATGTGGACGGTTAGCTCTTTGAAATCTACATCAGCGATGTTATCTTTATTGATAATATATGATGTATGACATCTATAAAATCGATAATCTAATTGTTGCTCAATATCTTTTAATTGTCCAGTAAATTCTATGACACGTTTTCTTGCATGCAAAATAATTTTATGGATATTACTGGATGTTTCAAAGAAAATAATATCATTATAGTCAATCACAATATGTTTATCATTTTGATTAATCGTAAAGGTTCGGGTAACATCATTGTACAATGATGTGTATTTATTGTTCACATCTAATAGGCATTCATGGATTTTAGATTTTATATGTTCAGCAGTATCCTTTACGATGAAATCTAGAGCTTCTGCCTTATATTGAAAGGTGAGAAAACTCATCTCTGAATGGGATGTAATAAAGACTATGAAACAGCGAGGCTGAATTTGTCGGATCCGCTGTGCAAGTGTCAGCCCATCCATATCAGATTTTAAATCAATGTCAAGAAAGAAAAGGCCTGTGTTTTCGGAAGTTAATATTTTTTTTAGAATCATATGGGGGTCAGATGTTGCCTGAACAATCTGCATATCAAAACCTTCCATAAGAATAAAATTAGATATATATTTTTGAAAGAGGCTTAACTGCTTTTTGTTGTCTTCACAGATGAAAATATCAATCATGTTCAGTATCACTCCTTATTTTATCTTGTGATATGTTTATTATACAATAATTTGAGTTATTATAGAAGAAAAATAATAAGTGTCAACTTTTTGATAATAAGTGTTTGGGATTAAGCAGTTTTTATATAGAAATGAACGTTTATTATAAAAACCTAAAGGGTTATTTTTATTCTGCTATTATTGCTCCAAGAAAGGAGATACGAAAATGGAAACAATCGCGAACAGAATTGTAAATTATTTAGATACTTATAAAACTATTTGGAGCGATGTAGATCGAATGCGAATGAGTTTGGGGCTGCAAATCATGATTCATAATATCGTTATGATTGGAACGATTCTTTTGATTTCGAAAATTGCGGGAATTTTTCTGGAAGCCGTTGTTCTTTTGACTGCATATGGAACGCTAAAAATGACCGCAGGAGGAGTACATTTCAGAACGAGTCTGGCATGTCTTATTGGGACTGGGGTATTTGTGATGGCTGGAGTTTTGTTTTCTAGACAGTTAAATATGGAGTTGTTTCATATAATGGGAATTTATCTTGTCTGTCTTATAATTCTGGTTAAAATTGGACCACAAGGTACTGAGAATAATCCAATCTCAGAAGAAAATTATATAAAACTCAGAAATAGAACGGGGTTTATAGTTTTGACATATATGTTTCTAACCGTTATTGTGGAAAATGTGACAGGTCGCATTCCATATTTACTATTTATTGCGGTAGTATTTGAAACAATATCTATTCTTCCGTCTTATCTAAAAAACAGGAGCATTTAATGCTCCTGTTTTTTAAGAAGATTGTTTTGATATGTGAAGGCGCTGCGTAAAAATATCATCTTGTATTTCAGTGTCTAAAAATACGTGATTATATTTAGAAATGATTTCGTGGGCATTATATAGTCCGATCCCGCGGTTCGCTCCTTTTGTGGATACATTGGGTTTTGCCAAAGTGGCATATGGAATGCCCTTTTCTAAAAAGGTATTAGAAATGATAAAGATATATTCCGTATCCAAGTTAATTAGTGCAAAGCGGATTGAAGGCTGCTCTGTTTCCGTTGTAGCTTCGATAGCATTATCAAGAAAGATTCCAATAATCCGACATAGGTCAAGTGTATCTATTGGAAGTGAGGTTATTTCATCTGTCATTTCAATACAAACATTGATATTTAATTCTACTGCATATAGCAACTTAGAGGATAGGATACTTTTGAGCTCAGTATTTTTGATATTCATCAGTTGGTTCATATGTGATGTGTTTTTTGTGATTTTCTTGCCTAATGGTAAAATCTCTTTATCAAAATATTCTCTTAAACCGTCCATATCGTTAGCTTCGATATATCCCGACATGGAAAGCATGATATTAGAAAAGTCGTGCTTAAAAGATCGTAATGAAGAATACATGCTTTCGATTTGATTAGTATATTCCTGCAACCTATTATAGGTATCCCGACGCATATCCATATCCACTTTTTCCATATGAGCTTTTATGATATTTACGATTAGGATGGTACTGATGACAAAGTAGCAGGCAAACAAGATACAATTAAATGTTATAATACTACGGCTATATCCAATACATTCCCCAATTACTATATTAAACAAAAAAATAAATAGACAGCTCCCCAGATTTGTAGCAATAAGTAATAGAAGTTGTTTAGACAATCCGGCATGGATTTTCTGGATAACAAAATGGAGCAGTCGGCCTATTACTGGACAAATACAGCCTAAAAGTGCAATGTATGAAATTATGTAAATAACATAGTACATAAAATGGGCTTGTAAATCAGTAATAGGATAAATGAATGTATCCCATAATAAAGAATAAAGATTATCCCAAAGTACGCAGAAAAGATAGGTGGCTATAAAGACACAGATATTCATTAAACGATTGGGATTGAGTATTGCAATATAAACACAGGTGCTTATAATTAACAGAATGACTCCAATGTTACCAAGAACAAATCCAATCAATAACATATTGATTAATAATATAACAAATAGTACTGCTTTTTGTCTGAGTTTCAACTTGAATGGTAAAAAACAGCAAATGGGTAGCAAATAGGAAAAAACACTTAAAAAATACGGGAGTATTTGTATTGCTTGCAATGTCATATCTACACCCTTTCATATTTAATTATTTGAAATCACCTACATTATATTACTTAGGTTTTTTGAAATCAACGATTATTACTGAATAAACGTTGATTTTTTGAACTTGTATTACGATTTTTCGGATAAAAATATTTTTTATTCATAATATCTTAATTCAAAAAAAGAGTAGGTTATACTTGTATTACCAAATATGAAAGGGGTAAGTAAAAATGAAGGAAAAATTAAAAAGAAGCATTGGTAACTTGGCAATCAATCTTGGAAAACATGCGGTAGGAAAGTGTATGATTCCTGGTATGTTTGATCCTAGAATCCCGGATGAAATAAAAGATATGAAAAGGGAAAGAAGAAGCAAATAGTTAATGTAGGATAGCTCTAAAGCTTATTAACGTTAAAGGAGAAAGTTATGAAATGTATTAAAAAACTTGCAGCTCTATTATTATGTTTAGCAATGATGTGTGCTGTATCCATGACAACTTTTGCTGCAGAAGAGGAGACTGTTACCCCTGACGAAAGGGAGTATCTGATCGTAAATGGAGAAGATATTGTATATGTAGGCGAAGACTATGAAAATCCGGACACAGGAGAATACGTACATTGGAATACGAATGCACGAGGAATTGATAAAAGCTTTTCATTTAAAATTCGATATTCTGTATCATCAAGCAACTTTACCGTACATAGCAGTAAAGTTTTGGTTAAAGCAAATGCACATGTTGAAGATTTAAACGGAAAGACTGTAAGCGGGTATAATGGTCATCTTTATACAGTCTCCATTGTTGGATGGTATTCTCGAAACCTTCAATTTTCTGTTGGAAGTACCCAGTCTGGAACGATTACTGGGCTTGATAACGGCGGTAGCTATAAAGTAAAAATTACAAATAATGATTATCTTTCCGACACGAGATATTTAGTTGGGAGCGGAACTGTTTCGACTTTATAAAACTTTGAAGTTCCAAAATAGAGAAATATTTTAATGAAATTCTGTCTGCTTAATAAAATAAAAGCAGACAGAATTTTTTAGATTTAAGTGTAATGTGATAAGCAGTTAATGTGTCTATTATAGTGAAAGGAGTAAAAATGCCGACAGATAATGAACTTGAAAGACTTATTAACGAATATGGGAATACACTTTTGCGTATGTGTTATTTGTTTTTAAAAGATTACCAACTTGCAGAAGATGCAGTACAAGAGACTTTTATAAAAGTTATGAAATCATATGAAACTTTTAAACACAAATCCAGTGAGAAAACATGGATAACACGAATTGCAATAAATGTATGTAAGAACGAAATGAGAGGTGGATGGTTTCGGATCAGAAAGAATAACGATTTTGATGAAGACACAATTGGCGAAAAAACTTTCGAAGATGCAGTTGTAGACAGAGATTCTCTTTCGAGGGCAATTATGCGTCTAAATGACGTAGATAGAGAAATTATCATCTTATATTATTATCAAGAACTTCATATAAAAGAGATTGCTCCTATCATGCATATTTCAGAAAATACTGCATTACAACGCCTGAGAAGAGCGAGAGGGAAACTAAAAAAAAATCTTGTGGAGGACGGATATGAATGTTAAGGAAAGAATAGATAAAGAACTGAATATGATTTATATGGATGAGAATCTGAAGAAACGGATAAGAAGTAGCTGTTCAAAGAAAAAATCATATAAATTACTAACCAGTATTGCAGCTTCCCTAGCTATAATTGTTCTGGCCGGAGGCACTGCGTTTGCAGGATATTATGCATTAAGTCGTATTACGGTAAATGAAGAGGAAACACCTGAGCTTAGTCAGATGTATGCGGTAGATGCGGAGTCTATTAATGGAAATATAGACGAATATGGGATGAGTGATAAAGACTATTCAGACTATGAGAGTATAAAAAGAGAGATAGGTATTCCTCTATTAGACACCGAGTTGTCTCAAAATAATCCATATATGCGTGGGCATATTATGACTGATAATAAAGATTTTGCCATTATTACGGTAGATAATTATGTTCTTGGTGATACCAGTAATTATATATATAATTCAGAGGAAGAAAGATACTTTTACAATTCTGGAGAGGAATATACCTCATCTGTTTCTCTATCAATTGATATTATGTTAAGTAAAGAACAAGAAGTTAACGGGTGGACGGTGGATTATCTGGGAATGTATAAGTTTGTTGAAAGTTATATTTCCGACCAGGGATATAAAGTTAATATTTTGGAGGATCAAACTGATGAAAATGTAAGAGATTATGTATCAGAGAAATGCGCAGTTTTTGTAAAGGATGGAATACGATACACCCTGAAAGGACGAATTCCTCTTGAGAGTATGAAAGAGATCATTAATTCTTTGAAGTACTAAATAGATGCTGGAGAAAAACAACATCATACAGAAAAGTGTTTTTCTCCAGTCTAAAAAAGATATAAGCGGATAAATATAGCGATATCAAGAACGGCAGTAATCCGTTCTTTTTTTAGGTGCGATTATATTTTTGGAGAGTACTGAGGTGCGCCTCATAGCTCAATTTTGCAATATAAGGTAAAATTTTCCAGAAATTTGTCGAAAGCAGGGGGCAATGGATGAAGGGAAATTCCAAACAGTTGTTAATGGGTTATCTTAGAAAAGAAATCCATGCATTCCGTGATCAAGAAGGATATTCGCAGGAAATGATGGCTGAAAAGCTTCACATAGCGCCACGTTCGTATTTTGATCAGGAACATGGGAAATATGGATTTTCTGCACTATCACTTATCTATTTTCTTCTGCTACTTCCGGAGGAAGAAGTGATTATATTTCTTAAAAATTTCAGGGAATTACTGCAAAGGAGTGGGGAGGATGCAGCTTGAGCCGATTCAATATGAAAAGGTATCGCAATGGCTGTTACGCAAACTGGGAATTACAGCAAATTATCGAGGTTTTCATTATATTTCTCATGCTATGTATTTAATATCTGAGGATCAAGAACGATTACTATATGTTTCTAAATTACTATATCCAGATCTTGCAAAAGAATACAAGACAGACTGGCGTGCAGTTGAACATAGTATCCGAACTGTAATTAATATTTTATGGAAAGACAATTCGGACTTTTTATGCTTTATGGCAGAGTGTCAGCTGTCACGGAGGCCAGCAGCAGGAAAATTTTTAGCAATACTGTATGACTTTATCTCGAATCTTGATATTGAAGCATCACAGTTAAACTAAGAATATATCACAGAAATTGAAAGAAATTAAGCTTTTTTACAGAAAAGCCGTCTATTTCACGTTTATATAAAGTAGGAACTATTTTATAACGAGGTGAGAAAGATGGCTTTTTTATATTTGATGAACATTATACATATCGTCAAAAATAGGACAATGTCTATTTGCCGATTTGTCAGAACAGCATTTATTGGACACAGAGAAACAGCTATAGTAAAAATAGAGGGAGGGAAACCTACTTTGATTTTAGTCGATAGTGGATATCTGCAGAGCTCGAAAAAAATGATGGGAGATTACAGAGAACGATTATTCGATTATTGCCAGAAAAGAGGATTTCAGGTGCTGGTGCTACTTGAAGCGAATAGCTTTAATAAATCATGTCAGAATTGGGCTGCGAAGAAAGTATTACAATTAGTGGAAAAGCAATATATAAATACGATTATAATTGTCGGCGGAATATCCCAGAAACGATGGATAGAGATTTTAAAGAGTATGATAAAAAGAAAAGTAGAAATTGAATATCTCTCAACAAGTGAGGACATAAATACATACAGATAGCATACTAAATATAAATGAATTGAAATGATACTATATTTCCTTATAAATTAATATTCAAATTTCAGAGAACAATTTAGCGCCAGCCACGCTAGTTTTTGTGGTTGGCGTCTTTATCTTATATGGATGCTTCTATGGGACTATATTCTAAACTTATTAATTTACATTCAAAACATCTCATAAAAAATCCTCAAATCAAATGATAGCTTATCTTTACATATCCATAAAAAGAATCATGATAATGCACACTTATGCGGTTAAATTTCACTTTTTTTGAAAAATTTTAAAGAATTTTACAGAAAACGGCACTTTTTTTAGTTGGTATATATTAGTGCACCTTGATAATTGCATATAGCTAATATACCAAAAGTATCAATTTTCAGGTGAGAGCAACCATAAAAAGAAAGGAGCAAAAGATGAAGGCAGTGTGTATTGGATTAGGTATTTTGGGAGGATTGGCATTGTTCACAGTATTGACCTGTATGTTCCTGTCAGTCGGAAAACGGGCAGATGAAGAGATGCAACGTTATTTTGCAGAACAATTTCCCGAAAAAGAAAAAGCAGAGCAGAAAGAAGGCAGGTAGCGCGTGGGAAAATCAGGAGTAATTTCAAAAGAGGATAAAGGGGAGGATAACGAATACTATCATGACATCATTTCTCTGTTCAAAATTTACCGTTCGGTCAATTGGAAAATGCAGATTAAAATCAATCAGGTAAAACAAAGTTTTCATGCAGAATATGGAACTAATGTAGATGAATTTCTAGATAGTATTTATCAGGCAGGGATGGATATCAATCTTGATATGGAAAATATGAAAGAGAGGATTGAAGCCATTAATCAGGCAAATAAATACCTAAAACTGATTGATGAGGCGGTGGCGTTGATGAGAAAGTATCATCCGCAGGGAGAGCGATATTACTGGGTATTGTATTACACTTATATGTCCGCATATCGTGCGGAAAATGTAGACGAAATACTGGACAAATTGGAACCTCATTTTCCAAGAATACCGAGGATTCATCGTGCCACTTATTTCAGATGGAGAGAAAGAGCGTTTGAAGCAGTTGGGAATATTTTGTGGGGATATGAGCCACAGAACCAAAAGCTGCTGGCTCAAGTCAGAGATGCGTATGAACATGGAGAGTTAAAAGACTGAAACTGATAATGCGTGTGCAGCCTAAAGAGGGCGGAAAGGAGGACGAGTTGATCTTAGGGGTAGATACTGGTAACAAGATGATAAAGACAGATCATTTTATTTTCCATTCTGGGATCAAAGTGAAAGAACAAAGGATTCTGAACGGAGAAGAAGGGATCTGTTATAAAGGTGTTAATTACATAGAGAACAGTCAAAGAATAACATATTTGCAGGATAAAACAGCAGATGAAAGATATTATATACTGACGCTGCTTGGAATAGCAAAAGAACTGGAAAGAGAAGAAGGGAATGTAAGAACGAAAGGGATCATCCCAATTACTTTGCTTGTGGGGCTGCCGCCTGGAGATTATGGCAGGCAAAAACGGAGATTTCAGGAGTATTTTTACCGTCAAGGGAAAACAGTACATTTCCTTTACAAAAATAGACCTTATCAGATTACATATACAGACGTAAAAGTTTATATGCAGGCATATTCAGCCTATCTTCTTATTGCTAATCGATTGCGTCTTGTTGAGTACTCAAAGGTTTTGATCATCGATATCGGAGGATTTACAGTAGATTATCTGATGGTACGTTACGGTGTCGTGCAACCGACTCAGATTGATTCTATACCGGAAGGAATCATTACACTTTATAAGCGGATCAATGCAGGAATCCGACAGCATTTCAATCTCCTTCTGGATGAAACAGATATCGATAATATTTTATTTAAAAGGAATACACAGTATCCAGAGAAAGTGCTTCGCCGGACTTTTGAAATAGCAAAAGATTATTTAGTGGAGCTGTTAGGAACCTTTTTAGAACTGGGAATCGACATACGTACAACCGTAACAGTGTTTGTAGGTGGCGGGTCTATTCTTTTAACAGATCTGATCGAAGATGTGTGGGTTAGATATAATAGCCAATATTTTATTGTTGATGATCCGCAAGCTAATGTAAAAGGGTTTAAGAAACAGTATCTGGCAGAACTTGCCGACTCTGCGGAAACATGATATGGGAAAGAGTAATCCATATCGATTTTCACTAGGATTTGATCCACAGGATCCGGATCACAGAAAAGTTGCTGACCTTTTAAATTCACTGGGACATAGAAAAACGAGATTCGTTGTAAAGGCAATTTTAGCATATTGCAGTGAAGACACGAATCAGAAAACAAATACTGATTATAAAAGTGATTTGTTTTATAAAGATGAGGAATCAGTGAAACAGGAGCGAGTGATTCGCTTTGATGAAGAAGTTCAGGTAGATGAAGAGGATCTGTCCATGATTCAAAAAAATAGAGATTTACTAAAGTATTTGGAAGGAGAAGAAAATGTTTAAAAAGCATCCAGTTCTTTGTTCAATTGCAGCTGCAGCTGTTGCGGTCATAATATTTCAGTTGTTTTGGGGAATTGCAGTTGTGAGTGGAAATTCTATGTCTCCATCTTATGAAGATGGTGATTTGGTTTTATTTAATAAACGGGAAAATCCAGAAAAAAATCAGGCCGTGGTAGCATACGTGGGAGATAAGTATGTGATTAAGAGAATTGTCGCAGTGCAGGGTGACGTGATTACGATTTGCGACAATATCCTGCTGATAAACGGAGAAGAGCAGGGGAGCGTTGATACCGATGGGGATGATAGAGAAGAAAGTATTACGCTTGTAGAGGACCAGTATTTTCTGATGGGAGATAATCGTGAAAATTCAAAAGACTCACGTATATATGGAGTCGTCTATCGGTGTCAAATTATTGGCGTTGTAGCGAAAAAATTATAGGAGGAGAGTGTATATGTTCAAAAAAGGAGAATACCTTTTCGCTTTTTTATCACTGGCTGAACTAATCTGCATCGGACTAGTGTGGATACATTATGACTGGATGCTGTATCTTCTGTCGGCATTAATTTTATTTCAAATGGCCTATTCAGTATTTGTTCAAATCAAGAACCGGACAAAAACAAAAATCTGTCCGCTTTGCAGTATGCATATTGTGGTATGGTATAGAATCTGTCCCAATTGTGGATATATTTTTGAACCGGGCTGTAAAAAAGATGAACTTACAGATATGATTGAGGATGCTCTTGAAAAAGAGGAAATTCATGATTTTGATGGAACTGAATACCCCGTAGACAGAGTAGAACAGATAGAGATGGAGGCTGTAGAAAACTATGTAAAAAGTCCATAATTGAAAATATATGATAAAAGTAAGTTTTCGGAAAGTTTTTTTTGCTATAATGTCGAAATGGTGACTTGGAACACATACAAAACCGGAAAATAAATCTCAGGTTTTGTGGCACTGCATGTAAGTCCCTTTTCTGGATTAAGTGCTGAGATTTAGAAAGGGTGATTCGCATGAGCAAAAGAGAAACTAAAGAAGAAAACAGAGGAATAAAAAGGCTGTTAGAAGACTCTCTAACGGTCTTTTTTTGTAAATGAGTTTTATTTACATAGACAGTCTGATTTAAGACTGGCTCAGAATCGGGCTCCGCCTGGAAATTCTTGCTGCACTCAGACAAAAATTTCAGGAGGAAACCAGATGAGAAAAGGTAAAAAAACTGTACAGGAGAACTTTAGTAATTATCTCTTACATGCAGTAGAAAATACGATTCGTACATATTGTAAAACAAAATATTTGATACTTGAAAATGAAGTATTATCTGAAAAGGACTTGGAAGAGTCATTGGAAGAACCGCAACAGCCTTTAGACGAAACAGAAGTAATGGGGTGTGAATTTAAGGGGATCATAGAAATGGAGAAACTCCTTCATCAGATTACAGATAACCATCTTCTAAAAGCATTCTGCAGTCTCTCCAAGATGGGAAGAGAGGTTATGTGCCTTCGGATTCTTTATGAGAAGAGCTTTAAAGAAATTGGAGAAATTGAAGGAATTACGAAAAAAAAAGCAGAAGACACCTATTATAATTCAATAAAAAAAGTACGTAAGATTGTGGGAGGAACCAAATATGAAAAGAGAAGATGAATTTGAGAGAATTTTGCGTAGAGCACAAATGGCAGATAAAAATGCGATGGTAAAGATTGTAGAAATGTATCGTCCGTTATTGGTAAGCCATGCTAAAATTAGAGGAAAATTTGAAGAAGACTTATATCAGGAACTGGTTTATACGACTTTAAAATGCATTTTTAAGTTTCCGTTGGAAAAGGCAAAGAGAGAATCCACGGTCGCTGCGCTATATTCTGTATAGACTTGCGTAAGACAGGGCTGAAAGATATAATGAGTAATGAAACAGAGAACAAATAGAAATGTTACCATAAAAAACAAGCGAGGGAAATGAAGATGGATGAGAAAAATTACAAAGCTATTGTTGAGTACTTGGAAAATTCTTATAGCGGAGCAAAGATGATGGATGACTTTGAGTGTATGTGTCGTTTGACACGTGCAATTGCTGCTTTTAAAGCAGATCCGGAACAGGAAATTTTTTCTGAAGAGTTCAAAGAACAGTATTACAGTGATCAAGTGAAACTGTGAAAAGAAGATGTGTATTCTTAAACTGTCAGAAGATACCCTGTTGACAAAAAAGACCTCTTTTTTTATGATATAAGTGACACATTTTATAACTGCAGGTTCACAGTGCCAGTTATTAGAATTTTATTCCAACGGAGCAGTTGGAAGTTAATTTTGGCAGAAATATTGCATTTTTTAAAAGCAGAAAGACATTGATTATTTTGGTAAAAGTAATCAGTGTTTTTTTGTTTAAGTAAAAATTGTGTCAAGTAAAAATATCGAAAAGGAGGAACAAGGATGAAAAAAATGAAATGCGAAAAAGCAGAGAAAATTAAACGTATGATTTTTACATACGGGTCAGTGTTATTCCCAATTGCTACAGGGCAGCCGGTAAGTTATTACAGAAAAGGAAGATGGCATAAAACAGAGAAAGTGCAACGGATCATTCGTTCAGACGAGGAGCGTATTGTTGTGGAAACGAAAAGTTTCGTTTACAGTATTCAGTTCCAGCAGGAAGAAGCTGCCTCTGCAATAGCTGCAGCATAAGAGGAATTACTTTAATTAGGAAAATCGGCAGAAAGAGATAAGACTCTTTCTGTCGATTGAAAGGAGTTGAAAGTATGGGATGGATATCTTATCACGTGAATACTTATACAAAAAATGGAAAACAGGTCTTTGACAGAAAGAAGGAATGTGATGCGGAACTTACAAGAGGTATGGAAAAAGACAGTAAGATTTTAAAATCTGCTATGGTTGGAAGTACATATTATGCTGCGGTGCAGTCGATGAAACCAGATGGCTCTTGTCAGGTATGGGCTGCTATTTTTCGAACATGTTTCGACAGTAATTCGGAGGAAAACTTTTCATATAAGCCTATGGATGAGACGGTGGGGCCAGGAATACAATATTGTAAATGCCCCATATCTATATTGGAATTACTGACAGAAACATCAAATAAGTATGCACTTGATTGGAGAAACTCATGCAGGAAGTATCATGAAGCTCTAAAAACTAGAGCAAAGTTACGAAAATATCCGATAGGATCAAAGATAACATTCATAAATCAGCAAAAATTCATGGATGATATAGTGCGAGTAGGAGAAAGAGTATGTTTAGTTAAATGCCCGGGAATAAATGGCAGGCCCGCATACTGGAGCAATGGGGCATATCGATGGAGAGTGAGGTTTATCCCGGGAGATTACGAACTTATTGAAAAGAGGGGAGAAGATAAGTGAGCTGGATCTGTTTTCAAATAGAATTACCTCATAACAAAAATCAGTGGGGAAAGAAGATTAAAGAAGAGTGTGACCGGATGCTGACCCAACAGGTACATGAAGATAATGGTCTTTTGCGTCCTGCTATGGAGATTGTCCAATCCTGTATTCATAAAGACATCTATTATGCTGCCGTAAGAACGATATCTTTGTCAGGAAAATGCCGCATTAAGGCGGCTGTTTTTAAGATCAAGATTCATGAGAATAGGGTTTACAATCTGCTTTGTGATGAAAAATATGAAGATGAACTTCCGCAGGAGCAGGAGTGCCCGCTAGCGATTCTTCGGCTTTTAAGCGATACAAAATCTGAAAAAGCATTAGAATGGCGGAAAAAATGTTATGCCTTTCATGGTATATTAAAAGAAGAGCAGGGTAGAAAAAAGGAGAACATATTCCCATTTCAAAAAAAGCCACAGTACGGCAAACGAGTCCACGGATTGAAAAAAGGGGATTCGAAAAACAATTTATATAAGCAAAGATCGAAGTATAAAATTGCCAAAGGCTGTCATGTAATCTGATTTTCATATTTTAGGCTTTCAAAGCCATTCATCAGAAGAGAAGCGGTGGAATTTGACAAGTATTCTCCGCTTCTTTTTCTTTATAATTTTCTCTGCGATAAAATTACTACAAAAATGCGATTAAATTGCGGCTGTAATGAAATTGACAGACGATTTCAATCAGTATAGAATGATATCGTAAAGTTTTGTGCATGCGGAACGTATGCATGGAGAGCCGCAAAACCTTATAATAAAGCAAAGCGAACAGTCCGAAAGGGCTGTTTTTTTGTGCTTTAAATAATGAAGGAAGGAGGCTGGTGCTTGTTTAAGCTGATACGACAACTTCATAAGGGAACGGGAAACCAATTGGGGAATCCATCTGCAGGTAAGATGACAGAATGGATTCCCCAGTTTATGTTTATTTGTTTTCTCGTAGCGGGACTTACAGCATTTATGATTCAGCCTGTATTTGCCGAAGATATTTTTACAATGGCAAAAGATGCAATGCAGAAAGTCTATAATGATGTAATCGGTATTGCGACAGTTGCTGCGGTGGTATGCTCTGCGGTCTGCCTGTTTTTAATGAATTTTTCTAAATCCGGCAGGACCGTGGACGAATCGCGGATCTGGCTAAAGCGGATCATTATCTGCTGGGCGGTTCTGATGGCTTTGGGTGCGATTGTAAATTACATGGAAGAATTGGTTCCAAAGCAGGAATTTACATCTTAATCATTATTAAAATCAGGAAAAAGCCGGCGCTCTCCCGGTCAGTGAAAGGAGGTATATGACGGCAGTTGAGCTGGCTGATAGAGCTATTAATTGAAGGAATCCGAGAAGTTTGTTCACAGTTTCTGGTTGACATGATGGATCTGTTGACCAATATGTTTACGGAATTGGTTTCTTGCGATTTAAGCCTGTTTGAAGATCTGTTTGGTGTGGTAAAAGATTTGTATGAAAATGCAATCCTGCCACTTGGCGTAGCAATCTTGCTATTAATCCTGGTATGGCAGTTATTTAAAGCAATGTTTGGAAGAGGTACAGCAGAAGACCCTGTGGAATTGGTCTGCCGGAGCTGTATCTGCCTTTTTTTTGTAATCTTTGCCAGACCGCTTGCAAATTATATTTTGAGTGTTGCAGGGACCCCGTATCAGTGGGTAGCCGGAACAGAAATTGAAGTAGAGAGTTTCTCGGATTTTGTAAACGCTTTGGATGTTCTTTCTGCGGGGCTTGGAATTAACACATTGAGTATTACGATCTTAATGCTGATCATGCAGTTTGTAGTTGCATGGAACTATTTCAAAATGTTGTTCATTATAGCGGAACGGTATGTACTTCTCGGTGTGTTCTCTTATACTTCCCCGCTTGCTTTTGCGACCGGCGGTTCCAAAGCGACAAATAACATTCTTGCATCATGGGCTAAGATGTTTGGTGGTCAGGTTGTTTTGATCATTATGAATGCATGGTGCATGAAGATGTTTTTAAGCGGCTACGGTAATCTGATGGCAACCGGGTTAGGATTTACACAGTTTTTCATTGCTACCTTGTGTCTGATCGGATTTTGTAAGATCGCATATAAGCTGGACTCCTATATGGCAGCACTCGGGGTCAATTTAGGAAGGCCTTCCAATGGAATTGGAGCAATGGGCCTTATGATGGCTGCGAGTCGATTATTCTCCCATACTTCAGGATCATTTAGTGGCATGGGAAGTTCTTCGACAGAAAACGGAACTTCTTCAAATAACGGAGAAGGAGATGTCAATATGGCAGGAGGAAATGGCCCGATACCTATGAGTCCTGGCGGTGTGGAACCGGAAGAAATGAACCAATCACCAGTGCAGGAAACAGAGGCAGAAAGTACGGAAGCCTTTACAGCAGATGCAGGATATGATGAACCAGATAGCCAGGATGATGTTTTGGAAGAGATGGGGGCAGCTCCGGAAATGGATCAGCCTGAAGTAAATACTGCAGGAGCAGATGCATTCTTTGAAAGTGGTGGAGATCAAACGATACAGTCCGATGAAGAAGGCAATCCTGTGCCAGGTGATGGAAAAGATACGATGTTTGCGGATGCCGGTATGATAGAAAACGATGAAGAAACAGCAGGGAACTTTGCAGGTACTGTGGAGGATGAGTCAGAACAGGGAACCGCTTACGCAGAGAATGTGGAAGACAATGAACCGATTCCTATGGGTGAAGGAAATGAAGAGTGGACAGGCCAGACGATGGAGAACGGAGAAGGAGTACCGGATTATCCGCGGGAAGATGAAGAAATGGAAATTCCTGGAATGGATCTCGATTCTGGAGGAATGACGGAAAAGGATATGGATCTCGAGGGTGTTACCAGCGGCAGTGCTGGCAGCGGACTTTCTGAAGGAGAGTACATTTCCGGAAACAGCACTCAAGACCTTCATTCAAGTGGACCAGGCATCCTCAATGAGATCGGAGAAAGCACCGTATCTGAAACGGTCTTTTCTGAAACAACGAATCCGGATATGGAAGTATCTGGACGTATACAGGAGCATAGCGATAGTGATACGCTTTCTTCCCGTGAGGCAGGGAAGGGTGAAATTCATGGAAAGGATTTTCGCCGGGATGAGTTTTTAAGAGAAGGATCACCACTCACAGAGCAAGATTTCAAGGAAATGGGAGGTATCCCGTCATCTGAAAAATATCAGGAACATTTTACTGACGATTTCCATACTGTTCCGAGATCCAGAAGAGATATTCGCCGTAGACGAAAAGACGATACAGAGTATTGACGGGAGGTGAATCTGGATGCAGGAGGATAAACAGAATGGCTCTGTTGCAGACGGGGCAGCCAGTGCAGCTCATGGTGCACAGGCCGCATACTCTGTGATTTCAGCCGCAAAGGCTGGTAGTGCCGCCGCAGGAGCGGCAATAGGAACAGCAACGGCAGGCCCTCTAGGAACAGTTGTGGGTTTCCTAGTGACAACGAAGACTTTTTGGAAGGTGTTAGGAAGTGTTTTTGCCGCAATCCTTTTATTCATTTTCATTATCGTCAATTTTATCGGAATCCTTTTATCCTACTTAGGTTTCATGGATGCAGATTCTTTTGCAAATCAGGCTCAGTCGGAAGAGTTGAACAGCATGAGAAGCCGGATTGAATTAATCCTTGAAGAAGAGACATACCGCAATGAAATCCTTTCGATCATCTCTCAGGAAAGGGAAAGAAAGCTACAGGAAATAGAGGCAGATTGGAGTGCGAATTATGCGGATTATACACTGGAGATTGTGGATGAATACGAAACAAAACTTAAAGATAATCTTGCATATTATCTTGCTATCTTCCTTTTGGAGCAGTGGGATGAGAGTACTCAGAGATCGTTCTTGGGATATTCGGGAAGCTTAGATGCTAATCTGCAGACAGATCTGACAAGTACGTATGATGCCTATTTTGAGGAGGCTGCAAATACATATAATGTCCCCGTGGCACTTTTACTTGCAATGGGACAAGTAGAATCTGGTTTTAATCCGAATGTGGTGTCTTCGGCCGGGGCGATTGGCATTATGCAGTTGATGCCGGGAACTGCAGCGTCGCTCGGAGTAGATGATCCTTATGATCCAAGGCAGAATATTATGGGCGGCGCAAAGTATGTTTCTCAATTGATCGAGCAGTTTCAAGATTTTCCGAATGCATTGGAACTGGTAATCGCCGGCTATAATGCAGGTCCGCAGGCCGTTGTAAATGCAGGCTATCAGGTTCCTGCTTATAAAGAGACACAGAATCATGTCCAAAAAGTGATGGGGTATTTAACAGTATCAAATCTGGATACAGACGGAGATGGGCAGGATACGGAAAATCTGGATAACTCTTATGCTCTGCTAAAAACAGCGGTGCAGGAGAATGTAGGCAGTTTCTTTTCGTGGTCTAATACAGGGGTTGAGGAAACGACACAGAAGCAGACAGTATATTATCTAAATACAGAAAACGGAAGAACAGAAATCTCAAAGGATACTTATGATGAATTAAAAGAGAGCGGTCAGAATGCTATTTCGGAAGAGAAGGACATCGAAGTTAAGCGTGTGGAATATACATTGGCACTGTTGCTTAATTCGCAGCTATCGGGTACTGCGTCAGGGTATGAATACAAATATGTTCTTGATCAGCCCACTTTTGAACTCGTTCTCCGTGTCCTGCAGGTTATGCAGGATGGAGTAGACGCTCTGAGAGATGCGTTTTTCTCACTGTTTTCCTGGACTGATTTTGTGACAGGAGGAAATATTGAGGATTCCTATGTCGGGAATATTGACGTTACAGGTGATGTGATACATTACGATACGGTCGGGAAAGGTGTAAAGGAGGTCGTGTATTTTAATCAGTTGGAAGAACCGTGGGCAAGCCTTCCGTATGCAAGCAGTACAATCGAAGACTCGGGATGCGGGCCTACATCCATGGCAATTGTGATCTCAACTCTTACTGGAAATAATGTGACCCCGGAAATGACAAAATCCTTTGCAGAGAATAACGGGGAATATGTACCGGGACAGGGAACCAGCCATTCATTTATCGGTAATGCTGCAGCCCACTGGGGATTAACTTGTGAACGTGTCGGAAAGGATCGGATGGACGATGTGGTACAGGCGTTAAAAGAGGGCAAAATGGTCGTAGAAATCTGTGAAGCCTATACAATCACTGGCGGGAGCAGCGGACACTTTATCGTTTTGACCGGAGTGACCCGTGATGGTTATATCACGATTGCTGATTGCGCCAGCAGAGAAAGGACCGGCAAGGTTTATAGTGTGGAAACAATCAAAAGCTATGGCCGGGATCTGTCTGCCGGCGCTTTCTGGATTATTGGAAAGTAGGTGAAAAATATAATAGTGAAAAAAATCACAGCGATACTCTTGCTTGTTTGCGCCTTATTCGTTTTGACCGGTGCTTCTGTATTGGCGGAAGATGAACCCTCTGACCTGCCTGTAATTACCCAGTGGGATCAGGGAAAGGGATATGATGCTTCGGGGAGTATGCTGAAGGATACGTGGGCCCTTGATTCCGTAAATGTAGACGGAAAATATGTTTTGTTTGGTGCAGATGGAGAAGTACTTCAGAAAGCAGATAAATGGCAGGAGAGAAACGAAACAGAGGAAAACTATTCGATTACGGACCAGAGTACAGGAATCATAGCGGTGCGGTGCAGTACTTTCCCGGATTTTACGGGGATTGTAGAAGGTGTCCTTGAAGAAGAAGCAGGAACCCGCTATTCTTTTGAACTTGATCAGGAGAATGGATATAGCAGGAATGTGTCGGTCAGTGCCGGGAGTTATCGGCTTTTGCTCACGGCGTATGATGATAAATTTTATTATCAAACTAATTCTCAGGAAGAAGCGGTTGAGATACAAGGAGAAGGGTTTGAGATTGTAAATCTGCAGGTGACTCAGGAAACTACGGGAACTGTGAGTGTCCAGGAAGGAAATGAGCGTAAAAACAATGTTCTTTCCAATGAGGTGCAGAGCCAGAGGGTATCGGAAGATGAACTGGAAAAAATGGGTGCATTTTTGCTAATCACCGTTCTTATTTGCATAGCGGGCTACGGAATTTATCGGAAAAGAAAGAAGACATATACTTGATTTTTGAAAGGGGGCATGAGATGTCAGACAAGGAGAGAGTGGATATCTATACGATACCACCAAATTTCGCAGAATCCGGGAAGTGGTTTTCCGGAAGAATTGATGCGGGAAATGCAGTAGAAGCGGCAATTTTGTCGCTTTTTTTAGTGAGGCTTCTTCTGGAGCTGCCGATAGATGGTGAAATGAAAATCTACGCAGGCGTTATTTTTATTCTTCCGGTCACCATTTTTGCTGTGATTGGAGTGCAAGGGGAGCGCCTAACCTTATTCTTGTTCCATGTTCTGTGTTTCCTAAAAAGACGCAGGGTGCTGACGAAGCCAAGCGGGAAGTATCAATTAGAGCGGAAACGCAGGATAGAAAGGCGAAATCGCAGGATGAAGAAGAGAATGCTGCGTAAGAAAGGAGGTAATGGAGATAAGCCAGGAAATCAAAGAACTGGAAGCAAGATTAAGAGAGGCGAGAAGAGAAGAAAGGCAAATGCAAAAGGAGGAAAGGCTTCACCGGCAGAGGCAGAAGAAAGTTGAGAGAGAGCAGAGCCGAGAGGAAAGCCGGACGCGGCGAGAGATTCAGATAGAAGAAGAAAAGCTGAGGCGTTGCTTAGCAAATCCTCAGCTTGAAAAATCGAAGCCTGATTCGAATCAGAAAAAGAAGCATAGTGTCAAATCAAAAGTAAAGGATGAAGAACAGGATCTGCTTCCAATGACTTGGGCAGCGACCTATCTTCCAATCCGAAAAATTAAGAACGGGATTATTTATACGAATGATGGAAGATATGTAAAAATCTTGGAAATTTTACCGATTAACTTCCTGCTCCGTTCGCCTTCTGAACAGAGAAATATTGTTTTTTCTTTTTTGAGTTACCTGAAAATAGCTCCTGTCCGGATGCAGTTTAAGATTGTGTCCAAAAAAGCCGATATTGCGGAATATCTGGAAAAGATTCAGGAAGAGATTGAACATGAGGAAGATGAACAGTGCAGGATTCTTCAGGAGGATTATGCAAGACTGATTCGTTCAATCGGGACGAAGGAAGCTATTACCAGGCGGTTTTTCCTGATTTTTGAATACCATTCTTATGATGGAAACCGGAATCCAAAGGAAAAGGATGTATATCTGAATATCCGATCAGCAGTGCAGACAGCTAAAAAATATCTGGCAATGTGTGGAAACGTGGTCTTGGAACATGAAAATGAATCCCGTTTCTGCGTAGATGTACTGTACCAGATTTTAAATCGGAGAACAAGTGTTACAGTACCACTATCAGAGAGAATCCGGCAGGTTTCAGAATGGTATCGAAAAGAGAATGGAAGAGAAAGCCTTTCCCGTTTGCCGGTTACAGAATTATTTGCCCCGAATGCCATTGACTTTAGGCACCGGAACTATGTAGTATTTGACGGTGTGTACCATACTTATTTATATATCCCGTCGAATAAGTACAGAATCCGTGTTCCAGCTGGATGGTTGTCCCTGCTAATCAACGCAGGGGAAGGGATCGATGTGGATGTATTCTTTTTCAAGCAGGACAAAGCAAAGTGTGTGGAGCGGATTGGACGGAGAATCCGGCTGAACCGGTCGAAGCTGAAAGAGACATATGATACAAATACGGATTATGATGATCTGTCAGAATCAATCCGGGCAGGATTCTATTTAAAAAACGGGCTGAGTGGAAGCGAAGAATTCTACTATATGGCGACACTCATTACCGTTACCGGACATTCGGAAAAAGAGGTGGAATGGCGTGCGAGGGAGATGGCCAAGCTCCTAAGTTCACAGGACATTGGAACTGCCAGGTGTATCTTTTCAGAGGAAGCGGCATTTTTATCTTCACTACCGATTTTAAATCTGGATCAGAACCTTTACAGGAAATCAAGAAGAAATGTTTTGACTTCCGGCGTGGCAGCGTGTTATCCATTTGTAAGCTATGAGATGTCAGACCGTGACGGTATCCTGATGGGGGTTAATAAGGCGAATAACTCGCTTGTGATTGTGGATATTTTTAATTCGGAGATTTATAAGAATGCAAATATTACAATCTTAGGAACCAGTGGAGCAGGAAAAACGTTCTGCCTTCAGTTGATGGCGCTGAGAATGCGGCGAAAAAATATTCAGGTATTTATTGTCGCACCGGAAAAAGGGCATGAACTGGCGAGAGCCTGCCAGAATATCGGTGGAGCTTATCTGAAAATTGCACCAGGATCGGATTATGGAATCAATATCATGGAGATCCGGCCCAGTGATCAAAGTGCCAGAGTCATTTTAGACGGGGAGGCTTCCCAGAGATCAGAACTTGCAATGAAGATTCAGAGCCTCCATATCTTCTTTACGATCCTGATACCGGATATTACTCATGAGGAGCGGCAGCTTTTGGATGAAGCCTTTATTCTTACATACAAAGAAAAAGGAATTACTCATGATAATGAAAGCCTCTGGGATGAAAACAACCCGGGGAAATATAAAGAAATGCCGGTATTGGGGGATCTGTATAGGATCCTCATGGAAAAAGAAGATACAATACGGATGGCAAACATCTTGAACCGTCTGGTCAACGGTTCTTCGTCTAACTTTAACAGACGTACAAATATAGACCTGGATAATAAATATATTGTCTTAGATATCTCTGAGATGCAGAGTGATCTGGGGCTTGCAACATTTACAGCTTTGGATTTTGTGTGGTCGAAAGTGAAAGAAGACCGGACAAAAGAAAAAGCTTTTTTTATTGATGAGTGCTGGGCGCTGCTTGCCGACAATGAACTTACTGCAAACTATATCCTTGAAATATTTAAGACGATTCGTGGATATGGAGGAGCAGCGGTTTGTGCAAGCCAGGATCTGGAGGACTTCTTTTCACTGAAAAACGGAAAATATGGAAAGGGAGTATTGAATAATTCGAAGACGAAAATAATCCTGAACCTGGAGCACAAGGAAGCAGAGATTGTGAAAAATGAGATGGATCTTTCGGAGGCGGAGGCATTAGCAATAACCAGATTCGAAAGAGGAAATGCTCTGATCTCAACAAATAGTAATAATCTGTTGGTTGAATTTAAAGCCAGCCAGTTGGAAAAAGACCTGATTACCACAGACCGGAAAGACTTAAAGGAATTAAAAGAGCGGTTGGAGAAATATGGCGGTCAGGCATATGGAAGAAAGGGGGCATAGAAATGTAATTGGCAATGTGTAATTTATGCGTAAAGAATACGCATTCGCTATTTATAAGCAATAGGAATACGTAATCATTGCGTATATCCATGGGAAAGGAGAATGCATTGGAATACATAAATAATCAAAAACAAGTCGAGAAACAGATCCTTGAACTGGTGAAAAAATACAATGTTTTATATAAGAAACAGCTCTATGAGTTTTTTGCAGTAGACGGCCGGGATAAATTTGTGGGGAAAGCACTGCATTCTTTATTAAAGGATCGGTTTCTCTATCTCAATGATGTGACACAGATGGTGTACCAGCATGAGAAAGCCTATGAGTTTAGGGAGAAGGGAACACTTATGGCCTTTTGGGTATTGATATCCTTGATGAAACAAAAGAAAATAGAGAACCATTTCTTGTCCTCCAGAGAGGAATATCCGGTCCGGATTATTTTTGTGGGAGATGCGGAGATTTATGATATCTTGTATGTTTCTGAGGAAGAGATCCAACTGGTAAATAACCTTTTTTCAAGAAAGAGAATAGAGGGGTGCCAGCATGTAGTGATTGTAGAAGATAAAAAGGTGATTCCGCAGCTTCAAATTCCTGATGCAATTGGGTTTTGCACAGTTTCAGAAGATGATGGAGGAGTTGAGTATTATCGCAGAGACGAATGAAAAGGAGGTCTTACAAAAATTAAGAGCGCAGCTTGACGCAGGACAAAAGGCGGCCGGCCATGTAGAGCAGATGCTGGCAGAATCCAGAAATCTGCTGCTCGCATATTCGAGAAAAACTGTAAATATCCATTATGAGAATCTCAGTGATATGATCGTGGAAGCAGCGAAGAGCTCAGAAGTTTTGACAGAAAAAATGAGGCGGTTAGTCTTAGAAATGACGTTGGATAAAAGGAAATATGAGCGGTATAAATCTGATGTAGTACTGATTCATGGAATTAAGCTGAAATATCAGGATGAGATCCTGTGTATTTCTCTTCCGGTCTTAATCCCTCATAGAAAAGCAGAGTACACAGACTATATTTACCGGCCGCTTTATACTGCGTTCCAGCACTGGTGTATGCAACAGGCGGAGAATAATCAGGTGATTCCAGAATACAAGAATTGTACCGTCTGTTTCTTCCATCTTTATGATAAAAATCTGCCTCTTTATAGGGTACGTGATCATGACAATATGGAAGAAAAACACGTCCTTGATGTAATTGCAAATTTCTTCCTGACATCTGACAGTGGATACTACACAAGTACTTACCATGAGACACGGATGGAAGAGAAGGACAGGACGGTGATCTACTTGATTCCGGCGGAAGTTTTCCCATCCTGGCTGCAGGAAAAAAGGGAACAAACGATATCGAATTTTTTATAGACGGAGCTTCTGTTTTTTTCGATAACGGCAAAACATACGAAATGTTATGAAAATACGGGGGTTGAAAAAAGGATTCCTTAGTGGAATCTACCCAAGTATGAAAAAGGTAGGGTACGCATATGAGCAGACACACTGCAGGGGAAAAGATGGAAACAAAAAGGGATACACTTTTAAAAATGATCGCAATATCAGGAGAACTACCGTCATATTTGACGGGTATAGTCGTTGGTTCGCCATCCTATGCCGCCAGCCTGGTTACTGCGTTGAAGAAGGATGGATATATACATATCAGGTCGAAAGATGGCGTCAGAGGATATATTTTAAGCAAGAAAGGGAAAACGTATCTGTTAAATCATTATGAGACGGACATGCGGGACTATTTGACAGGGGCGAGCGAGACAAACCATGTAAAATCGGAGAAAGAGAAAAGGCTCCGCCTTCATCGCATGAGTCTTGCATGGACGCATTTTTTTTTGCAGGGGTGCATTATCTTTTCATCTGAGAAACCAGAGATTTTTAGTGAAAGTTTTTTCAGGCAAAAAGAAACGGGAACCTATTATGGGAGCCAAGAGCTAAAAGGAGGAACAGATAAAATAAAAGGCTCCAGAGCTTGTGGACTTTTTATAAAAAAAGGAGAAGCTTTTGTGGTATACCAAACAATGGAAAATCTGCTGAAGTGGGCAAAAAAAACAGAGCATGCAATGCGTGCGTGGGTGGAAGGAAAAGCGCTCCGGTATAACCTGTCGTGGGGAAGTGATGCGATCTTTTTAGGAAATTCCATGGCGTTCCTACTCCAGATCCTTGAAAGCACTGGAGGGATAAAGAACCAATTGTTCCAGGTGGACGAAACTTATGAACATTACTATTATATTCCGTGTTTTTCAACGCCGTCTTTCATTCAGACGGACCTTATCGTAGATGGTAAAACTACCAAGCATTTTAAAAAGTTTTTATATACCATGCTGGATGAGGTGGAGAATCGGGAGTTTTCTGTCCATGCTGGGTATCAGAAACAGAGAAGGGTCTATTTCTGCTATGAAATGGAATTAAAACATCTGATTCAGGTGAAAATGGAACTGGAGAGGAAAGGGAATGGGGTTGTGGTCTGTCTGGATTATCAAGCGGAAACCTTAAAAGAATATTTTGGAGAGGAGGTGGAGATGATGGTTCTTGTTTGCGAAAAAGTAAAACAGTATCTGGACATGCAGAGATCGTAGATGCATATCCTTCGGGAACGCACTACAGGAGGTGGCATAAGCCATGCAGAGCCAATTTCATACAGGAAGCTTGACAGTAGACCAGATGAGCAGGCTCCATATTTCTGGCAATGTCATTCCGGTAACCTGGTTTAAGACAATCAGGAAAGCGACGGGAAAACCAAATCTGAATGCAATCATTATTCTTGCGGACATCGTATATTGGTATCGGCCTGTGGAGATCCGTGACGAATTGACCGGAGAACTGATTGGGTTAAAGAAAAAATTCCATTCGGATATTCTGCAGCGAAGCTACCAACAGATTGCGGATCAGTTTGGGATTACGAAAAGAGATGCTACAAATGCAGTGGTAGAACTGGAAAAGCTCGGAGTGGTGAAACGGGTTTTCAGAACTTTGCGGCTGGGCGGACAACAGATTCCTAATGTGCTGTTCCTTGACCTGAATGTAAAAGTATTGGAACATCTTACTTATCCGGACGGAGAAAACCGAGGGTATCCCTCAAATCGGGGACACCCCTCACGCAAAATAGTGACAGGTACTACTGAAATCAGTCAGAGTGCTTCTCCGTTTTGGGAGGGAGGATACTCTGAAATTGGAGAGACAAATACAGAGAATACTAAGAGAGATTACTCAGAGAATACTCCTTCAGTTTCTTATGCTGAGACAGAGGAACAGGTCAAAAAGCAGATATCCTATGATGCGTTAAAGCGGGATTATCCATATGATAACAAAATTGATGAGATTTTAGGAATCTTGATGGATGTGATGACAAGTTCAGCGGCAACAATCCGTGTGAACCGAGAGGAGAAGCCGGCTGAAATCGTAAAGGCGCAATTTGAAAAACTAAATAAAGAGCATATCCAGTTCGTACTTAGCTGTATGGAGAAAAATACAACGAAGGTGACGAATATCCGGGCATTGTATATTACAGCTCTTTATAACTCAGTGAATACAATTTCCAGTTATTACAGCAGTCTTTATAACTATCATATAGCATCTGGGCTGCTGGGAAAAAGAAAGGAGGAAGAGAACGGGGAATATCTTTGATAACCGGGGGCTTTTAAAAAAGCTCCTATTTGGCGTCCTGTTTGTGGCGCTTACTTTCTACTTTGGCGGTGTATTAGAACGACTGATCCATTCGAAAGTAGAAATCAATCCGTTCATCTGTATCCGGCAGGGTATCACAACCATACAGGGATTAAAGTGTTCTGTCTGTGCATTTTTGGTCATTCTGCTGATCGCAGCAGTGATTGTATGGCGAGGCAGAGGAAAAGAGGTTTTAGAGACGGATGAAGATAGAAACTTTGATTATTCGGTCAAAGGAACCTATGGTACCGCTGGTTATATGAAACGGGAGGAAGAAAAAGAGATCCTGAATATTGACAAAAAACTGGATGACGTAAAGGGAATCCTTTTCGGAAAAGATCTGGATACAGGAGAATATATAAGTCTTCCCGTAGATTCCAGGCTCAATAGAAATCTGGCCGTATGTGGCAGCCAGGGAAGTATGAAGTCCAGAGCATTTGCCAGAAATATGGCGCTTCAATGCGTGCGGCGAGGCGAATCGATGTTTATTTCAGATCCAAAAAGCGAACTTTATGAAGATCTGGCGGCATACTTTAAGGAGCAGGGCTATACTGTCAAGCAGTTTAATCTGATCGATCTTTCCCATAGTAATGCGTGGGATTGTCTTGCAGAAATCGATGATGGCAGCATGATTGATGTTTTCGTGGATGTTGTGATCCGAAATACAACAGATAAATTTGACCATTTTTACGATAATGTGGAAATGGACCTCCTGAAAGCTTTATGCTTGTATGTATATGAGGAATATCCGGAAGGAAAAAAGACATTCCCGGAAGCGTATAAGTTACTGCTTAATAAATCCGTAGAAATGTTGGACAGTATTTTTGAGAGGCTTCCTACAAACCATCCGGCCAGAGGCCCGTATCAGTTATTCAGTAAAGCGGAAAAGGTGAAGGGGAATGCAGTTTTAGGACTTGGAACACGACTGCAGATCATGCAGAATAAACTGGTCCAGCAGATCACAAGTAATAAAGATATAGATCTGACACTTCCTGGAAAACAGAAGTGTGCTTATTTCTGTATTACATCTGATCAGGATTCTACCTTTGATGTGCTGGCAACGCTGTTTACCTCTTTCCTTTGCATAAAACTGGTAAGGTTTGCAGACCGCACAGTAGAACGGAAACTCCCAGTAGGCATGAGTTTTATATTGGATGAATTTCCAAATATCGGTGTGATTCCTGACTTTAAGAAAAAGCTTGCGACAGCCAGAAGCAGGGGGATCGGGATGAGTATCATTTTTCAGAATATTCCCCAGATGATGAACCGCTATCCGGAAGGCCAGTGGGAGGAAATTATCGGAGGATGCGATATGTCATTGTTTTTGGGCTGCAACGATATGACAACGGCTACATATTATAGTTCCCGTTCCGGGGAAGCAACCGTTGCGGTTGCATCCTGCAGGAAAAGTTATTATACTATACGGATGACGGATTATGTACCGGAGTATTCAGAAACCTCTTCCGTAGGAAAACGAATGCTGCTTTTGCCGGATGAAGTTCTGCGGTTCCCTTTGGACGAAATGCTTTTGATTATCCGAGGGCAAAAAATCCTGAAGTTAAAGAAGATGGATTATACAGAACACCCGGATTCCAGACATCTCAAACTGGAAAAAACAGAAGATTTTATACCAGACTGGTATCAAAAGATGCAAAAAGAGAAGATTTCTTTTGAAGAAGCAGATCCGGAGCAGGAGCGTTCCCTGCGTGTTCAGGCGGAGGAAGAGAAGCAGGAAGAAGAAATTTTGACTCTGCAGGAAGAACTCCCGAAAAAGAAACCGGGAAAGAAAGCCGGGGATGCAGCATCCGTATTCAAGGTGGAGGATCTGTTTGGGTAATATACAGGAGGTTGTATACAATATGGATGTCAAGAAGAATACACTGACCAGACATACATTCCGGAAACTGCTCTTTCAGGAATTTGGCATAGAGATCGGAGAGGAAGAATCCGAAAAGATAGAATTAGCGGAATCCTGTATTGAGATTTATAACAGCATGGAAGAGTTTTATGAAAAGACCGGCTGGGATAAGGACAATCCGGAACACAGCAGCCAGGAATATCTGGAGCAAAACCATATCTGCCGAGACATTCAGGGCAAGATCTGGTATTTTTCGAGAATCCGCTGGGAGGAAGGTTTAAAGAGTCTTCTTGCGGAGAAAGGAACTTATGAGTAGGCAGCAGGTGGAACTGCTGCTTGGTTGAAGCTTACAATTTCATATGGAGCAAAGAAATACGGGCACAGGGAAACAGTCAAAAAGGCTGTTTTTTTGTGCCTTTTTTGAAAGGAGATTTTATGGCAGAAGCAATGAAAACTGAAGAAAAAGAAATGCCCAAGGCAGTCATGCCTGGGTCAGTCCTCACAATCGAAGTGGACTCAAGCATTGAGAGCAGTCAGGAAAAGGAAGAAGCCAGATGGCACCAGCTCTTAAATGCCCAGAGGACACGAAAAATTTTAACCGGACCGCTTAGCGGCATTGAAAAACTGGAAAGCGGCTGGACGGTGGCCGTGACTTATTTCAACGGATACCGGATCATTATCCCCATGTCCGAAATGATGATCAATTTAAAGGGCGATGGTCGAGAGAATGCGGATACCTTAAACCGTCAGGTCAGGATTGCCAATAATATGCTGGGCGCTGATATTGATTTTATCATCAAAGATCTGGATGAGGCGTCCAGAAGTGTAGTAGCTTCCCGCAAGGATGCAATGCTCAGGAAGCGACAGATTTTTTACTTTACTGATAATGAAGAGGAACAGCCCATGATCTATCCTGGAAGGATCGTAGAAGCAAGGGTCATTGCCGTTGCACCGAAAGCGGTCCGTCTGGAAGTGTTCGGAGTAGAATGCTCAGTCCGGGCAAGGGACATGGCATGGGAGTGGATGCCGGATGCTACAGAAAAATTTCAGGTGGGGGATCTGGTACTGGTCTGCGTGAATAAAGTGGAGGCTCCGGATGTTGAGAATGTGACTGTCATGGCGGATGCAAAAGGCGCAACGGAGAACACCAATAAAGACAATCTGAAAAAATGCCATCGGCAGGGGAAATATTCCGGTATCATTACCGATGTTTATAAAGGAACTTACTTTATCCGTCTGGATCTTGGTGTCAATGCGATTGCCCACGAGTGCAACATGACAAATCTGCCGGGAAAATGGGACCGGATCGGCTTTGTCGTTACCCGGATCAATGAGACATCAGAAGTGGCAGAGGGGATCATTACGAGGATGATCAAGCGCCATGAATAAAGTTTATAAAAATTTTAGAAAATTGCCTTGAAATACAATGCCCAGATTTTTTATCATGCACCATACATAAAGAAAGGGGGAATATCCGCATGAAGAAACGGAAGAAACAAACGGAAGTTTTCTGCCCTTATTGTGGGAGAAGAGCTGTCCTTCGACCAATCACTTATGTTGTTGGCGAAAACCGGAGAATCTTCGACCCTGACCAAAAGGTTTATGTATGCAGTGCATATCCGGCGTGCAATGCCTATGTGGCAGCCAGCAAAAAGAATTTGAAGCCGCTTGGGAGCCTGGCAGACGGAGAATTGAGAAACTTACGGATCCAGGCGCACCGGGCGCTTCGGGGACTCTGGCAGAACGGCTATCTATCCGAAAAGGATGCGTACCACTGGTTAAGCGGGAAACTGGGGCTTCCTGAGAAGGATACCCATATCGCAAAATTCAGCCACTACTGGTGCGAGGAAACGATCCGTTGCTGTGAAGCATACATAGAAGAACGCAGGGAACTGGAGCTGAAGGGCAGGATGATGACAAAGAGCAGAAAGGAAGGAAGCCATGATACTAAGGGCAACAGAACGTGACATGTATAAGCTGATGGATTACAAGGAAACATGCCTCATACGGGCGGGTATCTGCATGGGAGGGGCCTGCATCTGCACTGTGCTGATGGCCTGCATAGGAGTTTCCTGGGAACCTCTTTATCTTGTGGTCCTGCTTTCCGGTACAGCAATTTGCCTGTTCCGGGAAGCAATCGAAGCGAATGACCGGATCATGCAGACCAAGGATTGCTACATGGAACTGGAAAGCGACTGTCTTGTGGTCAGACAGCCTCAGAAAAAGGAACATTATGAAGCCTGCAGGATCTTTTTTGACGAGATAGAAAAGGTCGTCGAAGGCAGCCAGGCTGGCGAAGCAGAATTTTATGTGGTGATCCGAAGGATGAAGGACAGAGATCGGAAGAGTTTTATCCTTCTGGATGATACGGAAAAAGAGACGCGGATCTTTCAGGTCCGTTCCTTTGGGTATAAGAAAGAGGATTTCCAAAAGCTTTACCGGAAACTCCGCTGGGAGGTTCCGGGCCGCGTCCGGATTTTCGGGACACGGAAGCAGACTGCCTGGTTCCGAAAGAAACCGGGAAAGGGCTGGAAACTGTTTTTGGCAGCAGTTTGTCTGTATGGGATTCCGAAAGCCTTTCTGCTTCTTATATGAAGGAGAAAGATATGAGAGAGTTTTATACAGCGATTGGAGTCAAGCAGGAATCCGGCCCTTTTTGTGTAATCAAGCAGGGGGAACGGGTATTCTTAGCCCGGACAGAACAGCTTCTTTGGACGACTTTGCAAGGGCAGTTTCTTGAAAAAGATGAAATCTATCCTGAAATGTGTTCCGAGAAAGCAGGAAGTTGTGCGAAAAAGGCAGGTGAAGAAGAGGTTTCCTACTGTCTGAGAAGATTAACAAACCGGAGGCTGGTTGTAAAAGTTATGGCAAATGGTGCAGAGGATGCACAGAAAATGCTCCTGAAGAGTTCCGTAGTGGTTCCTGCAGCACCAGTTTTTGAGATAGCCGCTTCTGCTTTCTTTCGAAGGGCGTTTTGTGAGCCGGGAACAGTATCTTCCCATGACAAACTCTGGCGGAAACAGTGGGAGCAAAGAGAGCGGTCTGTATTAAAGATGCTGGGGATCTTTGGGGATGTATCAAAGTACCTGGAGGCCATAGAAGGTTCGCAGGAAGCGCTGCCAAAACGTCTTTTAAAATACCGGGATGTGCTTGAGATGTATGACAGAGAATCCTTCCTTCGGACGCTTTGCCGGCTGCATGAGCAGAAAATGATTGGGATTTTAACAGTACAGGAAAACGAGGTGTAAGATGAAGAAATTAAGAAGATTACTGTTGAAGATAAAGGCAGACAGGCTATTAAAGGCTGCAGACCGTCTGGTTGCAAGCATGGAAGAGTTCCCATATGTTTTCAAGGACAGGATGCTGAAATTGTCGCTCTTGTCCTTTTTTCTTGGGGGTGTAGGGACTTATGCGGGGATCCTGATCGGGGAAAGAAACTTTATCCTGTTCTCATGGGTGCTTTGCGGGATCAATCTCTATCAGGCTGCCAGACTATACCGGATTGCAAAGCAGAAAAAATATGAAGTGATAGAAGGGCGTGTGTCTCAGATCAGAGGGAAACATGGGATTGGCAGGACCTGCAGAGTATTTATCCAGACAGAAGAGGGAGAAACGAAAGAATTTGTCTTGGAGAAGGGAAGTCCTTTACAAGCCGGGAAATGTTATCGGTTTTACTTTGACGAAAATCGCTGCCTCACTTCAGGGATCCGTTCTTTAGATGCCATGCTCAATGTGAATTCGTTTTACGGAGTGGAGGAAGTCAGCAGGGAAGAAGGCTAAGAAAGGTGTGGTTCAAATCCGCACCCTTCCCATCGTGTTGCCATACACGAAAATAAAATAGAAAAGGAGAGATGATTTTATGGCAGACAGTAACAAAATGAAAGGAACCGTCAAATGGTTCAGCGCAAGAAGAGGATATGGTTTCATTACAGACGAGGATGGAATCGACTATTTTGTGCACTTTTCTGAGATCCAGTCAGAGGGCTTTAAAACCCTGCGGGGCGGGGAAAAGGTCCTGTTTTCTGTTTCTGAAGATGAGAAGGGCAGGAGCCTTGCAAAACAGGTTGTCCCTGCCGAGATGCCTGAGGAAACCGAGGAGGAGTAACAGGAGCGGGCGGCGGAAAGTTTACGCCGCCCCCAAGCAACATTCTACAATAGTATAGGGAACATTCCCTGATATTCTAATAAATAGAAAATATGTCATAAGTGAGATTGACACATACAATATGTTGTGCTAATCTTAAAATGACTTTTATTTTATGGGAAAATGAAATCGATACTTTCCTAAGTCACTTTTGTTCCGGGAATAGCCGGAAGAAAACTTTAACAATTGTTTATGATTGGAACAAATAGAAAGACACAGAAAAGAAGGAAGACTCTTTTTTGTGTCTTTTTTTGTGCCAGAAAAGGAGGAATCTGTGGAGAACAAAAAAGAGATGAAACTAGTGCATTTCCAGTACGGGATTGGGAATGCGGAAAATTTCCGTATGAGAAGGAGGAAGGATGAAGTTTGAGCATAATGCAGCGATGATTGGTTCAGCACAATTCTTGGAAGAGCAGCTGAGGAAGAAAGAGATCAGCTATGACCGGCTTTCAACCGTGGAAGAGATTACAGGCTGCGATACAGAGTTTTGCGGGATGGCAGTGGATTTTTTAGACAGTTACTGCAGCAGCGACCAGAAAGAAGAATTGGATGAATTATTCTGTGGTCTGACAGGGCAGCGGATTGGAGACTTTTTAGAGCGGTGGCTCCAGATCCTGTTGATAAAGTGGCAGGAATGTGTGAAAGAACCTATGGAACTCTGCCTGAATGGAAAGCATTTTATATTCATTGGGAAATGCACAGAAGAAGAGAAAAGAACCCTGTTTCCATCCGGCAGAAGAGCAGAAAAGCTGACCGTTGCGTGGAAGAAGCAGGGAGAAGAAACATATCGGGCATATTTACAGGAAATCTTTCTTTGCAGAGAGGATTTGCGGCTGTATCTGGGGTCCGAGAAAGGATTGATCCCAGGAGGGACAGAAAGGAGGAAACGATATGCTGGCAAGTATCCTGTGGCAAGGCAGTCTGCCTGAAGAAGATGAGATCAATCAGATGAAGGAAGAAGGATACCATTTTGTGGAACAGGCAGACGGTTTCCGGATCTGCCTGCCATTAGACAATACGCCTTCCGGAAATTATTATGAGGACGGTTTTTCGACAGGATTTAAGAAAGAAGTAGAACTGCATCAGTACCTTGCAGAGACGGAAAAGAGGGCACAATGGATTACAGTGCCAAGCAGAAAAATGCGTGTATATGCTACGGGCCGTCTGGTTGGGGCTCCAGAGTCAAAGGCGGATGAACGTTGTGCCAGAATCTTCCGTGACACACAAAAATCGGCAGGCCTAATGTTGAAAACAGACCGGGGAGAAGCATACCAGATCGGGAAAACTGCGATCAGCACTTTGGAGAGCAGGGCGAGGATCAGCGGGAATGCACTTGGAAAGGTGTCCCGGCCGGTGTTCGCTGAAATTTTGAACCAGTGCCTGAAAGTGGCGAAAGGAAAGGCGCTGATCCGGCTTTCAGAAGGAAAGGTACGTGCAATCCATTCCGCAGAGAAAAACGGATATCAGGTATTCCCTTTGTCCGAACTGTTTATGCAGGCGTCGGTCTATATCAACGGGGAATATCAGAAAACGGAGTTCCAGGAAGGATATGCGGATCAGTCCATGGTGACGGCGGTATGGAAGGTTTCAGATGAGCGTCTGGAAGAAGTCTACAGTGAGATCATGGAGAAGTACGGAAAACAGGTACGGGGCAAATTAAGCGCAACGATCCGGATCTGCTCTTCCGATGTAGCGGCTTCCGGAGCCAATATCTTTTATAGCCTGCAGGAAGGTAAGCATGAGATTGCATTGGGAACAGATATGCGGCTGAAGCATGACCACAATACGCACATGAAAGAATTCAGTACGAATCTTTTATCAACCTTTGAGTGCTATAAAACGGTGATCAAAAAAACAGTCGAGAAATTGGTCAAAATACCGATTGAGAATCCGGCGAACACTATGATCGGCGTGATGAGCAGGTATAAATTCGGGAAAAAAGTGACTGCAGAAATGGTGGAGCGCTTCAAGGCAACATTCGGGGAAGACCCCTGCAGCGCATATGAAGTTTACTGCGGGATTAGCGAAGTATTGTTCCAGGCGCAGAGCCAGGGAGCAAGCGGCAGGAGTCTGGTGGAGTTAGAGGAGAAAGTAGCAAAATGCCAGAGCGTAAAGTGGCAGGACTATGACATCCCCGGAGAAGTGCAGTATTAGACGGATACAGGAAATCAGAGGGAAAGGAGACAGGATGAACCTTAAGAATGGAAAAGAAATGGAACGATTGGTTGCAGGAACATATTTGAACAGTATGTGTATCGACAGGGGCAAGACTCTGGCAGAAGAAATGGGAAAACAGGGAACTGACGTAAAAACGGCATTTACCTATCTCAACCTTGCGTGGCTGGAGATCTTAAGTAAGATGGAATATCATGATGCGCGAAACGAGGCATCGGTGCAGCTGGCGAAAGAGATCTATAACCGTCCGGTGGAGCCTCCCAAAGTTACAAGTTTAAAGGAGGTATCTGAAAAAGAAACAGTCCGCAGCGTTGATTCAGAATCGCCACGGGATGTTGCGAAAGCGTTGTCTACTTATCTTCGGACGGATTCGGCAGGACGGTATGCAGGATTTTTACAGGCGCTTATGAGCGAACATCGTACCCTGCAGCAGAGTTTCACCCGGATGGGGATGTGCTGGCTTCGTGCAGACTGCAGGAACAGGAAAAACCTCTCCTGGATCTGTGACATTGATGCACATTTACCGTTTATCTGAAGGCTGAAAGAAAGGAGCAAAATACGATATGAAAATGTTTAGGGAACCAAGAGTAGAAGGAATCCGGTATGCCAGGTTCCTGCTTCGTATGGCTGAAGACTATAAAGCGAAAAAAGGAGCAGGCAACACTTGGGAAACTCAGAAGTTGTTGCGGCAGATCCGCGGTGACAAGCGGAAAAAGACAATATGTCGAAATATGGATTACCTGGTATTAAGCTGGATGCAGTTTTTGACGACTCTTCCGGAATGGAAGGAAGAAGAGCTGTGGGCGGTGAAGGTAGCAAAGATGGCTGTCATACAATTTCCTGACCTGCCAAAGTGCAAGCCTCTCTTCCGGGCAAAATGGAAACAGCCGGGAGGCACAGAAGCTGAAGAAATGCGGAATCTGTTATGCAGGATTTCTGACCGGGAGAAAGATGAGTTCATGCAGGCATTCTGGATGCAGCTGAAAACTGCAAAGCGGGAGAAACAGCAGCATCTGACCGAATTCTTTTTAGAATGGATCTGGGTAACCCCGGAAAAAACGCAGGTATTAGAGAGCCTCAGGTACTGGGCTGCGGATTACTGCCTGCCATTTGTATGAAAGGAGGAAAAGGATAATAATGAAGAGAAAAAGAAAGCCGGGATGGGCAAAGAAGACGACAGAGGGACGCCGGATGTTCCGGTGGCTGAGAAGAAGGAAAGAGCAGACGCTTACAGAACGGGGATGGCAGTTTATTAAGGTGTACCATTGCCCGTTTATTTTTGTTTATGGGCAGACAGCGGAAAAGGAGCGGTATGTATGCCGGGACTTTCAGTTTCTGGCAATCTTTAACATGGATACCTGGGAATTGACGGATGTTTCTTACCAGCTTCGGAGTTTCTTAGAGATTCCGGAGAACCAGAAGTTCCGTTTCCAGCAGAAATGTAAACGTCAGGCAGAGCGGGAAATCCAGAAGTATGCCATAAAGTTACTGGGGGAAGAGGAAGGATGGAAGGAGAAAGAGATCTTTCCATGGAAGAGGACTTCCGTTTTATGCAGGTACAGAGACTGGATCAAGAAAGAAGCAGAGATACAGGCTGCAGGAGGCGAAGAATCCGAACGGTTCAAAGAGGACATCCGGCAGTTTACCTTTGACGGGGACCGGGATTACTTCGATTACCGGACGTATCTTTCCTATCTGAAGAATCCGGAAACTTTTATCTTCCGATATGGCCGGAAGTTCTGCAAAAGGATCAAAGAGCAGTACCGGATTAATCGGATCCTGAAAGAAGCTGTGGAGCAGGAGAAGATACGGTATCAGGAAGAGAGACGGGAGCGAATCGCTCTGATCACGCGCATCCGTGAAGCTGTAAAAGGGATTGATGATGAAGTTGCCGTGATTACAGAGGCAGGGAATGGTACCTATGATGTGTTCCATATGGAACCGGAAATTCTTCGGAATTTCCTTGGTGTTTATCCTATTTCTACAATCTCCGGGAAAGAGAAGCGGGATCTGCTCAAAAAGTATGGAAAAGACAAGGCGTGGGATATCACCGAGATCTGGAAAGTGGGCATCCGGAACCGGTGGCTCTACGAGGCGGAAAAATCAGGAATATCCGATGCCGCATAGGAAAGGAGAACATTATGATTCGAAGGAAGATCAGGCAGTGCCTTGCATTAAGGAAAACGAAACAGAAACGTGAAAAACGCAGGCCGGGAGCTTACCGTATGTTTCTGTTGGATCTGGATGCGACGTATGGACAGGAGGAAGCAGATTCTTACGGGGTAGAACCGGTCCTTTATCTGCTGCTCGACCCTAAGTGGAAAGCAGAACAGATCGCGATACGTGCGGTCCATGCGTTTCATGACAAGGAAAATGATGTGCCGATCGGGGATTTGTTTGAATATGGATTGAAAAAGAACCAGATTCCCTTTGAACGGATCTACATATTCAAGATTCCGTTCGGGAAACGGAAACAAAAGTATTTAGAGGATCATATCTCACAGGTATATTTATAGGAGGATACACAGGATGAAAAAAAGACATATGCTGAATCTTCAGCAGAAACTGATCAAAATATCGAAAAAGCTGCCGAAGCTGATCAAGAAACATTATTCTGATGAAGTGGATTATGATTTCGTGAAGATCGATGATATCTATGAGATCATCAATCCGGCTTTTGCAAAGTACCATATCTGTATCCAGGAGATGGAAGAGAAAGATTCCAAAACAGAGTTTAAGGATGGGCGGTGGATCTATACCTCCGAGCTGTATTTTTGCCTTGTGAATGCAGACCAGCCTGCAGAAAGGGAGCCGGTACATATCCATCTGATCGGGGATCATGAAGACTCTCCGGCAAAAGCACAGGGAGCAGCATGGACTTATGGCCTGAAACACTTCCTGCTGTATAAATTCCAGATCAAACAGGTATCGGAAGACCCGGATATGAAAGGCAAGCCGGCAGGCGGTGCATCAAAACAGGCGGAGATACCGAATCAGACTGGAACAGGCAGAACCGCTTCTGGCAGACGGAAAGATACAGACCCGAAGAAAGCTCCTTCCGATGTAGTTGGAAAAAGCCCTTTGTATGGACGGCTTGCAGAAGATGCAGGGGAGAGGAAAAATAACGTGGGCGACCGGACTAGAAATGGAGACAGCAGTGCCAAACAGATGACATCTGCGGCACCAGACCCGGCAGAGATCTTCGGGAAAACGTCAGGTGATGCAACAGAACGTGGCGATAAGAATAGTGGAACAGAGCAGGAACTGGCAGAGTACCCGGCCAGCGACGGAAAGGAAGTGGCACATCATCCGAATGGAGATGGTGAATCTGGAGGGGCTAAAGAGACAGCTCCCTACACTTCATCGGGAAAAGGACGGGTGATCCCTATGCCTGGCGCAGAAAAAGTAGTCCAGGGCAGTTTCCGGAGTACAGATGAAACTTCCTGTCCGGAGAGAAAGGTTCCTGACGAACCGTCTGGCAGCAGTGTGAATCCGAAGAAGGATGAAACACCAGTGGCGCAGAACGAACCGCAGGAAACAGGCAGTGTTCCTGAAAGGGTGCCTGATCTGCCGGAACAGAAAGCAGAAGAGAGTGATCTGAGAGAAGAAGAGTTACCTGCGGAAAAGAAAGCAGGAGAGCAGGTTGAGACTGTATCTGGTGAGAAAAAGGATGCTTCTTCTGGCGGAGACGGAACGGTAACCGTGAATGAGGACCCGAAGGAGCCGGATGATCGAAAAGGGAAAGAGCCTATCAAAGAAGATGGCGAAATTGCAGAGCCGGCGAAAGACAAGGAAGACGATAGAAGTGAAGAACAGGATGCGCCGGACAGTGATAAGGTACATGGCAAAGAGAGAAGAAAACGAAAAAAAGGGCGGCATCACAAGGAAGGGGGCGGTGAAGATACCGCCCAGATGAGCCTGTTGGATTTTGCGGGTTCTTTTCGAGCAGATGAAGAAAGTACAGGTTCTGTTCTTACAGAGAGTGAAGCAAGAGAAGAGAAGGAAGCAAATGCAGAAAGAAGTGCTCCTGAATTTGTAGAAAGCAGAGGGCATGAACCAGAGAACAGGATAGATGGGCTGAAAGAAGCAGAGGAACCAGAAGTACCGGGAGTTGATCGAAAGGATGAAGCGGAAGCGGATGTCCCCGCAGAGGAAGAAAATGCGGATACATCAGGAACCGGCGGATCATCCAAAGATGAGAACGGCTTTGCAGAGGCAGAAGAGGTTCCTTTTGATGAAGCAGACGAAGAGGATTTCTTTAAAGCACTGGAAGAGGAAATCCGGGATGAGGAAGAAACGCCTTTGACGCTTGAGGAAGCTCTGCAGACCATCTGCCCCTATGCACTATTTGCTGGGAAAACTTTTGAGGAAATGCTGGAAAGCGACGCAGGGCGTAAACAGCTTTCCTGGTTTGCGACAGAATACATGGGATCGGATTTCCGTGTTCGTGATGCTGCAAAGATGGTATTAGAAAATCTGGAACAGAAAGCGGCATAAGCCTATATTTCGGGGAAAGAGGAAGGAAAGCTCCTTCTTCTTTCCTGATTTCAAAAGAAGTCCATCCTCACAAAGGAAAGTGGTAGTGAAATGAAAAAAAGAAAAACTCAGGATGAAGAATATACTGCGCCTTTTACGATCATGGATGTTGCCGCCTACCTGGGGATTGAAAAACTGGAAGACTGTCAAAAAGGCTATCGGGTGAAAGATCCGGAGAATGAAGCAAATGTGGTCTGCCCGTTCTGTGGGGATGCCCGGGGAAAGGCGAGCATCTGCGTGTGCGGTGGCGGCCAGGTAAAAAATGTCTTTCACTGCTATGACTGCGGCAGCGGTTATAACATGGTCACCCTCTATGCAGAACTGAAGCATATGAAGGGGAAGGACCGCTATAAGAGAGCATACCGTGAGCTTTACCGGAAAAAGCAGCGTCAGGGAAACGGAAAAATGAGATCCAGGAAAGCCATGCAGCAGGAGTCCCAAAAGGTAAAGAAAAGAGCCGGGAGCCAGAAAAAGAAGATGGCCGAGCCGCTTAATAGAGAACAGGTGGATCAGACGTATCGAGCGATGCTGAAATACCTTAAATTGAAACAAGTGCATCGAAACGACCTCGTCCGGAGGGGCGTAAGTGATGAGATCATTCAGAGGATGATAGAGAAAGGGTATCGAAGTATCAATGTGGAAGGAAGCCTGTCCATTGCAAGGCGTTTGATCAAAGACGGCTGTAAGCTGGAAGGCGTGCCTGGATTCTTTAAAAATTGGGATGGAGAATGGGATCTTAACTTCCATGACGGAAACCGAGGGTATTTATGCCCGGTCTATGATATCGAAGGGTTTCTCCGGGGATTCCAGATCCGCCTTGACCGTCCGGTAAAAAAGAACAAATATGTCTGGCTCTCCAGCAGCGGCATGGAAAAAGGGACTGCCATATCAAGCTTGGTGGGAGTATCCGGCGTACCAAAGGGAGAGAGCATCTTCCTGACAGAAGGAATCCTAAAAGCGGAAATTGCTTCCCAGATCAGGGGAGACTGTTTCCTTGGAAACCCTGGTATCGGAAACTGGCGTGACCTTTCTGAAGTTTTAAAAGCTGCGAAGGAGAGAGGCGTGAAGCATGTGTATGAAATGTATGACATGGACAAGATGCTCCGTCTGACCTGTCAGGAGGACTATGATGAAAGATGCAGGGAATGTGAAGATAAAGAGGAACATGGGAATCCGGAGTTTGAGTGCCCGAGAAAACGATTAAAGAGAGACACGATCCGGAAAGGATGTAACTCGGCTTATCGTGTCTGCAAGGAGCTGGGCCTTACCTGCAAAAGGGAACTGTGGGATGTAGGGGAAGACGGACTTTGGGATGAACATGAAAAAGGAATCGATGACTGGGAGACAAGAGAGATCCGGAAGAAATGCGATTCTGCATAAGCGGGGCAGAAACCGTCTCAGAAAAACGTGCAGGGATAAGATTTAGGTTATGCAAAAGGGGAACTTATTTTAAGTTCCCTTTTTGCATGGCTTAAAAGCCATGAGAAGGGAGGTTTTTATGATCCGGGACAGACCTGAATCATGTGGCAGGGCGAATCTGTAAGAGACGGCGGCTTTACGAAAGGCAAAATAATCGCCCTGCCCTGTAAGGCCGCCATTTTCACTTTTATGAATGAAGATTTGGAACGAAAGGAGAGAAGTTTACTTGAAGAAAAACTGGAAAACGAGACTGACTGCAGGATTTCTGGCTGTTCTGCTTGGCTGCTCTGCGCTTCTTAGTGTACCGACGGACACTGCATATGCGGCAGCATCACAGAGCCAGGAAAACTCCCAGGCAGAAGATCTGACCATCGAGAAAGGGGAAACGTTTGACATTGCCAGCGATTTTACCGGGATCCATACAGAGGAAGGGGATAAGGTATCCTATGTTGCCTCCGCTGATGAGGATGGAAAAGCCTTTGATGCGGACCGGCCAGGAACTTACGACTGTATTTACCGGGTAGAAAAATCGACAGGTGAAACCTATGAAGTGGTCCGGACGATCACGGTCAGCAGTAACGCAAAAGAGAACAGCACTCCTTCGTCCCAGCAGAAGGAAGATAAGGATGCTTCGTCAGAAGATGAGGATCCTGACCCTGCCGGGGCGGAGATTGAACTAGACGGCGTAACGGAAGAGGATGGCTTATATCTGTCCGTTGTGCCTTCCGCCCTTGCCTCGACAAGGGAAAGTGCAACCCTGGTACAGGGCGAGCGGATCTGGTATCCCAGTGATCTTGGATCCTACAGCACCTGTTATTTCTATGTCAATGACCGGCTGGCATACTGTATTGAATCGAACTTAAATTCTCCTCCGTCAGCGGACTATGTAGCAGGGATTTATGAAAGCAACTTAAATCTTCAAAAAGTCTTGTACTATGGTTATGGAGGCCCGGGAGACTTGACCGGAGATTACTTAAGCGGCTATAGCAATGACATGAAGTACATCATGACCCACCTTGCTGCCAGCGTGGCTTATGCAGGAGAGGACGTAGGATTTACCGGCTGTTATGAGAGCGGGATTCAGAAGTATAAAGTCCGGGAATATATCCAGTTCCTTTACGGTCAGGAGGCACCGCCGAGTGCAGCCATCAGCCTTTCCTCTACACAGGAAAACGCCTATCTGGAGGGGGATGTGCAGAGAACAGATCCTATCACATTAAACGGGGATCACAGAAACTATATCACCCTGAACCTTCCGACGGGTGTCACCTACCATGATACAGACGGCGGTGAGCAGAGTGGAGGAACAGTAACGATTTACGGAGGAACCACGTTCTATTTTACCGCAGCAAAAACGGTTCATGGAACATGGAATACCGGAAACTTAAGCGGGCAGATCGGAGCCCAGTGGAAGACACTGGTGGTTTCCGCAGGAGACGGATACCAGGATGTCGGTTATGGCGAGTTCTATGAGGAACCGAGCGCCAGTGTCAGCTTTTCCATCAAATGGATGGATTTCTCCTGGGTGGAAGTGATTAAGGAGGATGCCCAGAGCGGAGTCCGCCTGGCAGGAGCAGTGTTCGGAATCTACCGGGACGAGGCATGCACAGACCTGATCACAGAGATGCCGGCGACAGACGAGAACGGCGCATCAAAAGCAGAGCTGAATATGGGAGACGGAACGGTTTACCTAAAAGAAATCTCTGTTCCGGAAGGCTATAAGCTGAACACGTCTGTTTATAATGTGGAACTTAAAGTTGCAACAACACAGACAGTTACGGTGACCAACGAGGAACAGAAAGGGAAGATCGTGATCCGGAAACAGGGAGAGAAGTTATCTGGAGTTTCCGGAGAAGAGGGAAATCTTTCTTTTATCTATGAAAATGCAGCTTTTGCGGATGCCCAGTATAAGATCTATGCGGCAGAGGATATTTACAGCCAGGATAAACAGACCCTGATCCATCATGCGGGAGATCTGGTAGAAGAGCTGATGACCGGGGCCGATGGAAGCTGCGAGACAGGGATGCTCTATCTGGGAAGTTACCGGATCGTGGAAATAAAAGCGCCTCATTCCCTGACGATCGGAGAATCTGAAGAAGAGCGCACAAAGGATGTGACCCTTTCCTATGCCGGTCAGACGGTGGAACTCTCAGAGGAAGAGGCAACCTATACGAACGCACGCCCGAATGTGGAAGTCAATATCGTAAAGAAATCCGAGAACGATGATGTGACATTAAAAGGCGCTGTCTTCGGGCTGTATGCGGCAGAGGACATTACAACGGCAGATGGTACCGTACTTGTAAAATCCGGGACATTGATTCAGAGCGTGGAATCTGATGCGGATGGCAACGCAGCGTTTACAGCAGACATCCCCGTTGATTTCCATTATGCAGTAGAAGAGATCCAGGCTCCGGAATATTACTATATGAGCAGCGACCGTTATGAGTTCTACTATGAGTATCAGAATGACACAACCTACACCTATACCTTCGCCCACACTTTTACAAACAAGGAGGTGCGGGGTGAGATCCATATTGAAAAGATCGACAAGGATACTCAGTCTTCCGTATCCCAAGGGGATGGCGATTTAGACGGTGCGGTTTACGGGCTGTATGCTGCAGAAGATATCCAGCACCCAAACGGCAAGAGCGGGACTCTTTATGAAAAGGATGAGCTGGTGACCCAGGGTGTGATCGAAGATGGAGAACTGGATTTCACAGACCTGTATCTTGGAAGCTACTATGTGCAGGAGATCTCTGCACCACCTTCCAATGCCTATCTGATCGATGAGACGAAATATCCGGTGGAGGTTTCCTATGAGGGGCAGGAAGTGGAAATCGTACGCCGGGATGTGACCGTGGTGGAGACGATTAAGAAACAGGCGTTCCAACTCATTAAGATTTCTGAGGATGGTGACCAGACGGAAACAGACCTGTTAGAAGGGGCCGGGTTTAAAGTGTACCTGATCAGCTCTTTGAGCGGAGTGAAGGATGGAAGCTTAGAGCCGTCCAATGGCACAGAATATACTGCAGAAGATTTCATTGGTTATGATTTCAGTGAGGAAGAGTGCGCTTCCTACTATGAGAATGGGGAAAAGATCGTTACGGAAGAGATGTTCAGCGATAAGAACGGATATGTTCTTTCCCCGGAACTTCCCTATGGAAAATATGTCGTAATCGAATCTACAGTGCCGGAAAACATGAACGGGATCAATCCATTCCTCGTGACGATTGACGAGGACAGCAGAGAGCCGCAGCCATGGCGTGTCTTCGATGACCGTCCCTATGAATTCTACTTTAAGATCATTAAGAAGGACGCCCAGACCGGGCTGCCGGTATTAAAGAACAGTGCGAAATATAAGATCTATGATATGGAAAATGAGGAATACGTATCTATGAAGGTACGCTATCCGGAAGTGGATACCATTGATACGTTCGAGACGAATGAGGAAGGATACCTGCAGACACCGGAGCAGCTAAAAAGCGGCACCTACCGGATCGAAGAGGTGGAAAGCCCCAACCTGTTTGTACAGCCTGGGCATGAAAACGCCCTGATGGATGGGGAGACATCGATTCCGCTCAATGAGGTCACAAATGCAGGCGTCTATGAGGGAGCTCCGAGGGATTCTATTACCATCAAAGTAGACAGCGAGACTGCTCATGAGGTGGAAGAGGATACCGGAAAATACATCATCGTGGTGGAAGTCTACAATGATGAGGCTGTAGGCAGCCTGACGATTGAAAAGACCGGTGAAGTATTGGTGGATGCAGAGACAGCAGGGGAGCCAATCCTTGCAAAAGCCCGTAATGTACTGGCCGGGATTGTAAATAGTGTGTCCAATCTGGTTACCGGAGAGGATGCCATGGAAGTTGCAGAAGGCTATTCCTTTATTTACGAGGAACAGGGGATTGCCGGAGCAGAATTTTCCATCTATGCAAGGGATGTCATCTACTCACCGGATGGTCAGACAGATGAAGAGGGAAATCTGGTGATCCGTTATGAAAAGGATGCCCTTGTTGGATCTATTGTAACAGGCGAGGACGGGAAAGGGACTCTGAATAACCTTCCGGTAGGAAATTACTATATCAAAGAGACGAAGACAGGGGATTCCTTTGTTCTGGATCCGGAAGAGAAGGATTTCTCGATCACCTATCAGGGGCAGGAAGTTGCTGTAGACTATGTGACAAAGGAGATTGAGAACCAGAGACAGAAAGTGGATCTTTCCGTGGTAAAAAAATCTTCTCAGACTGAAGAACCTCTTGCAGGCGTTGTATTCGGCCTGTATGCGGCTGAGGATATCACCGGTGCAGATGGAAGCGTTCTTGTGGAAGCAGGGGCTCTGATCGAAAAGGGAACCACCGGGGAAGACGGTACCCTTGCCTTTTCTTCTGACCTTCCCCATGGGAAATATGAGATCCGGGAGATCGAACATCTGCCGGGCTATCTGCCAAATGAGGAACCGATCGAAGTGGATGCTTCCTATACAGACCCGGCTCTGGAAGTGATCGAGATCACAAAGGAAGTGGAGAATCAGCCTACGGTTACAGAGATTACGAAAACGGATATTACCGGGGAAAAAGAGGTGGAAGGAGCCACGCTCCAGGTGATCAATGAAGCCGGAGAAGTGGTGGAAGAATGGGTATCCACTGCAGAACCCCATGTGATCTATGCCCTGGCACCTGGGAATTATACGCTCCATGAAGTGTCCGCACCTACAGAGGATGGTTATGTTCGTGCAGAGGATGTAGCATTTACGGTTGAAGAATCTGGAGAGGTCCAGCAGGTTTCCATGCAGGATGACCATACAAAGGTGGAGATCAGTAAGACAGATATAACTGGGGAAACGGAAGTGGAAGGGGCGCACTTACAGATCATCAACCAGGACGGAGAGGTTGTAGAGGAATGGACCTCTACAAACGAGCCTCATCTGATCGAGTATCTGCCGGTAGGCGAATATACCCTGCATGAAGAAAGTGCACCTACGGAGTCCGGTTATGTGCGTGCGGAAGATGTGACGTTTACAGTGGAAGAGACTGGTGAGATCCAGCAGGTTTCCATGAAGGATGATCATACAAAGGTGGAGATCAGTAAGACCGACATTACCGGGGAGCAGGAGATTGAAGGAGCGCTTTTACAGATCCTGACACCGGATGGAGAAGTGGTAGAGGAATGGACTTCCGGAAACGAGCCTCATTACGTGGAATACTTAGCTCCTGGGGATTACGTACTCCATGAAGAATCTGCTCCGGAAGGATTTCTGATCGCAGCAGATGTAGAATTTACCGTAGAGGAATCCGGAGAAATCCAGCAGGTTTCCATGGTGGATGAAGTTCCCATGGGCCAGCTTGTGATCAAAAAGACCGATGCAGCAGACGGATCGGCTTTGGCCGGCGTAGGATTTACCCTGACGAATCAGGAAACCGGAGAAGTGGTGGCGGAGCTGACAACAGGCGAAGATGGTACAGTGACCAGTGATCTGCTGCCTATCGCAACCTATGCGGACGGCAAGGTGGCTGGGGACATTACTTATATCCTGACGGAAACCAAGCCGTTAGAGGGCTATGTGGCAAATGAAGAGTCCTATGAGATCACTTTCAGTTATCAGGATGCCGAAACAAAAGTGATCGAAGTGGTACAGGAGATTACCAATGAGAAGACACCGGATGCTCCGGAAGAAGTAAAGACCGGAGATAATACTATGCTCATCATTCCAGTGATTATTGGAATCCTGGCGGTGATCGGAATCATCGTTCTGATCATTCGGATCCGGCGCAGTAAGAGATAAGAGGAATATCTGTAAGTAAAACAGGGATCAAATAAGAAACATGAAGTCTGGCAGAGAAGCAGGCTACTAGAATAGTATAGTCTGGAGCGGCAGTGTACTTTTTGGGTATGCTGCCGCTCTTTTTTTGATTGGAGGCAGAGGATGAAAAAAGAATATATATTGCTGGGAGTTTTAGTGGCTGTTTTGCTGGCAGCAGGGATCTGGATCTTTCAGATAGTAAGCGAATACCAGAGGGCGGATCAGGAATATGAGGAACTGACGGAATATATAAGAGAAACAGACGAAGAGGATACGCCTCAAGAGGATAAGACAGAAAATGAAGAAGACGAAGAGACAGAGGGATCCGGCAGTGCGGAGGACTTTACCGTTGATTTTGAAGCATTGAAACAGATCAATTCGGATATTGTAGCATGGATCCGTGTACCTGGAGTCTTGGACTATCCTGTAGTGCAGGGAACAGACAATTCCTATTATTTGCATCATACTTTTCGGAAAGAGTATAACATTGCCGGGAGCATTTTTCTGGATTCCAGAAATGCGTCTGACTTTTCGGATGGAAAGAATATCATTTATGGTCATAACATGAGGGATGGGAGTATGTTCCATGTGCTGCGTAAGTTTCAGGATCTGGATTTTTATCAGGCAAACCGGCAGATTTGGCTTTACCTGTCCGATGGTAGTGTGCAGGTCTATGAGATTGTAGGGTGTGAAGAAGTGAAGGCAGCAGGAAAAACATATGAGCTGGGGAACGGTAATGAAGATGAAAAGGAACTGATTCTGTCTACCTGCAGCTCAAGGTCAGAGTGGAGAGTGATTGTTAGAGGAAAACTAAAACATCATTCATAAAAGGGGCAACTTATGCCCCTTTTATAATAGAATGGTTGAGTGAAGCTGGATTTAGAGATTGAAATCCGTCTCCCAGCAGTCAAAAGCGGTAATAATTTTTTGTTCAAGTGATAAATTTTCATTTTGGTTTAATTCTTTATTCGGAATACGTATTTCCTTAGGGGGACATAATGCAACAAAATCGTTATAAATTTTGATACCGACAACATCAAATTCATTATGGAAACGTTTATTTCCGAAATAATAGTCCTTATTCTCTTTATTGGGACAGGGCTGATTTTTATTATAGTCAAAAACTTGAACATGGAAGAATAATTCGCGGTATAAGGGCTTATTAGATAAAATATATATCAAGTCTTTCATATCCTGTATGTCGTCTGTTTGATAGTTCTCTTTAATAGCCTGGTTGATTTTTGTGACATATTGTTTAGCGGTTTCTAAATATTTATCGTAAGATTCACAATCATTGTGTCCAGTGGCTTTCTCTAGTGCGATTAGTAATTGAAATACGGAAAAGTATCTAAGGAGTTCCCGTTTGTTGTCATATACAGATTCAACATTTTTTTGGATATATTCTACAAGGTCATATAAAACATCTTTTCTAGAATTATAAAATTCGGGTAATGTCAGTCCTTCGTAAAAAATAATCTTTTTAGAAGATATCTCAAAAATAGAATGATCCTCAAGATATGGGCCTGGTGGAAGAGGAATGAAAATATTGTTGTCTTTGTTCAATTGTAATATCTCTATTAAATCTAAAACAGTCATAAAATAATCCTCCCAGTTTTAGTATTTGTTATTACTTTTCTATAATAGCACAAGTAAGGACAAGAAACCATTAGAATTTATGGCTTTCGGATTGTTCCGGATTGTTTTGAAAAGTCGCTTGTTTAGATAAAAAGAGATGATAGCGGCTACGCTTTTTCTAAAAAAACATAGAGTGTTTTATGGATTCGTACGATAATTCAGCAGAATAATACACTTATTAAATTTTCGTAAAAAACCTTATTTTTGACATATAATTTTATTACAAAGAAATACAAAACAAGTAAGAAAAAATAGCATTAAAACTATTCTATGACATGGACTTTGAGAAGAGAGAACGGTATTTTTTGTACTAAGTAGATAGTTTATATGATATTAAAGAAGAGGATTAAAATGAGATTTAGAAAAAAGATGAACAACGAAAAAATGTAAAAACTGTAAAATATGCAAAACTAGAAATTATTTTATCGTCTCATGTTTTGTATCGCTAAAAAAGAATGTAGGAGGTGTTTTATGAACGAAAGATATAAAATAACAGGTTTAATTAGAGCCGAAAAATTTGGTGGGCTATATTATGAGCGAGATAGATTGGTTATTGAACTCCTTAACAATAGCAGTTTTGAAATTATGGATTTAATTGGCAAGGGTTATAGTGTTAAGGAAACAATTGAAAGAATTACAAAAAAATATGATGTCGATTATTCAAGAGTAGAAGAAGACGTTTTAAAGTATATTTCTTATTTAGAAAAAAGTGGATATGTAGTATCGGAAAGTTCAAGCGACAATAGTAATGCAAGCGTTTATTTGCAAAAGAGCAAAGAACACACTTTGGTATGGCAAGACTTTATATTAGGTATGGAACCATATGAATTAAGAGCACCATTAAAAGTATTATTGGAGCTTACATATGCTTGCAATTTAAGATGTATACATTGTTTTGCCGATGCTGATTATTGTAAAGAAGGTATGACAATAGAGAAAGAACTAGGTTATGAAGAGTGGTGCAGAATAATAGATAACATTGTGAAAAATGATGTTTTTGAAATTCTTCTTTCAGGTGGAGAAGCCACTATGCGAGATGATTTAATAAAAATATGTGAATACATTCACTCCAAGAATAGAACATATAGCTTGTTGTCAAATGCTACTTTGATTGATTCAAAAATGGCGAGAGAATTAAAAAGGACAGGCTGCTCAAAAGTTGAAAGTAATCTTGATGGCCATGATGCAAAATCATATGAGGCATTTCGAGGGGTTAAAGGTTCTTTTGAACAAACAATTAAAGGTATCAAAGCCTGTCTAGAAGCAGGTATTCCAGTAAGATGCAATGTAATGGAAACCAAAAAAACAATTTTCAATTTAAAAGAAATAGTAAATGTTGCATATAAAATAGGTGTGCGAGAAGTTTGTGTAATTCCGTTGGAATTAGGTGGACGTGCAAAGAACTTAAAAGAAATTTGCTTTCAAAAAGGCGATTTAGAAGGCCTAAATAGCTTTTATGAAGATGTTAATCAATGGTTTGATAAAAAATACGGCAATACAGATATGGTACTATTTACTCCTAATCAATTTTCAAAGAATAAAGAGAGTAAATACACTAAGATTTTTGATATTGCCGGAATGATGCCTCGATGCGGTGCTGGTTTGATACACTGTACTATAAATCCATATGGTATCGTTAAGATGTGCCCAACAGATCATTCTTTACTTATAAATGAACAACTAAATATTTTACATGATGACTTGGGTAACATATGGAAAAATTCAAAGGTGCTGAAAACAATCAGAGGCAATAATTTTAGAAAATGTGTCCATTGTGATCAGGTATGTGAAATGGAATGCCCTGTAATGCGGAATGAATTAGAAGGTACACTCAATTATAGTTGTCATATGGGGGATTAATAATATGATAGGAAAAAGAATAATAACACAGGAGGATATTAACATTTTTTTGAATGATGGTCTTAATTCTCCGTTTAAAATTCCATCAAAATTTTCCGCTCCAATTTCACTCATATGGGAAGTGACAGGAAATTGTAATTCAAATTGTATTTATTGCTCGGGTAGTTTCCCGAAACATATCAATGAAATGAAAAAGACGGATAAAATAAAGTTGGCAAAAGAAATCTGTGATATGAAAGTATTTATGATTTCATTATCTGGAGGTGAACCTTTGATAAGTCATGATTTATTGGAACTTGTCAATATCTTTATAGAAAATGATGTTTCAATAATGATCTGCACTTCTGGATATAGGATAAATTATAGCATTGTAGATGCGCTATTGAGATTAAAGAAAGTCTCTTTTAATATATCTATAGACTCTATAAACGATGAAATCAATGATTTTCAAAGGGGACGTGTGGGTGCATTAAAGGGAGCGCTAAATTTAATTGAGTATATTAGAAACAATGAATTAACAGATACATTTATAAGTATAGAATCGGTTGCAACAAGAAAAAATTATTCCGGTATGACTGATTTGGTTGAATATTTTTCAAAAAATTGCAACGTAAACGAAATTAGAATTCAGCCTGTAGTAACAATGAATAAAGATGTTGTTGAAAATGAGTTAGAGATTAGCAAAGAAGAGTTCAAAAACTGCATGATAAATGTAAAAAAATTTATTGAAGAATATAACTCAGTTGTTAGCGAGCCGAGCGAGGGATATATATGTGTTAGATTTGTAGATCAATTTAAAATGATAAAAAATGGGTTGGAAACAGAAAGAACATGGGGCGGCATCATTACTCCCCAAGGCGAATTTTTGCTCAGCGTTTATTTACCCAGCAATTTAGGTAGTGTATTTGAACTTGGAACCTTTAGAGAAACTTGGAATAAAAAGTTTTCTGATGGGTGGAAAATACTAAAAAAGGACAGTAATTTAAGTAATATTAATTGTGTTTACGATTTGAGAAAATTGTATGTAGATGTTTTATAAGGAGGTTAATTGTGAAAAAATTTGTGAACATTTTTGGAAACATAAATAACGACAAAGATATAATTGATGCTGCAGATGATTTCGCAGATTTAAGTAAAGCTAAACTTATACCTGATGAAGGATTTGATGCACCATTGTATGTCATGTGGGAGTTGACAAGTACTTGTCCAAACAAATGTATTTATTGTTATAATGATTCTCACAATAAAAGAGTTAATGAACTTAGTAGGAAAAGGAAATTTGAAATTGCAGATGAATTAATAAATGCAAAAGTTTTTCAAGTGTGTTTAACTGGTGGAGAACCTACATGTAGTAGTGAATATTTTGATTTAATGAGATATTTGCGATCTAATGGGATTGAAATTGGAACTATTTTAAGTGGTGCAAATCTAGATAGAAAAAAAATCAGAAAAATTGCAGAGTATGTTAATATGATTCAAATTAGTCTTGATGGTTCAAAACCTGAAATTCATGATTTTGTTAGGAATAGAAAGGGCTCATTTGATGAAGCAGTTAATGCAATTAAAGGTTTTGTTAAACTAGGAAAACAAGTAAGGGTATCTTTTGCTACTACAAAATATAATATAGATGATTTTAAGAATACAGTCGAGTTGTGCAAAGAATTGGGAGTGGAGTCAGTAAGAACTCAGCGATTATCTATTTCTGGCAGAGTAAAAGGAAACGAAGAAGCAATTTACGCCACTGAAAAGCAGTTTGAAGAGTTAGAAAAATATATTTATTCAAAAAAAGCTCCTATACAAATTGAGTACAGAAGCCCTGCTGAGCATATAGAGTTTGGTATTAAAAATGGATATGCAACAGTTATGAGAATTACTTCGGATGGACTAGTAGGAATCACCCCATATATTGATGTATACTTTGGAGATCTAAATAAAGAATCTTTTAATGACGTATGGAGAAAGATGAAAAAAGGATGGCATAATGAAGTAATGCTCTCATTAGCTAAAGAAATGAATTCAAGACAAAATGGCACATTATTAGATCCGTTAACAGAAAAAATATTTTTATAAACTGAGAGGAGTGTACTAAAAATGTATAGAAATGAAATCCCTAAACTTATAAATATAAAATGGAGATACGAGGGTGGTGGACAGTTCATAATATATCAACACCCAATAACAGGTATGCTGGATATTCTCAATCCTGTAGCCAGTCAAATTTTTGTGAATTGTGATGGTACAAAATCAGTTAATCAGATTTGTAAAAATCTCTGTGAAGAATACTCAAATATTGACCAAAAGATTATTGAAGAAGATGTTAGTCGGTTCATTAATTATTTAGTGAAAGAGGATTTGTTGTTTTTAATTTAGGGAGGAAGAATATGAAATTTATAGAGTTGAAACATTCTGATATTAATTCTGTTTGTTCATATATTACACATGCTTTTAGTAATAATCGCCAGATATTATCTATGTATAACAATGAAGATATTCTAGAAATGAGAATCAAAAACAAAATTGAATGTGGGATTGTATGTCAAACTGATACTGATATAGCTGGTGTTATAACAGCAATTACTACTAACAAAAAAAATTACTGGGCAATAGGGCTTTTATTTGTGAGCGAAAAATATAGAAACAAAGATATAGGAAAAAAACTTGTTTCTCACCTTGAAAGAGCCATTTCGGAACAATATAAAGCAAGGTATAAAGTGAATGTTTCAGTAAGTGCTACGAATCAACCTGCCTTATCAGTCTTTAAATACAATGGCTATAATATAGAAGGAGAAATGAAAGGGCTAATACCAGAAGATGATATGATCGTTTTTGGGAAAATTGTTGATTAAAATATACAATACGGAGGCGTTGCATATGGAGAATCTTAACTATATTTGGCTTTTTGTACCTGTTATTGTAATAAATTTAATATTAGTAATTGTTTCATTGAGGGATTTATTTAAAAATCGTAGAGTGAGATATGGCAGTATTGTGATTTGGATATTGATTATCCTATTTATACAAATAATAGGTCCCATTCTTTACTTGACTATCGGGAGGGATGATTAATGAAATTACACGAAGAGCCTGTTTTGATAGCTAATGGCATAACTAAAAGCTTTAAGGGAAAGTGTGTAATTAAAAATGCGTCTTTTAGTATCAAAAAAAATTCTATTGTAGGTCTTGTGGGAAAGAATGGTGCAGGGAAAACAACACTTATGAGAATCTTGATAGGATTTTTGAAGGCTGATAGTGGTAGTGTTTGTATTGATGGCGTTGTGAGAAAAAATAATACTAAAACAAGTGGAATAGGTTACCTCACAGATGTTCCAGTATTCTACGAATATATGACATGCTTTGAATATCTATCTATGTGTGCAGGACTATTGGGAATTGAAAACAGTAGAATTGGGTCTGAAGTAGACCGATTTTTAAAGTTAGTAAATCTTGAGAATAGTAAAGATAAAAAAATAAAGGGATATTCTAGAGGGATGAAGCAGCGATTGGGAATAGCCCAATGTTTGATTGGCGATCCTAAATTAATTATTTGTGATGAACCCATGTCTGCACTTGATCCGATAGGACGAGAAGAAGTGGCTGATATCTTTAACAATATAAAACAGGATACGAGTATACTGCTCTCCACCCATATTATGAGTGATGTAGAAAAATTATGTGATGAAGTAATTATTTTAAAAGATGGCAATTTGACGAAAATAGAATCCTTAGATGAGGTGGAAAAATTTTCGAATAAAAGCAAAATTTTAGAAATTGATTTTACTGGCTGCAAAAAAGATATCATTGATAATTTTGAATTAATAATTAAAAATAAAAAAATTACGTATGAAAGGATATACAAAAAATTTAGGATAAATAATCTTAGCGATCAAATCATTGCTGACATATGTGGAATATTCTGCAACGCAAATGCAATGTTAATGTTTCCACGAAGTATCAATATAATTGATAAGGAAATTGACGAATTCTTTTAAGGAGGTATTACTTTGAACGAGCTATGCGTTTTGCTAAAAAAAGAAGTAAAAGAGTATATTCGTAAACATAAGATTTTGATTATATTATCAGTCTTTATTTTGATTGGTATAATCTCTCCTTTAGGAACAAAATATTTAGGTGCTATATTGCAACAGCTTTTGCCTAGTGGATATGAAATCAAATTTAGATCTCCTTCAGAAATAGAAGCCTATTTTCAGTTTTTTAAGAATATTTCACAACTTGGTTTGATTATTTTTATTTTCGCAACTGTAGGGATAATGTCAGATGAGTTTGAAAAGAAAACAATAATTAATATATTATCAAAAGGCATAAATAGAGGTACTGTAATACTTTCTAAATTTGTTGTAACATCGGTTATATTTCTCTTAAGTTATACTGTCAGCATTATGGTGTTCAGATATTATACAGGTATATTTTGGGGAAACAATATACGCATAGGAGTTGTTATATATTCAAGTATTTTAATTTACTTTTATGGTGTTCTTAATATATCAGTTAACATTTTTTTTGGAACTATTTTTGAAAATAAGATTCTTACGCTAGTTGTTTGCTTTGCTTTTAATATAATTCAGATGTTTTTAGGAATTTTTCCACAAATAGCAAGATATTTACCTGTTTCTTCATTATCTCAATGTGTTTATATTGTAGAGGGTAAAATTGATATTTATGAGACAATTCCAGCACTACTTTCTACATTATTTTTTACTGCCTTATTATTGATTATATCAATATATTTATTTAATAGAAAGGAAATTGATCAATGAAATATCTTCAAAAAGAAAAATCAATAGAAGTAAAAAATCTTGTAAAACAATTCGATAGAAAAGTAGTGCTTAATGGAATTTCTTTTGAAGTAAACAAAGGTGAAATATATGGCTTTTTAGGACCTAATGGTGCTGGGAAAACTACGCTTGTTAAAATCTTGAATGGACTTATAAAGCCGGATGAAGGCTATGTCGAAGTATTTGGCATTAGTCCTGTAAAATATCCGGATAAGGTTCATGCTAAAATAGGAACTTTGACTGAGACAGCTAATATGTATAAATATCTTACAGGATTAGAAAACTTAATGTTTTTTTCAAAAATATTTGGCATGAATGATATGCAAGCCAAGGAAAGATCCTTGGAAGTTCTTAAGATGGTAGATATGTATGATGAGAAAGATAAAAAAATAGAATTTTATTCAACGGGTATGGAAAAAAGATTATCCTTGGCAAGGACTTTTTTGCATAGTCCTAAAATTGTAATTTTAGATGAGCCTACTACAGGATTAGATCCTGAAAGCGCTAAAAATATAAACGTTGCAATAAAAAGATATGCTGAAGAGAATGAAGCTACAGTATTTTTATGTACTCATCAATTAAGATATGCCCAGGATATATGCACTAAATACGCATTTATTAATAATGGTAATATAATATGCATAGGTGAGTTAGGTGACATAATAAAAAAATATAAATTTGATAAGTTTATATATATTGAAGCGGAAATAAATCATAACCTTGAAGAGTTTAATCTTACTAAGCTAAATGGTAATGAGTATAGGGTTATTATGAAAGATAAAGAGCAGGTATCTAAAATAGTAGAAAGAATAGTGTTAAGTGGTGGTAAAGTTTATAGCGTCAGAATACTTGAACCTAGCTTAGAAGATGTTTATTTTAAACTGATTAAAAGAGGTGGGGCATATGAGCAATTTAGCTAATGAAATAGTCAAAAAAGATATTTTTTCTGTTCTAGGTAATAAGAGGTTAATTTGTCTTATATCGCTGGTGCCTGTCATATTAACACTTGTTATGCCTAGTATACTAATAATATATGTTGCCAAATCTAATATTGAATTAGATAGGTTTTATAGTGTTCTTAAACAACCCATAATTGATAGTATGGAAAACTTTACAAAGTACGAGCAGAAAGAACTTATCATAGCATTTTTTATTGATAATATTTTACCGATATTTTTTTTACTTATACCTACAATGAGTTCTAGTATTATTTCTGCAAATTCTTTTGTTGGGGAAAAAGAGAAAGGTACTTTAGAAACATTATATCTTTCCCCAATCAAAGTACAAGATATATTTATAGCTAAGGTAAAAGTTTCAATAATTTTTAGCATGGCTTTGAATATTATAGTTTTTTTTGTAATGTGTATTGAGCTAAACATTCTATTAAGTGTTCTTGGATTTCAATATTTTGTTCCTGGTGTAAGATGGGGAATATTACTATTAATTACCAGTTTAGCTATAACGATTTTATCCACAACATTTGTAATTAAAAGTTCAAAGAAATCAGAGACTGCAGAAGAGGCGCAACAATCGGCTGTCTTTATAATACTTCCTATAATGGCTTTAGTCGTAGGACAATTTGCTGGATTAATATTTATCAGCGATTTACTAGTTATAGTTGTAAGTTTAGTATTATTAATTTTTTCTTTGGCGATGTTAATTCGTGCGTCGAGTAAAGTTGACTATAATTGTTGATGCTTTAAAACATCATTTTATAGTAAAATACGTAACTGAATTATTTATTGTAAATTCTTTTTTGTTTAGCTTTCTTTGGATTAAGAATAATAAATAATGTTAGTTAGAGTGGAGGAGGTGAAAATATGACTAAGAGAGAGTATGTATCGCCTGCTAGCTTAAGATTGTCAAGTGTTGACAACGAATATGGCGCAGCTATAGGTGCAGTAGTACTTTGGGTAATAGGTGCTGTGTTTGGTTGGTTAGTAACATAGGTCGTTTTCTTTTATATAATCTCATTTGTGGTGGTTTCGTTTATGGCACTATATATCATAAATAAAGAAAGCCGAAACCATTATTGCAAAAAACAGGGAGACTTTCTATGATCTTTTACGTCAATAATTTTAAGTTTATATGGTAAATCATACATTTAGCTTATTATTTGGTCGCCGACGACGGCGACCGGTTTTCATTTGTTTTGGTATTGCATAACTCTGGCAGCCGATCGGATCAGGGAAGCAGTTCTTGAAATGCAAGGAGCAGACTCCAACAACCTTGTTCTATTCCAGGTACAGCTGATGGGAAGTTTGAAAGTGATATGTAAATGTACTGTATTGTTCCTTGTAGCCATAAAAACGGCAGTGGACGCAATCTGGTGAATATTACGGTGCGGCGGAGCCGCCAGTCCTGTGGCGAGAGTCACCTGTCCGGACTAACGGAGCCACATGTTTAGAGTTACTTGGCATGGGCAGGATCCAAGCCATATATCTCTCTCATGGAAAGGCCTTTCGATGGATCAATGCTCTCAATGTTGATTTTATATGAATCGTAAGAAATACGATCCATAATGGTATCTGCAAGATTGCTCTCACCGCTGCAGACCTGCTGGTACCACTCGCTTTCCCGGAACTAGGAGCAGAAGATGATCGATGACTTCTTCCTGCGTTTGTGGATCAGCTCGAAAAGATTTCTGGCTTTGGACTCGGTCAGTTTGAGCAGGAGCCATTCATCAATGATCAGCAGGACTGGCTTGGTGTATTTCTTTAGTACACTAGAAAAAGCACCGGTATCTCTGGCTGCCTGGAGATTAAGTGACAGGTCTGGAAGCCGGACATAATTCACGGTGTAATAGTGTTCACATGCCTCCATACCAAAAGCGCATACAAGATAAGTCTTACCACTTCGTGTGGCACCGGTAATAAAAATGTTGCGGAAAAGCGAAAGTTAGTCAATGCGTTTCATGACGCATCGGCGCCTTTCGCAGAAAGGCGGAATATAAAAATGAAAGATAATTACTCATTACATATTGCGGAAATACTTATAGAGCAAAGGAAAAAAGCCGAAAAATCACAAAAAGAACTGGCAGAGTATTGTGGTGTATCAAAATCCTCTGTATCAAAATGGGAAAATGGTACATCTCGTCCCAGTATAGATAAGCTTCCTAAAATAGCTGATTTCTATAAGATAACTATTCAAAAATTACTAACTGGAAACAATACAAATATCAATTAATTGTGGAAGATATTAAACTAAATATATTTTTAAACCATTTAACATTTAAAAGCGAATCCCCCCATTACCCAGCATTAGAAAATACGCTGAAAAAAATAGTGTGGCTTCAAATACAGTTGTTAACACACTTCACTTACTAAGAGATAAAGGTATTGGCATTGTCAATAATTGCATTACCTGTGAAAAAACAGGATATCGTAAAAGTATGATTTGACTATATTACAATCATATTGCTTATTGGTATGGCGAGAACATTTGGAATTAATTTGTTAGGATATTTTATGTTTCAAGATTATAAGCTGATGATGCATATAGTGGCTACATTGGGTGTATTGCTACTAACGTTGTTTTTACTTTCTATACTGCTCATGAGATCATATTTGTCAGGTGCAAATGCCACATTTATAGCTTTAACGGTATTTATCATTATTGTGTAGTCATAACTTTTATTGCAGATCGGTTGAAAATTAACTTGGCAGGAATTATAGCAGATAATTTTTCCATTGCTATATTGGGCACTATAATCTTTGTGGTATTTTTCTATTTTTGCTCTCAAAGTTTCTATATGGGCATTTTCTAAAAATTATGATAGATAAAGATGATTATATTTAAGAGGTGACAAATGAAAAATTTATTATTTACTTCAGAATCAGTAACAGAAGGACATCCGGATAAAATGTGCGATGCAATTTCAGATGCAATCTTAGATGAATTAATGAAAAAAGATTCAATGAGTCGAGTGGCCTGTGAAGTGGCAACTACTACAGGACTTGTATTAGTAATGGGAGAGATTACTACAAGTGCTTATGTCGATATTCCCAAGATTGCCAGAGATACAATCCGGGACATTGGATATACAAATGCAGATTATGGATTTGACGCAAATACCTGCAGTGTGATCACCGCAATTGATGAACAATCTCCGGATATTGCAATGGGTGTAGATCAGGCACTTGAGGAGAGGGATACTACCAGCGGATCAGAAAAAACATCTTCTGTTTTAGGTGCCGGAGATCAGGGAATGATGTTTGGATATGCCACAGACGAAACACCGGAATACATGCCGTATCCGATCGTCATGGCGCATAAATTAGCAAAAAGGCTGACAGAAGTAAGAAAGAATGGTGTACTTCCTTATTTACGGCCGGATGGGAAAACACAGGTTACAGTCGAATATGATTCGGCAGGCAGACCTCTGCGGGTAGATACCGTGGTAGTGTCTACGCAGCATGACCCTGAAATAACGCAGGAACGTCTGCATGCGGATATAAAAGAGCAGGTGATTGTACCGATTATCCCAGAAGAAATGATTGACGATGAAACCAAGATTTATATTAATCCTACCGGAAGATTCGTCATCGGAGGACCTCATGGGGATAGTGGATTAACAGGACGAAAAATTATTGTAGATACATACGGCGGATATGCCCGGCATGGCGGTGGAGCTTTTTCTGGAAAAGACTGTACAAAAGTAGACCGTTCGGCAGCATATGCGGCCCGTTATGTGGCGAAGAATATTGTAGCAGCAGGTCTTGCAAAAAAATGTGAGATTCAGTTGTCCTATGCGATTGGCGTTGCACAGCCAACCTCTATTATGGCCGATACCTTTGGTACAGGGATTGTTTCGGATGAAGAATTAGCAACAATGATTTCAGAGCATTTTGATCTGACTCCAGAAGGCATTATCAAATCACTTGATTTACGCAGGCCGATTTATAAACAGACAGCAGCATATGGCCATTTTGGAAGGACGGATGTTGAACTGCCGTGGGAAAAGATTGATAAGGCGGATGAATTAAAAGCAGTTTATCAAAAGTAGTGAAAAGTGGCTGATAGTTGACTTTTGGCTTTCGTTCTATTACCAAAGTATTATAGATGCTTGCAGTGTCTGCAATCTGGAGAGGGACTTTCGAGAATCTCCCTATTTTAGTTTCTTCTAAAATATCGTAAATAATGTTTTGATGTATATTATTTAGAAAAAAACATATTATGGGAATCAACGAAAAGGCGGTGGCTTCGAAATGATTAGTGGAGAATACCCCAACTCAAATTTTCCTTCAAATGTAAAAGTTTTGAGCTAGGGTATCCTCCGATTGAAAAGTGTTGAGTGTGTGATTCATTATGATAAATTGCCATTTGAGTCACAACTAAGCACGACTTCTTTATTTATAGTAGCAGCAGGCAATGGCCCATAATACAGTTTGGCGGTAGCTTTACCTTTTGCTTTGTTTCCGCTATAACTGCTACTTTTATTACTGATTTTCCAGTATTGATTATAGGATTCAGCTTTTACGCTTGCTGAAGTACATTTGCTCGAACTCCCTGTGTATGTAAAGGAACCGGTCACAGAAACATACCATAAAACCTTGCCATCAGCTTTATAAGTAGTAGTTTTGGTGCCGGTTTTGGTATTGTTTGCTCTAGTATTGATTTCAGTATTTACATAGATAATTGTTTCAAAATAAGACCCATCATCAAGATAAGTAGTTTCTTTAGATAAAACCCGCTGGGGAGCGGCTGCATCGGCAACAGCAATAGAAGAAAAGCTAAAGAATAGAGTTACAATTAAAAGACATAATACCTTCTTTTTATAATTCATTTTTTCACCCCTTACTCACTTATTGTTGTGCTAATTGCATCTGGAATAGCTTGCTCTACTTTTTCACTTAGTCCATGCAAAAAAATAGTATATAATAATAAGACCAAAAATAGTAATAATACGCAAAATAAAAGAATATATTTTTTTATGTTTTGTTTTTTTATTGCAGTTGAGGTTTCGATGAAGTCTTGTGCATCCATATATTCATGTAATACTTCTTGCGGCGAACCGAATTCATTTACCAGATCTTCAAAAGTACAATGCCTTCTAGTATTTGAAAATTCAATAAGACTATTTTTGAATTCTTTTAAAAACTTTGCTTCATAGTAAGATTTTAGTGGGAAAATTGCTTTTAAAATACGATAATACTCTTTTACACAATTATTTCGCATATTTAAGGCCATCCTTTGAGCACTTATAGTTTAATAAAGCAACTATTCCTTCATGAACTTGCGTATAAGCTGAAATTAGTTTATCTAGTTCTTTTCGCCCTTCTGCTTCAATGTGGTAATATACACGTTCCATTCGCCCATTTCCGTTTTGTTTATAGGAAGAAATGAGATTTCTCTCTTGTAACCTATAGAGAATAGGATACATAGAAGGCTCCCTTACAATTATCCTACCACAGGAGATCTCTCTGATGATTTGTGTGATTTGATAACCATAGCAATCTTCTTCAGAAAGGACTTTAAGTAAAAGCATTTCAATAGACCCTTTTTTAAATCTGTCTCTATAATCCATAATTTGTTAAGTAGACTGTGTCTCAAGTCTCGACTTTTCACCTCCATTTATATTAGCAATTTTGTGATGAGAGAATTAAGCTCGACCTTTTCAAAGAACTGTATATGCCAGATTCGGGTATACAACGCCGCGTTCTACGCTCCTCCATTTTCTTATGGTATAGATAGAAATTAAAAGCACTGAGTAATGTTGAGTATAATAATGTCAAAATTATAAATTTTAGGTGCTCTGCCTTTTTACGCTGTTTACATTGGATACCATGAATTACATTAGAAGATTATAGATTATGGCACAACTATTTCTTATAAGCTTGAATTTCTCTTCACGACATATTTAGTAATGTGCTGAAATACACTTTCTAAAGTTACTATAGCATAAAATATAATATTGTGAAATATAAATTAATATAATATATAGTAGACAAATATATTTAGATATGGTATCTTTTAAATAGGATAATAGTGATCAGTTAAAGTCTAAAAAATCTCATGTATTTGAAATAGGAGGCGAGTCCAATGGGAACTAGAACAGAAGAAGGAGTATGGTAAACCCTAGAAATATTCTCTGGCTGATATGATTTATTAAAAACAGTTTTTGGCACAGGATTTTCAATGGTAATCAGGAAGAATATTTTCTTTATTGAATGTTCGTATTAATATAGGTAAATTTTCCATCTTTTCTTTCGTCTATCCTACTAAATGAATGGATGGAAGATAGTTGTTGCTAACACCTCAACATTGTACCGAAGTAGTAAGGCTGTTTTAGCTTCTTGGTAACTTTAGGGATTATCTATAAGGAAGATTGATTTTTTGATATACATTCTTGAATGTATTTTACTTATTTTGTTTCGAATATAATAAGAGAATCAGTATTTTAGGATACTTACAAAGATATGAACTTGTTGTTACCTATTTAAAAAGGGATGGATAGTTTTATTACATTTATACAATAGCTAGGTTCATGTAACTTTATTTCAATGTTGTAAGGGGGAAAAGAGAATGAAGAAAAGAATTAGAAATTTAGTAGTTACCTGTTTAATAATATCTATGTTGAGTCCATGCTTTGGTGTAACAGCATTTGCAACATCAGGGGAAAACACAGATATGGATGATCTCGATATACTAATCTCTGCCCACTATTTTTTAGATTCGGATAGTTACGGGGAAAGTTTTTGGTCGGATTCAATATCAGATATCGATATAGTTCCATTATATAATACTAGCGGAAAAATTACTGCTTATTATGTAGAATTGGCAGAAGGGGGATATGCGGTTGTTAATAATAATACAGAAAATCCAACCACGATTGAATTTGGAGAGGGAAACAATCCACTAATTCGTGAAATTTTGGATAATAATAGTAATCCTCATATTATTTATAATAATCCACTATCTCTTTATGACGCAAACAATACAACTATGACGAGAAGCATAAGTGATCAGCCGGATTTATATGATAATTATCCTGATCTGCAAGTGAAAGATAGTAGCTTGGCGTCTATGCTTTCGGAGCAAAAGGATATTATTGAGAGTACTCCTCATATAGTTCCATACGGTGATGGTGATTATGGTTTTATTAATTGGAGCGATATGCCTTCAGGATCTTATACTTCTGATAATATTCCGTATTCTGGTACAAGTTGGGTGATTACAGGTGACTTTGACGACATAGCAAGCGATCATTGTGGCGCAACAGCAGTAACTAATCTTGCCAACTATTTTGCAAATCAAGGATACTCAAAGTTGAAAAAGAGTAGCAACCGGAACACATTTATCGCAGTACATAATATTGTAGGTAACGGTCCTGTCATGACAATCGCAGATAAAGCGAAAAAATATTTTTCTAATTGTGGATATACTTTACAGTATAGTTCTGTCGGAACATTTACAGGGATTAAAGATGCAACCAAAAAGGATAGACCTTGTGGTATTCTGTTAGCAGACGGAATAGTGAAGTGGCACTGGATTCTTTCTGTAGGATACAGGGATTACAATTCCGGTGGTGACTATATACGAATTATGGATGGATGGAATAGGAATGTCAATAGATTCTATAAACCGGGATCAGGTTCTTTATGGATTTCTGCTACTCAATATTGGATTTAAAGATGATCGCTATTAGAAAACATAAAACATATTCATTGATTACTACTATTGTAATATTCTTTGCCCTGTATTTTGTATCTAAAATATATTTACAAGACATGTATTTATTTGAATGGACACAAAGACATTATTATTTAGGTATGTGGATTATTGCAATAGGGCTAATATTAGGCAATAGAATTTTAATTTCATTTTCTATTAGTGTTGGGAATTTTGTTGGTATACTATTAGGTCAGTATGTGGGAGACTGGATAAAGGAATTAACAATGTCACAAATAGTTTCAGGCATGGATCCAGAGACAGTATATCAATTACAGCATCATCCAGGAGTAGAAATTTGGTTATTAACAATAGGGATTTTTTTCTTGATTGGTGCAATTACAACTTTAATTTGGAAAAGAAAAATAACATCTACTTCGTAACAACATATTTCGAAGTAGAGTATACGGAAACCGCTGCCTCATAGATGAATTCATCGTCTATGGGACAGCGGTTTCCGTATACTCTAATCACTATAAAATGTAGAAATAAGCGACTGTAATTTCTTTGTCAGCTATCATATTTCCGACAGAGAAGTGATTAAATAAAGCATCGAAGATTTTAGTTCTTCATGTAAAGCTTTCTACGTTACTTTACAATTGATCTTCACGAAAGCTAATGATATGTTAACGCGGACATCTTCTCCAAAACACTATTTAACAATTTCACCTTGTTCATCTAGTTCTCATCTCTGGAAAGTATACGGTTTACAGTGTTCTTTCATAGCATTGATAACCGCTTCCAAATAGTTTTAAAGTAATGCTATTATTTGTATCTGCATACTTCCAACTAAACTGTCCCATGTTTCGATTTTTCTCCTTTCTTTGCGTGTAATCAGATTACAGTAATGTTTATCATTGTACTCTCTGCATTCTTTTGACATCTGTTGCTGTCTTCTTTTAAAGAGCCGGAGATACAAAAAGACACCGATTACTCTTTCAAATAATCAGTGCCTTCCTGTATTATTGGCAATGTATTTTTTAGAATTTAAATCCCGACGTATGGTATCAGAATAAAAGTTTCTTAACCCTGCTATAGTGCTGAGTTATAAAAATACAAATAAAGTATAGACTTTGCTCCCGGTAATGTCAATAAGTTACTGAGAAAAGTCCTGAAGATTACTGAGAAAAGTCCTGAAGATCTGAAATAATAATGAAAATTGTACTTGGATTCACCTGAGATTTTTTTATGCATACAATGAAGAAAAAAAGGAAAAAGACAGATTGAGAGCAGATTCTTATAAGATTGCTGTGATCGGCGGTGACAAGAGACAGGTGTATCTGGCACGTATCCTTGCGAAGAAGGGTTATGAGGTCGCTGTATATGGACTCTGTGAAAGAGTGCATGATGAAAGAATACGGGAGGCGACATCATTGAAAGAAGCTTTGAAAGAGGTGGATGCTGCTGTAGGACCTGTGCCTTTTATTCGGTCAGGGAAGATTACGGGGGCGTATGAGGTTCCGGATATGAATGTAGAAATGCTCTTTGATGAGTTGCCAGATAATGCAGTCTTTTTTGCAGGGAATATCCCAGATGAGGTGAGAAGATATGCAGAGGGAAAAGGACTCAGAGCATGTGACATGATGATAGATGAACTTGTAGCTGCAAGAAACGCCGTTGCTACTGCAGAGGGGGCGGTTGCTGAAGCAATCGCAAGAAGTCCTGTCAACCTGACAAAGAGCAGATGTCTTGTTCTTGGTTACGGCAGGTGCGGAAAAATATTGATGCGACTTTTGAAGTCTTTCTTTTGCAATGTGCTTGTTTCTGAAAAAGACAAGACAAGGGCTGCAGATGCATTTGTACTGGCGGACGGCATTGTGTCCGAAGCCGAGCTGTCGGATGCGGTAGGAAATGTTGATTTTATTTTTAATACAGTGCCTGAGAGGATCCTGTCAGAAGAGAGGCTCCGACATATAGGGAAGAACACATGGATCCTTGATATTGCGTCGGCACCAGGCGGTGTGGATTACAGAGCTGCAGAGGCTCTGTCAGTGAATGCTGTCCTGCTGCCCGGGCTTCCCGGCAGATATGCGCCTGTTTCTTCCGCTGAGATTCTTGCTGATTTTATAGAGAACCAGATCAGGCTGCGCTGAATCTGTCCCGGATAGAAGGAGTAGTTGGTATTTATGAAGCTGAAAGGAAAAAGGGTTGGCGTAGCGCTTACAGGATCGTTCTGCACTTATGAGAAGGCATTTGTACAGCTCAGGAAACTGAAAGAAGAGGGAGCGGAGATTGTGACGATTTTTTCTAATGCCTCCCAGACGATAGACAGCCGTTTTGGAAGTCCGGAAGATTTTATGAAGGAAGCAGAAGAAATTACCGGATCCCGCCCATTGCTTACGATCAGCCAGGCAGAGCCGATCGGGCCAAAGAGTCTTTTGGATCTGCTGATTATCCTTCCGTGTACCGGCAATACTGCGGCAAAGTTGGCTAACGGCATTACGGATTCTCCGGCCCTTATGGCGGCAAAGGCACATTTGCGGAATGAAAAACCGCTACTGATCTCCATATCTACAAACGACGCCCTTGGGATGAACATGAAAAATATCGGGATTCTGCTTAACGTAAAGCATATCTTTTTTGTCCCCTTCGGGCAGGATGACCCGGAGAAAAAACCGAATTCTATGACTGCAAGAACAGAGATGCTGATTCCGGCTGCGGAGGCAGCACTGGAGGAGCGGCAGTATCAGCCGGTAATCCGGTGAACTGCAAAGCACCTGAAGGAGCAGGCAGAAGAGGCCAGCGTGGCAGTACTATCAGGGAGCGGTATTCAGGATGAAACTGCCGGCGTAGAAAATCGGAGAATTTTTGAAAAAAGGAGAAAAAGATATGTGCGGAATTGCGGGATTTTACAGCAGCAGACACAGCTATACGCAGGAAGGCGAGCGATGGGAGAAGGTTCTGGAATGTATGAACCGCGCCCAGAAGCGCCGCGGACCGGATGAAGAAGGAGTCTGCCTTAACGATCACTGTGGACTTGCGCATGTGAGGCTTTCTATCATTGATCTGAACAGGGGAAGGCAGCCGATGACGAGAAGCGTGGCAGGCAGAACCTGTACTGTCTCTTTTAACGGGGAAATCTACAATATGCCGCAGCTACGAAAAGAGCTGGAGCGGGAAGGCGCGGTGTTCGAATCTGACAGCGATACAGAGGTGATCCTTCAGGGATATCTTCTGTATGGTGAAGAGTATGTGAGGAAGTTGAACGGAATTTTTGCCATTGCATTGTGGGATGCTCTGGAAGGAACACTGTATCTGTTCCGGGATCGAGTCGGTGTGAAACCTCTGTTCTATACCCGACAGAAAGATACGCTGGTATTTGCCTCCGAATTAAAAGGGATCTTCGCTTTTCCCGGGATTCGTCCGGCTATCGGCAGGGAAGGATTATGCGAAATCTTTGCTCTTGGACCTGCAAAGACATATGGAAAAGGAGTTTTCCGGGGAATATCAGAGGTGCTCCCCGGACATTATCTTGTCTGTCGGGAGAGCTCGGTAAAGGATATTTGTTATTGGAAGCTGGAGAGCCATCCACATAGGGACTCCTTTGAGAAAACAGTGGAGAAGACAGCATGGCTTATTGAGGATTCTGTGAAGAAGCAGATGATCTCAGATATCCCGATCAGTACATTCCTGTCTGGAGGGGTGGACAGCAGCCTTGTGACAGCAATCTGTGCTTCGGAGTTAAAGAAGCAGGGGAAGATCCTCAATACATTCTCTTTCGATTTTGCAGAAAATCAAAAGTATTTTAAGGCAAACTCATTCCAGCCCAGCCAGGACAGACCGTGGGTAGAAAAAATGGTAGAATACTGTGGAACAAATCACCGTTATCTGGAATGCAACAATACGGATTTGATCGATAATCTTTTCCGGGCGGTGGATGCGAGAGATCTTCCATGTATGGCGGATGTGGAATCATCCATGCTATATTTTTGTTCAAAGGTGGTGGGATATAATAAGGTCACGCTGACAGGGGAATGTGCAGATGAGATATTCGGCGGCTATCCGTGGTTTCACAAGAAAGAAGCATTCGAGACAGCAGCTTTTCCCTGGTCGAATGATATGACGGCACGCCAGGCGCTGCTTAAAGAAGAGCTGATCCGGGAAGTGCCAATGGAAGAATATGCAACAGCAGCGTATGAAAAAACAGTGCGGGAGACTCCGGTATGCAGCGAAGATACTTCGGAAGAGCGGAGGCGGAGAGAAATCGCCTATCTGAATCTAAAGTGGTTCATGGTAACGCTTCTTGACCGGATGGATCGCACGAGTATGTATTCAGGACTGGAGGCCAGAGTCCCTCTGGCTGATCATCGTATTATAGAGTATGTGTGGAATGTTCCCTGGGAGATGAAGTGTCCGGATGGACTCGTGAAAGGACTGCTGCGGAATGCCGGAAGAGGAAAACTTCCGGACGAAGTGCTCTTCCGCAGGAAAAGCCCTTATCCGAAGACTTATCATCCGGAATACGAGAAACGTCTTGGAGAAATGCTGCTTGATGTTATAAATGATCATGCTGCACCAATCCGCAGTCTGATTGATAGAGAAAAGTTGAACCGGTTCCTGAATACCCCGTCTGATTATGGACGCCCGTGGTATGGGCAGCTCATGGCAGGACCTCAGATGCTGGCTTATATGCTTCAGGTCAATTATTGGTTGGAAAAATATCAGATTCAGCTTATCCTTTGATACCACAGCCGTTAGAAAATATAACAGGATATCTAAGTTCAATAGGAATAAGACTTATTTCGGGGAGTCGTCTTTCACGTTGTAATTGTAGGAAGGCGATTCCTTGATTACGTTTTAACGATAAGTTTGAAGAGGTATATGATGATATGATGGCAATTTGTGAAGAATGTTACTGGGCAAGGACACGATTAGATAGATATGTGGAATATAATTGTCAGATGATTCGATTCAGTAGGAATTTTCTCCGGCACGTGAATGAACATGACCCGATATATTTTTGCTCATTGATATAGCATAATGAGTGATGGATAAAGGTCTAAAGAAATCAGTTACAGAAATAAAATACCCCGTTATATCGGCAACTAGGTTCTAGTTGTCGAGGGTGGTATTGCAGTATTGCACCAGTAAAGCTTTTTGCTTATAATTTAGGAAAAAAGAGTGAGGTGTTCCGGTTGGGGAAAGAATACATGCCATACAATGAGGTACCTGTTTCTTAGTTTGATGAAGGAAATGCAATACGGATCTTTGACCGGCTTTGTACGGACAGGGGACTTGTTGTTCTTAAAAATGGTCAGCCAATTGCAGTTGCTCTGTCGCCGGAGGAATATACAAGGCTTGTAGAAGCAGAAGAGGATTATAAGCTAACCGTTGAAGCAAATAGAAGGTTGGAAGAAAACGGTGATAAACCGACAATTCCACTTGAGGATATACTCGAAAAACTGAAAATTTGTGAAGAGGATCTCCCTAAAGTCAGTGATCCGCAGATATAGGGGTATGGGAATTTAGGATAGGATCAGACAAATAAATATGTTAGAGAAAGGTAATTATTGATGCTGAGAAAAGTTCTCAAGTAAACATTGGCGCATTCATTTCATCGTGTCAATACTTGAGGAAATTTAAAATTGAAAGTTGCTGATGCGTTTATAGAGTGTAATATATGCGTTAGTGCAAAGGTGCAAGTGTGATGAAGGGATTAGATGAAAAGATAACAGGCGAGCTGGTGGCAGGAATCCTCAATGTTATTGAGAAAAAGGTCATAAGGATTGTGCTTTATGGATCTGTTGCCAGAGGGACAGATACCAAAGAGTCGGATGTGGATGTTGCTCTTTTACTCACAAAAAGTATGGACAAAGATGAGGAGGAGAGACTTTCAGAATTTATCGTAGATATGAACCTTAAATATGATAAAGTATTCTCTGTCATTGACATTGAATATAATATATTCTGTGAATGGGAAGCAATAATACCTTTCTATAGAAATGTGAAAAAAGAGGGAATCATACTTTGGGAGAATAAAGCTGCGGCTAAGCCGTAAGATTTAATTTGACGTTCTTTACCCCGGCTATATTGAGCGGGAAAAGATGATAATATGCTCCGTTCTGCCGGCAGATACTTCTTGACAGAATTATAGCATATTTATAAAATAAAAGTATCAGTTTTATGGCTTTGATCAAAAAGTTAATTTGATTTTTAATTCCAATTTGACAATTGTTGGAAGCACAAATTTTAAAATAGAATCGTATGAAGGATGGCATTGACTATTGTTTGCGATAGTCAGTGCCTTTTTATTAGAAAGGAGGTCTGAATCGAATAACCGTAAAACTGATCATACTGCAGAAAATATACGAAATTATATTGTAATTCGTATATGCATATACTATAATTTTTTTATCATTGAATTAAGGAGGGAAGCTGATGAAAATATATGAAAAGAAGAACTTTCCTAGGACATCGCGCGATTTTAAAAGTATGTTGGAAAGGGGAACGATTTCTTTTGATAACGCAGTGCAGAGATCCTTTGTTTGGAAAAACACGGCAAAGGACAACCGAATGAGCATGTTAATTGATACGATGATGCGAGGCTTGTGTGTTCCGCCTTTATATTGCAACTGTATTTTTACAGATCCTAAAGATAAAGTATACGATTTTGTGGATGGAAAGCAGAGGGTCATGACTGTAATCAAATACCTGAATGATGAGTTCCCTCTGATTGGCATACCAACTTTTACAATGGAAGACGGTAGTGAACTAGATTTGAATGGAAAGCGCTTTTCGGAACTGCCTGAGGATTTTCAAGATAATATTAAGCTGTTTAGTTTTACAGTGAATTATTATGAAAACATGGACCAGGATGATGTAGAAGAACTGTTCCGCAGGCTCAATAATGGCAGACCATTAAGTGCAATTGAGTTGACCAGGGCGACAGCAAACTCGAAAAAGATGATCCGTGAGATTGCATCTCATAAGATTTTCCAGGCAGCGCTTAATGAAAAATCAATGGCAGGCTACGTGAATGAGGACATTGCAATAAAAACATGGATTCTCTTCTATGGCGATACAAAATCGTTTGAGACTCGGATTGTACGACCTACGATGAGAGATTCCATTATAACTGATGATCAGACTCGGGAAATTCTGCAGTGTTACGACCGGATGTTGAAGGAGTATGAACTGATCAAGAAGAAGGAGACGAAGGAGAGCGCCAGAGTATGCAGGAAAATTTTTAAAAAGACGCACATGCTTTCTTTAATGCCGATTATCCGTAAGAGCATTGCAGATTCTGCTGGGGCAGAGAAAGTGGCGGATTGGATCGAAGAATTTTTTAAGCCTATGAAAGAAGCAAGTATTATGGAGCAATATAATGAGAATGCAAAAGCCGGATCGGCAAAAGCAGAAGCGATTAAAGCTAGGGAAGATGCACTGGAGGAAAGCTATTCTCAGTATATGGCGTCATGAAAGAGCGATAATTGTTTCAGATTAAAAGAGGGGAAAGAGAGGATTTGTTGCGGAAAGTTTGCTCCTATTTGAGTAGGGGGACCAGACATTGTTCCGACAAGAAGTATATTTTTAAGGATGTATGAAGAAAGGACTGAGTCTTTTCTTTATACATCTTTTTGTGTTTTCTGGCACATGCTGCCCCAAAAAGTAATAATGCAATTGTATGGTTAAAGCTTGAAATACAATATAAGCTTTAAGATCGTTCAAAACAAGTCAACGGAATAGCATTGGTCGTCATAAACATATGAAAAGTTCTAGGATAGAAAAAGACATCAAACTTTCTGTAGTGGATTTGTATGGTAGAGGCGACAAACAGAATTGGAGTCAAGCTAAGAGTGGGATTTGCTTGACATATAGAAAGACTATGATTATCCTGATGATAAATATTGTTTTCCAGACATTGCCAAAATAATATGTTGAATTTGGAGGGATAATTTGTGAGTGAATACTATAAGCAGATAAAAGAAATTATTTTAAAAAATTACAAAATTGTGGGGATTGGCATAAAGGCTGAAAGTATTTTATACATAGTTCTAGCAATAATTTCTGGTGTGATGGCACTCGTACTTATTGGTGGTAATAAGAAAAGTGATACTGCTTTAATAGTATACTTTCTTCTGGCCATTGGTTCTTACTTGGGACATTTATGGTGTAAGAAAAGATATCGGCGTGAAAGGGAAAAAGCGATCACTACAGTTATGGAATATATGGATATTGAAATGATTAAGCTATTAATAAAAGAAATAGAGGATTATATTAAGAGGACTAAAACATTTGCAACATGGTTTATAGGTGTTATAGTTACGTTTGTAATTCTATTTATTACCTTTTTTACAAATTATTATTTAAAGCTATATGATTTTATTGTTGATATAGGAAATGAATCACAAATGAAAGCATGGATTATTGAAAATTTTTCTGACGAAAAGTTTGTTGAAACAGCTTTTCATACAGGAGGAAGTTTGCTCATATTAGTAATATTGTTCCTACTTTGTTTTTATGGCATATTTATGGCTAGTTGGATTGTGAAAAAGGAAATTCTACTTTTTCTATATGATGTGCAGTACACGATACTGATGGATAATAAGAAAAAACTGATGAAACAGACTGAGGCTAAAAATTCAGAGAATGAAAAAGGACAGGACTGGTCAGCGACTATTTCTTGAAAGAATATATTAATGATTACTTAGTTTATAGAAGATATGAGGAAATTATGCAGAAATATGGTATGACAAAGATATTTCCAATTGATTACTCTAAGAGTGTAGAGATATTTGAGAAATATGGAGATATTTTAAAAAGGAATCAGTGTTATATGAATGTATGGAAATTGTTTTATAAGACCCATATGTTTGACGGGTGGAATGTAAGCATATGTTTTGGGTACAGTATTGTGACTGCGTACGATTCTACGATATGTGTAGAACACGCTTTCTTGATGACAAAGGGAAATGAAATTCTGGATATCACCTGTCGAAGAAAAGAAAGTAAATATTTTGTACTCGCGTCATTTACAGCTGAGGAATATTTAAATTTTATTTTACAGTCTGAAATTACAGATCTTTCAAATTTACGCTTTTTGCAAGAACTAAAAAAGGATTTTGAAAAATAGGCAAAACAAAAAATTATATATGTGTAGGATAAATAGGTGAAAAACTTTAATTAATGTGTGTCATTAAATATAGGAGAGCTAAGGTGGTAATATAGTAATACCGATTTAGCTCTCCAATTTTATGATGAAATTTGGTGCTTAGATATGTGTCTAAGTAACTTACAAGCATAACTTCAATTGGTGGTTTGAATTGCCCTCATAATATCCGATTATATGCTCGTCAAAAAGGGTGGGTAACGCAAGTTCGATTATTTGTCCGCTTGTACAGTGGTGCTACTTAAATCTTTTCCTTGTCTCTTCAGTCTGCACTCTTTTGTGAATTCCTTAATGCTTAAAAATACTCTTGAAAATATCTGCTCCATTTAAACGTTAAAAATGACCTGATAATCAATAACTGTTTCTTTTCTTTTTGTGCTGAGTAAAATAAGAATCAGCAAAGAGATAACGAAAAGATAAAGAGGTGACAGTAATGAATATAATGTTCTGGGTAACGGAAAAATGTAATCTTAATTGCGATTATTGTTATGTAAAGAAACAGCCAAAAACAATGTCACTGGAAACTGCAGAAAAAGCTTTTGACTATTTTAAAAAGAAATTTGAAGATATAGAGTTTAGAAAAAAAGAAATTCATATTGGATTTCATGGCGGTGAACCTTTACTCAATTTTCCTGTTATTCACTTTTTAACAGAGAAATTTAAAGAAGAATATGGGGATAAAATTAATTATTTTTCATTAACAACTAATGGGACTGTTTTTGATAGAAAAATGCTCGATTATCTTATGGATAATATTCAGCTTTCGGTAAGTATCGATGGAAGTCGGGAAACCAATGATTTAAAAAGGCATCATTGTGATGGTTCCTCCTCGTATGATGAAACAATTGCTATGCTAGAGTTTTTAAAAAGGCATCAAGTTGATGTGAGAATCAGGATGACTGTGAATCAGGAAACGATGAAAAGATTTGCGGATAATTTTATTGAATTAGATAGAAGACGATATGGATTTGTCACATACGCAATTAATACGGATGATTCTTGGAATGCAGATGATATAGAGGAATATAGCAAACAGTTGAATCGTATTATGGATTACTATATTGCTGAGAATCCAGAAGAAAGTAAATATTTTTTATATAATCTCAAAGAGGCAACTTTCAGACCAAGAAGATTATGTGATGGAGGAATAACAAATTTCCATATTTCGCCAGAGGGGGACATATATCCATGTATTCTTTCTGTAGGTGATAAAGAATTTAAATTAGGTGATATATTCTATGGTGTAGACCAAGGTGTTCTACGACGATTGAATGATATTAATAAGCAAGATATTTGTGGCTGTGAAAAGTGTGATTATCAGGGGCATTGCTCAAGTCAAGTGTGTAAAATAATAAATAAAAAATCCACAGGAGATTATTACAAAGCACCATATATCGCTTGCCAGGAAAGAAAAGTGATATATGACTGTTATAAAAAGTATGAATATATTTTGGAGGGATTCAATGCGTGACGACTTAGTAGTGATAATTGACTCCGGAATTGATGTAAATAATCGGGAAATAATGGAACACGTTGAGGGGGGATTCCAGCTCGTTTTTAAGGATGGACATATATTAAGAAATAGTGATATATGTGACTGCTATGGACACGGGACAAACTGTGCTGATTATATATTAAGTTTAAACCATTCATCTCAGTTCTATGTAATTAAAATTATTAATGAGAATGGTTTATCCTATAGCTGTCTGATGCTGGAAGCCTTGAAAAGTTGCTTGGATGTACCTGCGAAGATAATTTGTATGAGCTTATCAGTTACAACAAAAACCTGCGAAATTGAAACGGATTTACATGAAATTTGTAGAAGATTATATAAGCAGGGAAAGGTTATATGTATTTCTGAAAATAATGAGATGCAGCATTCACAACCAGCCAGATTCAAAGAAGTTATAGGGGTGCGTGCTGATTATGGGATGGGAAAAGACAAATTGATTATAGATGAAAATCTTGATATTCAAGTTATTGCTGATGGGACACCTGTTTTTTTACGAGGGAAAAATGGAGAATATAATTTTTTTAAGGGGTGTTCTAAGGCAAATGCATTCGTGTCGGGTATTATTTTTGATCAACAGAAAAATGAACATATAGGTAATATGGAATCTGCATTAGTAGCACTGAAAAAACTGAGTGAAAACAAAGAAAAAAATGAACTTGTAAAAGAGATAGACTATGGTATTGGTGATGTGCCAAAAACAGATTTGGACCGTATGTTAGAGGATTTAATTTTAGAAGCGATTGAAAAAATCGGGAAAAATAAACCAGAACGAGAAGCCTTTAGAGAATCTCCAATTATGTCACGACTAAATGGTATTTCTTACTTTAATTTTTATAGATTCCTGTTATATCTATATCATAAATTGGGAGTTTCAGATGAAGATTTCCGAGGAATTAATGTATATGATATATGTACAGCATACCGATTGAGAGAGTTTTTAAAAAAGAGGTTAAGAAATGAAGCAGAAAAGCAAAATAGTAGAATTACTTATGCAATATAAACTAGGATATATTATTATTTTAGCTCTGATTACAATGGACTGTATTGCCACATATTTATATCCTAATTATCTTTCTGCAATTATTGATACCGCTATACCAGAAAAAAATGCAGAAATGCTCATCAAAAATATCGTGTTTCTTGCAATTTTTCAAATACTGTCTATATTGGCGTCAGTGCTTCTTTCTTATATGTTTACCAGAATATCAAATTCTGTGATTGTAAGAATAAAGGAGGCAATTGTACGATCAGTCTTTCGGACAGATGGCGAAGAACTGAGTGCTAAAGCACGATCGTTCACTACTGGTATGAATGGGGATATCGACAATATTGAAATATTATCATCGAGAGTAATGGCACAACTTATACTACAGATAACAACCGTATTTATTACTGGAGTAATATTGATAAAAATCAATAAAACAGTGATGTATTTTGTTTTAGCTGCATACCCGATACTGATAGCTACACAAATTTTCTTTAATAAGAAAATAGAGAAGAGAGCATCAATTTTAATGACTCGTTGTGATATAGGATATAGTTTGATTAAAGAATTTGTAACATATATTTATGAGTACATTGTTCTTAATGCTGATAATTATTTTCTATCGAGGTTTATGAAAAACGAAAGAAATATTAGAAAAGGACAACTTAAATATAATATGTTGCTTGCTTTCAACGGCCTTGTTCCTCAGATTGTAAATATGACAATTTATCTAATGATCCTTACAATTAGCGGATACATGGTTATGGAAGGCAGTATTCTCCCTGGAGAATTCACAATAATTTTACTTTATACGCAAAGAATGTTTAATCCTATTGCAAATATTATGGCAGTTTTTGGACAGATGCAGGGGGCAAGAGTATCTTTAAAACGTATTGATAATATGCTAATAGGATGTGAGAAAATATGAAAAAAACAGTCAATGAGATAGATTTATATAACGTTAATTTTTCATATGGTGAAAAACCATTATACGGCAAAAGTATAAGTGCGAAACTTAGAAAAGGGAATATCTATCTTTTAAATGGACCTAATGGTTCAGGAAAAAGTACTTTGGCTAATATCCTTTTAAAAATATGGCGGAATTATAAAGGTAGAATATTAATTGATGAGATAGATTTAAAAGACTTAACAAGAGAAGAAATTTCGGATTTGATTGGGTTATCGTTTCAAAAAACGCCTATTTTTCATGATACAGTAAAAAATAATATTTGCCTTGGAATAAGTGGAAATATTGAGGGATTACTTCACTTAATGGGGTTTGACGAAGATTTAAAGGCAATGAATCGGAATCTGGATTCGTGGCTAAAAGATAGTTCTAGTTTATCCGGAGGCCAGGCTCAGAAACTAGGAATCATGAGGACATTATTCCGGGAGAAAGAGGTGTATATTTTTGATGAGCCAACAGCAAATTTGGATCAGCAGTCAAAAAGAAGATTTTTTCAGTTGATTGAAAAAATCAAACAAGACAAAATTATTATTTTAATTTCTCATGAAGAGGATGTTATACAGCATGTTGATGAAGTTATTGATATAAAAGGAGGTGATTAATAATGTATGTTAAAAATCCGTATGCAAGGACTCTTAAACGAGAAGACCAAATTGTATTGTGCAATACTAAAACAGGTGCATTTGTTCGTACAAAGATAAAGTATGCAGAAATTTTGGATCATTGTATGTCAACAGAATCACAGAGTATTATGTGTGATAATACAGAATTATTAAAAACTCTGAAATATTTATTTACTGAACTTTGCAAAATTGAATACTACATTCAGCAAGATAAATATAACGAAGTTTATCACATGAAAATGGATATTGTTTATTTGTCTATTACTAATCGGTGTAATCTGAAATGTAAACATTGTGTGGCAGCATCCTATGGAACTGTGGGTGAAGATCCGATGAATACTGCTGAGTGGAAAAAAATTATAGATCAGCTTGCAGCAGTAAATCCGGGGCAAATTACATTCTCTGGAGGCGAACCATTACTGCGAAAAGATGCTTTAGAACTAATGCGATATGCAAAAGAAAGAACTAAATGTCCCGTTGTATTATCGACGAATGGATTACTGATAAATCATGATAATGTTAAAGAACTTGTTAAAATTTCAGATACAATTGCTATAAGTTTAGATGGGTATGATGAGGCAAGCTGCGAAAAAATAAGAGGGGCTGGTGTTTACCGAAAGGTAATTGATAGTATTAAACGGATACAGGAGACTGGTTATACAAAAATATCTTTATCTATGCTGGAATCTTCTTATACGGAAGACCATATTTCGGAGTTCTATGAATTGTGTGACAAGCTGAAGGTTAAACCTATTGTTAGAATTTTCTCTCCTACTGGAAGAGGAAAAGACAATCGGGACGAATTATTACCTAATCAGCAGCATGAGAATGAGGAAGAGCTGGCATGTTACTGTAAATTATGTTGGCCAGGAAGGAGGGAGTTGGATATAGCAGCCGATGGTAACGTGTTTCCTTGTGCGCCACTAGCGGGAATTCCAGAACTCTGTATGGGAAATATACGGGATTTATCTTTAGCAGAAATTATAGATCCTAGGAAGGCAGATTTATTAATAGATTATCTTAGACCATGGAATATGGATGAATGCAGTAAATGTGATGTAAATCTTTTTTGTCATAGTTGTATTAATTACATACTGGGTATAAAGCAAGATGAATCTCATTATAAAAAAATCTGTAGAAAAAGAAAAAAACAATTAGAAAAATTAGTATGGGAGGTCGAATGACATGAGTAAATTAAGCAAATTATTTGCGTTTGTAAGCGCACTTATTATGACGGTGACTTTGGGAGCAGGCACTGCTAGGGCAGCAGAAGCAACTGACCCCTATCCTGAAATAGAAAAAATAGCCACATCGGAGATTTTGGAACAGAACGAAGACAGCTATTATGTTTATTTTTACAAAGCAAATTGTCCATATTGTAATGAGGTCAAGGAAGCAATTAATGAATTTGCAGCAGGAGGAGGAGAGATATATGCAGTTGACTATGGTGTTCTATCGAATCGGGTAAACGGATATGATTGGACAGAAGTAGCAGCAAAGTATAACAAAAAAATAGGATGGATTGATAATGAAGGGCGTAAGAATTATCTTCCGGGAGAATCTGAAGAAAAATATTTAAACAATACGGAAGTAAATATGTATGGCAAAGTTATCCGTTATCAGATTACTGAAATAAATGAATATAATGTGGATCAGTTTGAAGGAGCAGAAATAGGAGACATTTACACAGATGTTCAGACACCAGAAATTGACTATGCTTCTGTAAAAGATACTGCGGATTTAGTAATTGCTGGTGTGCCGACAATGCTACATGTCAGCAATGGGGAAATTGATGGTTTCTATTTTGATTCAGTAGAGATTGCGGCCCTTTTGGCTAATATGTAATACGATTACATAGCAAAATTAATTGCTTTTGTAATAAATAGAATATACAGAATGGGAGGTGGAAATCTGATGGGTGATAGCAGAGAAAGCAAAGATATTAAGAGCCAGTACTGTAATTCAGATCATTGTCAGTATGACTGCACAACAAGCACATCTGATAAGTGTAATGCGGTTGTAACCGGATTACTGTAAGCATCGAGAAAGAGAGGAAAAAATAATGAGTAAAGAAGAGAAAAGAAACCAGGAAGTTCAGCAGCCGGAAGAAGAAAAAGACGTAAAAAGTCAGTACTGTAATTCAGATCACTGCCAGTATGACTGTACGACAAGCACATCGAATAAGTGTAATGCGGTTGTAACCGGATTACTGTAAGCATCGAGAAAGAGAGGAAAAAATAATGAGTAAAGAAGAGAAAAGAAACCAGGAAGTTCAGCAGCCGGAAGAAGAAAAAGACGTAACAAGTCAGTACTGTAATTCAGATCACTGCCAGTATGACTGTACGACAAGCACATCGAATAAGTGTAATGCGGTTGTAACCGGATTACTGTAAGCATCGAGAAAGAGAGGAAAAAATAATGAGTAAAGA
>NZ_JADCKL010000013.1 GCF_014982975.1 Claveliimonas monacensis
TTGAGCACCGGTATACGATGCTCTGTTTGTCATGCGATTTTCAAGGTACAACGATATCTGAAATGCGTTCCCGCAATTCATTCATAAAATCTTCATTTCAGACTTGACTTTTAATAGTTAGTCTTTCTTATATTTTTTTGTGTATTATCTTCATTTTCTTTTCAAAAAGAAAAAGAGCAGATCAAGAAAATAAAAGATAAAAGCACAATGCTTTTTTCCTCTAAACTTGATCTACTCTTGGTAGATTTAATATATTTTATATATAAATTATATATCAGCCCATTATTAAAAGTCAACAGTTATGAAATCATAACTATTTAGCCTTTACAATAAACTCTATATAAATTTATTCTTCCTTCTCCGTGTCCTAATTCCTTTGATACTTTATCCCAGCACTTCATTTCCTCTTTTCTGTCTTTTAAAGGTTCAATGCCTCTTTCTTCTCTCATTCTATTTGTAGCGTATAACTTCCTTATAGCGTGTTCTGTTTGTTTATATTTATCGCCCAGAGAAACGCCTCTATCGTCCCTTGTAGCGTTCATAGCACGGCGTATAGCCTTATTAATGCTATCACCCGTAATATTGGTTAAATAGCCGTTTTGAGGGCTTCTATCAAGTAATTCCTTATAATACTTTAAATCTTTATCTTGGATAGGAACAACTCTTGCTCTTCCGTTCTTTGCGCCTTCACGGCTTACATAAATTGTCTTTTTTTGAAGGTCAATATCTTCTCTTTTTAAATGTGCAACTTCATTTACTCTCAGCCCAGATCTATATGTAATTTCTATTGCGTCTTTAGCAAAAGATCTACTACCTTCAAAACTTTCTCTCAGCCTTAAAAAATCTTTGTCAGACATCGCTTTGTCTCTCAAGCTCTCTTTTGTTGTAGGTCTTTCAAAATCAGCTTTATAAAAATTAATGTTATCTTTTCTATATGCTCTTTGTGCTTGTTCTTCTAAATATTTAATATGCACTAAATGATTTTCAAGTGTTTTTTGCGTCCAGTTTTCAGAACGATCATTAACCCATTCTTGAATATGATCGGCGGTAATCTCTCTTACTTCCTTTATTTCAGGATGATTTTCTTTTAACCAATTAGAGAGATTTTGCGCCGTTCCTTTGTATGCGTCTATTGTCTTATAACTATAAAGATCGCCGTTCTTATATGTTCCGCTTCTCTTTGCGCTATGTTTACTTTGTCCTATTTTTGAAGATTTGTTTATACAATAATTGAATTGTTGTTTTATGCTTCTGATTAATAAGTCTCCTTTCGTTTTTTATTTTTTCCAGCCCATAAAAGGGGCGTATAACATAATGCGTATTATTTTTTTAATACGTATTATTTTATTTAATGCGTATTATTTTTTATTTTCCATATTTTTTATACGTATTATTTTATTTAATACGTATTAGGTATTTAATGCGTATTATGTCATAATAAATCATTTTTCTTTTCTTTTTCTCTTTTCTATTTATTTTTGTCCGTTTTGAGCGGGACAAAACGAGGTTTTGTCCCTCAATACGGACAAAAGACGGCTTTAAGTCTAAAAAAAGCGCAAATATGCGTGAAAAATGATTTATTATAATATAATAGTGAGCCAAAAAGATTATTAAAATGTATTTTATATTCATAGCAATATATTCATTAGTCCAGCCTTACGGCTAAATTACGAGAAGTGAGAACCCTTGCTATTAAGGTGTCATACCTTCTCAAGCGTATTTTTAGGAGATACAAAATCACAAATACGCTAAAAAATAAAAGTCTTAAAATAATTAAAAATATATTTTCTAAATTGTGTAGGGGGCTTATTGAATACGCTAGAAACAATAAATTTATACCCTTTTACAAGTATCCCCTAAACACAATAAACGAAATATTGAATTGTAATTAAACTTGTTAATTACCACTTAATTAATGGATCATAATAGCACAGATGTGTTATTATGTTCGCCTATTGTTTTTTGAAACTCTTTATACTTTTAATCCATGTGAATATGGAATTGCCTAAACTTCATCTTATATTTTAAGTGTTAAGAAATTCAGAGACATACACTAGCTAATTATTACCCAAAGCTATTAAGGGCGATCACTTTTATAACTCTTTACTTTTTGATTGTATGAAAAATACAAATCTATAACTTACATACTAATTTTACTACATCAATTTTTAGAAAAGCAACAGATCAGAAAAGCCCCTAATCATACGATTAAGGGCTTTTCAATGTTTAATTTATTCCAGCAATTTTTAGAAGGTCAGCGCCTTTGTGTGGTTCACCTAAACCGAAAGGATCATCACCGAAATTACTATACATTTCTTGACATTCTTTTTTCTCTTTTGTTTTGTCTTTACTATGTTTATCAATATCCAAAATGATTATATTTTTTCTTTCAAAAAATGAAGAAAATATATTATTCAAGTTTGTATAATCTTGTTGAACAGGGTTCTTTATTTTTAAATAGTTGATATAATCAAGGGCTTTATTTCTTATAGTTTCTACATACTCATATTTATCATTTTCGCCGTTGTATTTATAAATATCAATATCATCATTTTTTAATTTATACATTGTTTGAAATCTTCTGTAAAATTGTTTTTTCTCTTCAGCACTTGAGCCTTCAACCTCATCAACAAATTTTCTAGGTTCTTTTGTATTTGTTAAAATCAATAACTTACAATTTGTAAAGAGTTTATCTTTATTTCGTGATGATACAGCACTTACAGTATTATTATCAGCAAGTTTTAAAAACTCTTTCCAGCTAAAACTTAAAGGGGAAACATCGTCCAGAATATAGCACTCTTGGTTTTTGTATTCTTGAGCGGGATCTCTATTAGATCCAGAAATACCAAAAGTAAAACCTTGCGAGTAAGCGATCATTTTTGCCAATGTGGTTTTTGCAGTTCCAGAAGCACCGCAAATATAGATACCTTCCATTGTACGCTCAGTAATTAGGGCTTGTTCTCTTTGCTTTCTTTCAAAAGCTATTTTAATAGCGTTATTAAAATTTACTTCTTCTTCAGCACTTATATATTGGCTTAAATTGATTTGATTTATTATACCTTGTTCTATAAGGTTTACAATTTCCATTTTTCTTTGATATGCTTTGTCTTTGTTTTTCTCTCTCTTATATTTTGCTTTCTTTTCTTGAACAAGAGAGGCATAGTCAAAACCAGGAGAGGCAACCGCTTCTTCTATTGAGTATTGGTATTTATCAGGCGCATTAGCGTGTATAGCATATAAACACGCATTGTCAAATTGTGATTTGCATTTATTCACAAAATTACTTTCCAGACCAAACCATTGACCTATATCTTTAAAACTTCTTCCTTCTTTTAATTTTATAAAAATATGTATATGATCGGCTTTTTTCGTTCCTTCTTTATGATCAGGGTTTTTCTCTTCTTCCTCTTTTGTGTATGTGTCTTTGTTATGGACGCAATACACATATTGTATTATTGAACCAGCCGTTAATTTTTTTAATAATATAGCTTCAGCTTCTTTTATATCAAAAGTCTTTTCTTTTTCTGTGTTTTTGTCCATATATTTTAAATTACATACAATTTCAACATTTTTTATTCTTTCAGTCATTTTTATTCCTTCCTTTCTTTTTATATTTTTTTACAAACAAAAAGTGATTTATTTATCAGGCAAAACCACTAAACAAATCACACAAAAATATAAAAAGGCACGAAGTGTTGACTTTGTATTTTTTAAAATATATAATTATATTAAAGTGATTTGTGTTGGTTTTGCTACACATTATTATTGACCGCTTATTGCAAGTAAGCGGTTATTTTTTTTGCATTTTTTGCTTTATGATTAGATTTTATCACATACATTTTTTCAAAATCAATATGTGCTAATTTTCTTCAAATTACACTTTTTACACTTTTTTACACTTTTTGAAGCCCAAAATTACACTTTTACACTTTTTGAAAAAGTGTAAAAAGTGTAAAAATTAGGGGGTTTTTGAGGGGTTTTTACACGAAAACGCGCCTCTTAAGACAAGCCCAAGAGGCGCGCGCGTGCGTTTTAGCAATTAATTATCTGTTAAAAAAAATAATAAAAAAAATAGTTATATCAGGTTTTACACTTTTAAACCAAAAAATTTTTTAAAAGATCAAGTGTAAAATTACACTTTTTGAGCATTAAAAAAAGGTAGCAAATCAATGCTACCTTTCTTTTTTATAAATCTTGCATAGCAGAGAGGATCATTACTTCATCACTTTCAAACATATGCGAATATCGTTTTAGAATGGTTTCTTGTGTGTCTCCGCTTGCTTTTTCAATGACTGGCAGGGGAACACCCTTTGAAATTAAATTACTAATAAATGTGTGTCTGAACTCGTGGCAATTATATTCTGGTAATTTTAATTTTTTACAAACATTACCGATCATCATATTAACCGCCCCGTGTGTCTGTGAAAAAATACGCTCATCAAGATTTCCGCCATTCATAATATGTTCTTGCTTTATTCTCATAAATAAGCGTGTTGGAGCAGGCGAAAGGGGGATCTTTCTGTGCTTAAAGTTTTTTGGATCTTTTGTAATCTTAATGTCTGATACATACGCTTTATTGACTATAAGACGCCAGCCCCTTAAATGTTTTTCCTCTGATAGTTGAGAGGACGGGGCAATAACAACACTTTTTTCATCAGTCTTTTTATAATAATCAAATTCTTCTAAATCGTTATATGTGAGGGCTAAACATTCACCGATACGCACACCCGTATAATACAAGATATTAACCAGCAAGCGATATTTAGGATAACAATTTACCCCCAGCCGATAAAAACTATTGTTTTTTAAGTAGTTGTCTATTTCGTCAAATTCTTCTTTGCTTATAACTCTATAATCTTCTTTTGACCTTGTTTTGATGTTATCCGCATAATCAAGTATATTTTCTTTGACAAGTTTTTTCTTGTAGCATAAATTTATCAATTTACGAAAAGTAGCGTTTATGCTTCTTATTGTCTCGTCTGCATAATTGTGTGAGCGCACATCAGAACAAAATTTATAATATACTTCTTCCGTAATGTCTTTAATTTTTGTTTCAGCGGGTAGGAATTGATAAATCATACTCATATGTTGTTCTGTATTGTTGAGCGTGACTTGACTGTAGTTTTGACCTTTTGCTTTAATCTTCCATAAATCAAAAGCCCCCGATAAGGTAATGTCTTTATCCTCTGCTTTGACACCTTCCGTCTGCAGTCTTGCTAACTCAGCCCTAGCCTCTGTTATTGTTGCTAAATTATAAGACCATTTTGCTTTATAATCGTTTTTTTGAGTTGTAGGGTTATAAACCTTGTAATTATACTTTACATCATATTTTTTCGTTGTCTCATTGAAATAAACGCCAGTGTACTTTGTCTTTGTCCTTTTTTGTCCAGCCATAGAAAAAGCCCCCTTCGTATAAATCTTTTCATATACGAATTATAGCACATATATGCTACGAATTCTATACGAATTTTCTTTGATTTATACGAATATGGGGGCTTTCTGTGTCTCAAAACCCTTGATTTTACGGGCTTTTTTACTCTTTAGATTTCATTGTGGGGAACAGGAGCACGTCCCTGATGGCTGCGGAATCTGTCAGGAGCATGCACATTCTGTCGATACCGAAGCCGATTCCGCCTGTAGGCGGCATACCGATCTCCAGGGCGTTCAGGAAATCCTCGTCTGTGGTGTTTGCCTCGTCGTTGCCCTGTGCCAGCTGCTCTTCCTGGTCTTTGAAACGCTCTCTCTGGTCAATGGGATCGTTCAGCTCAGAGTAGGCGTTCGCCATCTCCCAGCCGTTCATAAAGAACTCAAAACGCTCCACATACTCCGGATCATCCGGCTTTTTCTTTGTGAGAGGTGAAATCTCGATGGGGTGGTCTGTGACAAAGGTCGGCTGGATCAGATGCTTCTCCGCGAACTCCTCGAAGAAGAGGCTCAGGATATCGCCCTTCTTGTGGCGCTCCTCGTATTCAACGTGATGCTCGTCCGCCAGCTTTTTGGCGTCCTCTGTCGTCTTTACTTCGTTCCAGTCAACGCCTGCGTATTTCTTCACGGCGTCTACCATGGTAATTCTCTCAAATGGCTTTCCGAGATCCATCTCCACCCCGTTGTAGGTGATGGTGGTGGTTCCCAGCACTTCCTGCGCCACATGGCGGTACAGGTTCTCCGTGAGGTCCATCATGCCGTTGTAGTCTGTGTAAGCCTGGTACAGCTCCATCAGAGTGAACTCCGGATTGTGTCTTGTGTCCAGTCCCTCGTTTCTGAACACGCGGCCGATCTCGTAGACTTTCTCCAGTCCGCCCACGATCAGTCTCTTCAGGTAAAGCTCCAGAGAAATGCGGAGCTTGAAGTCCTCTCCAAGCGCATTGAAGTGGGTCTCAAAGGGTCTTGCTGCCGCGCCGCCTGCGTTGCTCACCAGCATGGGAGTCTCCACCTCAAGGAATCCCTGGCTGTCCAGGTATCTGCGGATGGCGCTGATAATGTGGGATCTCTTGATAAAAGTATCCCGCACTTCCGGGTTCATAATAAGGTCCACATACCTCTGGCGGTAGCGGGTGTCTGTATTTGTCAGGCCGTGGAATTTCTCCGGCAGGATCTGCAGGCTCTTGGAGAGGAGCTTCACTGCGGAAGCGTGGATGGAGATCTCTCCTGTCTTTGTCTTGAAGACTTCGCCTTCAATGCCCACGATGTCACCGATGTCCAGTTTCTTGAACTCTTTGTAGGCTTCCTCGCCGATCCCGTCTCTGGCCACATAGGACTGAATATTGCCGCTCTGATCCAGAACATTACAGAAAGAAGCCTTGCCCATCACGCGCTTCTGCATGACACGGCCGGCCACGGACACGTGTTTCCCTTCCATCTCCTCATAATGATCTTTGATGTCAGCCGCATGGCATGTCACATCGTATTTTGTAATCTTAAACGGGTCTTTCCCGTTTGTCTGGAGCTCCGCCAGTTTTTCGCGGCGCACCTTTCTGAGCTGGTTCACATCCTGTTCCTGTACATTGTTCTGCTGCCTGGTCACTTTATTCACTCCTTCTTCTTTTCTTGTTTTTCGTATCTTATACTGTTCTCCTGTCTAAATCAGATCTGGATGGATCTTATAAATGGATTTAGACGGATCTCTCTATCTTGAGAACCTTGTATACCAGTTCTCCTGCCTGTGTCTCCACAGTCACGCTGTCGCCCACCTCGTGGCCCAGCAGCGCCTGTCCCACCGGGGACTCGTTGGAGATCTTGCCCTGGAGGCTGTTTGCCTCTGTGGATCCTACGATCCGGAACTCCATCTCCTCCTCAAATTCTTCGTCATAGACAGTCACGGTACAGCCGATGCTGATCTTGTCAAGGTTCACCTCGTCCTCCACAACGACTTCCGCATTCTTGAGGATCTTCTCCAGTTCCTCGATCCGGGCCTCAATGTCGCGCTGCTCATCTTTGGCTGCGTCGTACTCTGCGTTCTCAGACAGGTCTCCCTGCTCTCTCGCCTCTTTGATCTTTCCGGCTACTTCTTTTCTCTTCACCACTTTCAGATTCTCGAGCTCTTCCTCCAGCTTTTTCAGGCCTTCATAAGTCAGAATTGTCTTCTTTTCTTCCATTTCAATCCTCTCCTCTTACTGCTTGCATTCTGTCTATTTTACAGAAGTTTCCTCCTGTTTAAGTCCACTTTCACAATTTCAATATTATACATAACGTCTTTTTCAATGTCAATACATTTTTCCCCTTAACCGTATACTTAATATATACATAAGAAACGAAAAAAAGAACAGGATCATCACCTGATTGTGATTTCCTGTTCTTTCCCCTTTTATGCCTGGAATTTTGTTCCTACATCAGTTTTTCCTGCAGCAGCTCCTCAAGCTCCTGGTATGTCTCCACCTTGTTGATCTCCTCCCGCAGCCGGGCCGATCCTCTCAGCCCTCTTGTATACCAGGACACATGCCCCCGCATCTCCCGGATACCGGAATATTCGCCCTTGTACTTTACCTGGAGACGGGCATGGCGCAGCATCATCTCCCGGATCTCCCCGATCTCAGGGCGGGGCGGGATCCGTCCTGTCTCGTCGTAGCATTTCAGCTCCCGGAAGATCCACGGATTGCCTCGGGCTCCCCGGCCGATCATAACGCCGTCGCAGCCGGTCTGCTCCATCATGTGCAGGGCGTCCTGCACGCAGGTGACGTCCCCGTTTCCGATGACCGGGATGCGCACCGCCTCTTTCACCTGCCGGATGATGTCCCAGTCCGCTTTTCCGGAATAGTACTGCTCTCTTGTCCGCCCGTGGACTGCCACTGCAGCGGCCCCCGCGTCCTCGATGATCCTGGCAATCTCCACCGCGTTGACGCAGGTGTCGTCAAATCCCTTCCGGATCTTGACGGTCACCGGTTTCCGGGTCGCTTTCACTGTCCGGGACACGATCTCGTGGACAAGCCGGGGCTGCTTCATCAGGGCGGAGCCCTCCCCGTTCTTCACCACCTTGGGCACCGGGCAGCCCATGTTGATGTCCAGGATCTGGAAGGGCAGCTCCTCTAAGGCTTTGGCCTGCTCGCTGATCACATCCGGTTCTGAACCGAAAAGCTGCAGGGACACCGGATACTCCTCCGGGTGGATGGAGAGCAGGGCTTTCGTATTTTTATTCTTGTACTGCAGGGCTTTGGCGCTGACCATCTCCATGCACAGAAGACCCGCCCCCTGCTCTTTGCACAACAGACGAAATGGCAGGTCGGTCACGCCTGCCATCGGTGCCAGCACATAGGGGTGCCGGATCGTCAGATCTCCTATCTTCAGTTCTCTTCTGTCTCCCATTCTCCTATGCGTCCTTTCTCCCATCCGGCCTTCTGCTCCGGAAACGGTTTCTCTCGTAGATGAGCCGCAGTCCCTCCAGCGTCAGGATGGGATCGTAGATATCGATGCTCTCCGTGGCGGCGGCAAGGATATTGCCCAGTCCGCCTGTGGCTACCACCTTCGCATCCGTGTAGCCGGACTCCTTTTTCATCTGGCTGATGATATACTCTGTCTGGCCGATGTAACCGTAGACAAGGCCGGCCTGCATGCTGGACACAGTCTCCCTGGCCAGGATGGTCTCCGGCTTGCGGATCTCGATCTCCGGCAGCATGGCGGCATCTCCCCAGAGGGCCCTGGCGGATGTGCGGATACCGGGCGCTGTGACGCCCACGGCAAAAGTCCCGTCGGGCTCCACCAGATCGTAGGTGGTGGCTGTCCCGAAATCCACCACGATCACCGGTCCGCCGTAGAGATAGTAGGCAGCCACCGCGTCCACGATACGGTCCGCTCCGGTCTGCCTGGGATTTTCTGTGGCCACCCGGATGCCGGTCTTGATCCCCGCCGACACAATGATGGGTTTCCGGTCAAAATATTTGATGATGCAGCTCGTCAGGGAGTGCATGATGTCCGGCACAACAGACGCGATGATAATATCGTCCACCTCAGCCGGATCTTCCCCCTGGTTGCGGATCAGTTCCCGGATGGCGATCCCGTACTCGTCAGATGTGCGAGGCAGTTTTGTCGTCATGCGGAATTTTGCCAGCAGCTCCTCCTCCCGGAAAAGTCCCATTGTAAAGTTTGTATTTCCCACATCGATTGCAAGAAGCATCTGTCTTATCTCCTCCTTACGCCCCTGATGGGGCTGCTCTTATTGCCTGCTTACAGGTCCAGGTCCTCTCCCATAAAGAACACCCGGTAATACAGCTGCAGGGACCGGAGCAGTTCCTCCTTCTCCTGCTGGATCTGTTTGATCTTCAGCCTGCTGCCGATCTCGTCGAACATGGCATCTCCCTCGGCGGAGGTCACCTCAAAGCACAGTTCCCCATCCTCCTCGTACACGAGAGTCAGAATGCCTCCCACGTCATGCACGTAGAGGACGCACATGATCTTCAGCTCGTCCTTCACGTGATCCGGCAGCTGCTCAAAGTCAGGGTTCAGATAATATTTTTCTTCATATGAATTGGCTCCGCAGAGCACGACCTTTCCATTATACATATCCATAAATTCCTCTCACAGAGACTTCCCCGGCAAAGACAGCCTCCGTGGTGCCGTCCTCCTTCTGTACGAGAAGCTCTCCTTTTTTATTGATGCCCGAAGAGAGGGCGCTGTACTCATGTCCCGGCTCCAGGACCCGCACCTTCTCCCCCACATTCACCAGCAGATCATTGTAGGCAGCCTGGATCCCGGACAGATCCCGCGTTCCCAGGAAGAGGCTGCAGTTCTCCTCAAACCGCTCCATCACCGCGGCTATGAGAGGCGCCCGCAGAAAGGTTCGGCCCGCCTCCAGCATAAGGGAGGTGGCCCGGTCTGCGATCTCCTCCGGGAAGGAGGGCTGGTTCACATTGATCCCAACGCCGATGACCACGTAGTTGATGTAGTCTATCTCCGCGCTCATCTCCGTCAGGATGCCGCAGAGCTTTTTCCCTCCGGCCACAATATCGTTGGGCCACTTGATGCGGGCGTCGATACCTGTCTGCTCCCGCAGTGCCTCCGCCACGCTCTGGGCCATGACCAGCGTCAGCATGGGCGCGTCGGAGGGCCGGATATCCGGCCGCAGCAGAAGGGACATGTATATGTCCCTCCCCGGGGGCGACTCCCAGCTTCGTCCCCGGCGCCCTTTCCCGGCGTTCTGCCTGTCCGCCACTGCCAGGGTCCCGGCGGGGGCACCCTCCTCCCCCAGCTTCTTGGCCTGGGTGTTGGTGGAGTCCGTCTCGTGAAAATAAGAGACATTCCGCCCTGCCCACTCTGTGGAGATCCTGCTTGCGATCTCCGCCTGTGACAGTATATCCGGGCTCTCGCTCAACCGATAACCCCTGTTGCGGACTGCCTCTATCTGATAGCCTTCTTCCTTCAGCTGTTCTATTACTTTCCAGACAGCAGTTCTGGAAACATGGAATTTCTCACAGATCTGCTGTCCGGACACATATCCGTCACTCTCCCGGAGCATGGATAAAATCTCAGTCTTCATCATATCTCAGTTATTCACCGAGGGTTGCCACCATGATGGCCTTGATGGTGTGGAGACGGTTCTCCGCCTCGTCAAACACAACGGAGGCCTCACTTTCAAATACGTCCTCGGTTACCTCTTTCCCTTTATTTGCCGGCAGGCAGTGGGAGAACAGTGTCGTGGACTTGCCTGTCTTCTTCATCAGCTCCGCATTGACCTGATAGGGCAGCGCCAGCCTGGTGCGCTCCTGCTCCTTCTTCTCCTCTCCCATGGAGAACCATACGTCTGTGTAGAGCATATCTGCACCCTCTACAACATCCAGCTTATCGGAGACTTCCACTGTGGAGCCGGCCGCCTCAGCAAAGGCTTTGCATGTCTCGATCAGCTTCTCATCCGGCCAGAGACTCTTAGGCGCGGCCACAGCCACATTGACGCCCACTTTGCTGCATCCTACCAGAAGGCTGTTTGCCACGTTGTTGCGCCCATCTCCCAGATAGACCACCTTCAGCCCTTTCACATAGCCAAACTTTTCTTTCAGTGTCAGCAAGGTAGCCAGGCACTGGGTGGGATGCCACTGGTCTGTCAGGCCGTTCCAGACCGGGACGCCGCTGTACTGGGCCAGGGCCTCCACAAATGACTGCTCAAACCCGCGGTACTCGATGCCGTCGAACATGCGTCCCAGCACCCGGGCCGTGTCCTCGATGCTCTCCTTCTCGCCCAGCTGGAGCTCACTTCCTGCCAGGTAAGTGGCTGTAGCTCCCTCATCCTGAGCGCCGATGGTGAAGGCACACCGGGTCCTGGTGGAGGGTTTCTCAAAGATCAGGGCAATATTTTTCCCCTTCAGGCTGTCGCCCTTGATCCCCTGTTTCCTCTTTGCTTTCAGTTCCTCTGCCAGATCCACAAGATACAGGATCTCCTCCGGTGTAAAGTCAAGTAATTTTAAAAAGCTGCGTCCTTTTAAATTCATTTTATATACATCCTTCCTTGAAATCAATGTATACATCTTATATAAATGCATATAGATGCATAAAAATAAGTTGTACCGCTTTTATGATAGCACTTTTGTATACTTTATTCAAGTTTTTTGTATATTTATGCCTTTATTTCTGTTCCTCGTCCGCAGCGGCCACCTCGGTCAGGGATTTCACCAGACCGGCAATGCCCTGGATCTCGGAAGGAATGATGATCTTGGTGGCTTTTCCGTCAGCCGCCTTCTCAAAGGCCTCCAGGCTCTTGATGGTGAGAACAGACTGGTCTGCCCCCGCCTCTTTCAGGAAACGGATACCGTCTGCATTGGCCTGCTGGACTTTGAGGATGGCCTCCGCCTGTCCTTCTGCCTCCCTGATCGTGGCCTCCTTCTCAGCCTCAGCACGGAGGATAGCTGCCTGCTTCGCAGCCTCAGCATCCAGAATGACAGACTCTTTCTTACCTTCTGCCACAAGGATGGAGGATTTCTTCTCTCCTTCCGCCCTCAGGATGGCCTCACGGCGCTCACGCTCTGCCTTCATCTGTTTCTCCATGGCATCCTGGATGGCTGCCGGCGGAATGATGTTCTTCAGCTCCACCCGCTTTACCTTGATGCCCCAGGGATCTGTGGCCACATCCAGTGTAGCCCGCATCTTTGTGTTGATGGTCTCCCTTGATGTCAGCGTCTGATCCAGCTCCAGATCGCCGATGATATTTCGCAGCGTGGTGGCCGTCAGATTCTCAATGGCCATGATCGGGTTTGCCACGCCGTAACAGAACAACTTCGGGTCCGTGATCTGGTAGAACACAACTGTGTCGATCCGCATGGTGACGTTATCCTTGGTGATCACAGGCTGGGGCGCAAAGTCCACCACCTGCTCCTTTAAGTCCACACGTCTTGCCACCCGCTCGATGAACGGGATCTTAAAGTGGAGTCCCACGCCCCATGTGGCCTGGTACGCGCCAAGTCTCTCGACTACCAGCGCCTTTGACTGCGGCACCACCTTCACACAGGAAATAAGGATCAACACAACAAAAATTAAAAGTATGATTCCAACAATTGCCCCCAGCATATTAAAGTTCCTCCTTTTTCTTTACGATCAGTTTCACTCCCTGCACACCTTCCACAGAGACTACCGTGTCCTTGGGGATCACTCCTTCAGGCTCATCTGTCCTGGCGGACCAGGTCTCCCCGTCCACCTCCACCAGTCCCTGGCTCTTTATTGTGTCGATGGTCTCCAGGACCACGCCCTGGCGGCCGATCATGCTCTCTACATTGGTGCTCTGCCTCTTGTTGTTGAAATACTTCAGCGCTACAGGGCGCGTCAGCACAAGAAGCACAATGGACACCACCAGGAACAGCACGATCTGGACAGCCAGCCCGGCTCCCAGGATGCCGGCCAGAAAAGCGGCCAGCGCACCTGCCGCGAACCAGACCGTGGTCAGACCCAGCGTGGCGATCTCAATGATCAGAAGCACAATAAAGATGATGATCCAGTAAATCGGTGACATGCTTCTCCCTCCTTCTCTTCTATTCTGCTATACTGCTTTTATTTTCTTCTCCTCTGCCTGCCCGCCTCGAACATGAGCACTGTGGCGGCTATGGCGGCGTTCAGAGATTCCACTTCTCCTTCCATGGGAATGCGGATGTAGGTATCCGCCAGCTCTGCCACCTCCCGGCGCAGGCCGTTTCCCTCGTTTCCGATCAGAAAGGCGCACCCTCCGGTATAGTCTTCCCTGTCATAGTCCGTCCTTCCCTCCAGGTGAGCGGCGTAGGTCTGTATCTTCTTTTTCTTCATCTCCCTCAGCAGTTCCGGGAGGTCATCCACATACAGGCATGGCATCCTGTAGATAGAGCCCATGGTGGAGCGGATCGTCTTCGGATTGTACAGATCCACACAGTCCCGGCTCAGGAAGATCCCCGTGACGCCCGCTCCCTCTCCGGTGCGGACGATGGTACCAAGATTGCCCGGGTCCTGCAGATTGTCCAGGACCATGAGGAGCGGTTTCCGGCCCTCCTGATCCGGCCGCAGCAGCTCCTCACAGGACATCTCTTCTCTCCTTCGCACTACGCAGAGCACCCCCTGGGGCGTCCGGGTGTCAGACACATGGGAGAAGACCTGCTCTGAGAACACCTCCGGGAAAACGCCGGCCTCGCCGGCCTTTCTGTCCACCAGCTCCCGCTCTTTTTCGTAAAATGCCTCCGACACATAGAGCTCCCGCAGCATGTCTCCGGGAACCTCCCGGAACATGCGCAGTCCCTCCGCAAGGAAGATCTGCTCCTCGTCTCTGGCCTTTCTCTTCTTTTTCAGAGTGACCAGTCTCTTGACTTTTTGGTTTGCCGTGCTTGTGATCATGCCGCCTTCTCTCTCCTGTAAAAATAAAACGGCTGTCCGCACAACTGTATCGCTGCGCAGACAGCCTGATAGATCAAATGAATCCCCTACATCTTGAACCGGTAGCCCACTCCCCAGATGGTCTCAATATACTGTGGATTAGCTGTATCCATTTCTATCTTCTCACGGATCTTCTTGATATGCACCGTGACAGTGGCGATATCTCCGATAGACTCCATGTCCCAGATCTCGCTGAACAGTTCATCTTTAGTATACACATGATTGGGGTGACTTGCAAGAAAAGTCAGCAAATCGAACTCCTTTGTCGTAAAATTCTTTTCCTCCCCGTTGACCCACACCCGGCGGGCTGTGGTGTCGATCTTAAGCCCGCGGATCTCAATGATCTTGTTGGCCTCCGCCGCGCTTCCCACAAGCCGCTCATAGCGGGCCAGGTGCGCCTTCACGCGGGCCACAAGCTCGCTGGGGCTGAAGGGCTTTGTCATATAGTCGTCCGCTCCCAGGCCCAGCCCGCGGATCTTGTCAATGTCGTCCTTCTTGGCTGACACCATGATAATGGGCGTATTTTTCTTGTCCCGCACCTGGCGGCAGATCTCAAAGCCATCCACCCCGGGCAGCATCAGATCCAGGATGAGAAGGTTGAAGTCTTCATTCAGGGCCTTCTCAAGCCCCGTCTCGCCGTCATTGGCCACTTCCACCTCAAATCCGCTCAGTTCCAGATAGTCTTTTTCCAGATCCGCGATAGCTTCTTCGTCTTCTACGATCAGTATCTTATTCATTTACCGGCACCTCCTGATATTTCCTGAGGACAAAATACATGGTCGTTCCCGTGCCTTCCCGGCTGGTGGCCCATATTTTCCCCCCGTGGTCTTCTATGATCTTTTTCACAACGGAAAGCCCGATCCCGCTTCCCCCTTTTGAAGAGTTCCGGGATGCGTCCGTCCTGTAAAATCTCTCGAATATATTGGTCAGATCCTTGGCCGCAATGCCGCAGCCGTTGTCCTCCAGCTCCACCTGGACAAAGTCGCCCACGTCCTTGACCCGCAGGTTGATCTTTCCCTTTGGCTTATCTATATATTTCAGAGAGTTGTTGATGATATTATGGATGACTCTCTTGATCTGCTCCGCGTCCGCGATGACCCGCACGTCCTCCTCCACATAGTTGAAGTAGCCAAACTCCACGCCCCTCTGCTCCAGCTCCAGAGCCAGATCCTCGGCGCAGTCATTAAAATAGTTGTTCACCGAGAGGGTGTCAAAATTGTAGGGTATGCGATTCGTGTCGATCTTGGAGTAGAAGGTCAGCTCATTGATGAGGGTGTCCATCTCTCCCGCCTTATTGTAGATCGTGCGGATGTATTTCTCCAGCTTCTCCGGCGTGTCCGCCACGCCGTCCATAATGCCCTCTGCATAGCCCTTGATGGTAGTCACCGGCGTTTTCAGGTCATGGGAGATATTGCTGATGAGCTCCTTGTTCTCCTTGTCAAAAGCCAGCTTCTCCTCTGTGTTGGTCTTCAGCCTCCTGCGCATCTCCTCAAAGTCACGGCACAGCTGTCCCAGCTCATCGTCTGTCTCCCACTTCATCTCGAAGTCCAGATTGCCCTCCTTGATATACTGGGCGGCCTGCTGCATCCTCCCGAGAGGCTGCATGACTGCACGGTAGATCCAGAGCACCAACACTGCCGCCGTAAAGATCAGCACCAAGCCGATGACGATCAGCACATCCACAGCAAATTCCCGAATTTCAGGGATCATATCCCCCACATCTGTCACAATAAAGGCGCTGCCGTCGGCCCCGTCACTGTACTGGAAATCAATCTGCTTTACCAGGATCTGCACATTCCCCCCAAAATACAGGCCCGCTTCAGAGGTGGTCTCTGTATTGCCGTAGGAAGGCAGCTTTTCCAGTACCTTTTCCATTCGATTTACTTTTCCGCCCATGTAGGTAATGGTGTCATCTTTGCGCACAATAAGGCAGGACTTCTTGTCTGCCAGCATCTCATTAAATTCATTCAGATAGGTGGCGTCCTCCAGCTTATCCGGATTCGCCACAGCCTCCGCCCGCAGTTCGTGGCAGGGCTCCACGGTGAGCTGTCCCAGCACCTGTACCGGGTTGGTCAGCACTTCCACGGTGGTTCCCGTGAGGCCGTATGTCTTTTCAATGGAGCTGATCTGGTATCGTCCCAGCAAAAGGATGAACAGGGACGTCAGCACCACAGGCACCATGATAACTGTAAAAAATGCAATGATCAGTCGGGTTTTAAACTTCATAGCATAAACCTCCGATGTCATTTTAACATAAAAAGAGCGCTTTCCCAAAAAAGCGCTCATAAAATTTTATAAACTTTTTATAAATATATTCCGAAAAGCCTTACAGATATTTTTTCAACTCCTCCGCCTTGTCGGTCTTCTCCCAGGGAAGCTCCACATCTGTGCGGCCGAAATGTCCGTAGGCAGCTGTCTGTTTGTAGATGGGCCTTCTCAGATCCAGCATCTTGATGATGCCGGCCGGTCGAAGGTCAAAGTTCTCGCGGATCATCTCCACGATCTTCTCATCCTCCATCTTTCCTGTCCCGAATGTGTCCACCATAATGGAAGTGGGGTGAGCCACGCCGATTGCATAGGAAAGCTGGATCTCACACTTCTTCGCAATGCCGGCAGCCACGATATTCTTAGCCACATACCGGGCAGCATAGGCAGCTGAGCGGTCCACCTTGGTGCAGTCCTTTCCGGAGAAAGCGCCGCCGCCGTGGCGGGCCATTCCACCGTAGGAGTCCACGATGATCTTGCGGCCTGTCAGTCCGCTGTCCCCATGAGGACCTCCGATCACAAAGCGGCCTGTGGGGTTGATGAAGAATTTGGTCTCCCCGTCTGTCATACCCTCCGGGATCACGGCATCAAACACATACTTTTTAATATCCTCGTGGATCTGCTCCTGGGTCACTTCCGGATCGTGCTGGGTAGAAAGAACCACTGCCTCCAGTCTTGCGGGAACTCCGTTCTCATCATACTCCACTGTCACCTGGGTCTTTCCGTCGGGACGAAGGTAGGGAAGGGTTCCATCCTTTCTCACCTCTGCCAGCTTTCTGGCCAGCTTGTGGGCCAGCGCAGCTGAGTAGGGCATCATCTCCGGCGTCTCGTCTGTGGCATATCCGAACATCATGCCCTGGTCTCCGGCGCCGATGGCATCCAGCTCTTCCTCGGACATCTTGTGCTCTTTTGCCTCCAGAGCCTTGTCAACGCCCATGGCAATGTCGGATGACTGCTCGTCAATAGCAGTGATGACGCCGCATGTGTCTGCGTCAAATCCGTATTTTCCTCTTGTGTATCCGATCTCTCTCACTGTATCACGGACGATCTTCTGGATATCCACATAGGCGTTTGTGGTGATCTCACCCATAACAAGTACAAGTCCTGTGGTGGTACATGTCTCGCATGCCACACGGCTCATGGGATCCTGCTCAATGAGGGCATCCAGGATGGCGTCTGAGATCTGATCGCACATTTTGTCCGGATGGCCTTCTGTTACTGACTCAGATGTAAATAATCTTTTTTCCATAGTCCTCTCCTTTTCTTTTCTCCTGTTCATCTCCTGCGCATGTTGGAACGTGATCTTATATCCTGCCGGTATCCATTTTCTAAGTTCTCTGTCCGGTCTCTTTCTCTCCCCACAGGACAAAAAAGAAGTCCGCTTATCAGGAATAAGCGGACTGTTATACACGCAACAAATCCTCTTATTGTTCGATCGCTCGCTCAGGTTGGCACCTTCCGTTGCCGGGGTTGCCGCAGCTTCACAGATCCTTTGTATCTCCACTGCTCTGAATAAGAGAAATTTTCTTTATTCTTTTATTTCTGTATCCCGTAAGATACTGTAGCTACTTTACACTCTTTTCTGCCGGAAGTCAAGCACTATTTTCTCTGCCGGCCCGTTCTCTTTCCAGCAGGTCCTCTAGCTCACTTTCAGCATGAACTTGCGGATCTCTTTCTCTGTGGATACCTTCTCGATGACAGCGCCCAGGCTTCTCAGCTTCTCCTCAAAGCGCTCGTAACCTCTCTGGATGTAGACAATGTCATCCACGATGGTGATCCCCTCTGCCGCCAGTCCTGCGATACACAGGGCTGCGCCTGCTCTCAGGTCCGGTGCGCTCACCCTTGCGCCGGAGAATTTCTCCACGCCTTCAATGGTGGCGGAATTGCCTTCTATCTTCACGTTGGCTCCCATGCGAGCCAGTTCGTCCAGATATTTGAACCTGTTCTCGAAAATGCTCTCTGTGATGATACTTGTCCCCTCACACAGAGCCAGGGTCACACCGATCTGGGGCTGCATATCTGTCGGGAATCCCGGGTAGGGAAGCGTCTTTACATGCGTACATTTCAGTCCGCCCTTGGAGACTACTCTCACCGCGTCATCGAACTCCTCCACCTCGCATCCGATCTCCAGCAGTTTGGCTGTGGTGGCTTCCAGATGCTTGGGGATCACGTTCATCACTGTCACATCCCCCTGTGTGGCCGCTGCGGCAAACATAAATGTGCCCGCCTCGATCTGATCCGGGATGACAGAGTACTCTGTCCTGTGGAGCTTCTGTACGCCTCTGATACGGATCACGTCCGTTCCGGCTCCTCTGATGTTGGCTCCCATGCTGTTAAGGAAGTTGGCAACGTCTACAACGTGAGGCTCTTTTGCCACGTTTTCCAGGATGGTCAGGCCTTCTGCCATAGCAGCTGCCATCATCACATTGATGGTGGCTCCCACGCTGACCACATCAAAATAAATATGCTTTCCTACCAGCTTTGCAGCCTCGGCAATGATCTTTCCGTGTTCGATCTCCACGTCCGCTCCCAGGGCACGGAACCCTTTGAGATGCTGGTCGATGGGACGGCTGCCGATATTGCAGCCTCCGGGAAGCGCCACTTCCGCGCGCTTATATTTTCCAAGAAGAGCTCCCAGAAGATAGTAGGATGCCCTGATCTTCTTGATATAGTCATACTCGATATCAACGCTTGTCACGCCTTTTCCGTTGATCTTCACTGTATGCCGGTCCACTCTGTGCACCATCGCGCCGATCCCCGCGATGGCGTCCAGAAGTACATTGATGTCATTTACATCCGGAAGATTATCGATCATTACAGTTTCATCGCTCATAATTGCCGCCGCAAGAATAGCAAGGGCCGCATTCTTTGCTCCGCCTATCTCCACTTCACCGACAAGCGGATTGCCGCCTTTAATAATATATTGTTCCATACTGCACCTCGATCACTCTCATTCTCCGCCCTCACCGGCGAAGCCCGACTTTCTTATATATTTTCAATTTGATTATACTCTTTATTATCTCTTGATCCCGCGTCAAAATTCATGGGAGACTTATCCTTATTCGGGACATTCTTCTTCCACCAACGCAAAATCTGCCTTCATCATTATATCACATATGTCGCACATGTAAAACATTTTTTACAAGTACGTAAAATTTCTGTAACATTTTACCATATAATGCGTCTGGCACGTATTATTTTTCTAAAACTTTTAAAACTTTACCAATTGTTTCTTCCAATGTCAACCCATCTTCGCAAATTGTAATATCTGCATATTTTTCAAAAAGAGCCCTGCGCTCCTCATACAATTCCCGGAGCGTCTGTCCATCCCGCAGGGCAACCCCTCTCTCATGGGGGTCTCCGATCCTCTCTTTTATCGTGTCATAGGACACCTGGAGATACACGATCTTTCCGATCTTTTTATAGTGTTCCATGGCGTTCTTGCAGTAGACCACGCTCCCTCCGGGCGAGATGATACTGTGCTCCGCCTCCACCTGGGCATTGATCCGGTCTTCCACCTCCAGGAACCCTTCCGTCCCGCGCTCCTTTATGATCTCGTGCAGGAGCTTCTTCTCCTTCTCCTGGATAAGAAGGTCTACATCCAGAAACCGGTAGCCCAGCCTTTTGGCCGCCACAACTCCTATCGTGCTCTTTCCGGCTGCCGGCATTCCGATAAAAATAATATTATCCATACTCCTCTCCTTCTCTCCTTGTACGTCTCCCCTTATGCAGCGCGTCTCCCCCGCACTGCGGTTTCGCATAGTCTTTCGCACATTATAGCATGGTTCCGGCGCTTTTGTCCACGGTTCATCTTCCGCAGGCCCTGCGCGGCATCATCTTTCCCAGGTCCTGCACGGTGTGTCTGCATGGTACGGTATGGTATCTGTCATCATTATATGCAGAGGGGAGGCCTCCCGTCACCGGAAAGCCTCCCTGCGTCTTTCATTTCCACTTGTCAGTCGTCTTCGCCATCGTCCCCGTCGTCCCCGTCGTCTCCGTCATCGTCATCTCCGTACTCGCTGTCGCCGTCATCATCCGACATCTGAGGCTGCACGGTCTGCGGCGTTTCCGCCGCGGGAGCCGCAGGTGTCGTCTGCGCATCCTGTACATTTCCCGCATCCTCCTGCACAGGCTGCTCCTGCTGTGGTACCGGGATAGTCACACTCTCCGTCTCCTCCTGTATCATTTCCTCCTCCGGATCCGTGGAGATCACAATATGGATATCGTAATCCTTCAGATGTTCCTCCAACTCATTTCTCATTCCCTGCTCTGTGTCTTCCATCCACTGTGCACTTCCGTTTCCGGCTGTCAGGGTGATCTGACCTCCCTCTTTCAGGAACTCTCTTTCTACAGCCAGGTCAGCCAGGTCGTCTGCCACCTCATATCTGTCTTTTCCGCTGTAGTTGTATCCTTCCACAAGCTTCTCACCGTCAGTGTTTGTTCCGGACAGGTCCACAACCCGTCCCGACCGGCTGATCTCCATCTCAACTCCCGGATTGATCTCCATCCGGATAGTTCCGTATGGTACAAATATATATCTGTACTGCCATGCCCCCAGCACCATAAGAGCAATACAGGCAGCCATGCCTGCCGCTATCCGCAGGATCCGCCTACGTCTGCCTCTCATATCTGAAGGATAGCGAAGCAGAATGGCATCATCAATGCGGTCACCTCTCTCATATCCACAGTTGGCAGCTTTCAGAAAACGGCCCTCATTATCCATAAGAATCACATAAGCAGCATGTGCCTCCATGACCAGATACGTTGTCCTCTCTTCCATACTACGCTCCATTCTTTCCACCGTATTCCGGTTCCGCCCGGCGGCTGTCTCTTTCTCCTTCCGGCCTGTCCGGGGACGCCAGGTGATACAGATGTCCCCTGATAATCTCATAGCCGTTGGTGAACGCCAGCAGCACGGCAACCAGATACTTTCTGTGCCGTTCCATTGTCTTTCTCTCCACACCGGAAATCCGGGCCAGTTCTGCCAGAGGAAGCTTGCCTGTCTCCAGCAGTTCCTCCAGAAGCGCCGGCTCCTTTCTGGCAGCCGCCAGCACTCTCTGGCAGGCCGCCAGCGTCCGGTCCTGCCTGGGACAGTTGTCCGCCACATCTGAGAAGGAAATGCCAAATTCCAGAAGCTTCTTCTCAAATTCATCGATTTCTTCCCTGACTGCGCTCCTGTCATGCAGTGTCTGGATTTCATTTCTGGTGTCTTCCAGCAGGTCTATTTTCAGTGTCTCCGCATCATTTTCCACCGGTTCATGAAGCGAAGAGAGATGGGCATGTCTTTTTTCCCGCCTGTAATGGTCGATCAGACGATTTCTGATCCCCCTTGCCGAGTAGGAGAGAAAAGCACCTTTTCCTTTTTCATAGCCGAGGATCGACTCATAAAACGCAAGCATGGCAACGCTGAACTCTTCGTCTCTTCCTTCCGCCGGGGGACGGTTCAGAAACTTTGCCGTCTCGGCCCGTATAAATCCCATATACTGCCGGATCAGCCCGTCCGCCGCGTCCGGATCTTCCTTTGCAGCGTACACCTTCTCTATGATCTCGTGCCCTTCCTTCATTCCTGCGCCCTCCTCATAATTATAGAATACGAAGAACATGTTCTGGTTTTCGGGGTCTGAAAACGCAATTATTACTAAATATACTTATCATTTTTTAAATCTGTGTTATATCCATGTAAAACCAAAGTAAAACATCTTTCTTTTCCAAAAAAATACATTTTTTTCTGATCCCGACCCCGTTTATTTACTCCTTCATCCGTATTCTTCAGCATAAACACATCAAAAATCCAAGAAAAGGAGCGAATGATTATGAAAAAGAAACATGTAACTCTTATCCTTGCAGCATTGTTATCCATCAGTCTGATCGGAGGCATTCTTGCCGGATGCAGTTCTCAGACATCCTCCGGCAGCGACACCGCCGCCGCTGAAGACACACAGGACACAAAAACCTCTGAAGGCGGTGTCATTACCTTGAAAGTGAACCCGGAAATTGCCGTCTCCTACAACAATGACGGGGCTGTCACAAAGGTGGAAGGAAAAAACGATGACGGCGAAACCATCGTTACCGACTACATCGACTATTTCGGCAAGGACTGCCGCGAAGTAATCAGCGACCTGGTTGCAAAGATTAATGACGCCGGCTACTTTGCAGCAAAAGACGACGGAACGCCCCGGGAGATCACTCTCCAGATTGAAGCAGGCTCTGTACTGCCGGAAGAAAATTTCCTCAAAAACATCGTGTCAGATATTGAAGCGTACACTTCTTCCCAGAACCTTGCATCCCCTGTAAGCGTAAACGGGGAGAGCAACTATGGCTGGACCAACTACGGTGACACAGACTACGGCCCGGACAATGACGGCGTCACAGACTATAACGACACGGACTACGGCCCGAACAACGATGGCGTTACAGACTACAATGACACAGACTACGGCCCGAACAACGATGGTGTCACAGACTACAACGACACAGACTATGGCCCAAACAACGATGGCGTCACAGACTACAATGATACAGATTACGGCGCAAACAATGACGGCGTCACAGACTACTCTGCACCGGCACCCGCCCCGGCGCCTGCGCCAGCACCCGCGCCTGCCGCTCCGTCCGGCGGCGACTCCGGCTATGATGACGGCGATTCCGGTTATGATGACGGCGATTCCGGTTATGACGGTGGTGATTCCGGCTATGATGATTGATCGTACGCCTCTTACATTCCGGCACGAGTACAAACATCTGCTCTCCTCACCTGAAGACCGTATCCTCTCCGCCCGTCTCGGCAGGCTGTTCCCCCGGGACAGCCATGCCGGGCCGGAGGGAACATACCGGGTGTACAGCCTGTATTTCGACACTCCGGACGACCGGGCCCTGCGCCAGAAGCTTGACGGAACAGACAGCCGGGAAAAATTCCGGCTCCGCTACTATGGAAATTCGCCTGCCTTTCTCCGTCTGGAAAAAAAGATCAAAAAAGGCGGCCTGTGCGCAAAGCGCCAGGCCCGTCTTACACCGGAGCAGGGACGCTTTCTCCTTGAAGGAAATACAGATTTCCTTCTGCAGAGCCAGGATCCCCTGCTGATCGAATTCTACAGCAAACTGCAAGGCCAGCTTCTCTCCCCCCGCACCGTGGTCTGCTATGAGAGGGAGGCTTTCCTCCACCCCGCCGGGAATGTGAGGATCACCCTGGATCGCCACATCTGCACAGGAATTTCCTGGAGAAATTTTTTCTCTCCGGAAATCCTCGAAAGAAGCGTGGATCCGGGGCGCACTGTATTGGAAGTAAAATATGACGCTTTCCTCCCTGACATTGTGCGGATGGCTGTCCAGACACCTGGCCGCACCACATGTGCCTACTCGAAGTACGCGGCATGCCGCCGCTCTGACTAACACCGTTTACGCAGACGGAAATCTTATACTTGCCGCCGGAATGGCGGCAGAACGGAGAACTTTATGACTTTTCAGGATATATTCAGATCCAGTTTTCTGGAAAATGTAAGCGCTATCTCCGTACTGGACATGGCGCTTTCCATACTTCTTGCCTTTGCCCTGGGGCTTTTTATCTTTTACATTTATAAAAAGACCTACTGCGGGCTTATGTATTCGCCGGGATTCGGGGTGACGCTGATCGCTCTCACACTGATCACCACCCTTCTGATTCTGGCTGTCACCAGCAATATCGTCCTCTCCCTTGGTATGGTGGGTGCCCTGTCCATTGTACGATTCCGCACTGCCATCAAGGAACCTATGGATATTGCCTTCCTTTTCTGGAGTATCGCGGCAGGCATTGTCCTGGCGGCAGGTTTTATTCCACTTGCCGTCTTTGGCAGCATGTTCATAGGACTGGTCCTTCTGCTTTTTTCCAGCCGCAGGGACACGGATACTCCCTATATCCTTGTCGTGCACTGTGACAGTGATGCAACGGAAGAAAAGGCAGTCAGTCTGATCAAAAGCCGCATCGCTGCCGCCGCTCTCAAGAGCAAAAGCGTATCCGCCGGTTCCATTGAACTGAATTATGAAGTCCGGCTTAAAGAAGGCGCCGCATCCTTTGTCAATGAACTGGCCGCGCTGGAAGGTGTGAGCCACGCTGTGCTTGTCTCTTACAACGGAGATTATATGGGGTAATTCTTATGATCAGACACAGACATATAGACAAAATCTGTATTTTTGCAGCTCTGGCCGCCCTCCTTATCACAACTCTGTTCATCCAGGGAGAAGCTCTGGGCATTAAACCGCTGAGTGCTTCGCCGGGTTATGAGACGCGCCTTTTCGATGACAGCAGGGTACACACCATTGACCTGCAGCTTGAAGACTGGGAAACCTTTCTTGCAGCCGCTCCCTCCGAAACCTACTTTCAGTGCGATGTCGTCATAGATGGAGAACTCTTTCCCGACACAGGGCTCCGGGCAAAGGGAAATAACTCCAGACGCCTGGTAGAAGAATACGGTCTGACACGATACAGCCTTAAGCTGGAACTGGATCATTTCCGTGAAGGCCAGTCCTACTATGGTCTGGATAAGTTTTCCCTGGATGCTTCCTTCCAGGACAACAGCTATCTGAAAAACTACATTGCCTATGACATGATGGAATACATGGGTGTTCCATCGCCTTTCTGCAGTTACGTGTGGGTCACGGTAAACGGGAACCCCCACGGCCTTTTCCTTGCTGTGGAGGAACCGGAAGAGGCATTTGCCAGAAGGAATTTCGGAGCGGACTACGGCCAGCTCTACAAGCCCGACTATAAATCTCTGAACGCAGAGAACAGGGATGTGGCTCTCCAGTATATTTCAGATGATCCTGCCGACTATGACAATATTTTCCGAAACGCAAAGTTTCAGCCGGATGATACGGACAAAGCCCGCCTCATCAGCGCTCTGGAAATTCTGAACACAGGCGGGGATCTGGAAAGCGCCGTCTGCGTGGATGAAGTGCTCCGCTACTTTACCGTGCAGGTGTTCGTCGTCAATCTGGACAGTTACCTGGGGCGCACCGGCCACAACTATTTCCTCTATGAGGAAAACGGACAACTGCAAATCCTGCCCTGGGATTACAACCTGGCTTTTGCCACCTACTCTCTGGGAATGCCCGATCCGGTCAATGACGCCGGAGTGTATATCAACTACCCCATCGACACCCCGGCCTCCCGTGAGATCATGAGCCAGCGCCCGCTCTTTCACAACCTGATGCAGAACGATACGTATTTTGCACAATACCACTCTTATTTTGACGAACTGATCAGCGGCTATTTTGAAAGCGGTCTTTTCGAGACAGAAACTGCCCGGGTACTGGAACTCATTTCGCCCTATGTAAAGAAAGATCCCACCGCCTTCTGTTCCTACGAGGATTTTCTGCAGGGAGCTTCCACTTTCTACGACTTCTGTGCACTGCGCGCCGAAAGTATCCGGGGACAGCTTGACGGAACACTCCCCTCCACCATCCAGGAACAGCTTGATTTTTCCGGGGAATATATAGATGCCGGGGATGCCTGGCTCCCGGATATGGGGGAACTCGCAGATCTGGATGACTGAAAAAGAGCATTACGGATGCACAGGGAACATTTCTCCCCTCGCATCCGCGATGCTCTTTCTGCTTTTGGATTATCCGCAATCAATAATCAGTAAAACTTTCTTTTATACTTTCTGTGGTCGCAGCGCCTTTTGCAGACTTCCTGGTACACCATGACCTGGATCAGTTCCCGGAGCCAGTCGCCAGGATTTTCCTCCCCTTCCGCCATCCTGTCATAGATCCGCCCGCACATCAGATGGAGCTGCAGCTTATCCGGGTACTCGTCGTAGAGCATGCTCCCCTCATATTCCATCCGGTCGCACTCATCCTCCACAAATGGCAGAGCCCGCTTTGCCGTGTCCGGGTACATGCTCTTCATGTACTCAAAGTCCCGCCTCTCTATCCTTTCATCGTCATATAACAGCGGCGTCGGATACGCCATATAGTAAGGTAATTTCCGTTCCATGCGCAACACACTCCCAGCAAAAAGTCCTTTCTACGTACAGCATATGCGCCCTCTTTTATTTTGTTACATTTGTTGTTTTTGGTCTAACCACTTGCTGATCTGATCGTACATCTCATCAGCAAGTGGTCAGACCGAAACAAACCCGACAACTAGCCCATACATAAAAAGCTCCCCGGAAGGGCTAGTTCCGGGGAGCTTTCCTATGGATCATATCTTAATTCTTTATAGCTCTCGCTATATTCTTATATTATCTCTCTTCTGCTTCTCTGTCAACACTTTATGTCATTATATTCCTATGCCCGCTCGCTGTAATGATGTGCATCCTCCAGCATCATATCCTTCACCTTCATAAGGCGGATCTGGGAGCTTCTCTCGTTCTCATCCAGCTTCATGGTGATATATTTGATGGTCTCCTGTGCCTGGGGAATGATCACATGCTCCAGCGCATTTACACGGCGCCTTGTCTTCTCGATCTCGGCAGCCATGAGCTGGCAGGCTTTCTCCACCTCTGCAAGTCTGAGCATATCCGGCAGGATATCCGCAAGAGACTTCACCGCTCCGTCCAGATCGCTGGAGGTAAAGGCAAAACCGTAGGAATAGATATCGTTGGCGTCCGCGGTCCTGGTCTTGGTATCAAACACCGGGATGTTGACGCTCATAACATTTTTCTTCCCTACTTCCAGGCTCACCTGCTGCTTCGGCGCCATCAGTGCCGTGTGGAGCGTGGCCTCATCCATGCCTGCTCTGGCGATGACAAAGTTCTTGTTCGCGGCCAGTATCCCCGCTTCCACCTTCTGGCGGAGCGCCATATTCTCTCTTGCCAGATCCAGGAACTGACGCATCAGCTCATCGCGCTTATCTTTGAGGAGCTTGTGGCCTCTCCGGGCTGTGACAAGTTTCTTTTTCGTTTTTGTAAGCTCCATGCGGGTAGGAGTGATCTGTGTCGATGCCATATTGCATTCCTCCTTCTATTTCCACGTGCGCACGGCATCTTTTGCCGCGGCTGGCCTTTGGCCTTGGCCGTGCCTTTCGGCCTTCACCGTGCCCAGCTCGATTCAGCTGACGCTTCATCTCGCTGCCGGGCGCACGCCCTATGCACCTTTGCGGAAATATCCGTCTGCAGGCAAGCCTGCACGGCTATTTCCACAAATCTGCGCACGGCTTACTGTTTCCCATAGTACAGATCCAGATACTTGTCGTCGATACGTTTCAGCTCGGACCTTGGCAGGATGGACAGAAGTTTCCAGCCGATCTCCAGTGTCTCCTCGATGGATCGGTCTGTGTGGTAACCCTGGGACACATACTCTTTCTCAAACTCGTCGGCAAATTTTGCGTAGATCAGATCGATCTCCGTCAGCGCCGCCTCGCCCAGAATAGTCATCAGCTCCTTAGCGTCCTTTCCTCTTGAGTAGGCCGCGAAAAGCTGGTTCATGGTGTTGGAATGATCCGCCCTTGTCTTGCCCTCGCCGATACCTTTGTCTTTCAGACGGGACAGGGAAGGCAGCACGTCGATAGGCGGCTGCACGCCCTTGCGGTACAGGTCACGGCTCAGGATAACCTGCCCCTCTGTGATGTATCCCGTAAGGTCGGGAATGGGATGGGTCTTGTCGTCCTCCGGCATGGTCAGGATGGGAATCATGGTGATACTTCCCTTCTTGCCTCTCTGCCGACCTGCGCGCTCGTACATCTGTGCCAGGTCTGTGTACATATATCCGGGGTAGCCGCGGCGTCCCGGCACTTCCTTCTTGGCTGCGGAGATCTCACGGAGAGCGTCCGCATAGTTTGTGATGTCTGTCAGGATGACAAGAACATGCATATCTTTCTCAAAGGCCAGGTACTCTGCTGCTGTCAGGGCCATACGGGGTGTGGAGATACGCTCCACCGCCGGGTCATTGGCCAGGTTGATAAAGAGTACCGTTCTGTCGATAGCGCCTGTCTCCTTGAAGGACTCCACGAAGAAGTTAGACTCCTCAAAGGTGATACCCATGGCCGCGAATACAACGGCGAATTTCTCATCGGTTCCACGCACTTTTGCCTGCCTTGCGATCTGGGCTGCCAGCTGGGAGTGAGGCAGACCGGAGCAGGAGAAGATAGGCAGCTTCTGGCCACGGACAAGAGTGTTCAGTCCGTCGATGGCGGAGATGCCTGTCTGGATAAACTCGGAAGGGTAAACCCTGGCCGCCGGATTCATAGGCAGACCGTTGATGTCCCTTCTCTCTTCCGGAAGGATCTCCGGGCCTCCGTCCGCGGGGCGTCCCAGGCCGTCAAATACGCGGCCCAGCATGTCCCCGGACACGCCCAGCTCCAGGCTCCGTCCAAGGAAACGCACCTTGCTGTTGCTCAGGTTAATACCTGCGGCATTTTCATAGAGCTGTACGACAACTTTATCGCCGTCCACCTCCAGCACTTTGCAGCGGCGTTTCTCGCCGTTTGCCAGTTCAATCTCGCCGAGTTCGTCGTAGGTGACGCCCTCCACGCCTTTCACCATCATCAGCGGGCCGGCAACTTCCTGTATGGTTCTATATTCTTTTGGCATGATTAGAAGTCCTCCTTCCCGAATGTGTCTGCGATCTCTGCGTCGAGTTCGCTCATAATGCTTTCATAGTCAGACTCGATCTTGTCTGTCACGGTATATTTATAACGTCCGATCCTCTCGCGCACTGCCATCGCAAGAAGGGCATTCATGGCAGCCCCCTTGTTCAGCGCGTCCATGGACTTCTCATAGAAGGCCAGCACCAGCTTCATCATCAGATACTGCTTTCTCAGAGGCGTGTAAGTATCCACGTCGTGGAAAGAGTTCTGGTGCAGAAAGTCCTCACGGATGGATCTGGCAGCCTCCATCTTCAGCCGGTCGGCCGGAGACAGGGCATCCATACCTACCATCTGCACGATCTCTTCCAGCTCCGCCTCATCCTGCAGAAGGCTCATCATCTTCTGACGGTCCTCCATCCAGTCGGGAGCCACCTTTTCATTGAACCAGCCGCTCACATTGTCCAGATACAGGGAGTAGCTGGTAAGCCAGTTGATGGCCGGGAAATGTCTCTTGTAAGCCAGATTGGAATCCAGTCCCCAGAACACCTTCACGATACGCAGGGTTGCCTGGGATACAGGCTCCGAAGTGTCGCCTCCCGGGGGAGACACGGCTCCGATTACAGACAGGGAACCCTCTCTTCCTTCTTTTCCAAGAGAGATCACATGACCTGCCCTCTCGTAGAATTCCGCCAGACGGGATCCCAGGTACGCCGGGTATCCCTCCTCGCCGGGCATCTCCTCCAGACGTCCCGACATCTCACGGAGAGCCTCCGCCCACCGGGATGTGGAGTCTGCCATCAGAGCTACCGAGTATCCCATGTCGCGGAAGTACTCCGCGATCGTAATTCCTGTATAAATGGATGCCTCACGGGCTGCGAAAGGCATATCCGATGTGTTTGCGATGAGGACGGTCCTCTCCATCAGGGAGCGGCCTGTCTTGGGGTCTTTCAGCTCCGGGAACTCATTCAGAACGTCCGTCATCTCATTTCCACGCTCGCCGCATCCGATGTAGACCACGATGTCCGCCTCAGCCCATTTTGCAAGCTGGTGCTGGATCACGGTCTTGCCGCTTCCGAAAGGTCCCGGCACGGCCGCCACACCGCCTCTGGCAATGGGGAAGAAGGTGTCGATAACCCTCTGGCCTGTCACAAGAGGCACATCCAGGGGCAGCTTCTTCACGTAGGGGCGTCCCCGTCTTACCGGCCACTTCTGTACCATGGTCAGCTCTTTGTCCCCACTTTCCGTGGCAATGACTGCCACGGTCTCATCCACTGTAAATTCTCCCGCGCAGATCTCTTTCACGGTTCCTTCAATTCCATAGGGAACCATGATCTTCTGCTGCACTACCTGGGTCTCCTGCACGGTGCCCAGAACATCGCCGGCTTCCACCTGGTCACCGGCCTTTGCCACAGGGACAAATTCCCACTTTTTCTCCCGGCTCAGCGCGGCAACCTCCACACCTCTTTGAAGGTTGTTTCCGGAGATCTTCATGATCTCGTCAAGAGGTCGCTGAATACCGTCGTAAATGCTGGAGATAAGGCCCGGTCCAAGCTCCACCGACATGGGAGCCCCTGTGGACTCCACCGGCTCGCCCGGTCCAAGTCCGGATGTCTCCTCGTACACCTGGATGGACGCCTCGTCCCCGTGCATCTCTATGATCTCGCCTATCAGGCGCTGTCTGCTCACGCGGACCACGTCGGACATGTTGGCATCCCGCATTCCGGACGCGATGACCAGCGGTCCTGCTACTTTTTTGATCGTACCTGTACTCATAATGGACGTATCACCTCTACTTTCTTAGTTGCTGAACAGGATATCAGATCCAACGGCCTGTTCTACCGATTTCTTCACTCCCCTGACGCCGCTGCCCGTATTGCCGGACACGCCCGGGATCTCTATGATGGCCGGGAGGATCTGCCCCTCGTACCGGGCTGTCTCCTGTCTCAGGTCGGCTGCCAGCGCCTCGGTGATATAGATGATCCCATATCCGTCCGCTACGAGCTGGTGGAGCCTCTCCCCTGCCTCTGCGGGTGTGACGGGAAATGTGTCAAGCCCCAGAGCAGCGAAGCCGTAAATGCTGTCGTAGTCGCCCATTACTGCTATCTTATACATACATTTCCCTTACCCTTTCCCGGATCGCCCCTTCCGGAAGCTCGCTCCTCTTGCCGGAGAGAACGATCCGCACTGTCTTGATCTCATTTTGTCTGGCAAGTACATACGCCACAACCGGGCCTATGGTAAATGCCTTATATTTCTGCGGGCTGATGGTCTGGATGATGCGGTTGTCACACCAGCGCTCAAAAGCGGACATGGACTCTGAGAGAGCCTCCGCTCCGCCTGCGTACTCTGTGCCCAGTAAGTAGTCCCGGATCGCCTCCGGTCCCGAGAGGGCCGCCTTCGCAAGCTGATCCACGCTGATGCTGCCGCACTCCGCCATGGCCTGCTTCATAAATTCTATAGATTTTGCGGTTTTCTGCGCCCGCACGGCGATCTTGATGTCCGCCACTGCCACCACGGATCTGGCGTAGTCCCGGATGATCTCATCCTCCGACTCCATGCCCGCTTTGTAGATGGCATCCAGGGCCGCTCTGTCTATGATGATGTCGCAGAGCTGTCCGTCCCCCGCGTGGAGAAGCGCGTCGCATGCCTGCTGCGCCGCCTGGCTCATGCCTGCCGGAAGCCGCCCGAAGTCTTTCTCCCGGATGATATCCAGCATCTCCTGGCCGGAAACTTCCGTATCCTCGTAGAAGATATCCCTGGGCACCTCCTTCACGCACGCTGCCTTGACGGCCGCCTTCAGATTGTGAAACAGCTTCTGGTAGGAGAGCACTTCAAATTTCTTTTTGTCGATAGACAGCTCTCTCACCGTCTGCCAGATCTTTTCCTCCTCGCGCTTCAGCATCTTTTCTCCGTCTGCAGAGGTGTCCGTGTCACCCCAGCCGCGCTCCGCCAGGAACTGCAGGCACTGCTCATAGCTCTGGCAGGCGATCAGCTGGTCGATGACCGCGTTGGAAAAGAGGGAGACCTCAAGCGCCCTTATGCGGGCAACCGCGTAGGTATACTTTTCACTCATTTAAGTTCCTCCTCACGCCCTGTCCCCGGAAAACAATCCTCTCTGGACACGGTCACTCATCTCGTCACGCCTGGTCTCGAAGATCGCCTTAAATGTGCAGTTCTCCTCGATGCCGCCGTACACCAGCACAAACCCGTCCGGGACGAGAGGGTCTCCCCCGGCCAGGGTGAGGGCGCCGCCCTTTGCCCGGGCCGCCTCGCGGATCTTCTCCTCAAATCCGGCCGGCATGCGCTGTACATCTGCAGGGGAGAAATGGATCTCTCCGTCCTGGGGAAGCACGTAGTGGTCCAGCATCTTTTCGATCAGGTCAAAATACGCTGCCGGGTCCATCTCTTTTATTTCCCGGTAAGCCTCCTCCAGTACCTCTGCTATGATCTCCTGCCTGGCGGAAAGGAGCTTCGTGCGCCTCTCCAGGTCTGCTGCCGACACGGCCTTTTCTTTCAGGCTCTCCGCCTCTGCCCGCGCTTTTATCAGGACAGCCGCGGCAGATTTCTCCGCCTGGCTCTTCTGTGCGGCCAGGAGCTCTTCTGCCTGCCTTTCGGCATCCTGGATCTTAGCCTCAGCCGAGGACCGGGCCTCTTCCAGGATCCGGCTTTTCATTTTTTCTAATCCAGTCATAGCCTTCGCACTCCTTTTCCTGTTTTTAATGTGTTAACCGTAACATCCGCCTAAACCGGGATCGCTGTTACAGCCAGGATGGAGATAAGAAGTGCCAGGATCGCGTAAGTCTCAACCATGGCCGGGAACAGCATGGCTTTACCGAACTGCTCCGGCTTCTTGGCAACGATGCCGATGGACGCCGCTGCCGCCTGTCCCTGGGATTTTCCGGAGATCAGTCCCACGATACCTACCGGCAGGCAGGCTGCCAGGATCAGAAGTCCTGTCTGGGGTGTCAGATCTGCGGCTCCTCCTCCGAGAAGGCCGATCTTGGAAAGTGTCAGGAAGCCTACCAGCAGTCCGTAGATTCCCTGTGTACCAGGCAGAAGCTGGATAACGAGAACCTTGGCAAATTTACTTGGATCCTCTGTCACAACGCCGGCCGCAGCCTGTCCTGCGATGCCGACACCGATAGCAGACCCGGCGCCTGCGAGAAATACTGCCACTGCTGCTCCAAGAAGTGCATATACCAGTCCTAAATTCTCCCATATACTCATGATAAAGTTTCCTCCTTAATATCTACATATTTTGTATCGCTCTCAAAGGGTTCAAAGGGTTTTCCTCCCCCTTCGTAAAATTTACCGAAAAACTCCACAAACTGGAGACGGTTCGTGTGTACGTACGCGCCCAGCAGGTTGATGGCCAGGTTCATGGCGTGGCCCACGATAAAGACCACGATGAACAAAAGCACACCGAATACGCTCTTTCCCATCATGCTTCCCATCTGGTTGACCACGGAAGCAATAACGCCCGTGGCAAGTCCCAGCGCCAGGAGGCGGGAGTAGGACAGCACGTCGCTGAGCCATCCTGTGATATTGTAAATATCGTAGGCGCCAAGGGCCAGCCTGAGCACCGGATTTTTGTTGTCCCGTCCGGACATGAGCAGAAGCCCTACCGCTCCCACAATGGCCAGCGCCTTGGCCAGCGTGTTCATAAAGGGCGGGAACGAGATCTCCATCTGGGAGATGGAGCGGAAGATCTCTGACGGAAGCAGCATCAGGATCAGTCCCATCAGAAATACATACCACAGCACAACATCACAGAAGAAATCCAGGATTTTTCCATCCTTGAGTTCCATGTAGCCTTTGATCCCAAGTCCCACAAACAGGTGGATCACACCAAACAGCATGGAGAAGACCAGCAGCTTCATCGGATCATTAAGAGGTGCGAACCACAGCGGCGGCACACTGACCTCTTTCCCGAAAAACACGCTGGAAACCACATCTACCACGTCCCCAAAATAGCCGCCGAACAGGACGCCCCACACGATGGTGGAGATGCCGCAGAACATAAACAGCTTCAATGATTTGTGCATCCCTGCGCTCATCCTGGGGAATTTCTTCAGTGCAATGAAGCAGACAATGGCGACAATGGCGCCGTAGGCTGCATCAGACAGCATCATTCCGAAGAAGAACACGTAGAAAAATGACATGATCGTGGTGGGGTCGAACTCTCCCTTGTGGGGGAGACCGTAGGACTCCAGCACGCCCTCCACGCTGGAGGAAAATGCATTGTTGTGCAGGATCGTGGGCGGCTCCTCATCCTCTTTCGGATCCTCCACATCCATGACACAGTCATACTTCTGGGCAACAGCCTTCTCCAGGGCAGGCACTGCCTTGGCCGGCACATACCCGCTGATGAGGAACGTCCGTCCGGACTGGGGCAGTGTGCCCAGCACCTGGTATTTCTCCGCCCGGATGCGGTAGTAGTCTGAGATGTACTCCAGCTCCTCCCGCCTGCCGGCGCAGTCCCGGATCTCCTCTTCCTTTCTTTCAATCTCCCTGTTCAGTTTTCCAATATCCGCCTTCAGCTCTTCGGTCCGGACTGCCGGATCTGCCGGCACCATCTGGGAGGGCCTTGCAAATCCGCCCTGCCTCAGGGCTTCCTCCACTGAAACGGCATCCTCTTTCATACAGAACACAGCCAGGTACACTCCGTCCGTCCCGGAGGAAACGATCTCCACATGCAGCTCCTCGGTCTCGGGGATCTGCTCTGCCAATATCCTGTACACGTCCTCCAGCGTGGTGCCGGCGGACATGACGCCCGGCAGCATGACTGTATGTCTGGTCCCTTCATAGTTCATGGGAACGCCCAGCCCCAGCCAGGGACTCAGGCTCTCAATCTGGTTTTCATCCTTGAGAATGGCAGCCTTCTTCTCCGCTATCTGTCTGCTGTGCAGAAGGATATCTGCCGCCATTTCCATGATCTCTTCCCTGTTTTCCGCCGCCTTTTGCAGCTGGTCTTTGTCCACCAGTTTCTTCCCTTCCAGGCTGGCAAACATGGACTTTTTCTGGGGAACGTACTGTTCCAGCACGTCCAGGGCCTGGTCAGCTGTGTGGGCTTTCTTCTCAAAGCTCAGCCTGGGCCCTGTGGTGTCCATCCGCTGGAAGATCTCATCTTCTTCCTCCGCCAGCTGGCTCACCTCCATGATCCCCAGAGACTGGAGCCTTTCCAGGATGGCCTTTCGGTCCTTCTTCAGCGCGCAGATACTGACTCTTTGCATCTGCAGTACTGCCATAGACACATCCCTCCTTTTCTCTTATTTTTTAAGAAGCGTCTCATATCAGATGAGCAATGACATCTGACACGGCAGCCGCCTTCTTTTTCCCCGCTTCTTCTCTCAGAGTCCGGATCATTTCCTTCGTCTCCCCGGCTGCCTTTTCTGTCACTTTTTTCCCTTCCTCAGCAGCAGAGTCCATGACAGCCGCAGCCTCGGTTTTTGCATCCTGGAGGATCTTATCCTTCATTTTCTCCGCCTCACCGGATGCCTGGGAGAGGATCTGCTCACAGCGCGCATCCGCCTGTGCCGCGATCTCTCCGGCCTCTTTCTCAGCCTGTTTTATGGTCTGAATGGTCTCTTCTACCATCAATTCACCACCTCACTTTTCCTTTTTTTGCTTTCTTGTAGTTCAAATTATAATATGATTTATTTAGTATGTCTATTATTTTTTGTATTTTTTGTTTTCAATCCTTTTGTGATTGCACAATTCATGCTATAATCTTACAATTTTTATTTTTTTCTCAGAACGCCATTTTTTTCATTTTATTCCTATACTTTCTCCCTCTCGTTTTGATTTTATACAGATCATATCCTGCAATTCAAGGACAAAAAAACCACACACATCCGCAGTGGATGCATGTGGCTCTCTGCCGTTTTTAGTCCCAGGACAGGCGGTGCAGATGTCCCTCCGTGCTCATGCCTGCAAATCCGTTCTGCCGCAGGGCTTCATACAAGACGATGGCGACGGAATTGCCCAGGTTGAGGGATCGGATCTCTCCCATCATGGGGATCCGCACACAGGTCTCCTGGTGTTCCACAAGAATTTCCTCCGGTATGCCGGCGCTCTCCTTTCCGAACATGATATAGCAGTCCGGCTCATACCGGACATCGGTGTAGACCGCAGACGCTTTTGTGGTAGCCATGTAGATCCTGGCTCCCGGATTTCTGTTCAGGAAATCCTGATAGTCGATGTACGTCGTCACATCCAGGTCCTTCCAATAATCCATACCCGCCCGCTTCAGGCTCTTTTCATCCAGCCGGAAGCCCAGGGGCTCGATCAGGTGAAGCCGCGCCCCTGCAGCCACGCAGGTCCTTCCTATATTTCCCGTATTGGCCGGTATCTCCGGCTCATGCAGCACGATGTTCAGCATCTGTATCCTCCCGATTCTATCTGTCGTTATTCCTGCTGCCAGATCTTCCAGATCTCATCCGGTCCAGGACGGTCCAGGAATCTGGCCTCTTCGCCGTTTCGTATGATCTTGTCCCTGTCATTTCTCATCCTGCCTATGACCTGGGCCCTGATCTGCTGCCGGCCCAGCCGCTCGGCCGCTTCTTCACCGTCGGCTGCCGCAAGAAGGAAACATCCCGCGGAGGTGAGCTGATAGGGATTGATGTGGAAAATCTCGCACACTTCGATGGTCTCCTGCCGGACCGGGATCTTCTTCAGATCCACGTCCAGCCCCCGCCCGGTCCGGGCGGACAAGTCCCACAGGGCCTTGAAGACGCCTCCCTGGCCCACATGGCGGATCACAGGGATCTGCGCTCTCCTGGCTGCCGCAGCTGTGTCCAGGGCAAAGATCTGCTCCTGGCTGGCCCGGATCAGCCGCAGGAAAGAGGGGGCAAACCTGCGGGAGAGGATCTCTCCTTTCTCCTCTCCGATCCGCAGCATCCCCTCCAGGCCGGCGCTGCCGGCCACCAGAAGATCCAGCTCACCTGTATCTTCTGAACATTCAGGGCCCGATCCTCCGGCCCCTTCCGGGCTCTTAGATGCTGTCCGCCCCTCTGCCGTCACCAGGGCGCAGGGAAGGGACACCGCCGGGCATCTGCCTCCCTCCGTCTCCTCTGTTTCGAGAAAAAATGGCAGATCCCCTGCCATTTTCTTCCACTTTTTCTTCAGATCATACAGGCAGGTATTCTCCCTGTCTGCCGGTATCTGGAACGCCGCTCTGGCGGCAAATGTCTCAATGCCCCGGGCCGCCAGGGCGTTGACACAGTGGGCCAGGGCATACCGCCCGATATCTCCCTGTTCCCCGTATATGATCGCTGTCTCTGTCACAATCTGCTCTCCTTTATCCTTCTGTCTGGGTCTGCTCCTGCTGGCTCTGGCCTCCCGCCGAGGCAGCCTGGCTCACCGCCGCATTGATCTTCGCCTGATCCTGGGAGGCGATGGCATCCTGCAGGGCTTTCAGGACATCCCCGCTGGCCGAGGCAGTGCCCACCTCGATAATCTGGTCCGATTTCTCATAGTGGCTTGTGTTGAACACTTCCCGGCTGACTTCCTCTCCGTTCTCGTACACGATCTTCCAGAGCTGGGCCTCCACGCCGTCGTGGGGACTGCCTGTTTCCTGGGTCGTGCCTGCCGCCAGCTCGCTGTTCTCTTTATAGACGGTCCCATAGGGCTCCGTGCTGATGGTCTCGCTCTCGTACTCCACAGTCCGTCCCTCGGGCCTTGTCTCCTTGCCATAGATGATGAACTGGAGCTGGTTGCTGTCATTGATCTCGCCGTATATATAGATCGGTGTGTCGTAACTGTTCTTGAACTTAAAGTCCAGATAATCCCCGGCAATAGCCGCGTCCCTGGAAGGCTTCACGTAAGCCACTGTCATGGAGTGGGGTGACCGCTCCACCACTTCCAGCTCAGCGTAGATCACCGCATTGTAGAGCGTGGTGGACACCTGGCAGATGCCGCCGCCGTAGTCTGAGACAACCTGCCCGTTCTCGTAGGCTCCCGCCTCCACGTAGCCGTTCTCCGGCGTAAAAGGTCCGGTGATCTGGCCCACAGACAGCGTCTCTCCCGGCATCAGGATCTTTCCGTTCAGCTTATCCACGCCATTTTTCAGGTTCTGCCACCTCTCGCCGCCACCCGCATTGGTCCAGAAGCTGCCCAGCTCATCCTGTATGGAGGACAGATCCTCCTCCGTGATCTGGGGCTTCTCCTTTTTGGTCTGCAGCTCCACCGTGAAATCTTCATGCTCCCACTGGTCATTGAGATGGTCTGTGACAGCGTCCATAGTGGCCTCCACATCCACCGTCTTTCCCTCCTGCTCCGGCGTGATCTCAAAGGAGGTGGCCGTCTTCTGGATGGAGGCATCTACAGCCCCCTGCACAAGGGACGCTGCCCGCTCATTCAGGACAGCCTCGGTCTGCTCTGCGTCCAGGCTGAATTTCTCCCGGATCACATACTTCTCTTTTTCCAGCCCCTTCTGCTGCCTGTAACGGAAAAAGACGCTTCCCGTCTTGCCGTAGTTCACTGCCTCTTCTGTCAGTTTTTCCACATCACTGGCAGACAATCCCAGCTCGCTTAACGTGGCCTGGGCGGAGCCGTTTTCCGCTGTCAGGGTCACTGTCACCGCGCCGTCCGACGCCGCGTGCTCCTCCAGGGAGGCGCTGGCCTCCTTCGCTGTCATGCCGGACACGTCCTGGGCCCCGATCCACACATTGTCGCAGATGACATCCGGGTCCACTTTATTCACATAATTTCTAAAATGCATATAAACACCCAGCAGGGCAATCAGTACCAGCCCCGCGGCTGCCATAATGAGAAGACGCATCTGCTTCTGTCTTCTCCTGGTCATTCTCTTTGTTTCCCTCAGGCTCCTTTTCCGTGTCGCCATACGCTCCCGCCTATCCTTCCTGGTTGCATCTCATCCTGTCTCTACACCATGACAGCTGGTATGATGGACGTGGCCACCATCGCTACGATAACGATCATAATGATGATCGCAATGATCCGCCTTGTCCGCTTGTTATTAAAATTCATGTTCTTTTCTCCTTTTTATGGCCGCTTTCTACATTGTAAACTTTTTATTTTCCTTTTGCAATACGTATTCCTTTTCCGTCGTTTGTCAGCGGATCTCTGTTCCTGTAGTCGAACAGCACATACACATCCTTCCGGGAAAAATATTCCAGGTGGGTCATCCGCCGGAGCTGATTTTTGTCGGCCCCCTCGTACCCCTCCAGATATCTGTGCTCCCGCGCCTCCTCCTCGTAGAAGCTGCGGGCCCACTGGCCATCCACCAGGGATTCCCCGGCAAAATCCGGGCGGTTCTTTGCATTTTCCCGGAGATAGTAGTCATAGATCAGCCGCTCCCGCATCTCCTCCTCGTCCTGCGGGTACGTCTCCCTGACAAAGTCAAGGAGGATCCGGTACCGGGCGGCCCGGGCGTGCTGCACTTGCCCCATGCCATGTCCCCGGTAGAAATCCGCCAGCTTCTTGTACAGGGCAAACGCAGAGTCCTCCCTCCTCTCCAGGAGGGCCAGCGCCGCCTTAAACTGGCCGCTGTTATAGTAGGTCTCCGTCATATCCTCCACTCCCTTCAGGGTCAGGATATCGCCGTAGGACAGCCACCTGGTAGAGAGCACCTCGTAGGGCGGAGTATCCCGGCAAAGAAGGCCGTACGCCTCCTTCCTCTCCTCCATGCGGGAGCCCTTCAGCACTTTGAGGAACCCCAGCTGCAGCTGATCCGGGCGCATGGCATACACCCTGTCAAAAGAGCGCCCGAAGCTGTCCAGGTCCTCCCAGGGAAGACCGGCGATCAGATCCAGGTGCTGGTGTACGTTGCGCCCTTCCCGCACCTTCTGCACCGCCCGCTCCAGCCGTTCCAGGTCCATGGTCCGGCGGATCTCCCGGATGGTGTCCGGATTGACAGACTGAACGCCGATCTCCAGCTGGATCAGGCCGGGACGCATGGAGCGGATCAGGGACAGCTCCTCCTCATTCAGCAGGTCCGCCGAGACCTCAAAGTGAAAGTTGGTGATGCCGTTGTCGTGCTCATGGATGTATTTCCAGATCTCCAGGGCATGATCGTGGCGGCAGTTAAATGTGCGGTCCACGAATTTCACCTGCTGCGTCCCCGCATCCAGGAAAAACCGGATCTCCTTTTTAACCAGGTCGAGGCTGCGCAGCCGCAGCCTCTTGTCCACGGAAGACAGACAGTAGCTGCAGGAAAACGGGCAGCCCCGGCTACTCTCATAATAGACGATCTTGTGCCGGAAATCTGTCATATCCTGGTAGACAAAGGGAATTTTATCCATGTCCATGGGCTCTCTCCAGGGATGATCCTCCACCTGTCCCCGGCTGTTCCGGCAAGTGATCCCTTCGATCCCCTCCAGGTCCGCCGCCTCGCCTCTTTCGCTGGCCGCGATTCTTGCCGCCAGGGCGGCGAACGTCTCCTCCCCCTCCCCCTTCATGATCCCTCTGACCTGGGGGAACTGCGCAAGCATCTGCACAGAGTCGTAGGAGACCTCCGGCCCTCCCAGCCAGATCTCTGTCTCCGGCAGCACTTTCCTGATCTCGGGCAGGAGCATGCGGATCATCTGTATGTTCCAGATATAGCAGGAAAAGCAGAGAAGATCCGGCTTTCTCCTGTAAATGTCCTCCATGACAGCCTCCGGCTGCTGGTTGATGGTGTACTCGCCGATCTGGATCTCCACGCCGGCAAAGGCGCTCCCCCCGCAGTCGCCCGCAAGGCGCTCATCTGCATAGGCTTTCAGGCTGTACACAGCCAGGTTGGAGTGTATGTATTTGGCATTGATAGCTGCTAATAATATCTTCTTCATCATGCCTGTTATTGTACTATATTCCGCCGGGTTTTACAATAAATCCCGGGTGCGGACACACAGCCCGGCCTCATTTTTTCCTTCAAGAGAAAACCGGCCCCGTTTCTGTCGGGGCCGGCTGCTCCTGCTGGCTAACTGTTCTTCTCTTTCATTGCTCTCATATGTTTTTCTACCATGAGAGCGATCTTAAATGTCATGGCGTCCTCAAAGACGCGGACATCCAGACCTGTCTTTTTCTGTATCTTCTCCAGCCGGTACACCAGTGTGTTCCGGTGCACGTACAGTTTTCTCGCAGTCTCCGAGATATTCAGGTTATTTTCAAAGAAGGTGTAGACTGCTGTCAGTTCCTCCTCCTCAAAGTTATCCATTGCATTTCCCTCAAAGACTTCATCCAGGAACATCTCGCACAGGGAGGCCGGAAGCTGGTGTATAAGCCGGCCGATCCCCAGCACTTTGTAGGACAGCACCCGCCTCTGCGAGTAGAAGACGCGCCCCACTTCCATAGCCATGTCCGCTTCTTTATAAGAGCGGGACACATCTTTCAGCTCTTCCACGATGGTGCCGTAGGAGATCCGAACGCCCACCATGGCCTCCATGCCCAGTGTATCCACGATCACATCTGCCATGTGCTGGATCTGGTCATAACCCTCCGTTGGCTCCAGCGCTTTCACAAGGATGATGTGCTTCTCTTCTATAGATGTGGCGAAATCTTTGATACCGATGGCAAACATGCCTTTCAGCGTCTCAAGCACTAGGGTGTCTTCCGCGTTCTGAGGTTCCACCAGGAACACCACTCTTCTCTGCACCACAGGGATCTTCAGCCTTTTTGCCTGGTTGTATATATCCACCAGGAGCAGATTGTCCAGGATCAGGCTCTGGATGAACCTGTTTTTGTCCATTTTGCTCCGGTTCACAGAGGCCAGGCTCTCCAGATGGCTGATGCCGAAGCGGCCGGCCATCACTGCTTTGTCGTCTGTCCCCGCCATTGCGAGTATATAGAGATGTTCATTGCTCTCCACAAGGAACAGGCTCTCGTCCCCAGTCTCTTCCTGGCTCCCTGTCTTCTCATAGTTTTCGATCAGCGCTGTTACTGCATGGGCCTGAGGCTTTGCCTTTATGTTGGTGGCCGCCATGCACTCTGCTTTCTCGTTCCAGACAGAACAGTCATAGCCTGATATCCTTTTGATCTCCTGAAGTAATTTTTGTATCGTCTGGTTAGACAGCAATATGTCACTTCCTTTCCGGGTATTGTTCCCGCTTTTTCCAATCCCGCATCTGATAGTCGAAGATCTCGATCTCCAGCTCAGTGTGGTATCTGTCCGCCAGATAAAGGACTGCTGCCGGCAACAGGGCTGCAGCGACATAGACTAAGGTTCTCTTCATAGATTTCTCCTCCTGCTGTTTTCCATACCTTGGATACCGTCCTACATAATATAGCCGTCGAACTATGTCGTTTTTCCCCTCTGGCGCTGAAATTTTTTTAATTTTTCTTTGATCCGGTCCATTCTCCGATAGACCGCTTTATCTGTAATACCTATTATATCAGAAATTTCCCATGTCTCATAACCCATTATTTTTAAATATAGGATTTCTTTTCCCACATCGTCCAGTTCCCGCAGAAGCTGTTCCATGCTCTCCGACAGCAGACGGCCATTTTCTGTCTGTGTGTGCTTCGCTGCTGCCTTCCCGAATTCGCGGAGCCACCCTTCTGCCTCATAGGCCTCCCAGGGCGCCCAGTGCTCCAGAAATCTGCGCTCGGACTTAAAGATATCCCAGTCATATTCCCGTAGGTTCTGTATTTCTTCCTCTTCCATTCCCGACTGCCGCAGAACCTTCTCCTCCTGTTCCTTTTCACTTTTCCACAGCAGCTCCTCTCTGGCTTTATTGTATTCCCATTCCAATTCTCGCGTATTTTATCCTTATGTGTCTTATCTCTATGTCTGTATATACGTTCTTTTGGCAACAGATCCAGCAGATGTGCCGATGCGCGCTCTGCCGGATAACCGCAAAAAGAGGAACACCCTTCCGGGTGTCCCTCCCTTGCTTTTCACATATTCATCTCAAAGTATCTGACTAGTTTGTGATTGTCAGCTCTGTCTCTTTGTCAAAAATGTGGATCTTCTCAGCGTCCAGAGCGAATTTAACTGTGTCGCCGGATCTTGCTGTTGTTCTTGGATCAACTCTTGCTGTCATGCTTGAGCCCTCATAGTCGAAGTACAGGAGAACTTCAGCACCGAGCATCTCGTATACACGGATCTTAGCCTCGATCACTGTGTCAGGAGAAGCCTCGATGAACATCTGCTCATCATGTACGTCCTCAGGACGGATACCGAGAACAACTGTCTTTCCATCATAGCCGCCTTCTTTGAGCGCTTTTGCTTTTGCAGGCGGAAGAGCGATTGTATGAGGTCCTGTTACAAGAGAAACTTTGTCTCCCTCAACTTTGCATGTAGCATCGATAAAGTTCATCTGCGGAGATCCGATGAATCCAGCAACGAACATATTACAAGGATAATCATACAGTGTCTGCGGTGTATCTACCTGCTGTACAACACCAGCGTTCATAACTACGATTCTTGTACCAAGTGTCATAGCCTCTGTCTGGTCATGTGTTACGTAGATGATCGTTGTGCCCAGTCTCTGGTGCAGCTTGGAGATCTCAACACGCATCTGTCCACGGAGTTTTGCATCCAGGTTGGAGAGAGGCTCGTCCATAAGGAATACCTTGGGGTTACGAACGATCGCACGTCCCATGGCAACACGCTGTCTCTGTCCACCGGAAAGAGCTTTCGGTTTACGATCCAGGAGAGCTTCCAGGTCAAGGATCTTGGCAGCCTCGCGAACCATCTTGTCGATCTGGTCCTTCGGAACTTTTCTCAGTTTCAGACCAAATGCCATGTTATCATATACTGTCATATGCGGATACAGAGCGTAGTTCTGGAATACCATTGCGATATCACGGTCCTTCGGCTCAACGTCGTTTACAACTCTGTCGCCGATCTTCAGCTCGCCGGATGTGATCTCCTCAAGACCTGCGACCATACGGAGTGTCGTGGATTTTCCACATCCGGATGGTCCTACGAAGATGATAAATTCTTTATCTTCAATCTCAAGGTTGAAATCTTTAACAGCCTCAAATCCGTTAGGATATGTTTTGTTAATGTGCTTTAATGATAAACTTGCCATTGTTTTATTCCTCCTGTTAATGGTGCGCGGACAAGTCCGCTGTTCTTTTCTCTGCTACCCAGTATATAAAAAAAGAAGGGAGTGCGCCATGCCCAAGTTGAACAATCTTTTTTTTGATTTCTATACAACTTGACCAACTGTCCCTTCTTTGTCTTTCGTCAATCTGCTCAGATCATTCTCTTTCTTCCCGCAAAAGCGCCTGGTAGACCTCTCGTTTGCTGACGCCTCTGTCCCTGGCCACCTTTTTCATAGCCTCTTTTCGGTCCGCGCCCTCATCCGTGTAGTATGCCATATGCTCTTCCAGTGACATCTCCGCCCACTTTCTCTGGGACTGGCGGCGCAGCTCCTCCCGGCTCTTGGCCTGAATGACCAGCACGCACTCGCCCCGGGGCTCATGGCTTTGGTAGTAGGTGCAGGCCTCCCCCAGCGTGGATTGGTAGACGGTCTCATGTTTTTTGGTCAGCTCCCGGCAGACCGACACCTGCCGGTCTCCCAGCGTCTCCCTGAGCTCCTCCAAAGTCTTTACCAGGCGGTGGGGCGCCTCGTAGAGCACGATGGTCCTTGTCTCGTCCTTCAGTTCCTCCAGCACGTCTCTTCTCTCTTTTTTGTCAGAGGGCAGGAAGGCCTCAAAGGCGAAACGCCTTGTGGGCAGCCCGGAGATAGTGAGGGCTGTCACGCAGGCCGCAGCACCGGGGACGGCTGTGACCGTGACCCCCGCCTCATGGCACATTTTTACAAGCTCTTCTCCGGGATCTGAGATGCCCGGTGTGCCCGCGTCCGTGATCAGGGCGATATTTTTTCCCTCCAGGAGAAGGTCTGTCAGCTTTCTCCCCTTCTCGATCTTGTTGTACTCGTGATAGCTGGTCATGGGCGTCCTGATCTCAAAATGATTGAGAAGTTTGATGCTGTTGCGGGTGTCCTCCGCCGCTATGAGATCTGCCTCTTTCAGGGTGCGCACGGCCCGGAAGGTCATGTCCTCCAGGTTCCCGATAGGGGTGGCGCACAGATACAATGTTCCTGCCATATCTTTCTCCTATCTGCCTGCCTCCTTCCGGCTCTCCAGGCCGTACAGTTCCAGCAGCTCCTCTGTGTAGGTTCCGTCTTTGTTGTACACCACCAGGGGCGGCTCCACGGTCATCCGGGGATGAGCTCCCTTCACTCCCTCCAGGAGGACCATGTTGGGCTCCTTGTCTATGTAGGGATGGACCAGCCGCATCCGCTTGGGTTCGATCCGGTGCCGGCTCATGCCGGAGAGGATCTCAGCCAGCCGGAAGGGGCGGTGCACCATGTAAAACCGGCCTTTGTTCCCCAGGAGCTTTCCGCTCTCCCGGAGCACATCCTCCAGGGTGCAGAGCACCTCGTGGCGGGCAATGTACTTTGCCTCATTTTCATTCTTCAGCCCGTGATCTCCGATCATGTAGGGCGGATTGACTGTGATAACGTGAAAAGAGGCGGCGCCGAAAAGGGCGGCTGCCTCTCTGATATCTCCTGTGACGATGCGGACCTTGTCCTCCAGGTGGTTGTACTGAACGCTGCGGCGGGCCATGTCCGCGCTCTCCTCCTGGATCTCCAGTCCCGTGTAGAAGTCCCCCTTGTTCTTTGCCTCCAGCAAAATGGGCAGGATGCCTGTCCCTGTTCCCAGGTCCAGGGCCCGCTCTCCTGTCTTCACTTTCGCGAAGGAGGACAAAAGCACCGCATCCATGCCGAAGCAGAACCGCCCGGGGGACTGGATGATCCGGTATCCTTTGATCTGCAGGTCGTCCAGCCGCTCGCCTTGTTTCAGGTTAATTGTCATCTAATTTCGACGCTCCGTTCTTCTCTTCCAGGGCTTTCAGCTGTGCCATCTCCTCCTTGGAGAGTTTCATGTCCTTCTTCTTGCGTCGTGGCTTAAAGCGCAGCTCGGATGCCTTGTACTCCCGGACTTCTTTCTCGTCGTTGTCCAGGGTGACTACTACTTTCACAAGCTGGCGCAGCACGTTCACAGACTGCACGTCGCCCTTCAGCTTCTCCGGTGTGGTGACGGTGTCGCCCACCGCAGGCAGGCGGCTGTTCAGCTCCTCATAGTTCTGCTCCTCATTGGTGAGGCAGCACATAAGCCTTCCGCACACGCCCGAGATCTTGCTTGGGTTCAGGGACAGGTTCTGCTCCTTGGCCATCTTGATGGACACCGGGGCAAACTCTGTCAGGTATGTATGGCAGCACAGCTCCCGGCCGCATATTCCGATGCCGCCCCGGATCTTCGTCTCATCCCGGACACCGATCTGGCGCAGCTCGATCCTTGTGCGGAACACGCTGGCCAGATCCTTTACCAGCTCCCGGAAGTCGATCCTTCCGTCTGCCGTAAAGTAGAACAGCACCTTGTTGTTGTCAAATGTGTACTCCGCGTCGATGAGCTTCATGTCCAGCCCGTGCTTGCGGATCTTCTCCTGGCAGATACTGAAGGCTTCTTTTTCCTTCTCCCGGTTTTTCTCCTCCCGGCGGTAGTCGTCCTTATTTGCGAGGCGGATGACGGACTTGAGAGGCTGGCTGATCCTCTCCTCCTCCACTTCTCTTGGCCCGGTCACCACATTGCCGAACTCCACGCCTCTGGCAGTCTCCACGATCACGTTGTCCCCGTGGTGGATCTCCAGTTTTCCGGGAGAGAAGAAGTAGACCTTCCCTGCCCTGCGAAATCTTACTCCAATCACCTTAGTCATATTTGTCAGTTCTCCTTTATCGTCAGCAGCAAAAGCTCCATCACAAGGTCAAAGTTTACATTTGCCTTGAGCCGTGTCTTTGCCTTCTCCAGGCTCTCCAGGATCAGCTCAATGCCCTCGTAGGAGCTCTTCTTTGCCCTCTCCTGGATGTAACTGATCTGGTCTTTGAACACGACTTTGTCCATATCTTTTGTCGCTTTATATAGTAACACATCCCTGTACCATATCATAATGATGTCCAGGTAGTCGTTGATCTCCAGTTTATACGTGCCTATCTTCTTGATGGCTTTCGTGACCTCACTGATATCCATCTCATTGATATATTTCAGAAGCTGCACGGCCTCCTCCCGGATCTCATTGAAATGGTCCGAGCTGGCCAGCATGATGGCACGCCCCATATTTCCCTGTGCAAAGGCTGTGCACATGTCCGCCTTGTAGTCCGGCACGTGCATGGTCTCCATGAGGTATTTGCGGATCAGGGTGTCCTTGATATTCCGCAGCTTCAGCATCACACACCGGGAGGTAATGGTCGGGAGCAGCGCCTCCGCATTCTCCGTGAGAAGGAAGATCACCGCGTAGGCCGGCGGCTCCTCAATAGTCTTAAGGAGGGCGTTCTGCGCCTGTACAGTCATCAGGTCCGCCTCCGCGATAATATAAATTTTATAGGGACCCTGGTAGGGCTTGATCTGTATGTCCTCGTTGACCTGCCTGCGGATGTCGTCCACGCTGATGGTGTTCGGCTTCTCGTGGGTTACCCGGATGATGTCCGGATGGTTCCCGCTCTCCGCCTGGTGGCAGGAGTGACACGCATTGCAGGGGTCCGGTCCCTGCTTCTCGCACAAGAGCGTAGTGGCAAACAGGTTCGCCAGCATTTTCTTGCCGGAGCCTCTCTCCCCATTCAGGATATAGGCATGTGACACTTTATTCTCTGTCACGGCGTTTCGTATATAATTGATTATGTCCTTGTGTCCTACTACGTCTTTAAAGCTTCCCATTGTATATTACCTCTGTGATTTCTCCTAAACAGTGTTCTATGTCTTCATTGCAGAACCGGCGGGTTATCCCCAGCCTGCCAAGCTTTTCCTCCGAAAAGTCTTCCTCGTCCGCCAGAAAACGGCGGCACAACTCTTTGTACTTTGGCTGCGCCTGCTGCCGCTCCCTTGCGAGAGCCCGGGAAAGCCGCTCCCCGTCTTCCACTTCTATATAGAGGGGGATAATCTTCTCCGCACCATAGTATTGTATCATTTTTTCATAGGCTTCCAAAGTCCCGATCATAAGATAATTTCCCGCCTCGAGATCGATCTGCCCGTCGTCCGCGGTAAAATATTTCCACACGCCGCAGGCTGTGTCGTAGGACCGCAGCTCTATGATCCTGCCTGCCTGCTCCAGCTTTTGCACCTGCTCCTCATCGGTGAAGAAATACTCCACCCCGTTCTCTTCTCCCTCCCGCACCGGCCTTGTGGTGTAGGGCACCACCCGTTTAAGCTGGGGGATGCGGGCCAGAAGCTCCTTGAAAATGGTGTCTTTTCCTGATGAACTTTTTCCTATTATATAGTATATCTTACCCATTGATCCAGACCCTGATGCTTCCTTCTTCTTCCATGCCTTCCAGTGAAAATCCCTGGCTCCTGCTTGTGAGCAGCATCTCCACGCTCTCCCGGCTGATGCGCTCCCCGGGGACAATGACCGGGATGCCCGGCGGATAGAGATAGGCGTACTCTGTGGACACATGCCCTGCGCACTCCTCCAGCGGCAGCTTCCTCACACTCTCTTTTTCCCCGGACGACTCTTCCATCCTGGCGCTTGTCAGGACAGTCTCATTCTTCGGGAGGGCGCCGGTGAACCCAGCTGCTCCCGCAGGTCTCTCCCCCGCGGATCTGTCAATCTCTTCCAGCGCGTCTCCCAGCCTTCGGAAGCCTTCCTCTGTGTCCCCCACACTTGTCATGGCAAGAGCGTAGGAACCGGCAGCCATCTCCAGCTGCAGATGGTACGTCTCCAGAAGCCGCAGATAGAGCTCTCTTCCTGTCATATCCGCTCCGGCCACAGACAGGACCAGCTTGGACCGGTCATAATGTTCGGTCTCCGCAAGTGAAATCTTTTCCAGATGTGCCAGCCTTTGCCGGAGCTTCTCCAGCCCTTCCACGTAGGGGGCAAAGAGTTCCTCCCGCTTCTCTCCCAGCAGGTGGATACACCGGTCAATGCCGGCCATGAGCACGTAGGAGGGACTGCTGGACTGGAGCATGTCCAGATACCGGAAGATCCGCTCCCGGTCCGCCAGGTCTCCCTCCACATGGAGAAGGGCTGTCTGGGTCAGGGCCGGCAGCGTCTTGTGAAGACTGTGGATCACCACGTCCGCCCCCTGTCTCAGGGCGCTCTCCGGGAAATAGGGATGGAAGCCAAAGTGGGCTCCGTGGGCTTCATCCACGATCAGCGGTATTCCCCGTTTGTGCACCTCCCCAGCAATGCCCCGGATGTCCGAGACAACGCCGTCATAGGTGGGGGACACAAGGATCACCGCCTTTACCCTGGAATGTTCATTAAGCGCAGCTTTCACTGCGCTTACGGATATTTCCGTATTTAACTGAATATCAGGCCGGAAACCGGGGTACAGGTACACCGGCTCCAGCTCGTTCATATATATAGCGTGATACACGGATTTGTGACAGTTCCGGCCCACCAGCACCTGGTCGCCCTTCCTTGTGCATCCCAGGATGGCACTCAGGATCCCCGCCGTACTTCCATTCACGAGAAATCTTGTCTCGCCGGCCCCGTAGACCCGGGAGGCCTCCTCCTGGGCTTTCTTCAGTATCCCGTCCGGGTGGTGGAGATCGTCAAATTCCTCGATCTCCGTGATGTCGATCCCGTAGGGAAGGCCGCTGCCGAAACGCTCCGCATTTCTCTTGTGCCCCGGCATGTGGAACCCGTAATAGTCAGAATTGCTGTATTGGTGCAGTCTGTCGTAAAGTTCTGTCATCTGGTATCCTCGTATATCCTATAATCTCTTGAGAAGTTCTTCTCTCTCTTTCTCATAGCCCGGTTTTCCGAGGAGAGCAAACATGTTTTTCTTGTAGCTCTCAACGCCCGGCTGGTTGAACGGATTCACACCGGACACATAGCCGCTGACGCCGCAGGCGAACTCAAAGAAGTAGAAGAGCTGTCCCAGGTAAAACTCGTTCTGCTCCGGAATGTTGATCATCAGGTTCGGCACATTTCCGTCTGTGTGAGCCAGGACTGTTCCGTTCATGGCGCTCTTGTTTACAAAGTCCATGTTCTTTCCTGCCAGATAGTTCAGGCCGTCCAGATCCACCGGCTCCTCGCCGATCAGGATCTCTTCCCTGGATGTCTCCACATTCAGCACGGTCTCGTACATGAGACGGCTGCCGTCCTGGATGAACTGGCCCATGGAGTGGAGGTCTGTGGTCAGATCTACAGATGCCGGGAAGATACCTTTCTGGTCTTTTCCCTCGCTCTCGCCGTAGAGCTGTTTCCACCACTCAGATACGTAGTGGAGGCTTGGCTCGTAGTTTGCCAGCACTTCCACGGATTTTCCTTTTCTGTGAAGGATGTTGCGGATAGCCGCATACTGCATGGCATCATTTTCTTCAAAAGGTTTGTTCAGCGCCAGCTCTCTTCCGGATGCCGCGCCCTCCATCAGCTTTTCAATGTCTGCGCCGCTGACTGCGATGGGCAGAAGTCCTACAGCTGTCAGCACAGAGAAACGGCCTCCCACATCGTCCGGCACAACAAAGGACTCGTAGCCCTCCTCTGTGGCAAGGTTCTTCAGAGCTCCTCTGGCCTTGTCTGTAGTTGCATAAATCCTCTTTGCCGCTTCCGCTTTGCCGTACTTCTTCTCCAGCATTTCTTTAAACACGCGGAACGCGATAGCCGGCTCTGTGGTAGTGCCGGATTTTGAGATGATATTTACAGAGAAATCTCTGTCTCCCACCACATCGATCAGGTCTTTCAGGTAAGTGCTGCTGATGCTGTTTCCTGCATAGTAGATCTCCGGCGTCTTGCGGATCTCTTTGGACACATTGTTGTAAAAGCTGTGGCGCAGGAACTCGATCGCTGCTCTTGCTCCCAGGTAGGAACCGCCGATGCCGATGACGATCAGCACATCTGAGTCGCTCTGGATCTTCTCAGCCGCTTTCTGGATGCGGGCAAACTCTTCTTTATCGTAATCTACGGGGAGATTTACCCAGCCAATATAGTCATTGCCGGCTCCTGTCCCGCTTACCAGGACATTCTTGGCATTTTCCGCGATCTCTTTCATAGACTCTATTTCATGGTCTTTGATAAATGACTTTGCCTTTGAATAATCGAATGTAACTTTACTGCTCATGGTAAACCCTTCTTTCTTTCTTCGTTTTGTATACTGTGGTTAAAAAAACTCATATCAATTTTATTTTACCAGTATTACTCTTCATAATCAAGCTAAAAACTCCTCCAGTATCTCCCGGATGCGGACCTCTTTTGACACCTCGTCCTCGCCTTTCCCGGCCTTTGCCCGCGCCGCTTTCGCCTCTTTCTGAAGCCTGTCCTTTCCGCTCTGGCGCTTTCTGGCCTCCAGAGCCTCCGCCTGGGCGATCTCTTCCACACCCGCCTGGACAGCTCTCACCTCCGCGTTCTCCAGTCCCTCTTCGCTCTGCCGGGGCAGACTTGACTGGGACTGCGCTGACTGGGGAGAAGCTGGCTGGGACTGATCCGGCCGATTCTCCGGTATCCCCAGTTCCGGACCGCCGGCCGGATCAAGGATCTCCGGCTGGATCTCCCGGGCAGGCTGGATCACTTCGGGCTGCGGCTCTGCCGGGCGCCGGATCTCCGGGCGCTGTTCCCGGTCAGAGGCATACTGCGCGTTCGTATCCGGCGGCGCCATTGCCCGCCACTCGTCTTTCACCCTGTCTGCCTGCGCCTTCTCATACCGGTGGGCACAGACATTTTCCAGATAATCCACCATGTAATTCCTGATGGCGCCAAGCTGGTACTTTTCATCACTTGTGAGCTGGAAGAGGAAGATGAGGATCCCGCCTCCCGCTCCCGCCGCGGCATACTGAAGCACCTGATCCCCCATGCCGCGGGCAGCATACCAGCTTGCGGCGCCGGCCAGTCCAAAAAGAAAGCACAGCCATACACCCGCCTTCTCCAGCCTTCTCCACGTGTGGAGCCGGAGCCCTCCGGCCCGGTATTCATACAGATATTTCTCCACAAACACCTCCACGTTCTGGACCCGGTCACTGACCATACAGGCATGTTCAAATTTTGCCTTCACAAGCCGGATCAGGGGGTGGCTGCTCTTATTCATATTGCCGGACGCCCGGACCAGCCTTTTCAGGGAGACAGCGGCAATTATCTTGCTGATCACCCCCACAGCTGCGGCTATCCCCATAAGGATAACCATAATCTGTCTGTCCAATACCACTTCTAACATGATCTAACCCTCCTTCTTTGATTTGATTATACTCAAATCCGGGAGGGAAACCAGAAAAACCGTTCTACACATTTTGCCCGGAAACAGGGGATTTCCGGCGTTTTCTGGCAGGTCCTGGCAGCGCCTTTACATACCTTTTTCCGTCATTTTGGAAAGCAGCGTCTTCACAAGCCTTACGCTGTGGATGATCGCCTGCTTTTCAAAGGCAGGATAATCCATGGAAGCACTGTTGTCGGCTTTGTCAGAAATAGCTCGGATAATGACATACGAAATTCCATTCAGGTAGGCTGCATGCGCAATGCCCGCCCCCTCCATCTCCGTGCAGAGGGGATCAAAATTGTTCTTGATCCTCTCCTTGTCCTCCGCATCCGCGATAAACTGGTCTCCGGACACGACTCTTCCCGTAAATGTGTGGATGTCCGGGTTGGCCTCCTGGTTGGCCTCTTTTGCCAGCTCCACCAGGCGGGGATCTGCCTCAAAGGAAAAAACGTCCATCCTGGGGATCTGTCCCACCGGGTCTCCGAACTTGGAGGCGTCCATGTCATGGTACAGGGCATCCGTGGAGATCACGATATCTCCGATATCAATGCGGGCGTCAAGAGATCCCGCGATCCCTGTATTGATCAGCGCGCCCACTCCGAACTCTGACGCCAGTATCTGGGCACATAGAGCGGCATTGACCTTGCCGATGCCGCTTCGCACTACCACAGCGTCCCTGCCGCACAGCACGCCTTTTACAAATGTCATACCCGCGATCTCTTTTACCTCTTCTGTCTGCATCTCCTCTTTTAAAGCTGCAACTTCCTCTTCCATGGCTCCTATAATTCCTATCATACCTGCTCTTCCTTTCTGCCATATCCTATAATGATATATTATAATTCTGATGGTCTTCTTTTTCTGCCTTTTCATTATAGCGTGGGAGGGGAAGGTTTTCAATCAGGAGGATGGAAGGGCATTGCTTTTCCGCGTCTCCCGTGATATGCTGGATCATACAGATAGCAGCCGCACAGTGCTGTTTTCCTGTCACATTACGATCATCTATCTGTATGGTTTCAGTTGCAGATATTTTCTATCCATATTCATCTGCATATCACTGTCCACATCGGACAGATATCCAACGAATACTTTTCCACATAAAGTTACAATCATAATTTATGATAAAATCAAGGCAATCTGCTATCTGTTATGTTAAAATAAAGATACTAAAGATACGAAAACAGTTCCTGTGCCGCCGGAAACGGAGGGACATATTGCAGGAAACACACACATTGAACACAGATCTCTCTCATCTTGAGGATCTGGCTTTCAAGTCCGCCGCCGACTATTTCGGCGATGAGCTGATCCACTGGCTGGGCATCCCGGAGAGGGCTGTCCGCTCTGCTCCCACAGAACTGGTAGAGCTGGAGACGCGCCACATGTACCAGGATTTCCTATATGAGATGGAAAATGGTCTCTGGTATCACTTTGAATTTGAAAGCGACTCTGTCTCTGTCCATGATCTGCGGCGCTTCCGCGAATACGAGGCTTCCACCTCCAGGCGGATCAATGGCCCGGTAGTCACCTACGTCATCTGCTCGGCCAAAGCCAAGTCGATCCGGGACAGCATCACCGAGGGGATCAACACATACAAGGTCCGCCTGATCCGTCTGAAGGATCACGATGCAGGCCCGCTCTTTTCCCGGCTTTCCAAAGGAAGCGGCTCTTCTGTGAAGCGGGAAGACGTGATCCCTATGCTCCTCTCCCCCTTGATGGGAGGCAGTACTGAGCAGAAGGACCGGATCTTACATGGGATCCAGTTCCTGCGATCAGCCGAGGGCGCTTTTGACCTGGATGAGATCAAAAAAATGGAAGCAATACTCTACGCTTTCGCAGTAAAATTTTTGAAAGACGATGACCTGGAAACAATAAAGGAGGCGATTGCCATGACAAAACTTGGACAGATGATATGGGATGACGCAGTGGAGAAGGGCCGCGAAGAGTGGACCCGCATCGGGCGGCAGCAGGGTGAACTCATCGGAGAGAAGCATGCATCCGAGCGCTACAGCCGTCTGATCCTTCTTCTAAGCAGCGAGAAAAAGGAAGATCAGATCATAAAGGCTGCTTCTGATCCCTCTTATCGCGAGCAGCTATATCAAAAATATGGTCTCTGATATCGCCCGACAGGCGCCGCCGGATGCTCATAACACGGCTGCTGATGTGGACATTGATTTAGGCCTGTCTTTTTGATATAATTCCTTCCATGAACACATTACCTTCTCTGCACAGCAGCTTGTGCAGGGAGAACGAAAGACAAGGAGGTTTTTCATATGATACAGTTTAGACCGCAGGGCGTCTGTTCACAGATGATCAACGTGGAACTGGACGGCGATACAATTAAATCCGTACAATTCGTAGGCGGATGCTCCGGAAACACACAGGGCGTTGCCCGTCTTGTGGAGGGCATGAACGTAGATGAGGCCATCGCGCGCATCGAAGGTATCCAGTGCGGCTTCAAACCCACATCCTGTCCCGACCAGCTGGCAAAAGCGCTTCGCATGGCAAAAGCACAGGATAACTAATGCAAAACGCTTAAAGCTAAATTGGAAAGAGAGGGTCGCCGCACTCTTATCTGTGGCAGCGCCCTCTCTTTCGTTTAGTTTTTTGGTTTTCTTGTGCGTTCTCTTATGTCCCGCCAAGCTGCTGTATCTGCTGCTTCACGACGACTTTAGCCCTTTCGGGCCTGTATGACGGCTTCTCAATGTAAGGAAAAAATAAAAATTTTGTTTGTTTATTGTTTCCGGGTGCACCACGAAGCAGCAGATACAGCAGCTCGGCAGGATGGATTGGTTCCCATTCGGGTTTACGATTAAAAAATCGTGTTTAAAAAGTTCTCTTGGTTTGGTTTTTTAATTATTTTTTGTTTTTAGTCTTCTTCGGGCTAATCAATATAGAGGCCATCTGTTGCAGAACTACTCATGTCATTGCCAGCTGAGTGGGTACAACGAACTCTGTAGTACCAGTCCGGTTCCACCTCCAGCATCTTGCTTGTGCTGACAGTGTAGGTATTTTTGTTCTCCTTCTGCCAGGAATCGACATAGTGCCAGTAATCGTCCGCATCTTTTGCCCGTTCTACAATGACAGACACTTTAACAGACTCTACATCATGCTGAGCAATGGTCGTTCCCCCGGCATAAATCTTTCCAGGTCCCAGCTCTCTGAGTTTAGAATACCCTGTCTGCAGGTCTGCACCTCGTGTCAAAGCGCCCGCAATACCTGTAGATTCATCTTCGCATGTCAGATATGAGCCGTCTAACATAGGCCTGCTTTCATTTGCATTTGTTGGGAATTCTGCCGTTATTGTAAGGCCCATTACTAACATAGCTGCGAAGCATACAGATATTATTTTTTTCTTCAAGGTCATCCCTCCTTTTTTCCTTATTCTGCTTTTCTTTCCATATATTAAGACACATAACTTTCCAAAAACTGACGCTTTTTTTATAAAAAATGTAAATTATTTAAAATTTCTTCCATCTGTTCTCCTGTCATAATCCCTGTAAGCTGATAATGGACTTCCTTGTGTTCAAACTGAGCGGAGTACTTTTTATCACCAGTTTCCTCTACAACATACTCTTGAATCAAAACCGGCACACCATTTAGATAGTAGTTATATTCCTGTATTAATATATCTTCGATGTCTACTCCCCAAGCCGCATCTTCCTGAGAACAATTTATAATATATGAAATAATTTCTCCATTATTGTTATAAAACATATTAGCTACTCTGAGCTCAGGATCTATCTGCATATCCGTAAAATTCATATAGGGAAGTCGTTTTATAAGCTTTACCGGATATATTCCCAATTTATCCTCTATTTCTTGATATGCAGCTTCTTCCTCATCTTCTCCATCGTATAAAACTTCTTTATCATCAGAATTTACTCTTATAGTCTCTCGTCCCCCAAATATTCTCTGAACAACTTCTCTCACCCTATCCGGTCCACCGACGCCTGTAATCCCTACAGCTGCCACAATGACAAACACTGCCGCGACACCGGCCAGGCGTTTGAAAAAGCGCTTACTGCCGGAGCCGGGCCTGGACGCAGCCTTGTTCTCCTCCTCTCTGGCCTTCTCCTGCTGGATCTGCCGTCCAAGGCGCAGGGCTTCCTGATCTTCCGGCGACAGTCTGCGCACTGCCTGCTGCCGCTCGTACTCCTCTATCCTCTCGTACAGTCTCTCCTTTGCGCCGTCACCAGGAGACAATCTGGCAATCTCAGGATTCTTTTTCAGTTCTTCTTCAATCTGTTCTGCTTCTTTTTGCATCTGCTCTTTCATGAAAGCCGCAAACTGCTCTTCCTCTCTTTTCTCCTGGCAGGACTGTTCATCATTAAAATGTTCTCTCATCAATTACCTCTCTGACTGTCTGTTTCAACCTGTGACCTATTCTTTTTCTTGACCCCCGACGTACTTACGTTTACAATTATGATAGAAACTAAAATCGGAGGAAACAAATATCATGAAACGTATTATTTTAACTGGCGGCGGTACCGCGGGCCACGTCACCCCGAATATCGCACTGCTTCCCCGGCTCAAGGAGTTACAATATGATATTCACTACATCGGCTCCTATAACGGAATCGAGAAGGAGCTGATCGAGCAGTTCGGGATCCCCTATCACGGGATATCCTCCGGAAAACTGCGCCGCTATTTCAGTGTCCAGAACTTTACAGATCCCTTCCGGGTGCTGAAAGGCTTTGGCGAAGCGCAAAAGCTGATCAAGCTTCTCAAACCGGATGTGATCTTCTCCAAAGGAGGATTTGTGTCTGTTCCAGTGGTTATGGCAGGAAAAAAGTGTAAAGTGCCTGTCATCATCCATGAGTCTGATATGACACCCGGACTTGCCAACAAACTTTCCATTCCTTCCGCAGTGAAGGTGTGCTGCAATTTCCCGGAGACAGTGGAACTTCTTCCCGCCGACAAGGCAGTTCTGACAGGATCCCCTATCCGTCAGGAACTTCTTGAGGGGGATGCCGAAAAAGCGCGGAACTTTACTGGTTTTACTTCCGAAAAGCCCGTGATCCTCGTGATCGGCGGAAGTCTCGGCGCTGTTGCTGTAAACAATGCCGTGCGCAGCAATCTTCCGGAACTTCTGAAAGATTTTCAGGTCATCCACCTGTGCGGCCGGGGCAAGCTTGACCCCACTTTAAATAATCTGAACGGCTATGTACAGTATGAATATATTAAAGACGAGCTGAAAGACCTGTTCGCCCTGACAGACATTGTCATCTCCCGGGCGGGGGCCAATGCCATCTGTGAACTGCTGGCACTGCACAAGCCAAATCTTCTGATCCCTCTCTCTGCAAATGCAAGCCGGGGCGATCAGATCCTGAACGCCCGCTCCTTTGAGCGTCAGGGATTCAGTATGGTTCTGGAGGAAGAGGAAATCACAAGTGAAAAATTCCTCTCCTGCGTCCACACTCTCTACGATAACAGGAAGCAGTACGCAGACGCAATGTCCAGCTCCCATCAGCAGAATTCGATTGATACCATTATTGAGTTAATCGAGTCTGCTGTCAATGAGTAGACGTATATCCTTTAAAAAACAGGTGTCAGAATGACACCTGTTTTTATGCTTCATGGATGTGGTCATACTCTTCACTGTAATGTTTCTTTATCCAGTTTCTGGCCCTGTACAGCATACTCTGCAGACTTTCCAGACTCATTCCCATACACTCCGCAACTTGTTTCTGTGGCTTTTCCATACAATACACAAGTGTAACTGCGTCATACCATCTTCTGTTTCTGCGATAGAGCGCATCAAGGATCGTGTCAGCAGACCGGAGCACTTCCCGTCTCCAGAGTTTGTCAAAGAAAATTTCTTCACCGCTTTCACCCAAACCATATGCGCCTTCCTCATCTTCTTCCAGATCCAGACAGATAGCACGACTGTTATCTCTGATGTAATTCAAAGTAATATTCTTGGCTGTGGTGAGAAGCCAGTTTTTCGTGTTCTCCACTCTTGTGTGTTCCATGTAGATGTAATACCGCAGAAAAGTTTCCTGCATGATGTCTTCTGCGGCATACCACTCGTTTATGTACAGAAAGGCAGTCTGGAAAATGAGATCCTTATATTTCTCATAAATGGCATCAAATCCTTGTCTGCCTATGAACTCAATTCCCACATCAGTTTCCTTCATCTTCCATTTTTTTCTTTTTCCGATTACTGCCAGTCTTCTTTCAGCTTCGCCAGTATCTCGTCTCTGTCAGCATCGCTGAGCTCTCCCATCTCCCAGCCAAGCCCCACTTTGTCATCTTTATAGCGCGGGATCATGTGCATATGGAAGTGGAAGACTGTCTGTCCCGCGCACTCTCCGTTGTTCTGCACCAGATTGTAGCCGTCACAGCCCAGCACATCCTTCATGCGGGAGACGATTTTCCTGGCTACAGGAAGCACTTTTTCTGCTGTCTCATCCGGCAGCGCAAAAAGATCCGCATAGTGCTCTTTCGGAAGAAGCAGCGCATGTCCCTTGGAGGCCGGTCCCAGATCCAGGATCGCGCGGAAATCCTCATCCTCGTAGATCGTCGCTGACGGGATCTCTCCATTTGCTATTTTGCAGAAAATACAGTTGTCATCTCTCATCTTCTTTTCCCTCTTTCTTTCCTAAAATTATGATTGAATATTTTAACCGCCGATGCTAAACTTGAAGTCCAGAAAGGCGGTAAGAAACCATGTTCACCAATACAGATTACGACAAATTGCAGCAGCTGATGGCAGAATCACCGGAAAACCGCGTTCTCCTGGAGAAGCTCCTAGCTTCCCACGAGGAGTCTGTGGCCTCCATCAGCCACGAAATCCGAAATCCTCTGACCCTTGTGTACAGCACAGTTCAGCTCCTGGAATCCCGTCACCCGGAGATTGCCTCAGACCGGTACTGGATATCCCTGCGGGAAGATGTAGAATATATGCAGCAGCTCCTTGCAGATCTGTCGTCTCTGAATCACAGCCGCACACTCTCCTTATCCGAGTTTTCTTTCCGCTCCTTTATGGAGCAGATCGTTCTGTCTTTTGCGGCCTCCTGCGCCGACAGTCCTGTCGAATTTACATCCCGCCTGTCCCCGGATCTCCCGGTCATTAAGTGGGACCGCATCAAGCTGCGGGAAGTATTTCTGAATCTCCTTCGCAACGCCCGGGAATCCATCAAAGGGACCGGCGCTATCAGGCTGGACGCATCCTGCACATCCACAGAGATCATCGTCACCATAGAAGACACCGGCTGCGGCATCCCGGAAGAGCATCTTCCCCATATCTTTGAGCCCTTTGTCACTTATAAAAAGGGAGGCACGGGGCTTGGACTTGCCATCGCCGACCGGACCGTCCGCGCGCACGGCGGCGAGATCGCTGTGACATCAGCGGTAGATACCGGCACCCGATTCCGCATCCTTCTTCCTGTATAAAAGTACAGCCAGTACAAATCCTGTGAGCAGCCCTCCGATGTGGGCAAAGTTATCCACTCCTGAGCTTGTAAATCCGTAGTACAGGGTGAGGCCGATCATAACGATAATGCCCTGCCCCGACACATTCCCGATCTGTCCGTGATTGCGCACCGCAATATACAGAAGGGCTCCTATGATCCCGAATATAGCTCCCGAGGCTCCGGCGCTCACAGCGTAGTCTCCAGTCCTCATCTCCACCAGAGCGGACAGCACATTGCCGCCCAGTCCCGCAGCAAAATATATAAGCAGAAATTTAATCTTTCCAACGGTCAATTCCAGCTGCCATCCCATTACGCCCAGCATCAGCATATTGTTGACAAGATGGGAAAAGCCAAAATGCAGAAAAATGGAGGTAAACAGCCGATAGTATTCTCCCTCCTGAAAAAGGGGAAGATACATGGCTCCATTCTGGAGCATATAGTATGCATCCTCTGTCATCCCCCCGAAACTCAGAAAAATAAATACTGCCGCGTTGATGACGATCAGGGCGATGGTACAGAGTGCTTTCCTTTGATACATGCAAGACTTCCTTTCATTTTTTCTGCATTATTATACCATATATTCCCATTACCTGGATGTTTTTTCATAAAAAATCAGCATTTTGAAATTCACAGCTCCTCCTCATCTATAAAAATCCCATCCCACTCCCTCCAGGCAGGCTTTTTGTGTCGGCGCAGAAATTCCCGCACCGGTCTCCACATATTCTCCGTCTCCCGCATGATGCTGCTTCCCGCCTCCTGCTTTGTGATCCAGTCGTGTTCCGCCGTGTCGTATCCCGCCCTGGCCCTGTCTGCTGTTCTCTCATCGCTCTGGTCCTCTCTGCCATCCAGGATCGTCCCTCTTTCCCATTTCCGCTTTGCCTCCTCCTGTATCTCCTTTATCTGTCTTACAATTTTATGCAGGCTGTAATTTTCCTTCATGGTCTCCTTGTGAAGGAGGAAGGACGTCCGCACACTGGCGTCGTCTCTGAAATCTGTCCATTGGACAAAAGATTCTGTCAGCCTGTGAAAAGCCTCCCACACATTCCACTGTCCTCCGGGATAATAGCAAAAAAAGTATGTCCCATCCTCCCAGAATATATACTCCGGGTCCATCAGGAGATGATCCGCGCATAACAGGTGTGCGTTTATCTCTCTTATCACATCCAAGAGGCTTTCAATAAACTTTAACATTTCTTTCGTATCTATTTTATTTTCTTTGTATTTTGTCTTCAGTGAGGTTTTTCCGCTGATGTCATACTCGTATATACTGGCGCCCTCTTCGCCATGTCCCCGCAGGCATAAAAGTCCTCCGATATTGTTTTCCTCCAGCATACGCATCTGGTAGTCTTCTATATAATCTCCCTGGCATTCTGCCACGAGAAAAGTAGTATCCAGACCTCTTCGTATGCTGACACGCTCTATTCCATATTCTTTTTCGTCCATTTTTTCTCTTCCTCTTTTTCTTCATCCTGTGATTCTCCGTATTCTTCTTATATGATCCTCCGGCTCTGTCACGGCCGCCCTCTGGACGACCCGCAGACTGAAATACCTTCTGGACGCATACGCACTGACCGTGATTGTTTCATCCTCCACCTGTATATCCGCGCGGGCCCCCGGAAAGAAGATACATTTCCCCTGTATCCTCTGCTGGAATGCCTGATTCAGAAGAGAGGCATCCACCCCCTCCTTTTCCCGCGCCTTTGTGCTCCCTATGACAGCTGTCTCATACGCACATGATGCAATTATATTCTTGTCATGGAAATAAAATAATAACAAAACAGTGCTCACAAGAAGCAGTCCCACAAGAGGCATCAGGCAGGCCGCCTCCACAGTAAGGCTCCCCTTACATCCCTGTAACCTTTTTCTTTTTTCTTTACTTTTATATTTGCTTTTCATATCTCCTTTTTATATACCCTCCCGGCGTCTCTCCTACGACCAGAAATATTCTCCTGCCAGCAGGTTCAGAAAGCCCGCGGTGATAAAGGGTGTCATCGGCAGGGCTGTCTTGCGGGACCATTTTTTTCTGATCAGACATAAGCCTGCCGCAAAGGCGAGCAGCACCCAGGCCGCCGCCATGACCTCCAAAAGACTCCAGATCCCCAGATAGATCCCAAGGGCCATGACCAGCCAGCCATCTCCGTAGCCGACAGCCTCCCCTGTGATCCTGGAAATGCCCAGCAGAGCCAGTCCGGCTGCCGCTCCCGCTGCCGTCGCTGCCAGATTCCTCTCATCCACCGCCAAAGCATAGCTGACTGCCAGTATATTGGCCAGGGCAAGGGCCAGTCTGGAGATCCTGCGGGAGTACACGTCATAGACTGAGATCCCCAGCAGGAAAGCAAGGCAGATCAGATTTTCCACTGACAGGACTTCCCTGACTTTTTCTGCATCTATCCACATTTGGAACATGCCCCCTTCCCCACGGCCTCCGACAGAGGAACTGCGTAGATGGTCCTCTTCAGCCCGCTGCAGTTCAGACTGGTGTGATATCTGTCTCCATAATCTGTGATGTACACGCCGCTTCCTGTCCCTTTATGGGCGCATCTCTCACAGGGATAATATTTTCCCTGGCTTTCGTTGCGCAGATCCTCAACGATCTCTGCCGGAACCATCCGGGCGGAAAGCTCCAGGTAATTGCAGTGGTAATCCCGGTGGTACACCATCCCGGTCTCTGTGATATAGACTGTCTCCTCATCCTCTGCAAGAAATCCTGCACGTTCATACCCTGTCCACCCTTTCACACGGCAGCTCTCCTCCATAGGCACCACGACATTCCCAAAGACCGGCAGCGGCAGGTACACGTGGTAGCTGGCCCGAAGCTCCATGATGCCTGTGTTCATGGACATATAGGATTTTTCGCAGTGCACGCCGCTGCTTCCGCTCTCCACAACGCTTCGGTCCAGCCGCTCTGCTCCCACCGCGTTTATAAGATCCTCTTCTATACTGCCTGCAAGGAGGACCGGCCTCTCATAGGCATTCTCAGCTGCGATCTTGCCCGCATACTGCAGGCCGCTGCGGATACTCGTGCGTATGGCCATGACTTCTGACATATAGCAGAGCGCAAGCACCGCAAAGAAGAAAAGGGGCATGGCAAAGGCAGCCTCCACTGTAATACTGCCCTTTTGCCCTTCCCTCTCCCGTCTGCCCGCATCGGTACCGCTGACAGAGCCATGGGAGAAATGGCCGACAGGCCGGATAACGCAACCGGAAATGCACAGGGACGCCCCCCTGAAAAAGCGGAAAACCTTCCGATAAAAAATATTTACATATGGGAGTATGTTGAGTTTATTATACGGGAGTACCATGCCAAAGCTCCTTTCTTCTGTATTTGGATGTGATATCAGGAGGGCGCCCCTGTGCATTCCCGCCCTGTTGCTCAGTTGTAGCCGAAATAAGTGGAAAAGCTGTAGCTGATCCCTCTTCGGAGGCTGCATCTGCTGTCAATCTCCATCTTTGTGATGCAGTGATCGATCCGAAACCATTCCATTCCCTTTTCCAGCCGCATATGCTGTTCAATAAGATCCAGGCTGCGCATGGAGGCCTCGTCTGCACTGGTGAGAAAAAGCAGGATCTGCAGGTACTCTTCATAATTCATACCACTTGCTGTATCCTTTCCCTCGTTCCACTCCCCGCCGCTTCCCAGCGTCAGAAGTCCGGAGAGCTGAAGCTGCCAGCTCTCACTGTCTTTCACAAGAGGAACCCGGCTGCCGTTCAGCAAAGCCCGCAGGTCTGTCACGCTCTCCCCAAAGGACCAGGCAAAGAGGAGGGCCTGGGTAACTGCCTCCACGATAGCCGGTACAGCCAGGAGGGCACACATGGCCGCCGCCATAGCCGCTGCCTCTGCCCTCTTTACGCTGTCCGTCTGGATATAAGCAAAGTTGGACACGGTTCGAATGAGCAGCAGCTTCTGCACCGTCTTTTCCAGATTTTCCATGTCCGATGGCTGACCGCTGATCATATACTCCAGCTCATAGTCCAGTCCGCCTCCGCCCGGTTCCCTCTCTTCTCCTTCTTCCGGGACTGCCGAAGAAAAATGCTCCAGCAGATACACACCCAGCGCCAGTCTGGATATATCCCCCTGCTCTGCCACATCATCAAAACTGCCATATCCCTGTTCCAGCGCTCGTCCTGACGGCTGGTCGGAAAGAGAGATCCTCTTCTGGGATACCTGCCTGTCCCTGGGCATCACAAGAGAGAGAAGAGAAGACTTCTTCAGCTGTTCTACTGTATCCAGAGGATTGTTCTCGGCGGGAAGGCTCTGCTGCTGCCCTTCCAGAAGAGAGGAGAGTTCCCTTCCTTCCTCCTGTTCCTTCTCCTGGTAGAGCTTTATCTCCTCATCCTGGTTTTTCCAGATCTGCGCGTTTCCCAAAAGCCCTTCCAGCTTGTCCAGTCCATACTTATACTTTACCCAGCTGCTGACCTGGGACAGGAAGGGACTGCCTCCGTCATCCGATAGGATCTGAAGTCTTGCCATCTCGTGGTCCATGCCGCCCGCCCCGTAGCAGGACAGCCGGTCCCAGATCTTCTCCTCACTGTAGCTGCCGCTCTCATAGCTTCCTTCCAGGGCAAACAGCTCATACTCTTCCAGCAGTTCTTTTTGATATTCTGCAAAGACAGACTCTATGGCCCGGTTCATATCTGCCCGGCGCCAGTTCTTCGCCGCCTGTATGGAAGCGCTCTCCATGAGAGAGCCTGCGAAAGCGATCAGGAGGATAAAAACGAGGGCCAGAAATGCAGTCATCTCTCCTCTGGGGTCTTCTGCCTTTTCCACAGTTCTATATACCTGCGCTCTCACTTGTGATCTTCTCAAAGATTGTCTGTACCAGGCTGGTGAGCTGGGATTTGAATATAAGTACAAGCCCTATGAGGACAACCAGGATCAGGATCACTTCCACCACGCCGATCCCCTTCTTGTCTTTCATCAGCTGTATCAGATAGTACATTCTCCACATAGATCTTCCTCCTTTTCTCCGTACTTCTTTATCCGTTTCTCTCTTCTAAAGTGAAATGGAGAGAAACGCCGGGACGATGACAATGACAAGCACCACAGCCAGCATGAGGAACATGGGTAGGAGAAGCTTGGTCCCTGCCTCCTCTCCTCTTCGCCTGGCAAGGGCCTTGCGCTCCTCAAAGGCGTGAAGTCCCTCCAGGCGCAGCGCGTCCGCCAGCCCCTTTGTCCCTTTTCGCAGATTCTGGGAGAGAAGGGCTCCTAACTTCATGTAGGGCTGCAGGCCGCACCGGCTGCCGAAGTTCTCATAGCACTCCTTCTCAGAAACACCCCCGCACATCTCGTTCCAGGCAGATACCATCTCCTCGTAGGCAGCCCGGGCTCCGTTCGGTCTCTCCCGCCTCTGGTAATCGTCCACAATTTTCTTCCATGCACTCTTGCTGCTCATGCCTGCCCCCAGGAGAAGATTCAGCTGACTGACGATCTGGGGGTAATCCAGCATCATCTGCTGCTTCTTTTTTTCCTCCTCCTTTTTCTCATTCTGTCTCTCCAGACAGAACAAAAGGAGCACGGTGATCAGCCCCATCGCCAGCACCACCAGGCCTCTTGTGTTCATCGGATAGTGGTAGCTGATCTTCTGTCCGTCTATTTCCTGTGGCAATTCTATCGTTTCTTTTATTTTGTTTTCATTTCCATATTCTATGATCTTGCTCTCAATCCTCTCGAGAAGCCGCTCCTCCTTTGTCCTGGAGGCTGCACAGATCCTGACTGTCACCTGGTGGGCGGCCTGTCTGGTCTGATCCTGGGTGTAGGTCATAAAGGCCTTCAGGTTCACCAGTACCCCTTCCGGCTCTTCTGCCAGTGCCATCTGCAGTGCCTCCTCCTGTATCTCCCCGTTTATGGTGAGTACGTCGTATCTGTCCAGCTCCCACTCCACGGCAACGGGCAGATCTGGGATCTCTGATATCAGTGCCAGGTCAGCCGTAACCCGGTCCAGACTATCATTGTCTCCCAGGATCAGTATCTCAAGCTGATCCGCCGCCCTGTCAAAGATCTCTCTCATCTCTTCTTCCGTGTACTGCCTCTCCCCCACAGTAATATCCAGCGTCTCCTCTGCTTTTTCTCCGTCCGCTGTGATGTGAAAGCTCTCGCTTCTGTCTCCCTGCCCATAGCTGTTCCTCTCGATCTCTTTCTGCTCTGCCGCCGACCTGCTGGCGTCTGCTGCCAGCAATGCCAGTGCGCCAAGGACAGACAGGAGTAAAATGAGAACCATCAGATTTCTATATTTACAATTTTTTGCCCGAGATACCAGGCTCCCAAATATACTGCCAGACATGCGCTCATCACTCCTGCTCCTATCAGATTTCCGTACAGCGCGTCCATAAATTCGGGAAAGCTCAGCTTCATGTATGCGATAATCCCAAAGGGGATCACGGACATCACTTTACACTCATATTTTCTGGCTGCAAGGATCGTGTCAATTTCTCTCTGCATCTCCATCTTGTCCCGTATCTGCGAGATGGAATCCCGAATGACCTTCAGGGAATCGCCGCCGCTCTTTTTTGCCGCCACAAAGACGCTGACAAAGCTATGGAGATCCTCCTGGTCCACTCTCTGGGCCCACTCGTACAGGATCTGGTCCATGGGAATCTGCAGATAGATCTGACGGATCATATAGTCAAACTCCCGGTATATGGCCGTCTGTTCACTATATAGTATATTAATATCTTTTTTTGTTTCTTTTATCGCATTTTCTAATGAATATCCCACATTCAGTGATGCGGCAAGCGAGCGGATCGCCTCCTGAAACTGGAGGGCAAACTCCCGCTTTTTCTTTTCCAGGCACTCTTTCTTCCAGTGTCTCAGATACAAGAAGATCCCAGGAGCACAAAAGAAAAATGCCCACACAGATTCATAATAGAGCCAGGAGACCAGCGCAAGAAATCCTGCATATTTCAGAATAGCAAACAGGTATTCATGGGGTCTGATATCCTGCTGAAAGTAATTTTTCTGTGTGCAGAAGAGGCCGGACTTTCTGCCACCTTCCCTCGATAACGCCGTCTGTCTTTCTGCACTTTGTCTCCTGAAATTCATAGAGACAGCCCGTCTGAATCTCTCCGTCTTCATAGTCCAGCACCTCCACGATCTCCAGCACCTTTCTGCTCCTGTCCCGAAGCCTCCCCACATGGATGATGATATCAATGGCAGAGGCAATCTGTCTCTGTATCGCTGCCAGGGGAATATCCATCCCCATGAGCACCATGGTCTCCAGCCTTCTCAACATATCCCTGGGACTGTCAGAGTGTCCCGTACTGAGACTTCCCCTGTGTCCGGTGGACATGGCCTGTATCATGTCAATGGTCTCTGTCCCTCTGACTTCCCCCACAATGATCCGGTCCGGCCGCATCCTGAGCGCTGTCCGGATCAGCTGGCGGATAGTGATCTCACCTACTCCCTCCATATTGGGATTTCTCGCCTCAAGTCTCACCAGATTGGGTACGCCCTGTATCTGCAGCTCGGCGTTGTCCTCGATCGTTATGACCCGCTCCCCGCCGGGAATAAACTGCGACAGGGCATTCAGGAGGGTGGTCTTTCCCGAGCCAGTTCCCCCGCTGATGAAAATATTGTATCCGGCTATGACCAGCATTTTCAGAAAGCCTGCTGCCTCATCACTGACAGCCCCCATCCGGATCAGATCCTGCATGGTGATCTGCTCTGTGGGGAATTTCCGTATGGTCACCACCGGCCCGTTGAGCGCCACCGGGTAGAGGACTACGTTTACTCTGGAGCCATCCGGCAGCCTGGCATCCGCAATGGGCACCGACTCGTTGACCATGCGGTTGGCTCCCGCCACGATCTGCTGGATCACATCCTCCAGCCTGCTCCGGGAGGGGAAGCGCTTGTCTGTCCTGTAAATCTTCCCCTTTTTCTCCACGAAAATGTTCTGCGTTCCGTTGATCATGATCTCCGTGATCTCCTGGTCCTCGATCAGATCCTGGAGCAGATCCAGCCTGCGGAATGCATTGTACAGGTCCCGGCCCAGTTCCGCCTTTTTCTTAAGCGGAATATACCCTCCGTCACTCTCCTCGTCCAACACCTGAAAGATCAGTTCTGTCAGTTCATCGTCTCCTATCTCTCTTGACAGATCCAGTCTGGCCAGCACCTTTTCCTGGAGCTGTTCTTCTGATATCACATCGTACCACCCTCTCTGCTGCATGCCCGCAGCCGGCCTGCTCGAGAGCTTCCTCGAACTGCCGGATCTTGGAGGAGGCCGCAGGGTCATCTGCCGCAGGCATATGGATCTCATCACAGGCTTCCAGTATTCTGTACAGTCCCTGTACACTGTCACCGATATCCAGCACAAGTGTGTCGTATATACTTGTCCGCAGGATCTCCTCAAAGAGCCAGATCCACTCCCCGGGGGACACATCTCTTATATCATCCGGGATAACTGCCGGCGGCACATAGTCCAGGCCTCCCTGGTTTCTCACCAGCCCTGCCAGGACGGCTGCCAGCTTTTTCGATCCCTGCTTGGCGTAGTAGAGAAGCTCCGACATATTTCTCTGCCTCTCCTCCGGGAAATACAGCCCTGCCCCCGCATAGGTCTCCATGTTCAGGTACAGCACATTTTCCATGCGGGACAGTTCTCTTCCCTTTTGGAGAGCCATCCTTGTCTGTCCGAGCCGCCGGACAGGTGAGTAAAACCCTATGATCCTTCCATTTCCTCTCTTGCGTATCCGGAGAAGATCCGCTTTCTCCTCCCTTGCCAGAAGCTGCACCAGACACATACAGATCTGCTCCCCTGACTGGTATTTGAAAATGGCGTCCATATCTCTTCTGCCTTCCCTCTCTGATGTGAGAAGAACGGTCTTGTCCGCCTTTTCCCCCTCTCCCTGAAGATCATACATTTCCCTGCATTCCTCGGAGATCAGCAGGATATCTACAGGCATCTGTGCTGCTGCCTCCTGTATCTGGTCGGGACTGCTACATGTTTTTACTTGAAAGGCAAGTTCCCTTTTCCCGTTCAGAAACGCGGCAAGCCTGGCAGCATACTCTGTATCCGGATCGCAGATGACCAAATTTCTGCTGCTCACATACATCCTCCTTACATGCGCTTTGCATGCACAAAATCCACTTGTTTTGTTTACAGTTCCCTATTCAGTTGTGCTTGTTTTGTTTTTGAATTCTCTGCCGAAAAGGCCTTGAATTACAGAAACATGTGTCAGATTTTCAACAAGATTTAATCAGATACAAGTTATGAAAACTTGTACGATGTATTATAGCCTTACACCGCACAAATGTCCATAGCTTTTTTCAAAATAAATTTTCTTTGTTAGATTTTCACAAAGATTGGTAGAGCACGATCCCGTAGAGGAGCGCAACCCCGGGAATTCCAAGGACTCCGGATGTCAAAAAGGACACCGGCCCCATCCCCACTGCCATGTCTAACCCGCGGGTTTCCAGAAAATAATTGACAAAGAAAATGACTGCCAGCCCCGCCAGGGCCCGTATCAGGAAATTCACCACCCACCCCGCTCTCTCCTGGGTTGTATACTCCCTTCCGTCTTCCATATCTTCCACCGGCCTCTTTTTTTACATGTATATTATGGCCGTCAGGTATTTTATTCTCAATTTCTGGCTATACTGGAAATAAAGAGTAATGATCCGTGGAGGTGACTGCATATGAAGCTGTTCCAGCGTGGACGGGCAGCCGAGGAAGATATCTACAGGCGGCTGTCCTTTGACCAGGAAAATTTTGACATTGCCGAGGAGATCGCCCAGGCCCGCCAGGAGATCGAAGATGCCTACAATAATTTTCAGAATGCCTGCGATCCCGACCTGATCGACTGCTATATCTACCGGGGAAATGCAGCCTGGAAACGGTATTGTTTCCTCCTGCGGCAGGCCAAGGCCATCCACTCATAGACATGGTTTTCAAAAAAGGAAGGGTGCCGCAGGATCTGCAGCACCCTTTTTAAAGTTCGATCTCAATCTTTCTCCCCGTCCGCTTGTAGGGGTGATACTTTACCCCCGCCGCGTCGAACATCCGCATGGATGCAGCCACGGACGGCGTCCCTTTATATTTATTGCAGTCATAGATGACTTCCTTGATCCCGCTCTGGATGATTGCTTTCGCGCATTCATTGCAGGGGAAGAGAGACACATACAGTTTGGCTCCCTCCAGGCTTCCGCCCCTGTAGTTCAGGATCGCATTGAGTTCGCTGTGGACCGTATATACATACTTGGTCTCCAGGGGATCTTCCCCCTCTCTGTTCCAGGGAAACTCCTCGTCAGAGCAGCCCGTTGGAAGGCCGTTGTAGCCCATGGAGAGGATCTTGTTGTCCTGGCTCACGATACAGCACCCCACCTGTGTGTTGGGGTCCTTGGAGCGCTGGCCGGACAGGATCGCCACTCCCATAAAATACTCGTCCCAGCTTATATAATCTTCTCTTTTGTTTGCCATAAAAATGCCTCCTGTTCCATTCCCCTGACATTCTGACTTTTCTATTTTGTTCCGAAAATGCGGTCTCCGGCATCTCCAAGACCGGGCACGATGTAACCGTGATCGTTCAGATGGTCATCCAGGGCTCCGATATACAGATCCACATCCGGATGCTCTCTCTGCATTCTCTCCACTCCTTCAGGCGCCGCGATAATGCAAAGGAAGCGGATCTTCTTCACTCCTTTTGCTTTCAGAAGATCGATGGCCGCCGCAGAGGAACCTCCCGTGGCCACCATGGGATCCACCACAAAGACTTCCCTCTCGTCACAGTCTGCCGGCAGCTTGCAGTAGTACTCTACCGGCTCCAGCGTCTCAGGATCCCGGTACAGGCCGATATGCCCTACCTTGGCCGCAGGGATCAGCACCAGCATACCTTCCACCATGCCGATGCCCGCCCGCAGGATCGGGATAATGGCAAGCTTCTTTCCCTCCAGCTGTTTTGCTGTTGTCTCACAGATGGGAGTCTTGATCTTTACATCTTCCAGTTTCAGATCCCTTGTAGCCTCATAGCACATGAGCGTAGCGATCTCGCTGACAAGGGCGCGGAAATCTCTGGAGCCTGTCTCCTCTCTCCGGATCAGTCCGATCTTATGCTGGATCAGCGGATGATCCATTACGTACACATTTGACATTCTTTTTTCCTCCTGCACTTTTATACATTTATCACATGATGCCCCGCGGCCTTCAAAAGCCTGTTCATAACAGCGCTCCCGATCCCGTCAGACGCAAATGCTTCGCTGTAAATATATTCTGTCCCGTCATCGTCGAACTCACGCAGGATGGCGTACAGATTTGCAGCCACTGTACTCTCATCCTCCCTGGTGCCGATGCACTTTACATTCTCGTGATCATATCTGCCCATGGTCTCCTGTGTGGCTATGATCCCGACGCGATGTCCCTCGTTCTCGCGGGCTGCGGCAAGTTCGCCTATCTTGTCCACCACCTTCTCAAGGGGTCCCTCCACCACGGTCATCTCCGCCCTGGGCGCATAGTGGCGGTACTTCATCCCGGGCGCCTTGGGAGGTGTCTTGGCGTCTGCCGTGAGGATAGTATGATCCACAGTTACCTCGCCCACTGTCTCCTCCAGCATCTCTTTTGTCACAGCACCCGGCCGCAGGATCATGGGCGGCTCCACCGTCATGTCTACAATGGTGGACTCCACCCCGATATGGACAGGGCCTCCGTCCAGGATCATATCGATCCGCCCCTCCAGGTCATCCAGCACGTGCCGGGCCATGGTAGGGCTTGGCCTTCCCGACTTGTTGGCACTTGGACCGGACACATAGCCTCCGCCTGCGCGGATGAGCGCCAGCGCTACCTCGTTGTCCGGCATGCGCACAGCCACCGTTTCCAGTCCCCCTGTGGTCCCGTGGGGAACAAGTTCGCTCTTTTCAAAGATCATGGTCAGGGGACCGGGCCAGAATTTCTCCGCCAGGGCCACTGCCTTCTCTGGTACCTTCTTTGTGATGGGATACAGGTCTTCTAAGGAGGCGATGTGGACGATCAGCGGGTTGTCCGACGGCCTTCCCTTGGCGGCGTAAGTCTTTCTGGCCGCCTCCTCATCCAGGGCATTGGCGCCCAGCCCATACACGGTTTCTGTAGGAAATGCAACCAGTCCGCCCTGCTTCAGGATCTGCCCGGCTGCATTTATTATGTCCATATTCATTTGTGTTTTTTCTATCTTTTCTACTTTTGTCTCCATGTCCTTTATTATAGCATCAATCCGCCTAATTTACCACCCAGCTTTCTATGCCTTTGGCAATGGCTTCTGCCAGCTTCTTCTGGTACGCTTCATCGGTCAGAAGAGCCGCCTCCTCCGGGCAGCTTAAGAATCCGCACTCCACGATCACGGTGGGGACTTCTGTCTTTTTCAGAAGATAGTATGTGTCATTTGCCTTGATCTTTCTCGTATTTTCCTGGTCAAATTCCAGAAGTTCCTTCTGCAGGGCCTCTGCCGCCTGCTTCCCCTTGTCGGAGTGGGTAAAATAGAAGATCTGGGCTCCCTTCACTGACGCGTCGGAATAGCTGTTCTGGTGAATGCTGACAGCGACGGCTGGCTGGCGCTCATTGATGATGCTGATCCTGTTGTTCAGATCCTCCAGCTTCTTGTTGGACGCATCCTCATCTGCCAGCATAACGTCTTCCTCCCTTGTCATAACCACTTCCATCCCGTCCTTCTCCAGCCTCTCCTTTACTTTCAGGGAGATGGCAAGGTTGATGTCCTTTTCCTGCTCGCCCTGCGCCCCCACCTTTCCGGGATCCCTTCCCCCGTGTCCCGGATCCAGGACCACCAGATTTCTCCTTACATTCTCCTGCTGTACACTGACGTACATCCGGACTTTGTCTCCGGCAAAAAGAAGGCCGGCCAGCACAGCCAGCGCAAAAATAAGTTCCATGATCTTTTTCAGCAAAAAAGCACCCCCTGTCAGCCTATACCGGAAATTCCTTTTCAGGATACTCTAGTATATGTCTTCCAGAGGGCGCATATTAATGCCTTTGTCAGATTGATTTGGTCTTTAATTTACATACTGCAGGATCAGCTCCCAGATGTCTGATGTCTCCTGTCCCAGGCGCCATGCGGCTGTGCCGGCCAGTCCGTAGTCTTTCATAAGCTTCAGCCTTGGCTCCAGTGACTGGGCGTCCTCCAGCCACACCTCGTAGGTGACGCCGTTCGCCTCCCAGGTAGCGTAATTCTGCTGTGTCGTCTCATCCCAGGTGATCTGGGCCCCTGCCTGTTCCACCACGGCCCTGGCGTCTGCCATTCCGTAGGCTGTGCTGGTCACATTCATGGTGTATTCCGCGGCATCTGTGCCCTGGGCAGCGGCGATCTCCTCCTCTGTCTTGGGCGTCTCCTCCCACACTCTTGTGAAGAAGGGAACCGCGTTGATCACTTTCTCAGCCGGAACTTCCTCCAGCGTGTTCTCGATGCCCGCTTTCACGAAATCGTAGGAAGCCACTGATCCGGCCTCCGGAGAACCGCCGTAATGCTCATCGTAGCCCATGATGACTACGTAGTCTGCCACCGCTCCCTGTTCTCCCCGGTGATACTGCTGGTTGTAGTTCTGGGGAACATAGTTGTCCACGGAGAGCACAATGTTGTTCTTTCTGCACTGTACAGACAGCTCACGGATAAACTGGATATAGTGCTCGCCGCACTCCTCCGAGATCATCTCAAAGTCCACATTGATGCCATCGATCCCTGTCTGGAACACAGCTGCCATGAGCTGGTTGATCAGGTTTGTCCTGCTGGATGTGCTGGAAAGCAGCGCATAGGACTCCTCCTGGGAGCTGATGCCTCCGTCAAAATCCCGGATGGCCGCCCACACCTCGATGTTGGACTGATGTGCGTAATTCACATACTCTGAGCTGGCGATGGACTCCAGATTGCCCGATGTATCTGCCACATGGAACCAGGTGGGAGAGATCGTATTCAGGCCCTTTGTGCTGGCGATCATCTCCAGAACGCTGCTGTTGGCATCGGAGTTGGTCACATTGTGCCATGCCATATTGATCACATAGTCTTTTGAGATATTTGTGTAAACAGGCTCCTCAAAGCCTCTGTCGTATGTCGTCTTCTGCTCGTCGCGGAGCCTGTTCTGCTTCAGGTATCCGATGAATCCGTCCTGGGTGCGCACCTTCTTCCAGTCGCCTTCATCCTCGATGACTGCCACTGTATCTCCCTTGGAGACCTCCGTCAGGATAGGGCTCTTCACGCCTCCCTGATAGCGCACCTGGGTGTCTCTTTTCACCTCTGCCACAGTCTCTTCTTTCTCTGTCACCACGACCGCTCTGTCCGGGTCTGTGAAGACTTCGTAAGACATATCTGTATACTGTGCCACAAAATCAAGCGCAATGTACGCTGTACTTCCTTCTGTCCTCAAAATGACATAGTCTGTGCTGGTTTTCTGATTGGCGAGAGTATACTCACTTGCCCCCACTCCTACACTGACTGTATCTGTCGGAAGCGTGTAGAGCAGCACGTTCTCACCTGGATCCCAGTAAAACCTCTGGTTGATGTAGTCCCGCACAATAGCGTACTCCACATAGGCTCTTCCGTCAGAGATCATCCCCCTTGGCTCAAGCACTTCATTATTCACGACAATAGCCAGCTGACCGTCACTTTCTATTCCATAATATTCATTCCTGTCAGCCTGCTGGTCTGAAGGGCCATACCGCCTCCACAAAAAGAACGCTGCAATAGCCGCTATGATCACTATAATGAAAAATCCTGTCTTCAGGATAAGATTTCTCTTTCTTCTGCGCCTTGACTGTTTCCGCCCGCGCGCAGGCCTCCGCCTTCTGCGTCTCTGATCCATGCTGCACCTCCCACACACATATACATTATTATACCAATCTTTGCAGCACACGTCATTATATATTTCGACATTTTCAAGACTTTTGCGAGGGGTGTCCGCACTGTCCGGTCTTTTTTCTGTCTAATTTTCTCTGGCAATGTGATGGAAGTACAATGCTTTCAGGTCTCCTTTCTCATTCAGGACATAATCCCGCATATAGCCGGAATCCTCCCGCAGCATATGCGCCTGTACAATCTGTGTCGGGCTTGCCGGTTTCCCCTCAAGTTCTATGTATACTCCCTTTTTCTCGTAGCCGTTCAATTCTCTGAACAGCTCCTGAAATTCCCTTGTGTCTTCCGGCATAACAGCCTCCTTTTTCTGCCCGGACGAAACTTTTCCCGCCCGCCGCATAAAATGGAATATAACTAAAACATCTGAAGGTATATCTCCTTTTTGGAAGTGCGTGATATATCAGGATACACCTTCACACAGAAACCGTACTCTTCTGACTGCGCTGCTGTCCTCTGGACCTGCCCCTGTTGAAAATTCTGAGCATAACATAAACGGCAAAATCTGATTGAAATCTTAAAATTGATGAAAAATTATTTTATCTGACATTTTTGGAAATAAATGGTTGATAAGTTACCTGATCTTGTTTTGAAAACCCATGATAAATAAATCTGATATGCAGATCCATTCTAAGAATGTGTGAATTGGGAATACTAATTTCTGTGTCTGTATTATAGCACCTGCCATTATGTTGACGCAAGCTTTTTTTATTTTTATTTTATTGAACTATACTTATGCCTTATGCTATACTGTGAAAAAGGAAGTGATACTATGAAGATTGAGAAGATCAATGACAACCAGATCCGCTGCACGCTTACACGCGCCGATCTGGCAGCCAGGCAGCTTCAGCTCAGCGAGCTTGCCTACGGAACTGAAAAAGCAAAATCACTTTTCCATGATATGATGCAACAGGCGGCATTTGAGTTTGGCTTTGAGGCGGACGACATCCCTCTTATGATCGAGGCGATCCCCGCATCAGCGGACTCTATCGTGCTGATAATCACGAAAGTCGAAGATCCGGAGGAACTGGATACCAGATTTTCTAAATTCGCTCCTTCACCCGGAGGTGACTGGGAGTCCGCAAAAGAAAACGCTCTTGAGAAGCTGGAAGGTGCGGAGGAACTTCTGAACCTGATCGGCAAAGTAAAGGAAAGCGTCTCCGCTATATCGGAGAAACCTTCCAAGGATACTGCCGAGGAAGAAAAGAAACCCTCTCTTCGGTTCTTCTCTTTTGAGACCATGGACCAGGTGATCCAGGCAGCCCATCTGCTGAAATCCATCTATTTCGGTTCCAACACATTATATAAAGACCAGAAGGCAGATCTTTACATCCTTGTGCTGACACAGTCTGATCTGAAGACAAGAGATTTCAACCGGATCTGCAACATGCTCTCCGAGTACGGTTCCCTTGAGAAGGCGTCCAGCGCCTCTCTGGCCTTCCTGGAAGAGCACTGCGAGATGATGGTGTCCGGCGACGCCGTACAGCAGCTGGCAGAGATTTAAAAAAGTACAAAAAGAGAGCAGCCGTTAAGCCAATGTCATTTAGTTAAGGCACTGAAATGATAACTCTCTTTTAGGCAGAGATTAGGGATTCCTAGCTCTGCCTATTGTTTTCCTTTTTAGAAGAAAGTTTGTCTGTGTTCAAGCAGCATAAAAAGAC